>JAFXXN010000078.1 GCA_017542245.1 Lachnospiraceae bacterium
ATATCCCCCACCTCTTAGCGTAGCGAAGGTGGGGGGAGATCTTCGTTTCAGGCGGGGTTCAAGCCCCGACTGAAATGAGATGCGGAGCATCGTTTTGTTACCGAGGAAACGCAGAAGGCGTTTTCGAGGTGACATTGACTAGGGAAAGGAGCATACATATGAATTATTATCTGAAAAAGCTGGTATCGTTTTTGATTACGCTTTTTTGTGTTGCGCTGCTTTCCTTTCTTTTGTTTCAAGTAATCCCCGGGGATGCAGCCATGTCCAAACTTGGTATAGAGGCTACACCCGAACAGGTCGAAGAATTGCGTGCACAGTACGGTTATGACCGTAATGTTTTTGCACGCTTTTTTTCATGGTTCGGAGGCGTATTTACGGGAGATCTTGGCGTATCTATAAAGTATGGGCCGATGACCGTGTCTGAATTGATAGGACAGAGGCTTCCCGTTACTATATGGCTTGGGGTTCTGTCAATAATCCTGATAGTTCTGTTTTCCATTCCTTTAGGACTCATTTCGGCAAAGAGACCGGGCGGAATAGTGGATATGGTTACGGACTGGATAGCCCAGCTGTTTATGGCTATTCCATCATTTGTGCAAGGTATATTGATTTCATTTATATTTGGTATTGTATTCAGTCTGTTTGTGCCGGGTAAGTATGTCAGTCCTACGACTAATTTTGGGGAATTCCTTCAGTGTATGATATTCCCGGCTTTTGCTGTGGCTATCCCCAAGATAGCTATGACAGTAAGGTTTATGAAAACCTCTGTTAAGAAAGAGCTGAAATACGATTATGTTAAAACGGCCAAGGCAAAAGGCTGTTCATTAAACAGAATAATGTGGAAGCATGTTCTTAAAAACTCCATGCTTCCTGTAATAAATTTTATTGGACTTATAGTGGCAGAGGTTATGGCCGGAAGTATAATGATAGAGAAAGTATTTAATCTTCCGGGACTTGGACTTTTGCTTGTAAATTCCATATCGACAAGAGACTATACGGTAGTTCAGGCAATAGTAATGTATATTGCACTGATAGTTATTACAGTGAATTTCCTGGTAGATATCATCTGCAGGGTTCTTGATCCGAGACAGGAGGAGAGCTTATGAAGATGATGGAAAAAGGAGTAAAAAGTCAGAATATTCATGGTTTAAAGTATAATAAAACCAATGTACGTCTTATTATAGGCATCTGTCTGTTAAGCGCAGTTGTCCTGTTAGTGGTTTTTTCTTTGCTGGTAGAGATATATGATCCTAACGAAGTAAATTATTCGGAAATGCTGAAAAAACCATCGCTTAAACATATATTCGGTACAGATGATTATGGCCGTGACATCTTTACCCGAGTTATGAGAGGAGCAGCAACCACCTTTGGGATATCACTGTTCACGGTAGCAATGGGAGCTGCAGTCGGGACTGTGGTCGGAGCACTCACCGGATATTTTGGCGGAATAGTAGATGAAATACTGATGAGAGTGAACGACTGTTTGGCATCATTTCCAAGTATTCTTTTGGCACTGGTGGTAGTGAGCCTTCTTGACAAAGGAACATGGAATATCTGTATAGCATTGGGAATAGTGTTTATTCCAAGCTTTGCCAGGATTATGAGGGCAGAGTTCTTAAAAGAGAAAAATAAGGACTATGTATTAAATGCCAGATTGATGGGCGCCAGCCATTTTAGGATAATATTTAAACATATATTCCCGAACACCCTGCCCATACTGTTTTCAGGTATACTGGTAGGTATAAACAATGCAGTACTGGCAGAAGCAGGACTCAGTTACTTAGGACTCGGAGTACAGCCACCTGATCCGAGCCTTGGCAGGATGCTTTCAGAAGCAAAGACATTTCTTCTTAACGCCCCATGGTACGAGCTTTATCCCTGTCTGGTGATGATATTGTTCATACTGGGCCTGACACTGATCAGTGATAATTTTGGTGTATCGGGAGTGTCTCTTAGGAGCGTTAAAAAGAAGAATGAAAAACTGAGAGAAAATGCTCAAACAGATATCCGGGAGGAGTCTGGAAACAAAGATACAGGAAATATAACTCAAAAGGGTAATAAAAAGAATGGCAATAAAAAGACAGAATCCGGAAAATCTGAGGGTGAAATCATAATAAGCGTAAAAAATCTGGAAGTCGGCTTTATAGAGGATGATGGCATAGATGATACGCTGTATGGCATCTCCTTTGACCTGCATAAAGGCGAAGTCCTCGGAGTAGTGGGAGAGTCAGGTTCGGGCAAGAGCCTTACTGCGATGAGTATTATGGGTACACTTTCCGAAAAAGCCGTGATCACAGGTGGAAGTATAATATTGGATGGAAAAACAGATCTGACAAAACTTCCGGAGGAAGAATACAGAAAATTACGCGGCGGACGGCTTGCATATGTATTTCAAGAGCCAATGACAAGCTTGAATCCTGTTCAGAAAATCGGTGTACAGATAGATGAAATACTGGATATTCATTCGTCTAATCTTCCCGAAGCAGAACAAAAGAAACTGGTATTGGAGGCATTAAAAGATACCGGATTGCATGATGTAGAAAAACTGTATGAGATGTATCCTCATGAGCTTTCCGGAGGAATGCGCCAGAGAGTGTGCATCGCTATGGCTCTTGTGGCAAAAGCAGATGTGATTCTGGCTGATGAACCGACCACAGCGCTTGATGCGAATGTTGCCGATGTAATACTTGATATCTTTAAGCATATAAACAGAAAATACGGTACTGCTATCATGCTTATATCACATGATCTGCGCGTAATAGGTAAGCTTGCTGACAGAGTTCTTATAATGCAGGATGGAAACATCGTAGAAACCATGGAGCTGCCCGAGGAAAAAGATGATAAAGTGGTATTGGATAAAAAGAAAGCTTCTGTAATCAAGGATGATGCAGAAATGTACCGATTCCGCACACCTGAAACTGAATATGGAAGAAAGCTGTTATCGGCAGCATTCTCAACCAAGAGATATAATGCTAAAGATAATGCTGGGAAGACTTCAGTTGCGGAAAACAAGAGAGGAGCACTTGTAAGAGCAGAAAATTTAAGTATATCATATAAGAACAGATCTTGGAAAAAAAGAGGATTTAATAAGGTTGTAAAAGAAGCATCTTTCGAGATACCTGAGGGTATTACTGCAGGATTTGTAGGAGAAAGCGGAAGCGGAAAGAGTACATTGGTAAAGGCAATAGCAGGACTTCAGAAGTATGTGGAAGGAAAACTTGAGATAAAATGTGAAAGTCCGGGTATGGTATTTCAGGATCCTTATTCTTCACTGAATCCGGCATTCCCCGTAAAAAGAATACTTGAAGAACCATTCAGGCTGAAAAAAGGATGGGGATGGCTTTTCGATAAAGAATACAGGGTAAAGTCGAACAGTGAAATAGAAGAGATCCTGGACAAAATTGAACTTGAAAAAGAAATCCTTGACAGAAAGATATCGGAGCTCTCCGGAGGACAGCGGCAGAGAATTGCGATAGCTCTGACGCTGATACAGAAAAAGAAGCTTATAATTTTGGACGAACCTGTATCGGCACTGGATGTGACAATACAGGAACAGATACTTGATCTGATCATGAAACTGAAAGAAGAATATGCTCTCACATATATTCTTATATCGCATGATTTAAGACTTGTATCTCGTGTCTGTGATATTGTTTATAAAATAGAGAAGGGAAAAGTTTCTAGACAATCTTAATAATAATTTTGACTATAAGACAATGTTATGTTATCATTCTGGATAAGACTGATGGCATACATTGTCTTATTTTATCCGTGTAATTTTTATACATGGATCAGTGAAAAAAGAAAGGTAGGAATAAGTATGGAAAAGGTAAAATGGGGTATACTCGGAACAGCGAATATTGCAAGATGGGCTACGATTCCGGGTATGAAAAAGTCAGAGAACTGTGAACTTTATGCTATTGCAGGAAGAAGTCTTGAAAAAGCTGAGCAGTATGCAAAAGAATTTGGTATTGAAAAGGCTTACGGAAGCTATGAGGATTTATTAAAGGATGATAAGGTTCAAGCAGTTTATATCCCGCTTCCGAATGATATCCATCTAAAATGGGTGGAAGCTTCGTTAAAGGCAGGAAAACATGTACTTTGTGAAAAGCCGCTTGCACTTAATGCGGAAGAAGTAAAAAAAATGTTTAAAACTGCTGATGAGAACGGTGTATATCTTATGGAGGCTTATGCTTATCTGCACAGTCCGTATATCGAAAGTCTGAAGAATGATATAAACAGCGGAATCATCGGTGATGTTGATTATATAGATACAGCATTTGTCACTCAAGGTTATAAGGAGGATTTCAGGCTCCATAAAGAATTTGGAGGCGGAGCGATGTATGATCTTGGATGCTATTGTACTACCATGATACTTTCGCTTATAGATTCCAATCCGGAATTTGTCAAAGCAAGTGCTGAATTCTCTGAGCTTGGTGTTGATTATATGACTGCAGGAATAATCAGATTTGCAAATGGCGCAAGGGCAGCTTTTAATGTTGGCATGATTCTTGGAAAAAATACCAATTCAAGATATGACAGACTGTATATACACGGAAGCAAAGGTTCGATAAGATCCGATGTTGAATACAATCAGGAAGGCAATGTGAGTTACAATATTTATACCGCAGACGGGATGACGGTTAGAAATATATTTGTCCCGCAAAACTATGCCTTAGAGGTTGACCAGCTCAGCAGATGTATTCTTTCAGGTGAAAAACCTCATATAACAAAGGAGTTTTCTGTTAAAAATGCAGAGCTGATTGATAAAGTGCTTAATGAAATCGGCTTTTGGAATTGATGGATTATTCTTAAAGAACTTACAATAAACTACATTCCTTATATAATATTATTTGTTGTATTTTTATTCTTTGATATTGTATTATTGTCTTATAACAAAATTGAAAATCCAGAACATCGTTTTGTTATCTCGGAAACGCTAAAAGATGTTTCCGGGGTGGCATTGACTGTTGGATAAAAAAGGAGGATACAACATGTTTGACTTTAAGTATTATACCCCTACAAAAGTGGTATTTGGAAAAGGAACCGAGCAAAAAACAGCTGAACTTATAAAGGAATTTGGCGGGAAGAAAGTTCTTATCCATTATGGCGGCGGAAGTGTAGTACGTTCAGGTCTTTTAAAGAGAGTAACAGATCTTTTGGATGATGCCGGAATAGCTTATGTTACATTGGGCGGCGCAGTCCCGAATCCACATTTGAGCCTTGTTTATGAGGGTATTGAGCTTTGTCGTAAGGAGGAAGTTGATTTTCTCTTAGCAGTTGGCGGCGGAAGCGCAATAGACTCCGCAAAAGCGATAGGATACGGAGTTACCAATGAAGGCGATGTATGGGATTTCTATGATTATAAGAGAAAAGCACAGGCATGTCTTCCGCTTGGCGTTATACTTACAATAGCTGCTACAGGTAGTGAAATGAGCGATTCTTCCGTTATCACAAAAGAAGAGGGACTTGTAAAGCGCGGATATTCAAGTGATTACTGCAGACCTAAATTTGCTATTCTGAATCCGGAATTAACTATGACTCTTCCCGATTATCAGACAGCATGCGGATGTACCGATATTATGATGCACACCATGGAAAGATATTTCACAAACGGCGGAAATATGGAAATAACAGATTCTATGGCAGAAGGACTTTTGAGGACAGTTAAGGATAATGCAGTTATTCTTGCGAAAGATCCCAAAAACTATGATGCAAGAGCAGAAGTAATGTGGGCAGGAAGTCTGGCGCATAACGGCCTTACAGGATGCGGAAACGATGGCGGAGACTGGATGACACATAAACTGGAACATGAACTCGGAGGCCTTTATGATGTGGCTCATGGCGCAGGTCTTGCTGCAATCTGGGGTAGCTGGGCAAGATATGTATACAAGAACTGCCTGCCTCGTTTTAAAAGATTTGCAATAAATGTTATGGGTGTTGAAAATAAGGGTTCAGATGAAGAAATCGCATTAAAAGGCATAGAAGCTGTAGAAGCATTCTATCGTGAGATTAAGATGCCTACCAATCTAAAAGAACTTGGGATTAATGCGACTGATGATGAACTTAAGGAAATGGCACATAAATGCGCAGTCGGAGTAGGAGGAGCCATGGGTTCGGCAAGGCTTCTTAAAGAAGAAGATATGCTGGCAATCTATAGGGCTAGCGTTGGCTGAAAAATACAACTATGAATACACTTTGGAAACTTACTAAAGAAGCAGCCCGATATAAGGGCTTATATGTGATTGCCATTCTTTCAACCTTTGGGCTGACAGTAGTTAATCTGTCAGCTCCGAAGGTTCTTTCAGCTATGACAGGAATAGTGGAGAAAGGAATGGATGACGAAGGATTGAGCTCTGTAAGAAATCTTGCACTTATCCTATTAGGTTTATATCTTCTCCGTGTATTATTCCGTTTCTTAAGTAATTATCTGGCACATCGTGCCGCCTGGTATCTTGTGGGAGACTTAAGGAGCAGGCTGTATGATAAGTTACAGAGTCTTGATCTTGGCTTTTTCCATGATAAACAGACAGGCGATCTTATGAGCAGAGTTGTAAATGATACAAGGGATTTTGAACTCTTATATGCCCACATGATTCCTGATCTTATTACGAATTTTGTTACATTTATAGGTGTACTGATAATTCTTCTGTCAATAAATGTTAAGCTAGCCCTGATCACCTGCTGTCCGATTCCACTGATACTTATATCGGGAGTAATTTTTGCCAAAAAAGTACGTCCATACTTTAAAGCATCTCAGAAGGTTATGGGAGAGCTTAATGCCCAGTTGCAGGACAGCCTGTCGGGGCTCCATGAAATACAGGCATTCGGACAGGAAGCATATGAAGGGGAAAGAGTCAAAAAGAAGAGCTTTGAGCAGGTGGTTGCAATGCTTAAGGCGTTAAAGGCCAGTGCTGTTTTCCATCCTTGTGTGGAACTCCTGTCTTCTGCAGGAACGGTGCTTGTTGTATTTTTTGGCGGATATCTGGCTTATCGCGAACAGATTTCAATAGCTGATATAGTAGCTTTTGTACTTTATCTTTCACTTTTCTATGCTCCGGTATCGGGGCTCGCCAATCTGTTGGAAAACCTTCAGCAGTCACTTGCAGGTGCCGAGAGAGTAACGCTGATACTTGATACGCCTTCAGCTATACAGAATTCACTTAAGGCGCATAAGCTGGAAAATGTTAAGGGAGCCATTACATTTGAAAATGTTTCGTTTAATTATGAAAATAAAATTCCGGTGTTAAGAGATATCAGTTTCTCATGTGAACCGGGGATGATGGTTGCACTGGTAGGGCCTACAGGTGTCGGAAAGACAACTACGGCACAGCTTATCTCAAGATTTTATGATGTAACAGACGGCAGGATAATGATAGATGGGCAGGATGTAAGAGATGTTACTCTTGAATCTTTGAGACATAATATTTCACCGGTGCTTCAGGATACATTTTTATTTAACGGAAGTATAGCTGAAAATATCGGATATGCCCGTCCCGAATCAACAAAAGAAGAGATAGAAGAAGCCGCAAAAGCAGCGAATATTCATGATGATATATTGCAAATGCCAAACGGCTATGAAACTCAGGTAGGAGAGAGAGGACTTCGCCTTTCAGGTGGACAGAAACAAAGGGTTGCCATAGCCAGGGCGATACTTCGCAAAAGTCCGATCATCATACTTGACGAGGCAACTGCTTCAGTGGATGTACAGACTGAACGCCAGATTCAGGCAGCTATTTCGAAGCTTACAGGCAAATGTACCATAATCGCCATTGCACATCGTTTATCGACAATTATGAATGCAGATCTCATTCTTGTAATACATGAGGGAAAGATAGTGGAACGTGGTACACACAGTGAACTTATGGCACAAAAAGGCTTTTATTATAAGATGCAGGCCTGATGAGAATAATAGGGAGGAAGGAACACTATGAGACTTGGGACATCTTCGCCGCTAAAACATTTAGATCCAAAGGAATGGGCGGAAAATCAGACTAAGCTTGGATGCACTTCAGTTGTATTTCCGGTTCAGAGCAATGAACCAAAAGAAAAAATCGATGCATATAAGGAAGCAGCTGAAAAAGCAGAGCTTATGATAGCAGAGATCGGAATCTGGAGAAATGCTTTGGCAGCAGATCCAAATGAGTTTAAAACAAATGTCGATTATTGTGTTGAACAGTTAAAGCTTGCCGATTATGTTCATGCGAGATGTGCCGTTAATGTCGCAGGCTCTTTCGGACCTGTCTGGGACGGCGGATACAGAGAGAATTTTACTAAAGAAGCATGGGAAAAGACGGTAGCTATTATTCAGACCATAATAGACAGAGCCGATGTAAAAAATACGTATTTTACAATAGAGCCGATGCCTTGGATGATACCTACCGGACCTGAAGAGTATCTGAAGCTGATAAAGGCTGTAAACCGTGACCGTTTTGCTGTCCATATGGATATTATAAACATGATAAATTCTGCAGACAGATATTTTCATGCTGAGGAATTTGTTGATAAATGTTTTTCGGAACTCGGTGACAATATTAAAAGCTGTCATATAAAGGACGTTCACTTAAGTGAAAAGTATACGATAAGGCTGGAAGAATGTGCACCGGGAGAAGGTGAATTTCCGTTAAGATACTATGCTTCAAAAATTAATGAAAAAGATCCGGATATGCCGGTAATCTTGGAACATCTAAGTTCAGATGAGGACTATATCAAATACTTGGGTTATCTAAAAGAGGAATTAAAAGGATTATATCGTTAAGGAATAATTGTAAGACAGGTTTACAAGGAGGAGACGGATGAGCTACGAAAGAATATCTGACGCAAATGAGATTACTGCAAAATACATGGACTCGATACTGATACAACAAAGGCTTATAGATTCTGTTAAAGCCGATATATCGACTGTTTTTCTGGGGGAAGAATTTGACAGTCCCGTTATGACACCTGCTTTTTCGCATCTTGGGAAATATAACGGAAGAGAACTTACCGGGCTTGAAGAATATTCTGTGGCAGCTAAGAAATGTAACATCTTAAATTTCTGCGGTATGATGGAAAATGATATGTTCCAGAAGATCATCGATACAGGAGCAAAGACTATCCGCATTGTAAAGCCATATGCCGATAACGGGAAAGTCAGAGATCAGCTTCAGTTTGCCGAAGAAGCCGGAGCTTTTGGAATAGGCATGGATATTGACCATATATTCGGTGAAAACGGTTACGATGTGGTTATAGGCGAAGAGATGGCTGCTCAGACAACGGATATGCTGCATTCATATGTAGCCTCAACTAAGCTTCCTTTTGTGATTAAAGGAGTTTTAAGTGTAAGGGATGCTGTAAAATGTGCGGATATAGGAGCTAAAGCGATAATAGTCAGCCATCATCACGGACGTCTGCCATATGCGGTTCCTCCGATGAAAATACTTCCCGAGATTAAGGAAAACCTTAAAGGAAGAGATGTTAAGATCATAGTTGACTGCGGTATTGCCGGAGGTGCTGATGTATATAAGGCACTTGCTCTTGGCGCAGACGCTGCAGCGGTAGGAAGGTCGATGCTTCCTTCTCTTGAAAAAGAGGGTGCCGAAGGTGTAGAAAAATTTTTGAAAAGAATAGGAAATGAATTAAGATTTATAATGAGCTGTACAGGTTTTGAAAAAGTTAATGAGATAGATGACTCTGCATTATGCTTTAATTGAGTGGTAAAAAATGTTGATAAATGCTCTCTGTTATGATACAATCAAATCTGAAAAACAGTGACACCGACTAAGTAATGAAACGGTAGTTGATTGCGTTTGCGGAGAGAGCATAAAATGAGTAATGAGAAGAAGAAATTCAGCTGGAACAACCTGGTAGCATATCTAATGATCTGCTTGGGAGCGTTAATGGCCAGCTTTTCTGTTGTATGTATTCTGATACCTAATGATGCGATAGACTACGGCACAGCCGGAATAGCAATCGTTATAAGTAAACTTACCAGTATGAATCTGTCCTTGTGTGTGGCGATGGTATTCATCCCGTTTTTAATAGCCGGTTTTTTGGTACTTGGAAAAAGATTCGGTATCAAAGCTATTCTTGGAGCCTTCGTCTACACCATAGGTCTTGAAATTTTTGAAAAAATCCCGTTTGAACTGAATACAGAGCATTATCTTGCTGTAATATTCGGCGGAGCGATACTGGGCGGAGGCCTTTCAATCATATTAAAGAGCGGAGGCTGTATTGACGGTTCTGAGATATTTGCGAATATTTTAGTAAAAAAAATATCGGACAAAACAGGAAACAATTTCAGTATGACACCTATTCTTATATGTTTTAATGCATGTGTATATGCTACGGTGTTTATAGTGATAAACAGGAATGCTGCACTTATGAGCCTTTTGGTTTATGTTGTCGCAACATCGATCATAAACCATTTTACAGATCATTTTGAAGCGATAAAACAGGTGACTATTATAACCAAGAATCCGGATAAGCTGGTACAGGCTATAAAGAAACAGCTGAATAAAACGTGTACAATGATGGATTCCTACGGCGCGATAGCCGGAGATAACAAGACACTTATCTGTTATATCAACTATTTTGAACTGTCAAAGATGAAGGAAATACTATCTCAGAATCCCGGAAACTTCAGTACGGTTTCTACGGTTGATGAAATAATAAAGTAAGGGGAAAGTTTAAAAGGAATAGATATACGATAGTGAGTATAGAAAAGGGAATATGAGAATGAAGATATTTAAAAAAGTTTTAGTTTTGTTATTGGTGCTCAGCATAACTTTGAATATTGCAGGGATAACTAAAGTATCTGCTGCAGACAGTAATGATCAGGATTTATTAAATAATGAGGAAATAATAGACATAGGAATTGAAAACGGCGGATATACAAGAAAATCAAAAATTAAAGTAAAAACATCTGGAAAGATAAAGTATATTAAAGTAAATGGGGAGAAGATAACCGGAAAAACAATCGTTTTGGGTGAAGATGGTTTATACAGGATAAAAATCGTAACTCAGAACCATAAAAAAACATATAAGATTACAAAAGATTCCAAAAAGCCTAAGATAAAAGGCGTTAAGAATGATAATACCTATAAATCCGTCAAAATAAAATGTTCCGATGCAGGTTCAGGCGTAGCTGAGATTGTTATGACAATGTACGGAATAAAGGATAATTCCATGATGGTAGCGGAACTTCCTCCAGAATTATTTGAGAAAGGGTATAAAATATCTAAAAACGGCATCTACCGGTTAGAGGTAAAAGATAATGCCGGTAATGTAAAAAAAGTCAGTTTTATCATAAATGACGAAGAAGAGCAGACTGCGGATAAACTGGCAGAGATAAAAAATCGCGGTGTGATAAGGATAGGATCAACCGGAGATTACCGTCCGCTTTCTTTCTATAATGCAGAAACAGGCAGTTATGAGGGATTTGATACTGAGATGTCATATTATCTGGCTCAACTTTTAGGTGTTGAAGTTGAATTTGTTCCTACAACATGGCCTACACTTATAGAAGATACTTTGGCCGGGAAATTCGATATGGCTATGTGCGGTATAACTATAACTGATGCAAGAAAAGAACAGGCTCTTATGTCGATAGGCTATCTTGAAAATGGAAAAACTGTTCTGTGCCGGGCTGAGGATGCAGATAAATATACCAGCTTGGAAGCAATAAATCAGAAAGATGTAAGAGTCATGGAAAATCCCGGGGGATTAAACGAAAAGTTTGCCAGGGAAAATCTTCCAAATGCAACTCTTATAATCCATGATGTGAATGAGGAAATTCCGGGACTTGTAGCTGCAGGTGAAGCTGATGTTATGATAACAGAGATACTGGAAGCAGGTTATTATGTAAGCGTAGATGACAGGCTTGCGGCTCCTTTGATAAATCAGCCTTTTACAAGCGGACAGCTGGGAATACTTATGCCAAAGGGCTATGATACTCTTTTAGAGTATATCAATAACCTGATAATGCAGCTTGAAAGCAGCGGATATCTGAAGAAACTGAAAGATTATTATATTTTTGGCATTCAGAATGAATTAGGAAATCTTGATATCGATAACTGCACTACATCAAGAGCGTTTGAGGATGCAGCATAAAAAAGACATAAAAAGGGATGGGCATTTGACCCATCCCTTAAATATTATTCAATATATAAAACTCCAAGTGTGCCGGGACCGCAATGTGAAGACACTACACAGCCGGCTTTTGTGACAAGGACTTCTTTAAAATGATTAAGGCTTTCGAGGAGTCCTTTTACTTTAGAAACAATAGGTTCGGGACATTCGGAATGAGTTATAAAAACTCTCTTTGGTTTAGCAAGCTGAAGTAAAGGAAAGAGCTCTTCGGTATATTTAAGGATTACTTTTTCCAAGTTTCCACGGTATTTTCTGTCAGAGTGCATGGAACCGTCTTCAACTACTATTCTGGGATGGAGTTTAAGAACCGAACCGAACATGGCAGCGAGTCCACTGCATCTTCCTCCTCTGTGAAGGAATACAAGAGTATCGATAATAAAGCTTGAGCGTACCTTGGGTCTTAACTTAAGGATTTCGGATTCGATAGTTTTGATATCCTTTCCTTCATGTGCCATCTCAGCCGCCTCAAGAACCAGGAGACTTATACCTGTTGACAGGTTTGCGGAATCAATAACAACTATCCTGTCCGAAGCATTTAATGACTCGACAGCAAGCCTGCATACATTATTGCTTGCAGACATTAATGAAGAAATGGTGAATACTACAAGATCGTCACCGTTATCAAGATGTTTTTTGAAAACTGTTTCAACTTCCTCCGGTGTGGGAGCTGAAGTTTTAGGTGTAGAACCTGTGGAATTGGACCATTGATATATCTTTTCCGTCTGAATGTTTACACCGTCGAGGTATTCATCATTCCCCAAATAAACATGCAGCGGAATGATTCCAATATCATATTTTTTTATCAATTCCGGTGACAGATCACAAGTGCTGTCTGACAAAATCCTGACCATACAGAGCCTCCGTATTAAAATTTTAATAAAAAACCTTTAAAGTTTATGATAGCACTATTTAGATTTTGCTACAAGTTAATTTTTTATTAACATAACCTTAGGTTGACGGAAAAATCAAAGGGGAGTATAATAAAACTGATAAAAATTCGGTAATCAGAGGATTTGGAGGAGGAGATGTCATGGCAGATATTCTTGTAGTGGAAGACAATAAAGAAATGGGAACACTTTTGTGTGATTTCCTTCGTGCGGAAGGCTATACTGTTGAACATTGCATGGACGGAGCAGATGCATTGGATATGTTTGTCCTCTCTAAAGCCAAAATGGTAATACTTGACATAATGCTTCCGCATCTTGACGGCTTCGGAATCTGCAAAAAGATAAGGGAATCCTCCAATACGCCCATTATCATGGTCAGTGCAAAAAATATGAAGGATGATAAACTGAAAGGCCTGATATTGGGAGCGGATGACTATATAGAAAAACCGTATGATATTGATATCCTTTTGGCAAAGGTAAAGGGAATCTTTTCCAGAAGGTACAGTTCAGATACGTTTTCAGATGAGTTTATAAAAATTGATAAGATCAGGAAAACAGTCGGTGTTAAAAGGGGAACCGCTGCCGCAGCAGCTAAAAACGAACTTGAACTTACTCAAAAAGAGTTCGAACTCCTTAATCTTCTGGTAGAAAATACCGGAAAAACCATGAATAAAGATTTTCTTTTCAATAAAATATGGGGAATAGACAGTGATTCCGAGCAGCAGACTCTTACGGTCCATATAAAATGGCTTAGACAGAAGATAGAGGAGGATCCGAAAAATCCTAAACATATAGTTACAGTCTGGAGTGTAGGCTACAGATATGAGGTGTGACCCATGAAGAAATTTAACAGACTGCTGTTAACAGTCATTATCTGTATGATAGTACTTACGGCAGTGGCAAATATAGTGTTAATATATGGAAAAGAGGGCGACGAAGGTCGCCCTTATCGCGTTGAAGCGGAAAGAATAGCTTTAGAGATTGAACGGGGAAATCAGATAGAGCTTTCAAACTATAAATATATTGATTCGGTTGAAAAATATGAAGGAACGGATCCAAAGTTTTTTGAGCAGGATAAAGATTATCTTATTAAGATAATAAACGGAAGCTGTTACAGGTTTAATTATTTCTATTCTAAATCATCTGAATTAGAAAAAACACTGCTCATACTTAATATATGCCTTGCAATAGTATATATTACGGTTATCATATTCCTGCTTTATATAAGGAGGAAAATACTTGCTCCGTTTGAAAAAATATCAAAGATGCCGTCAGAACTTGCAAAAGGGAACCTTACAAAACCTTTAGAAGCAGATAAAAACAGCTTTTTTGGAGGATTTCTCTGGGGACTCGATCTTTTAAGAGAGAAAATTGAAAAAGGGAAACAGCAGGATCTTGAATTGCAGAAAAATAAAAAAAGCCTGATTTTGTCTCTGTCACATGATATAAAAACCCCGCTCGGGATCATTGAACTGAATTCAAAAGCACTTGAGAGAGGATTATATGAGAACGACGAGGAAAAGAAGAAAAAGATAGTTATCTCCATAAATGAAAAATGTGTGGAGATAAAAAACTATGTGGATGAGATAATAAGAGCTTCTAAAGAAGATTTTCTTGAACTTAAAACGGACAACAGAGAATTTTATATTTCAGAGGTTATTGACAGCATCAAAAACGTATATATCGAGAAAATGTCAATTCTTCAGATCGGTTTTAAAATCGGAGAATTTACGGACTGCCTGGTCAAAGGAGATCCGGAAAGAACGGTAGAGGTTTTACAGAACCTTTTGGAAAATGCCATAAAATATGGGGACGGAGAAAGCATATCAATATCGTTTACACGCGAAGAAAACAGTCTGCTTATTTCGACGATAAATACCGGATGTACTTTAAATGATGCTGAACTTCCGCATATCTTTGACAGCTTCTGGCGCGGGTCGAATACAGACGGAAATAGCGGAAGCGGGCTAGGCTTATATATATGCAGGCAGCTTATGGGAATGATGAACGGTGATATCTTCGCAGAAATGGATGACGGCAGGATGAAAGTAACTATCGTTTTAGGCATGGCGTGAACGGAAAAAGGAGCTGTAGGGAAAGAAAATAAAACGGATGTACAGAATAATACATTTAATAATCAAAAAACACAGTTGAATTTCGTTTAGGTTTTTTGTATAAATGAGAATCATGAACCATATTAAAACAGCATTCGCAAAAGCGAAAGACATAGGAAGGTGATTTTCTTATGACAAGAAGCAGGGCTGTGATGTTAAATATGACGGAGGGAAATCCTACGTCACTGATCATCAGATTTTCAATCCCGATGCTTATCGGAAATATTTTTCAGCAATTATATAATCTTGTAGACTCAGTTATAGTAGGACAGTTTGTAGGACCCAATGCTTTGGCTGCCATCGGAGCAACGACATCGGTAACATTTCTTTTTATTGCTCTGTGCAACGGTATAGGAAGCGGCGGAGGAATAATTACATCCCAGAGCTTTGGTAAGGGAGACAGACAGGAAGTTAAGGCATGTATTATAAATACGGCCTTTATCATGATGATATTCCCCATGGTAATCGGAGTCATCGCATTTCTACTCTCTTCACCGCTTTTGACACTGCTCGGTACTCCTGAGGGAATAATGGAAGATTCCTTAGGCTACATGAGAACAATGTGTGTGGGTATAGTATTTGTTTCGCTTTACAATTTTGCATCGTCCATGCTGAGGGCTCTTGGAGATTCAAAAACTCCTCTGTATTTCCTGATTTTCTCATGTCTGCTTAATACGGGACTGGATATACTCTTCGTTTACGGGCTGGAGATGAGCGTTATGGGAGCAGGTATAGCAACAGTTATCGCTCAGCTTGTTTCGGGAGTTTCATGCCTGTTATATGCAATAAAGAAGAATGAATACTTTAAAATGGAAAAATCCGAGATAAGGTTTAATAAGAGTATATCATTAAGAATAGTAAAACTCGGAGTTCCGTTATCGCTTCAGTTTTCACTTATTTCTATTTCCTGCATGGCACTTCAGAGAGTAGTAAATTCATTTGGAGCTACGGCTATGGCGGCATTTACCGCAACGAGCAGGATGGAACAGCTGATACATCAGCCTTATCAGACATTGGGAACTGCACTTTCTACTTTTACCGGTCAGAATTACGGTGCCGGAAAGAATGACAGAGTAGTTATGGGTTACAGAAAAGGAACCTTCATAATGGTTGTATTTTCTCTTATAATGCTTCCCATAATGCAGTTTTTCGGTGATAATATCATAAGAATCTTTGTCAGCGATGCTCCGGTAGTTGAGATGGGAGCAAAAGCGTTAAGAATTACCAGTTTGTTCTATGTATGCCTCGGGACAATTTATGTGGTACGAGGAGTACTTAACGGTTTGGGAGATGCATTCTTTGCATTGCTCAACGGTATAGTAGAAGTAATAGGAAGATTTACGGTTCCGATCATTCTTACCGGAATAGCCGGTATCGGTGTATGGGGAATCTGGTGGTCAGTTGGTATAGTATGGACTCTTGCCGGAGGCTCAGCTCTCTTCAGATATATTTCTTACAAGAAAAAGCTTGGCATCAGAAACGAACATGCATCCGAAAGAAAGTTCATTACCGCTAAACCGTGTTAATCTAATCGCTTATCCTTTAAGGGTAAGCGATTTTTTCTTATCACTGTTTTCTCTTGCATTTGACGGCTGTTTTGCATATAATAAAATAAGAATGCAGAGCATCATTTTATTACCGGGGAAGCGCTGAAGGCATTTTCAAAGTAATATTGACCATGTACTGCTTTGATAAATAGCAAATGTGGACAACTTATATTATTTTTGGGATTATCATATATATAGCAAGAGAAATAAACAATTATCGAGGAATAGCAGTGATAACAGAAGAAGGGTTGATCATTCAGAGGAAGAAATTTAAGAATATTCTGGTACTGACGGGAGATATTAATCCGCTAAAAGAAGACGAAGAACTCTTTGAAAAGTTTTATTATGGGCTTTCAAATTTTAGACGTGAAAAATGTAATCGGTTTAAAAAGAAGAACGATAAGATCAGATGTACGGGAGCCGGGATTCTTTTGGATTTAGGGTTAAAGGAATACGGACTTTGTGAAAAGAACAGTACCTACCTGTTGGGGAAAAATGGGAAACCATATATTGAAGGACATCCTGAACTCTGTTTTAACATTTCACATTCGGGAGACAGAGTTATGTGTGCTTTCGCGGATGTTCCCGTAGGATGTGATGTTGAATTTGTTGAAGAGGGAAAAAAACAGACTGATTCAATAGCAAAACGTTTTTTCACAGAGAATGAAAGAAGATTGATAGAAACGCAAAAATCCGATGACGGTATATTTTATACAATATGGACCTTAAAGGAAAGCTATGTAAAATGTATCGGCGAAGGATTACAATGTCCGTTTGACAGTTTTTCAGTGGTGGACGATAATGGAAATATAGCTTTATCGGGAGATTGTGGGATTGAGCTTTTTTCATTTAAGGAGGATAATTACCGATTCGGAGTTGCATATGCAGTATCTGACCGAGCTTACAGTTATTTAGACAGAGAGTGATGAATAAGGAGGAAAACTAACGATGAAAAATAATTTGATCCAGGTTGCGGCAGCAGCTCCTAACTTAAAAGTAGGAGATGTAGGGTACAATACAGATCAGATCATCAAGCAGATAGAAGAGCTGAAGGACAGTGGGGTTATAGTATTTCCGGAACTGTGCATAACAGGATATACCTGTGCGGATCTGTTTTTAAGCGATCTGCTTTTGACAGCGTCAGAAAAAGCATTGCTGAAAATTGCAGATTCTACAAAGAATATGGGAGCAACGGTTGTAGTTGGAGTTCCGTATCGTTACGAAAACTGTCTTTATAATTGTGCTGCGGTTATATCCTGCGGAGATATAAGGGCACTCATTCCTAAGATATATATTCCTAACTATTCAGAGTTTTATGAGTGCAGATGGTTTGAATCGGGAAAAGATATAGTTGGAAAAGTTGTTAAAATAGGTGACAGGGATGTCCTTTTCGGAACAGATATTTTAGCAGAGGATCCCAAAACCGGTGCAGTTCTGGGTGTTGAGATATGTGAGGATCTGTGGGTTCCTGATAAGCCGAGTACACATTTGGCTTTGGCCGGAGCCAATATTATAGCTAATCCCTCAGCATCTGACGAACTGATCGGAAAACAGGAATACAGGATAGAACTTGTCAGACAACAGAGCGGAGCCTGTTATTGCGCTTACATATATTCATCTTCAGGTACTATGGAAAGCAGTACCGATCTTGTTTTTTCAGGGCATTCGATCATAGCTCAGAATGGAAGTCTATTTGCGGAGAGCATATTCCCGTCATATCCGCATGTTGAAAAAGCTCTGGTGGATATAGGATGCATAATGCATGACCGCAGAAGGCAGAATACATTTAAAAATGCAGAGTCATCAGGTTACAGAAAAGCAGAAGTCAGAATACAGGCAGCAGGAGCTGACGAGGCAGATGTTAAGGAATTAAAAGATATACTCAACAGATTCAATTTCCCTGTTGCGAAAAATCCGTTTGTGCCTTCGAATAACAGTATCAGAGATGCCCGCTGCCGCAGGATACTTCAAATACAGTCAAACGGACTTGCTACCAGAGTAAGATCTACAGGAATAAAAAATCTGGTCATAGGAATATCGGGAGGACTTGATTCGACGCTTGCTCTTTTAGTATGCGCTGAGGCAAAGAAGCTCATACCCGAAATCAGGATAATAGCGTATACCATGCCAAATCAGGGAAATACCTCGGATCTGACACTAAACAATGCGAAAAGACTTATGGAAATCCTGGCGGATGAATCATATGAGATACCTATACTGGAAGGAGTTCAGCTTCATCTTACCCAGCTCGGACATGAACTGACATATCAGGGCGAGGGAGATGTTACCTATGAAAACGCACAAGCCAGGATGCGTACATATATTCTGATGGATGCCGCAAACATGAAAAACGGCCTGGTAGTCGGAACGGGAGATCTATCAGAGCTTGCACTCGGATGGTGTACCTATAACGGAGACCATATGTCAATGTACGCTGTTAATGCCTCGGTTCCCAAAACTCTGGTCAGGTTTATCTGCCGATCCTATGCGGATATTTGCATGAATGATAAACTTAAGGAAGTTCTTATATCGATATGCGATACTCCTATAACACCTGAACTTACCCCGGCAGAGAACGGACAGATTGCTCAGATGACGGAAGAAAAGATAGGCAAATACGATCTTAATGATTTCTTCCTTTTCTACACTCTGCGTTATGGCTTTGAGCCCTCAAGGAGTGCGGCTTATGCTTTGCGAGCATATCCTGAGCTTTCGGAAGAAAAGGTGATGAGTGCTGCACAGAACTTCTTTAAACGGTTCTTCAGACAACAGTTTAAGCGCAGCTGTCTGCCTGACGGTCCTAAAGTCGGTTCAGTAACACTTTCACCGAGAGGAGACTGGCGTATGCCAAGTGACGCATCGCCTGCATTATGGCTTGATGACTGTTTGCTGAACTGATATGTTGTTAAATCTTCAAAAATACGTTTAGAGAGATGCTATGAAATTTTATAACGCAAATATATTTCAACCGGAAGCAGGATTTAAACATGGAAGCTTTGAGGTGGAAAACGGAATTTTTTCTAAGGTTGAATTTGGAGAGAAAAGCAGTAATTCAGGGATTGACCTAAACGGAGCTCTTGTAATCCCGGGACTTATTGATTTACATACTCACGGGAATTCAAACACTGATTTTTCCGATGGCGATAAGAAAGGTCTTGAAGCAATAGCTAAGTACCTGATACATAACGGGATCACGTCATTTTTACCGACATCCGTGACCCTGCCTTATGACAGCTTAAGCAAAGCTTTTATATCAGCACATGAGTTTACCCTCGAAGAACATCCGGATTGTGCCAATGTTATAGGAATACATATGGAAGGCCCATATCTGTCTCAAAAGTATAAAGGAGCTCAGAATGCTGAATACCTAAAACTGCCGGATGCAAATAGTTTTAATAAACTTCAGGTAGAATGCGGAAATCTTATAAAGATAGTAGATGTGGCACCGGAAACAAAAGGGGCGGTAGAATTTATAGAAGAGGTATCCGGCAAGGACGATGGACCGGAGAAAACACTAATATCTTTAGCTCATACCGATGCTGATTACGAAGTGGCATTAAATGCCTTTGATTCAGGTGCAAGGCATGTAACCCATCTTTTTAACGGAATGGCCCCGATGCACCACAGAAACTCCGGTGTTATAGGAGCAGCAAGTGACAGAGATGATGTTACCGTAGAATTGATATGTGACGGATTGCATGTCCATCCTTCTGTTGTAAGAATGGCATTTAAGATTTTTTCGCATAGAATCTGTCTGATATCGGATTCAATCAGATGCTGCGGAATGCCGGAAGGCGAATATGAGCTTGGCGGTCAAAAGGTTGTGCTTAAATCGGGAGAAGTAAGGCTTGCCGACGGAACTTTGGCAGGATCTGCTACAAATCTGTTTGAGTGCATGAAAAAAGCCATAAGTTTCGGTGTTCCTGTGACTGACGCTATTGCGGCAGCGACTTTTACTCCGGCAAAATGCCTTCATATGGAAAACAGGATAGGTGTGATAAAGACAGGGAACGATGCAGATTTTATCGTATGTAATGATGGGTTTGATATCACCAATATATATAGAAAGGGAAGTGCTCTTTAAAATGGTTCTAAACCAATCATAAATCTACTATAAATCCGGGATTTCTCATCTTTTTGTATTGACGAATAATATCAAATTTGATAAAATTGTATATAACAAATTTATTAAAGAAAGGATGATGTACATCATGAAAAAACTTTTCAAGGTATTGCTGTGCGGTCTGTTTGCACTTGGCTTTTTCGGACTGCTCGGAACTTATTCTTTAAAGGCTGAGGACAACACTATTTATGAGGATCTTAACGGAGACGGAGTAGAGGAGTGCCTCACATATGATTTTAAGATCACCCAGATAAACGATGACGACTCAGAATACAGATTTGTCATAACTGAAGACGGTGATAAGATTTATGTTGAAGATGAAATCATCAAAAAGTACACCGATGATGTTGAAACATCTCATTCTCTTCATGACGACTTGTTTGGACTTGGATGGGTCAAGGTACAGGTAGTTGATGCAAATCCCAAAGACAAGTATAAAGAGATTGTTGTCAGCTACTATCATAATGAGGATAATGTACTTTTAGCTGTCAAGGTTCTTCGCTATAAGAAAAAGAATAAATTGACAGTTGTAAGCGAAAGCGCTAACATTATGCCGTATTCATATGTTCCGAAGGCTCAGAAAAATAACAAGTATCTTACAATAAGTACCAGTGTCTGGACTACATCATTAGGTTGCATCTGGCTTAAGCTTGACTATAAACTTACCAAGAATGGATTAATCCCTCAACTTAGCAAGACCGGTGTCTATACTGTAGCTCCTGAGTTTGCAGAGGATTATAAGCAGAGCAAGTTTAAGGCTGCAAGAACCATTACAGTATTCGGCGATAAGACATGTACCGAACCTATAGGTGAGATCGCTAAAGGTAAAAAGTTCACATTGAAGAAAGTTTTAATTACCAGTCTGGATGATGACGCTCCGTTCATAGCATATGTTAAAGCATCATCAGGACTTAAGGGATGGATTTATATCAGTAATGAATCCGATGAATATGGACAGGCTGTAGATAAGATAGTTCAGGATCCTCGCTTCTTCAACTGATCATTATGTTTTAAAGATAAAATACCGCTAACCTTTTATTGGGTCAGCGGTATTTTTTTCGGCGACATTTCTTGACAGTTTCTTCATTTTGCTATAAAATAAACTCTGTATGATGCAAAGAATTGTTGCCGATAGAGAGGTGTTTAGGGATAAACCTTTGATAGATGAAATTTTATGAGAAATTATTGCTAAAACTGGAGAATGAAACACATTCCATGCAGACGGTATATAAGCATATGTGTGAGTTTTCCGATGAGATAGCATTTGAATACAGTAGGAACCTGATAGTATATAAGATTACATATGCAGAGTGCAGGAGAGAAATACTTAGAATACATGACTATTTAAAGAGAAACACGCAAAAAGACGATGTGGTAGCCATTTCCATGGACAATTCGCCACTGTGGGTAGAATGCTTCTGGGCAGTTCTTATGTCAGGATGCAGGGGGCTGCTGCTTTCTAAGAACATGACTGACAGGGTGTTCCTTAAGAGCTTAGAGAAAACAGGGTGCAGGTTGGTTTTGGGAGACCGCAATATTGAAGAGATAAGAACGGTTTCCTGCGAAGAACTAAAAAGTTACAGGCCTGACAGCGCCACTATTACCGAACCGTCGGACGGCTGGGGAGATGAAATCATTCTTTCCACTTCGGCGACTACGGGAGAACCCGGATTATATGCATATACCGGCAAAGAAATATGTTGTCAGATATTAAACAGCGGGTATGTACTGAAAAATTGCCGGGATGTTTCAAGATTCTGGCATGGACAGTTCAGATTACTTGCTTTTTTACCGTTTTCACATATTTTTGGGTTAACTGCATGCTATTTATGGTTTACGATTTTCGGAAGGACATTTGTATTTCTTGAGGATCTGGCTCCAACGACGATCATGAGGACATGCAGGCTTCATAATGTAACACATATCATGGCGGTTCCGCTTTTATGGGATGCACTCGCAAGAGGAATAAAAGCGGAGGCAGAAAAGACCGGAGAGGCCGAAAGGCTTGAAAAAGGAATAAAGATCAGCTTGAAGCTGCAGGATAATTTTCCTGCACTTGCAAGATTTTTAGTTCCTAAGATGATGAAGAGTGTTCAGAAAAAAACCTTTGGAAAGGCAGTGCGTTTCTGCATCAGCGGGGGCGGAATCTGCAACAGCGATACCGGAAGAATTGTTAACGGATGCGGATATCATCTTGAAAACGGATACGGAATGACCGAAATCGGTATAGCAAGCGTTACGCTGCACAAAAAAGCAAGCAAAAGAGACGGTTCTTCCGTAGGAAAAATGTTTCCGTCATACTCCTACAGAATAAACGAGGAAGGTCATCTGCTGGTACGGGGAGACACCTGTTATTATGCAAGATATACCGACGGAAAGAGGATAGAAAGAAATAAGGATGAATGGTTCGACACGGGAGACTGCTTCTTGGAACTTCCGGACGGAAACATGAAGATTCTGGGAAGATCGGATGATATTATAAACGGCGCTAACGGAGAAAGAATAAGCCCGGAGATGATAGAGGCGGATCTTGAACTGGATATGCCGGTCTGCGTATTTGAAACTGAAAAAGGACTGACGCTCCTTGTAGAAGCAGATGAGGGGGCAGGAGTTTTAAGTGACAGACGTGAAAAAATCATCAAGTCCGTTTCTGAATCCATAGAGAAACTGCCTTCAGCAATAAGACCGAGAAATATTCTTTATACTTACAGCAAGATTCCTCATTCACTCAGCTATAAAGTATGCAGAAAGGAAGTAATAGACTTAGTTCTCGGAGGAAAAACAGAGGTTTTTGATACGGAACAATTCCGTTCGTCCGATGGAGGAAGCGGGGAGGAAAAAGAGGTCATCAGTTTAGCCGACAGGATTGCAGGGATCATGCGGGAAACCTTGCGGATTAAAGAAGCAGTTAATATAGAAAGTGATTTCTTCGCCACATTAGGAGGAGACAGCTTAACTTATATGGATTACCTTAATTCCTTAGAGCAGGCATTTAACATAAAGATACCGCAGGAGATGACCGCAGGCTGCATTACGCCTGTTGCTACAGCAAAAATAATCAAAGATATCGTTAGAACACGAGGATAGAAAATGGGTAACATAGTGTTATGGTTTGTAAAGATTACCGGTGTGATCCCGTTCCTCATCTGGTACAGACCGAAAAAGTATTATGAAGGAACAAAACCGAAATATACCGGGCAGGGTGAGATCCTGATAGCAAATCACACAACTATGATGGATTTTGCATCGATGATATATATTTACCCCTTTCACGTGATAAGAGTTTTAATGGCGGAGGTTTTATTTAAGAAAAAGCTTTGCGGATGGTTTATGACTCAGATAAAGGGGATAAGGGTAAACAGATATTCGAATGAAAGTACTGACGGATTATCGGAAGCCATAGATACTCTTGAGAAAGGCGGAAGAGTCGGTATATTTCCGGAAGGAAGGCTGAATAAAGAAGGAAAAAATTACGGACCTTTGCTTAACTTCTGTCCGGGAGCGGCATATCTGGCATTAAAGACCGGAATGCCGATAAGACCTGTATATTTTAACAGCAAGACAGGATTCTTTAAAAGAACAAGCATGCTGATCGGAAATCAGATCGATCTGAGAGAGATTTACGGGAATTCGACGGATAAAGAGAACGTTGCAAACGCTTCAAGATTCCTTAGGCAGAAGATGGAAAAGATGCGTGAGGATTTAAAATTCCGCAACGAATATAAAGAAAAATCATTAATAACAAGATTTACTAAGTGGAGCATGCGTTTAGGCATGAAGATAGCTTTTCCATATAAGCTCCATATCGATGAAGATAATGACTGTCTGGAAAAAAATACGGATGCTGTCATTATTGCATCAAATCATACATGTATATATGATCCGCCGCTTCTGTGTACTGTATTTAAGAAAAAAAATGTGCATGTTTTAGCCGGAGAGATACTGTATGAACATCCAATGCTCGGCAGACTGTTAAAACGTCTGGGATGCATAAAGCTCGACAGAAATACGCTGGATGTTGAGTCTTTTCATACAATGCAGTTTCTTCTTGAAAAGAATGAGAGTATAGGGATATTTCCCGAAGGAAAGCTTTCACCGGATGGGGAACTCGGAGAGTTTAAACAGGGGGCACTTCTTGCAGCATATGCATTTAAGGCGGATATCATTCCGGTATATATTTCCAACAAAGCGAAGATGTTCAGGAAAAAAGGAAGGGATATATGGATAGGAAAGAGGATCAGCCTTTCAGGCGGCATGACGACAGGTAACATAAAAGAAGGATCGGAGCTTTTATATAAAAGCATCAATGACTTAAAAGAGAAATCAACGGAGGTATGATCGCATGGATTCATATTTCATGAACATTATGACCGAAGAAGAAAAGCAGAAGATGGTAAGGCTTTCCACGATTTCAGAACTGGAAAGATACTGTCTTGATAACTATAAAGACTTACCGGCAGTAAACTTAAGCAACAAAACGATCATCTATAGTGAATTATGGGATGAGGTAGCTTCTTATAGGGCACTGCTGGAAAAATACGGTGTTGAGAAAAAAGAGAATGTAGCTATCGTACTGCCCAACAGCAAGGAATGTATAGAAGCTTTTCTTGCGGTTACCACATACGGAGCCATAGCTGTTATGGTTCAGGGTGCAGGACCTGCGGCTTCTAAGGTGGAAGCCTGCACAATAGCGGGATGTAAAAAAGCCATATGCACGGAAGAACTGGAAGGCATACAGTGTATAGATCCTTCTACAGTCGATCTTTCAAAAAAGAAGGATTCGGAGGAACTATGTGCAGACGATCCCGTGGCAGGATTTTTTACGGGCGGAACCAGCGGGACTTTAAAATGTGCATTGCTTTCAAATAAAGCAATTATGACAGGAGTATACAACGGAATATTCTCCCCGGGACCTTCTTTCTATCAGAAGTATTACGGACTTATTCCGTTCTCTCATATTTTCGGCATGATCAGGAACCTGCTTACATGTTTCCAATCGGGAAGCCAGATAAGGCCATGCACTGATATGAACATGCTGGTTCAGGATCTTAAGGAATACAGGCCTACAATCCTTATACTTATCCCGGCACTTGCAGGAATGCTCCTTAATCTTGCAAAGCTGTACGGACCGGAAGTATTCGGAGGAGAATTAAAGCAGATAGTTACCGGAGGAGCACCGCAGCCTACAGAGATAGCAAGGATATTTATAGAAAAGTTCGGTATCGATTTTGTAAGCGGATACGGTCTGACAGAAACAGCCAACTTAGTCAGCGGAAGCGTAGACCTTCTTACTAAGGAAGGCTCAGTAGGAAAACTGTATGATTTCCAGGAGATCAGATTTGTAGATAACGAGATACAGTTAAAGGGAGATAATTTATTCCTTGAATATATCAATGATCCTGAAGAAACCAAAAAATCCTTTGTGGACGGATGGTTCAGGACAGGAGATCTCGGATATCTGGATGATGACGGATATCTCTATATTACAGGCAGGATAAAGAATCTTATATACTTTACAAACGGTGAGAAGATATGTCCTGAACAGATTGAGGCAAAAGTAGATAAGCTTCCGGGAGTAAAGGCTTCTATGGTATCAATGAAGCAGAATCTTTTCGGGGTCAGTGTGCTTACCTGTGAGATATTTACAGATCCGGCCGGAGATAAGGATAAGATCAGAAAGAGCATTGAAGACATAAATAATACTCTTCCCGGATATTCACATGTTCAGCAGGTATTGTTCAGAAATGAAGATTTTCCCAGAACAGGTGCTATGAAGATCAGGAGGGATTAAAATGACACATGAAGAAGTACTTCAAAAAATGGGGGAAAGCTTGAAAAAAGTACGTCCGGAGACGGATTTAAGCAAAGCTGACGAAAGTACCCGTTTGACAGAAGATCTCGGCATGGATTCCCTTTCGATGTTATTGTTTGCACTTCAGTCCGAAAAAGATTTTGGAATACACTTTGAAAATGCAGGAACCTCCACGTTTAAAACAGTCGGAGACATATGCAGATATATTGAAGGAAAGCTGTAATATATGGGAGAACAAAAGGAACCGAATAAAGAGGAATGGGTTGTCCGGGAAATAAAAAAGGGTGATATACTGCGAGTACATACAGGCCGTTTTTATCATTTTGGCATATATATAGGAGATGAAGAAGTCATTCATTTCGCAGGACCTGATATGTCAAGGCTTACAGATGCCGAAAGCGCTGTAGTCAGGCAGGATTCCCTCGCACATTTTTCCATGGGAAAACCTTTGGAAGTAAGAGACTTTTCACTAAAAGAAAAGATTAAAAAACGTTCGGTAAAAAAAATCATTGAAGAAGCAAAGAACAGTCTTGGAACAGGCGGATATGATATCATTTACAATAACTGCGAGCACTTTGTGAACCGCTGTGTTTTCGGGATAGCTTTTTCGACCCAGATTGAAGAACTACGAAAAATGATAAAGTAGGGAGTTTTATCATGCATAAGAAACAGTGGCAGGCGGTATGCGGTTTTATAGTAGACGGCTGTGAGTCTGTAGCGGATTCCGGCCGGACTATGAAAGACCTGTACAGAATTATCACGGAACAGAAGGATTCGGCTTTGTTCTGTGTTGAAAGAAACGGACATACCATTCCTGTCAGAAGAGATGAGTTTCACAGAAAAACAGTTTCTGTCGCAAAAAGAATCCAGGAAAATATCGATGAAAGCCATAAACTGATCTGCCTTCATATGGAAAGCGGGTTCGAATGGGCGGTAATTTTCTGGGGAATACTGATGTCGGGTCATATTCCTGTAATTTTCGATCCGAAGAATGAACTGTTTTACTATCGAAATCTTCCGAATGCGGAAGAAGCATATTGTATATCAAGAGAGAAAAACTATCCGAAGGCAATTGAGCCGGAAATACTGTTAGAAGATCCTATTGAGATGGATGCTGCATTCTTTGACAGCTCATGGACTGATGAAGTGGTCTTTATCAGTAAGGATTCTTCTCAGAAAATCAGAGGAATTATATATAACGGTTATACCTTAAGCGAACAGGTTTTAAGATTAAAAAGAGTATACAGATACAACGCTGCTATGCTATACCCGCCTGCATTTGGCAGAATGAAGCTGCTCTTGGGACTTCCTCTGTATGATTTCTTCGGATTTGTTATGGGCATGCTGTTATATCCGCTATTTGGAGGCGAGGTATATTTAAAAAGCAGTGCAGAAAACGGCACCGATATTTTAAAACGCTGTAAAGATTCTTCCGTTACTCATATGTGCATAGACGGAAAGACATGTAATTACATATCCGAGGCAATAAGCCAAAGGATAAAAAAGAACTTCCCGCGCCATTACAAACATTTAATGGGATGGCTCACGGGAACTGAAAGGATAAATGATTTCAGGATCCTTTCAAGGTATGCCGCCATAGCTTTAAAAATCAAAAAAGTTATTTTAGGTAACAATCTCAGATGTATCCTGTCAACGGATGAAAACATGAACGGATATGTCCCGAGAGCTTTAAGTCAGCTTGGAATATACTTTGGTAAAGGGTACTGTAATACAGAGGCGGGACTTGCCACGATGGAATTATCACCGGATCCCGCATTCAGGTCCAAAAACAGTGTGGGTACAGTACTTGACGGTATCAGTGCCAGGACGGATGAAAACGGTTTTCTGATATTTAAAAGTGCCTGTTTTGAAAGATGCCGTTTGCTCGGCAGCAAAGAGAAGCTGGCCGATACTGTAAAAATTGAGAGAAAAACGTCGATAGATGCGAGTAAAAGAATTCATATAGAAAAGACTTCGGCAGACCAAAACGAGTCTGACGTAATAACCGATCCAAAGCTGATCATAAAAGTACGTGATCTCTATGCAGCCGTATTAAACAGACCCAAAGAGATGATTGGAGAAAATATGGATTTCTTCTCCGAATTAGGAGGAGACAGCCTGACATATTTCCTGCTGCTTCAACATATAGAAGTAACATTCGGGGTAAACATTCTGCCTGAAGACAGGAAATATATGATAACAGTCAGATATGCAGCGGAAACGCTAAAAAATTATCAAATAACGGAGGCTTCAAAATGAAGAAACTAAAGGGATGGAAACTGTTTTTATTTTCAATGGCAGGTTTCGGACCAAACTTAATGATGACTTTGGTAACAGGATATTTAAATGATGCGTTGCTTGCACCGGACGGAATAAGCCCGGCAAAGACTATCACGGGAACCATATTGATCTCAGCAGGACTGGGCAGTGTACTGTTTTTTATTGCCAAGATAATCGACGGAGTTATCGATGTGCCCCTTGCATATATAAACGACAAGATGCACTGCAAGCTTGGAAGAAGAAAATTGGGTATACTTCTCGGCTGGATTCCAATGGTACTTTCCTTTATACTTATCTGGAATCCCGGAATATTCAGCGCAACAGGTGAAGTAGGAACTACAATCGTAGAAGCATTATTGCTTATAATCTTTTACTCGAGTTATACTATGTGCCTTGTATCGTATTACGGATCGTTCTCAATAGTTGTGGAAACTGAGAAGGAGAGACTCCGTTTATCACATTTTAAAGCATTTTTCGATACAGTACAGTATTGCTTTGCATATGCACTGTTCCCTTCACTGCTTTTAACTCTTCTCGGAGGAAAGGAAACAGGAGCAATCTCAAGTGCATTATTAAAACTTTCACCTCTTATGCTTACAATGCTGATTCCTGTTTTACTGCTTAAGGAAGAAGACGATAAAAGCGTTAACCATGAAGTTCCTTTGGTAGAGAGCATTAAGCTCTCATTTAAGAATAAATCTTTCAGAGCATGGCTTCTTACACTGCTCATGATGCATATGGGACTCATGCTGTTCCTTACGGGAATTGGAACCACCATACCGGACAGCCTTATGGGAATAAGCGGCTGGCAGGTAACGGTAATGAATTCGGCAGCATTTGCACCTGTTCCGTTAATGCTCCTGCTTTTCAACTATATTAAGAAAAAACGCGGAATGAGAGTTTCCATTCAGACTTCACTCATTGCATTTGCACTGGCTATGTTTACCTTTGCAGCTGCATGGAAGAGCCTTTGGAACAGTCCTACGATCAGCCTTATAATAGGCCTTATTGCTTCAACCATAGGAAGTTATGCAATAGGAGTATTCTTCTCATCGTCATATTACTTCCCGTCCCAGATAGCTGCACTGGAGATATCCGAAAAGAAGATAGATCATTCAGCTATGTATTTCGCTGTACAGGGTCTGGTAACACAGGTGGCAGGAGCTATAGCGGTAAATCTTATCTATATGAACCTTATTGCTTCACCAATGGAAGTTTTGGGAAAAGAAGGCGGACAGTTCTTCCTGATCCCCGTTATAGCAGGCGTAATGATGATCCTCGCATTCTTCTGCACATTTAAGATGGCCAAGGATGGCATTTCCGAGAAAGGAAAGGTGAAATAAATGTTGTTTGTTTGGCTTTTCAAGCTTACAGCATGTTTACCTTTAAGACTGTTCTTCCGGGTAAAAGTAATAGGTAAGGAGAACAAATATAAGGGGCCCTGTATTCTGGCCATGAATCACGGAGCTGCCATGGATGCAACCCTTGTAAATACATTATACCCTTTTAAAAGGATATATATGCTTACAACAAAAAAGCTTTTTAACTGTTCAAGATTACATCAATGGGAGCTGTGGCAGATGGGATGCAGACCGTCCATGTCTCCTTCGGAAGATATAGAAACTATGACTGCTATAGCAAATAATCTAAAAAAATATGAGTTGATAGGCTTTTTTTCAGAAGGAAAGATACATAACAGCGTCGGGAATTTTATGGGAGGAGCGGTAATGCTCGCTCTAAGGACGAAACTTCCTTTGATCCCTATATATATAAAGACGGCTCCGTTCTATAAGGGCGGAACAAGGATCACATTCGGTGAGCCTATAGAAGTAAATACTAAAGAGTATCCTACGGCTAAGGATATAGAAGAGATAAATGATATCCTTAGATCGAGAGTAATACGGTTATCATTAACTAAAGGAGGAAAAAGAAATGGGTTACAATGATGGTTATCAAAACAACCAGGCATATCAAAATGATCAGAGGTATCAGAACAATCAGGGATTTCAGAATAATCAGGCATACCGGAATTATCCTGTAGCAAATCAGGGAAATAATAATTTCCAGAATAATTATCAGAATAATTATCCTCAGCAGGGCGGCTATGCAGACCCTATGGGATATAACGGACAGCAGGGCATGTATGCAGATCAGCAGGGCATGTATCAGGATGAGCAGGAATATCCCATCAATAAGCCCGGTACCGGCATAACAAGTATGATTTTCGGTATCTGTTCCGTATCTCTATGGGAAGTACCTTTCATTACATCAATCCCTTGTATAGTATTCGGAATTATTGCACTTGTTCTCCAAAAAAAGCGTTGGATAACAAATCCCAGATTCCATGGCTTTTATAAAGCAGGAAAAGTTACCGGTATCATAGGAATAATCATTGCATCTATTTATACTCTTATCTATATTTTTGCAGTAGGAGCATTGGCAACAACACTCAGAAGATGGTACTAAGATAAAAATAGGAACCCAAATAACCGGCAGATAAACAAAGTGTAAAAGAAATGGACGGATAGTCTGTATGGACATTTTTAATATTATTTCATTACTCGGAGGCCTGGCTCTTTTCCTTTACGGTATGAAGCTGATGGGAAACAGCCTTAAAGAAGGTTCCTCCGGAACATTGAAGGTTATAATGGAGAAGGTCACGAATAACCCGATAAAGGCCTTTCTCCTCGGCTTGGTTGTTACAGCCGTTATTCAGTCGTCGACTGCAACAATCGTTATCACTTCCGGTCTTGTAGCAGCAGGCATCATATCGCTTAGACAGTCTCTCGGCATCATAATCGGAGCTAATGTCGGAACTACCGTTACAGGACAGATAATCCGTCTTCTTGACGTAAGTTCTGAAGGAACATCGGTGCTTAAACTATTTACACCGTCCACACTTGCACCGCTTGCTCTTGTAATCGGTGTCCTTCTTGTAATGTTCCTTAAGTTTAACAAGTCGGAAAATATTGGAAATGTATGTATTGGTTTTGGTATTCTTTTTACCGGCCTTATGAACATGACGGCAGCAGTAAGCACGCTTACCGAAGGCGGTCTTGTAAGTAAGATTTTCCTAAGCCTCGGTAATAATCCGCTTTTGGGCTACTTAGCGGGTGCGGGAGTTGCATTTGTCCTGCAAAGTTCATCTGCGACCATCGGTATACTGCAGGCATTCGCCATGGCGGAAAGTATACCGTTTAAAACAGTATATATAATCCTTGTGGGCGTTTATCTTGGCGATTGTGTTACTACCGCTATTGTATGCTCTATAGGTGCTAAGCCTGATCAGAAACGTGTCGGAATGATCAATATCTTATATAACTTAAGTAAGACGGTTTTGGTTATAGTAGCAGTAGTAATCCTTTACAATACAGGGGTTCTCGATAATCTGTGGGAAAGCTCGATGACTCCGGGCTCTATAGCAAACGCCAACTCCATATTTAACCTTGGATGTGCGGTTCTCTTATTACCTCTTGTCGGTGTATATGAGAAGCTGAGCAAAGTTATTGTAAAAGATGTTCCTCAGGAAACAGGTAAGTATTCAGAAAAACTGGCAGCACTCAACCCTGTATTCTTCAGTACTCCGGCACTGGCATTAAGAAGTATCTACGATGTACTCCGTACAATGCTTGAAGCATCGATCAACAATATCGATAAAGCGATGAACCTGATATATGATTATAAACCGGGACTTGCGGCGGAGATAGAAAAAGAAGAAAACGCCATAGACCAGATGACGGATGTGGCCAGCAGCTATATGATGAAGCTGTCGCCACATGTAAAAGAAGAGCTTCATATGAAGATCCTGGATCAGTATTATAAGGATGTAACCGAGTTTGAACGTTTGGGTGACCATGCGGTAAACCTTATGGAGTCGGCAAGAGAACTGGCGAAAGATGACTCGGCACTGACGGATGATGCAAAGAACGAACTGGATATCTTAAGAAGACTCTTAAGCAGGATACTGGAAAACGCTTCACTTGCCTTCATAAAGCGTGATGTAGTGGCAGCACGGCACATCGAGCCTATGGAAGAGGTAGTAGATGATCTTGTAAATTCACTTCATGATAATCATATAGTGAGATTACGTGACGGAAAATGTAAGGTCAATGCAGGAATTGTTTTCCTCGATATATTAACAAACCTTGAAAGAATATCCGATATCTGTTCAAATATCGGTGTAGCTACGATAGCCCGTGCTACTCCGGGTGTTGAAACACTGGCTCATTCATATATATCTTCACTTCATCAGGGTAACGATGCTGAGTTCAACATGGAATACAGCAAGATACACAGTGAATATTACAAGATGTTTGAAGAACAGAAGTCAGATAAAACAGAAAGAGCAGAGAAAAACGTTAAATCAGAGAGAAAAGACAGATAAGAAATAAAAAATAAGCAGGTCAACGGCCTGCTTAATTTATTATTTTTATTCATTTGCAAGGGAGCAAAGCTCGTTAAGCATCTTGGGAAGGTCACTTTCCATGTTTTCATCGGAAAACTGACAGGTACCTACTGCCTTATGACCGCCGCCATTATACTTTAACATAAGATTTCCTACATCAAGTGTACAGGTACGGTTAAGAATGCTGTAACCTACAGCTGCTGAGCAGCCATGGCCGCCGCGTCCGGAAACGATCCAAGCGGAGATGTTCTGATCGGGATAGAGACTGTAGATCATGAAACGGTTTCCTGTATAGATGGGATCAACTCCGCGGAGATCTGTAATGATTACATTTCCATTGGTAGAAGTATACTTTATAACCATGGACTTAAAATTCTCTGTCTGTTCATTATAAACATCAATACGTTCCTGAACATCGGGAAGATTAAGAATATCTGCGGTACTCATGGTACGGCAGGCATCTATAAGCATTTCCATCAACTGATAGTTTGAGATAGTGAACTGTCTCCAACGGCCAAGTCCTGTACGGGGATCCATAAGGAAACCGATAAGAATCCAACCGGTGGGATTCATGATCTCTTCACGGGTAAGATTACCTGAGTCAACCTTATCAACTGCTATCATCATCTCTTCAAACTGAGGGAAGCGCTCAGCTCCGCCATAGTAATCATATATAATACGGGCACAGGAAGGAGCAATTCTGCTCTCACCCTTATACTTGCCCTGAAGTTCATTTCTTTCAAATTCGCTGGAGTGATGGTCGAACCAGAGTCCACATCCCGGAACAAAAGGAACGTTAGCCAGGCAGTCATTATCATTAACTTCTACCAGACCATCCTGTAAATCCTTCGGATGTGCAAACTTCCAACAGTCGATAATGCCGGCCTCTTTTAAAAGGGCGCCGCATGCCAAACCATCAAAATCCGAACGTGTTATCAATCTCATGTAAGCCACCAATACCGTAAAACGGATCCTTTCATTTCTATATTCGGTAACAAAACGATGCTCAACATCTATTTTATTATAATATAGACCGTATTATTTTGCAAGTAATATAAAAACAAAATTTTTATAAACTAAACAAAAACAATACTTGTATGATAGTCTGAAATATGGTATGATAAAATTTGAATGTTGTATTTGGAGAATTTTGCAGGAAAGGAGGAAACCGATGTCAGTTATAGAAAATGGTCTGATAACCGAGTTCTATAATACCTACAGACAGAATCTCGAAACGGTAAGGGAGATTGAAGAGGGTCTGGTTAAAGCTTCGGACAGGAGCAGCTGGGTTGAAAAACTGGCTGAAAAATCGGATTTCCTTCGTTCAGCATATGTATATAACGAAAGTAAACTGAGTGAGCTTATATATCCCTTCGTAAATAATGAGGTTGAGCTTGATGAAGAGGTAGCTGACGAGTTTTTTGACAATATATATGCCATGTCCATGGCCGCCGAAAACGACTCACTTCTTACAACAGAGGTATTGCTTAAGCTCCAGGACTTTTATAAGTCAAGGGAGCAGGAAGAAAAGTGGATACTTACCACATACATGCTGGCGCTTTCATATAACGATAAATCAAATGACCGTTCGATAGAAAAAGCCCGCGACTGTTTCGAGGATGTAGCCCGTATGGGTTATAAATACTGCGAGTTAAAGGAATGGGAAACACGCCGCCGTATCATAATGTCCGCATACTACAGTATTGAAGATAAAGATCTGCAGAATAACGAAGAACGTATAGAACGTATCGTACAGTACGAAAACTTCAAGAAATTCCTGGAGAGGAAAGACGTAAGGGATCTCGACAGTGACAAATTCGATTTTGATGAGATACTGAGCCTGATCAAGGACGCACTCATGTGGGCACTGGTAAGGTCCGATTCGGCACCGAACAGGGCGGTTCTTGAATACATGGTAAGAGAACTGCTTCCCGACGGTATCAACAGGGACAACCTAAACCGTCAGGCCGCAGTAAATGCAGTTTCATATATCTGGTGTAATCTCTACTCAGGTAATCTTCCGGCTGATACGGCCGTAATACTTCTGTTTAAATACTACGAAGCAAATGATGAGATCATAGATTACCCATCGGTACTAAGCTCACATACGGCAAACGAAGCATATCAGAAAAAGATAACCTGTATGCAGGAATGCTTCAGGGCACTTGCGCTTCCGAATGTTACCTTGGAAAACAAGGAAGAGCTGTTCTATGAAATGGCCGGTGAATTCAGAAAGATATACACATCCATTCCACATTTGACAAATAACGGATATATAAATGATGATCTGTGCCGCACAGTGAAGCTTATGCTGCGTACGGCATACGATGAAGAGGAATCACTGGAATACATTCAGGAGATAATCCTGAACAGAAATTCCATGACCCTGATACATTCTATGATGGTGGGCAAGATTGCCTGCATCATCATGGATGCATTGATAGATAAAGTACCGGATATGTTTTTCGAACTGATCGGTACAAAAGATCCGAATATAGTAAAGAACAGAAGAAGCTATCTCTTAAAATATATAGAGAGATGCGCACATCTGCACGATATAGGAAAAGCTTATATTTCCGATATCATAAACCAGCAGACAAGAAAACTGACAGGAGAGGAATATTTCCTTATTAGACAGCATCCCACATTCGGACATGAACTTCTGGCAGATACCAAGCTTTCGGGAAAGTATAATTCGGTAATTGAAGGCCATCACAGAAGTTTTGACGGACAGGGCGGGTACCCTCCTTCATTTGATAACGTACATGACAGAATGAAGATAATGATCGACATTATCACAATAGCGGACTGTATAGATGCCGCAACGGATACGCTTGGAAGAAACTATACCAAGAGTAAAACGTGGCTCCCGGCTCTTGCGGATGAGCTTGAAAGCGACGATCAGATGCGTTATAATCAGGAAATAGTCAACATTATAAAGAATGACGCCGAGACCTGCAACAATATATCATATATTACCGATGCGGGCCGAACGGATATCTACTACGATATTTACAGAAAATATATTTCCGACAAGGAAGAAAATCAGGAAATACGTGTTGAACAGGTTATGATAAAATAATTAAAGGATTGATAAAAGAAAAAGGGAAAATCAGGAGGAAATGATGGAAAAAATAATATTAACCGGAGACAGACCTACAGGACGTCTTCACTTAGGACATTATGTGGGATCGCTTAAAAGAAGAGTAGAACTTCAGAATTCAGGCGAATATGATAAGATTTTTATAATGATAGCAGACGCTCAGGCACTGACAGATAATGCCGATAATCCTGAAAAAGTCCGTCAGAACATAGTAGAGGTTGCACTTGACTATCTTTCGGTAGGACTGGATCCAGAAAAATCCACACTCTTTATTCAGTCCATGGTACCGGAGCTTACCGAACTTACATTCTATTATGCAAATCTGGTAACAGTATCCAGGCTTCAGAGAAATCCTACCGTTAAATCTGAAATCCAGATGAGAAACTTTGAAACCAGCATCCCGGTAGGTTTCTTCACATATCCTATAAGTCAGGCTGCTGACATTACAGCCTTTAAGGCAACCACAGTTCCTGTAGGCGAGGATCAGATGCCCATGCTCGAACAGTGCCAGGAGATAGTTCATAAGTTTAATGCAACATACGGAGAGGCTCTTGTAGAACCCAAGATACTTCTTCCTTCGAACAGTGCATGCTTAAGACTTCCCGGTACCGACGGAAAAGCTAAAATGAGTAAATCACTGGGTAACTGCATTTACCTTTCGGACGGTCCGGATGAAGTAAAGAAAAAGGTTATGTCCATGTATACGGATCCCGGTCATGTAGACTTGAACCAACCCGGAAAGATAGAGGGGAATGCCGTATTTACTTATCTTGATGCATTCAGCAAAGATGAGGACTTTGCAGAGTTCTGGCCCGATTATAAGAATCTGCAGGAAGCTAAGGATCATTACCAGAGAGGTGGTCTGGGCGACGTAAAAGTTAAGAAATTCCTTATAAAAGTACTTGAGAAGGAACTGGCTCCTATCCGTGAAAGAAGGAAGAAGTGGGAACAGGATATCCCCGGAGTATACGAGATACTTAAGGCAGGAAGCGAAGTAGCTGAAAGAACAGCTGCCGAAACACTTGCGGATGTTAAAAAAGCAATGAAGATCAACTATTTTGATGACGGTGCTCTGATCAAGGAACAGATGGAAAAATACAGCAACAAAAAGTGATCTTAAATCAGGAGAGAACAAAGGATGGAGAATACCGGCGGAAATGACGTTATAAAAAGAATAGCCTATATCCGAACGGATTTTCCTGAAAAATTCGGAATCCCGAGACAAGCTTCGGTAGTACCGGAGCTTCGCGGAAAAATAGTTTTTGAACCTGAGTACAGAAATATGGATATGCTTAAAGGCCTGGAAGAGTTCTCACATCTCTGGATTATCTGGCAGTTCTCGGAAAACCTTGACAGTCTGGGACAAAGCAGATGGACTCCGACGGTAAGGCCGCCGAGACTTGGCGGGAATGAGCGAAAAGGAGTTTTTGCGACAAGATCTCCGTTTAGGCCTAATCCATTAGGACTTTCAGCAGTAAAAATTGAGAAAATTGTTTTTGAACAGGGACTTGGCCCGGTCGTTTACGTGCTTGGAGCCGACATGGTGGACAAAACCCCCATTTATGATATAAAACCATATATTCCTTATGCAGATTCCATACCTGATGCTAAGGGAGGATTTACAGATAATAAAGAATACAAAAAGCTGAAGGTTGAGTTCGAGACCGGAGTCTTTGATGCGGTAAATGAGGATGACTTAATTATAGGCCTAAAAAAAATCCTGGAAAACGATCCCAGACCTCATTACCAGAATGATCCCGAAAGAGTATACGGAATGTCATATGCCGGATATGAGATTAAGTTCAGGGTTGAAGATGATGTGCTGAAAGTTATAAGATTGGATAAAAAATAATGAAATAAAAAACGAGTAGGTTTTAAGCCTACTCGAGAAAATTGACTATCAGGCAGGAGAGAATTAAGAAATCTCTCCTGCTTTTTTAAGTGCAAGTTTAGTAATGACAGGGCCGGTAAGTTCATATATTACCGTACCGCAAAGAATAATAGTCCTGATCTTAGGACCGTATGCCGGAACGATGGACATTGTCGTAGTGGCAAGACCTATAGCTACACCGGCCTGAGGAATAAGCGTAAATCCAAGGTATTTTTGGACATTCTTATTTGCTTTGGACAGTTTTGCTCCGGTAAATGAACCAAGCATCTTACCGACAACACGCATGATTATATAAATGAAACCGATAAGTCCGACCGACGGGATAAGGGAAATATCAAGCGCGGCACCCGAAAGGAAGAAGAACATCATAAATATGGGAGGTGTCATCCTGTCCGTCTGTTCAAAGATTACATCGGCGAAGCTTGAAGTGTTTGCGAGCGTTGCTCCCAAAGCCATACATGCAAGAAGCGAAGAGACGTTAAGCATTTCTCCAAGTCCGATACAGGCAAAAACAAGAGCATATGTAACTGCAAGTCTGTTTCCGCGTCCGGTAAACCATTTTACAAGAAAACGGAAAAGTATACCGAATATTATGCCTATGGCAAGCGCTGCGATAATCTCAAGCAAAGGCTTAAGGATCGTCATAGCAATATTGTCGCCAACACCGCCTTCGATAGTTTTTGCGATAGCAACCGATATACCGAAACACATAAGAGCTGTAGCATCATCCAAAGCTACAACCGGGAGAAGGGTCTCCGTAACAGGACCGTGAGCTTTATATTGCTTAACAACCATAAGTGTAGCTGCAGGAGCTGTTGCGGCGGCTATAGCACCGAGGCAAAGCGAGAAAGGAACATCGTTTCCTGCAGCTATAAGTACAAGGTCAACCACAAGGACAGCGCCGAAAGATTCAAGACAGGCAATGATGATCGGCGCCTTACCTACTTTTTTCAGATAGGAAAATTTGAATTCAGCGCCTATGGAGAAGGCGATGAATCCCAAAGCAGCTTCAGGGATTATACCGAGGCTGTCAACGGTATCCAGAGGTATAAGATTTAAAACATAGGGGCCGGCAAGCAATCCGACGATCAGATATCCTGTTACATTCGGAAGTTTAGCCAGCTTCATAAGCTTGCTCGAAAGGAGAGCTAAGATCAGAGCGATCGAGAGATATAATAATATATTGAGTTCCATGATTATTTCCCAAGCCCCTCCACGTAAGTTATTGGTACGACGAACATAATTCCGGTATTGGGTTCTTTAAGGTTAACCATATGTTTTACGGTTTCCCTTGCTTCGACTACCTGCTCGTCGCGGATAACGAAGAGTGCAACATGAACGGCTTCACGCTCCTCATCTTTCATAAGACGGCGCAGTGTGGAGAACATGGGGATATCTTCCATATTCATAAGCTCCTCGCCCATACCTTTTCCGGAGAGGATGGTTCCGCCTTTAACACCTTCTTCTGCCAGCTTTTTCAAAATATCATCCATAAGTTTCTCATTCTTTAAAATAACAACGAGTAATTGCATGTAGACACCTTCCTTCTTAATGTTTATCGACAAAATCTACCTTCACTTCGCTAAGAGGCGGGAGATATCGTCAATTCTTTATAACAATGTCTTTTGTCTCCAATATCAACACATTATAGGACGGTTATTCGGGATAGTCAAGAGATATTTTATGTAAATTTGGTAATTCTCTTGACATGTTATTTTGATTTTAGTATTATAAAAGGTGATTTTTTAGAGAGAAGCCGGATTGAAACAGTAACTTTCTTAAAGTAAGGAAAGGATGTTTGCATAATGACCTATAGGGAACTGTCGCAAGAATTGGGCGTAAACGGAGAGTATATGTCCAGGCTTGCGGATTTAGGCATAGTAAAAAAGAGTGCTGTATCGATGCTCGGCAGCTATGACGGAGATGAACTGAAAAGTATCCGTAAGTGCTGCCTTTTTAGTATGCTTGGAATATCTCCCGAAACTTACTACAGAATGTTGCACGGCGAAGCAGATTTTAAGGAGACCATAAAAAAGCAGGTCGATGCCATCATTCAGGATGAAAATAACAGAAGTCAGGCTGCTATTGTTCTCCAAAACATGAAACGTGAGTGTGCAAGTGAAGCAGAGCTTGATCCTGAGCCTTATCTGCAGCATATAAAGGAACTGAAATTCCAGGGCGGAATATTTTATGATATTAATTCTCTAAAACCTACATCCGGGGAAAGTAAGCAGACCTCTCAAAGCGGAAACGGAAGACGAAAAGGCATACTGGCAGGCTTTTTCTCGTATAATGACGGTCAGGAAGACAGAGAAGACAGGACAGGAAAAGAGAACAGAGGATATAACGGGGAAAAAGAAAGCGACAACAGGGACACTGAAAAGCATTATTACAGGAGTCCCGATGATGATAAAAAAGCTAATGAAAAGGATTCCGGGCAGGAAAACGTAAGCACCAGATATTATTACAATTTCCGAAAGCCATGGGAAGCGAAAGAAGATGCGGCGGATACACAGGGTAATAAAGTATCAGATATCAATATAACCGGCAACGATGTTGGTGAGTCAAAATATGATGAGTCGAATGCATCAGGGGCTAATGTGGCCGGAACTAATAAAACGAGCAACGATGGAGTTGGACAAAATCGTGATGGAGTAAACGCTTCAGGAGTTAACGGAGCAAGTGGTGCCGGCGGAACCGCAGGTGTAGGAGCAGCCGGGTACGAAGAAAAATGGTCACCATACGGCGACAAAGGTTTGGGTGCATCAAATCTCGGTTCAGGGAACTGGCACGGCTGGTCAGCCGGACATGGTTCATATACAGGGCAGGTCGGCACAAGGGAACGGATAAATAATGGTGAAAAGACATGCCCGCATCCTATAAAAAGATATGTTGCAAGAGTTCTGGACACGACTCTGGTAAACATACTGGGCTGTACTGTATTGAAACTGGGATTCAGAATCAACACGGGACTGACATTTCAGATGAATGTATACTGTGAGATTATTTTCTGGGTATTCTCGCTTATGATAGAGCCGCTTCTGCTCACAACCATAGGAACTACACCGGGCAAATGGATCATGGGTATAAAAGTAAGGGATATGAAGACAGGCGGCAACCTTGATCTGAAGAAGGCTTACATAAGGTCATTCAGGCTGGCATGGCACGGATTTGGATTCATGATCCCGATATATACCATATTCAAACGCATTACATCTTTCGTGAGATGTAAGTTTGATGATACTCTTCCTTGGGATGAAGGAATAAATGTAGAGATTACCGATAAGAGAGCATTTAGGCTGGTAATCTGTATAATCGTAATAGTTGTAATGAATTTCTCGGACGAGATTATTTCCGAACAGGCGCTTATCCCGGGCAACCGTGGAGAGATGACAAGGGAGCAGTTCTATGAGAATGTGGCTGAAGTCATGAAATATACCGGTTACAATGGCGATATGCCTAATTTTGAGGTAAAAACTTCCGGAAATTATGTAAAGTCAGTTACATTAACTTATACCGATAAACAGTATGATATATACCGTTATAATGAAATGTACATCGGATTCCTTGCATTTGCGGGGGCAGCGGAAGGGTCGAACGGTTTCTTACTGCAGTTTGCTTCACCGGCTGCCAAAATGAACTATTACTATCTGAGTTTTCAGACAAGTTATTGCGGCGTAAACATAGTAAATGAGTCAGACAGCGGTCTTAAGGATACTGACAGCTACAGTCTGCTTCTGGCTTTGCTTTATGGAGATGATAAGTCCATGGAAGCATACAACCAGACATTTACTATGAGTAAATAAAGCAGATGTATATAAAAAATATTGGGCTGACTTTGAGCAAGCCCATTAAATCAATCAGAGAACCGTCCCTCTGATTGAAAATGAAAGAAAGAGGGCTAAGATGAAAAAGGTAATTACTTACGGAACGTATGACTTACTGCATGTAGGGCATATAAATTTGCTAAGGCGTGCGAGGGAACTAGGAGATTATTTGATCGTTGTGGTTTCTTCGGATGAATTTAACGCTATAAAGGGCAAGAAAGCATATTACAGCTTTGAGGACAGGAAGAAGATACTTGAAGCTATAAGATATGTGGATGAAGTGCTTCCCGAGTATACATGGGAACAGAAGATAGACGATGTAGTGAATAATAACGTGGATGTTTTTGTTATGGGAGATGACTGGACAGGAAAGTTCGATTTCCTTAAGGAATACTGCGAGGTTGTATATCTGCCCAGAACGGAAGGTATATCCACCACCAAGATTAAGCAGGATCTTTTTAATAAGTAAGAACAGTGAACGGAAAGAAAGGCAGATATTATGAAAACACCTTTTGTAACAAAAGAACAGATAGAAGAGATAGTTAAGAAATATCCTACTCCTTTTCATATCTATGATGAAAAAGGAATCAGGGAAAATGCACGCAGGATGCAGCAGGCATTTGCCTGGAATAAAGGTTTTAAAGAGTTTTTCGCCGTAAAAGCGACACCGAATCCCTTTATAATACAGATGCTTAAAGAGGAAGGATGCGGAGTTGACTGCGCATCCATGCAGGAACTCCTTCTTGCAGAAGCTGTAGGATTAGGCGAAGGAGAGATCATGTTCTCATCAAACGAGACCCCTGAGGGAGAGTTTACCAAGTGCAAGAGTCTTGGAGGATATATCAACCTTGATGATATCACCCTTATCGACTTTCTTGACAAAGAGTGCGGCGTACCCGAAACAATATTCTGCAGATTCAATCCCGGCGGAGTATATAATGTTACAAACGGGATAATGGATAATCCCGGGGATGCAAAATACGGAATGACACGTCCTCAGATAGCAGAGGCATTTAAGAGGCTCAAAGAACTTGGAGCAAAGAAATTCGGAATCCATGCATTCTTATGCAGCGGAGCAGTAACAAACGATTATTATCCCATGCTTGCCGGCGATCTGTTCAAACTTGCCGTTGAACTTAAGGAAGAGACCGGAGCAGATATCAGATATATCAATCTTTCCGGCGGCGTAGGAATACCCTACAGACCCGACCAGGAAGGCTGTGATATCTTAAAGATCGGTGAAGGTGTAAAGAAGAAGTATGAAGAGATAATCGAGCCGGCAGGAATGGAAGTAGCCATATTCACCGAACTCGGACGCTTTATGCTTGCACCTTACGGACATCTTGTAGTAAAGGCTATACATGAAAAGCACACCTACAAAGAGTACATAGGAGTTGATGCATGTGCTGCAAACCTTATGAGACCAGCTATGTACGGTGCTTATCATCATCTGACGGTTCTCGGTAAAGAAAATGCGCCAAAGGATCATGTATATGATGTTGTAGGAAATCTTTGCGAGAACAACGACAAATTTGCTATAGACAGGGAGCTTCCGAAGATAGACATCGGAGACTATATCTGCATACACGATACAGGTGCACATGGTTTCTCCATGGGATACAACTACAACGGTATGTTACGTTCAAAAGAACTTCTCCTGCATGAAGACGGAAGCGTTCAGCTTATCCGACGTGCAGAGACAGCTAAAGACTATTTTGCAACATTTGACTTCTGTGATATTATGAAGAAGGTATTATAAAAGAACACCTCGAATCTCACGATTTTTCAAAGAAAAATCGTTTCTTCTCGGTGTTTGGACGGTTAAAAAATCAAAAAAGCCTATTCAAGCGAGCTTGATAGGCTTTTTGCTTTTTAACCTTGGGCATCTCAAAATATCAAATAATTAAAGTAAAAAATATAAAAAAAATAAGTAGTAAATTTTTAACAGGCTTGGTATAATGTGAGAGTAGTAGGAGTGTCTTTTTTAGTGCGGGGGAGTTTATGAGCGAGAAAAACAAGATACTGGGAATTTGTCTTGCAAAGCTGCAGGACAGAATAAGAACCGAATATTTAAACGCCATAAACAGGGCAGCATCTGTTTCGGGGTGGAAAGCGGTTACCTATAACAGCTTCAGAGATTTCAGAAAGAACGATCTTTGTGTTCAGGGATCAAAATCCATATATAATATAGTTAACTATAATGACATAGATGTACTGGTCGTATTTCCGGAGAGTATGAACCGCAGTGAGATAGCGGATGACCTTATTGCATTTGCACAGTCGAAGGGAAAGCCGGTCATCAGTATAGGTCCTAATAAGCCCGGATGTTTTTCAATCATCAGGGATTATGATGCAGGCTTCAAAGATCTTATGAACCATGTAATAGATGTACATGGGGCGAAAAAGACATTTTTTGTCGGCGGTTTTTCTGAGGATGATGAGAGAACGGTCTTAAGGGTAAAAGCTTACAGAGAAGTCCTTGAGGCACATGGATTCGCATTTAATGAAAATATGGTCGATTACGGGGATTATAAGGATGAGATCATAAATAATGTGATGGACAGACTTATGGGCAGGGGAGATGTTCCTCAGGCCATCTTCTGCATAGATGACAAGACAGCCATTCAGGTTTGTGAGAAGCTTTCAGAATTTGATCTCAAAGTTCCCGATGATGTGATAGTTACCGGTTTCGGCGGTATTCCGGCAGCTTACTATTATCATCCGAGCATCTCATCGTGTTCAGATGATGTAGAAGTGTTTGCACAAATGGTAATTCAGGCGGCAGAGGCTGCATTAAGCGGTGAACCTCCGAAAGTTTATAAAAATCCGTTTAAGGCAAGGATCAGAAGATCATGCGGATGTGACATGAGGTCATATCTTTCAGCCGGAAGACGTGAATATGACTTGGCAGCAGCAAAGGCAGCAGGAATCTGCGTTATTGAGAACGAGAATGAAGCCGGCAAGACAAAAGGCTCCGAAAATATAGAGACGGCAGAGGCAGCTGAAAAAACCGAGCAGCAGAATATTGCCGGTGGGGAAAAGGCCAAACAGGAAGATACCAAACAGGAAGATACGATATTCATGCCGGATGCCGTAAAAGACGGAACGGTTATCATATATAAAAAGTATCCCGAAACAGAGGATGCTGAAGGACAGAATAAAGAGGAAACAAACGAGAGTAAAAGTGAAGAAAACGCCGATGCACCGGCTGACACAGAAATTACTCCGTCCGATATAAAATTCGGTATAAAACCCGAAGAAATACCGGAATACACACCGGATAAGCTAAAAGAGGCAGCAGCTTCCAGCGATCCCAGGCTTGCAGAAGCCATGAAAGGCGGATATGACATATCGTACGGATCCGGCAGATGTGACAGGGCAGCAGATGCTAAATCAGATACCGCTCCCTGTGACATAAGCAAAGAAAAAGATCAGACCGGCAGCACCGGATCAGGTGAATCTGCAAATAAGGAATACTCTGCAGAAGAACAAATCCACGGGATGGCAAAGATATATCCTTCCGATATTTTTAGGAAAAGAGCAGAAGAAAGAACCGGAGAAAATATTACCGGTTGTGAGAATAGCAAAACAGCAAGCGAAAACAACTCCTCCGACCCCGAGGTTGATAAGGCCGCTAAGCGTGCCATGGAAGTGGCTGAAGACAAGCGGTGCATAGGCGGTCACGGAGAAGCCAGATTCCGTTCGGGAAATCATGTAGCATATATCTATAAAGAACTGGATGAAATAGAGCGTAGAGAAGACTCTACACTTGCCTGGATGGACAGAATGCTTGAGCTGGGCGATATAGAAAGCATCTGTGACAACATCGCCAAGAGGCTTCCAAAAGGTTCAGCACTTTATATATTTACCAAGCTTATTGATTCCGGTTTTGATATAGACGGATTCGTTACTGATAACCTAAGTGAGGAAAGCCTCACGGTTATAGAGTCGAAAAACGGAGCCGGCAAAGAATCGGGACATATAGAATATTCCGAGAAACCGACCGTAAAAGTAAAGCATCTGGTTAAAGACTATATAATGTCGGACATAGACGGTTCGATGATGGTATTTAACCCTGTGTTTATCGGTGATTTCGTGTGTGGTTATTATATGATAAGAACCGCACAGCTGAATGACATCAGGAATAACACAAAGCTTCTATGTACCGGACTGAACATGGTATTCAGGTTCCTGGCAAATCAGAACCGCCAGCAGCAGATGCTCTACAATATAGAAAATTCTACATTTGTGAGCTCCATGACCGGTCTTCCTAACCTGAAAGGACTTACGCGCTGGTTCGAGACCTTCTCGGCAGAACCCGAGAACCATGCTAAGGCACTTAACATAAGCGTATTCTCGATGCCGAGATATACATACATATACGAAAATTACGGATTAAATGAAATAGAAGAAAGCGTCCGCTTTATAGTGGACAAGATAAGAAGCACCTGTCCGAGAACAAGTTTCATAGGACAGTTTGCTGAAGGCGAATTTGTTGCCATTGACAGTGTCAGACCCGAAGATACCCGCGAGATAGTTGAGTGCGAGGACGGTACCGAAGATACGGTAAATGTCAATATGGAAGAAATCTTCCACAGATTCGATAAGATCATGGAAGAACATAACCGTATCAGTACCAAAGAATACTTCTTAGAGGTTAATTACGGAACTTCTGTTGTAGAAGAAGGATGGAATTCTTCACTGGAAAGCATGGTACGTATGGCGGTAAGTGATATGTACTTAAGAAGACTTCGCCAGGGCAGGGCTCCTGTAATAAGGGATAAGACCTTTGACAGAGAGTACTTTGCCACATTCGAACTTCTGGTAGACAGAAATCTGTTCCGTTACCATTTCCAACCCATAGTTGACGCGGGCACAGGAAAGATATACGCATACGAAGCACTCATGCGTACCGGCGGCGGCATTTCGATGTCACCTTTAGATGTACTTGAGATAGCTAAGAATGCACAGAGACTGTATGACATAGAAAAAGCGACACTGTTTAATGTTCTGAAATTCTATGAAGAACATCTCGAAGAGTTTGGAGACAAGAAATTATTCATAAACACCATACCCGGATATTTCCTTAACGACCAGGACAGAAATGAACTGATCGAAAGATACGGGAAATATATTGATGCATTCGTCTTTGAAGTTACGGAGTCAAACACGGTGACCGATGACGAGCTTGAAAAGCTTAGGAAACCTGCTCCTAACGGAAAATGTGCAAGCGTGGCGGTAGATGACTTCGGAACCGGACATTCTAACATAGTAAATCTTATCCGTTACACACCTGAGATAATAAAGATAGACAGATACCTTATAAGCAATATCCAGGATGACAGCAACAAGCAGATGTTTGTTAAGAATACTATAGAATTTGCGGCACTTAACGGCATCAAAGTACTAGCGGAAGGCGTTGAGACATCCGAAGAATTGCGTAAAGTTATCGAATACGGTGTAGATTTTATCCAAGGGTATTACACGGCTCATCCCGAAGCAAGTCTTATGCAGCAGATACCCCAGAACATTCGGAGCGAGATACTTAACGAAAGCATCAAAGCTTCAAAGTTTGATAATGAAAACATGGTATATAATGCAAAATCAGGAGAGACGATCAATCTTCTTGAACTGACACTTCAGAAATACACAAGTGTATTCATACCGGGCGGAAAAGTAAAGATAGTCGGTGAACCGGGAAATACCATCGACATGATAATAAGAACGGCCGACAACAGAAAAGCAGATATCACTTTCGAAAACGTAAATATACGAGGCGAGCTTGAAACCACTGTTCAGCTGGGAAGAAACACAGAGACAAGCCTTACCATTATGGGAGAATGTACACTGAACAAGGATGGAATCCTCGTTCCCTCGGGATCGAGACTTACCTGTACAGGTCCCGGTAACCTTCATATCATAACGAGCAGGAACCTAAGCATAGGTATAGGATCGAACTGCAACGAGCCTCACGGAGACCTATCATTCGATATGACGGGAACCGTAAAGATCGTAGCAAACGGCGATAAGGTAGTAGGTATAGGCGGTGGCAGATGTGACGGATCAAGGATAAGGCTTATAAACGGATACTTTGATATATCAGCCAAAGCAATACATGCAGTTGCCATTGGAAGCGATGTGGGCGATACCGACATATATATAGGAAGAAATGTTTCATGCAGACTCAAGTGTGACGGAAATGAATCTATAGCACTGGGCTCTATTAACGGAAAAGCAGAAATCGTTTCAAGAGGACGGCTTGATGTTACCGGAGACGGTGAAAAGACAGTCGGCATAGGATCGATCTACGGCTTTGCTAAGATAGATATCGTAAACCATCCGGTTTCGGTAGTGCTTCACAGCTTCTGTGGCATGGGAATCGGATCGCTGACAGGGAAGGCTGAGCTAACCAGTGAAGACTCAGAAGTTAACATATATGCGGAAGGAACCCAGATAAACGGTATCGGAAGCGGCGAAGACTACGCGGATACACAGGTAAGCGGAGGAAAGGTCAGAGTAGAGATCTTAGCCGGTATACCAAGATCGCTCGGTTCACAGCGAGGTACATTTACTCTTAAATACGGAAGCTTCACATCCATGCACGATCTTGACGTAAATGTCAAGGATGAACACGGTTTGAGGATAATGCCGAAGATGATAGAAAACGGCGTTTTGTTCGAAAGATAAAAAATTTATAAAAATGTTACAAAAAAATGCAAAATTCCTTGAAATTTTTATCATAAAAGCATATAATAGTAAAGGTGATTTTGCGAGCATAAGCAAAATACATAAAGATGGAGGAACGTTATGGCTATTTTTAACGACGCAAAAAGCGGAAACAACAATCAACAGTTAGCAGAGCAGGTAGTGGCAGGAATATCAGAGACAGTCACTCGTGCTATCACAGATGCATTAACACCTGTATTTACAGTGTTTGCAGCAAACGTAAAGAAATCACTTGAAGTATCAAAGGATCTTCAGGCAGAAGCTATAGGCAGACTTACCCAGGCATTCATGGACAGACTCGAGGAATCCACTCAGGGTACATTCCAGGATCTTTCACGTTCAGCAGTTGAAGGTGCAAGAATGCAGAAGGAAAGCGCCGACGCTGTAAGACAGTTGGTAGACGGTTTCTCCAGCACACTATCAGAGATGAAGGAAATATCCTCAGCTCAGAAAGCTATCTTAGAGGATATGAGAACCGCAACAGAAGACCTTCGCTCTACAATTTCACTTGCATCGGTTGAGATGCAGAGGTCGATAAAGGATGCATCCGATGCTATGAAGACCATTACCGTAGGCGTATCGGACGGCATGAACTCACTTACTACCGACACTATCAACAGCTTAAAGAACGTATATGACGATATTTCAAAGAGCTTGAAGAATATTTCAGAGACACAGGCAACAAACCTTCAGGATCTTGGCACAGTTCTCAACCGTCTGGGCGATCACTTAGCAGAAGAGAAGAAGATACTCGAAGGACATCAGTCAAGCTGGGCTACAAGCTATGTAAAGGCAGACGAAGAGATAAACAAGAACTCAGAAGAACTCCTTGCACAGATGACAAAGTATACAAAGTCCATGACAAGCTATACAGTTGCACTGAACGAAGTATCGGCAGACATGAAGGTGAACCTGCCTTCTTTCGAGGAGATGATGGCAAAGACCATAAACGACATCTTCGCACTCCTCGACAAGCAGTTAGCAGATGTAGCTACCACACTCGGAAAGACAACAGAAGAGATCAACGAAGCCGCAGCAAGGCTGCCTAAGGCTTTGAGAGGGCTGACATAAAGATACTTCAAGCATTAAGAAAAGGATGATTGCTCATGGAATACAATATGTACCAGCCATCCATCCTCGGTACTGCTGCTGAAAATATAAGACAGGCACGTGAGGACAGGATAAAAAAGAGAAGCGAGGAGGCGGCTACCGGACTCGGTGAATGCGCTAAGATTTTCGAGAAGATCGGAGAGAAGCCATTAGCTGAGATGCAGGGCATAGCATATTGCTTAAGCGCCGATGAAAAGAACCTCCTCATACCATATATGTTTTCACAGATGAAGGCGGCTCAGGAAGGAAAAGCCGACCCGAAGAAAGTGGAAGATCACGTAAACAAATACATAAGCATACTGACAGAAAGCTCAGAAAAGCTTCCGGATGATGTAGTACTTGAAATTTACAAAGGGTGCCAGGACAACTTCAAGTCTCCTGCATTAAAGCCTCTGTTCAAGCGTCTTGAAAAAGATGATGCATTCTGTGACTCGTTGCGCCGTCAGTGCGGTCAGGACGCAAAAGAACTTATGAGACAGTTCTATGACGGATCCATAGCAGCATATTTTAACAAGCTTGCTACAGCAAAGACCGGGCAGAACGGAAACTATGCACAGGCGTTAGAGATGGTAGGCGTTATGAAGGACACCGCACTGTACAACGAGTGCATGGTATACTTCATCGTCATATGTAATGCAGAGGAATACAGGAAGTTCAAAGAAGAAGACCTTTACGAGATGGCAAAGGACTTCGACGAAGACATGAAGAAGAAGCTTCTTATTAATATGGTAAAGAACCTCGATACCGTACAGCTTCGTAAGTATGCAAGTCTTGTAGAACTGTTTGAACCCGTTACCGGAGCTAAGGGAAGCGAGAAGTACATAGCCGTTATGGAAGACCTTGCTCCCCAGTATCAGCAAAGATATGCCGTATGGCTCAACCAGTTCCTTATTACACGTATGCTCGGAAAAGGAGATGTGGCAGCATTCTGGCTCAACTACTCTTCAAAGATCGCAGTATCCGTACATCAGTGCGGCAGCGTAATCTTAGACTTCGGCAAGTTCGTTGTCATCGAGATAGTTGAGACCAATACAGCATTCTTCTATGAGATAGGATATTACAAGGAGAATGTAGCGCCTAACATCATCGACTTCGAATCAGAAGCAGACATGAGCTCATTCCTCTCAGGAAAGACCGACATGAACGCCGGCATGAACTGGAGACGTGTACATATGGGCGACTGGCAGTATTCGGTAAGAGATTATATTTCTAAGTACCAATAAAAATAAGATGCACCAATCGGAGAAAACATAATGGCTTTTATGAACAAAAAAGTCAGGCTCGGTGATGTGCTGATGGACGAGGGTATCATTACCCTTGATCAGTTAAACCAGGCGCTGACCAGACAGCAGGAAACCAGACATAAGCTCGGTGAAACTCTTGTAGAACTCGGTATAGCCACTGAAAGACAGATAGCTACGGCACTGTCCAGACAGCTCGGTCTTGACCTTGTAGACCCGAACCGTGTTGTAATAAAAGAAAACATACTGAACTTAATAAAGGATCATACAGTATTAAAGAGAAACCTTGTGATCCCGTTTGATTTCGATGAATACGATTCAAGATACCTGAAAGTAGCCATGGCAGACCCCATGGATATCAAAGTCATAGATGATATGACATTGCTTACAGGTATGCAGATATCACCCTGTATCGCAACATCTACGGACATACTGGCTGCCATAGATAAATACTTCGGTAACCTGGAAAACCAGGCCGTGGCAGATGCGTTCGCAGCAGAGCGTGCAGCAGAAGAAGAGCAGTACAAGGACGAGGACATGACCGAAGCAAATGCGGCAGTCGAGAACTCGCCCGTTGTTGTGCTTGTTAACCGTATCATAGAGCAGGCCGCACGTCAGCGTGCATCCGATATTCATATCGAGCCTTTCGAAAAGCACATAAGAGTCCGTTATCGTATCGACGGTGTTTTAAAGAACTCCGGTGATTATAAGATAAACATGCTTTCCGCTGTAAACACACGTATTAAGATCATCGGCGGAATGGACATATCAGAAAAACGTAAACCTCAGGACGGTCGTATCACATCCATAGTAGATAAAGTAGAATACGATATCCGTGTTTCCATGCTTCCTACCGTATACGGCGAAAAAACCGTTATGCGTCTTACTCAGAAGAAAGCACTTTCAAGAGACAAGAGAAACCTCGGTTTCGATGAACAGGAACTTGGAACATTTGATAAGATATTCTCTAACCCGAACGGTATCATCCTTGTTACGGGACCTACCGGATCAGGTAAATCAACCACCCTGTACACAGCGTTATCAGAACTTAATAAAGAAGATGTTAATATCATAACAGTTGAGGACCCTGTCGAAGCAAATATCGAAGGTATTAACCAGGTACAGACAAACGTAAAAGCAGGTCTTACCTTCGCATCAGCCCTTCGTTCTATTCTGCGTCAGGACCCGGACATCATAATGATAGGAGAAATCCGTGACCAGGAGACTGCAAGTATAGCTGTTACCGCATCTATCACAGGTCACTTGGTCGTAAGTACCCTCCATACCAACTCTTCAGCTGCTTCAATTACCCGTCTTGCAGATATGGGACTTGAGTATTACCTGATAGCTGACTCAGTAGTTGGTGTTATTGCACAGCGTCTGGTTAGACGTTTATGTACTGCATGCCGTACGGAGCGTCTTGCAAATGAACGAGAGAAGAGAATTCTCGGAGCAGAGAATGAAGACGAAGTAAAAGTATGGGAGCCTAAGGGATGTCCTCAGTGCGGCTACAACGGATACCGTGGCCGAATCGGTGTATACGAGCTCATGCCCGTATCACAGCGTATAAAGAACATCATAGCAGGAAAAGGCACCACTGAACAGATAGAAAAAGCAGCTTTGGCAGACGGTATGTACACTCTGCAGATGGCTTGTTCAAAACATGTGCGTAACGGCACAACTTCCATTAATGAGCTTAAGCGTATCGTATACGCAGGCGAGGATGTAGATGATGTAGATGCAGTTACATCATAAGCACCATATATAATAAGAAGAAAAACTTACAGGAGAAGGACATATGCTATCAATTAACGAAATGCTGATCATAGCGAATCAGATGCACGCGTCGGACTTACACCTGTCGGTAGGTGTACCACCCAAGGTAAGAGTATTCGGTGACCTGGTAGATATCGAAGGATGTTCGATACTTACGCCTGCGGACACTGCAGAGCTCGGGTACTCCATTATACCGCCGGCACTCATACAGCGCTTTGAGGAACAGGGCGAGCTTGACTTCTCATATGCGATCATGGGAGAAGGACGTTACAGAGCGAACGTTTTCCACCAGAGAGGCACAATTGCAGCCGTACTTCGTTTGATAGGTATGGACATCCCTTCACCGGGACAGCTCGGTATACCGAATGCAGTAGTAGATCTTACTTTTAAGAAGAGGGGACTGGTTCTTGTAACAGGACCTACCGGTTCCGGTAAATCAACTACACTTGCTTCGCTTATCAATCTTATTAATGACAGATCGCCTTTCCACGTTATCACTCTTGAAGATCCTATCGAGTACCTTCATCCGCATAAACGTTCCATAGTTAACCAGCGAGAGATCGGACTTGATACCAAGAGCTTCTCACAGGCGCTTACATCTGCACTTCGTGAAGACCCTGATGTTATCCTCGTAGGTGAAATGCGTGACCTTGATACTATTGCAACGGCCATAACTGCAGCAGAAACCGGTCACCTGGTATTCAGTACCTTGCATACCATCGGAGCTGCAGCAACCATCGACCGTATCATCGATGTATTCCCTCCTTATCAGCAGACACAGATCCGTTCACAGCTTGCCATGGTTCTTGAAGGAGTTATCTCTCAGGCACTGCTCCCTGTAATAGGCGGTAACGGACGTAAGGCAGCCTTTGAAGTCATGTTGGCAACTCCTGCCATAAGAAACCTTATCCGTGAGAATAAGACCTTCCAGATAGCAGGTACCATGCAGACTTCACGTAAGATGGGTATGAAGACTCTGGATGATGATATATATGATCTGTATAACCAGCACTTTATAGACAGGGAGACAGCATTGAGCTTCGCTCAGGATGCAGGAACACTGGCGAACAGGTTATCGTTCTAATAGTAATAAAGAAAATATTTGTTCAATATTTGGTATTAGTAAATGTGAACAAGCCCTAATTATTGGGATTTAGAACATTTTTACAAAAAATGAACAAAAAATGAACAAATTTTGAATAAAATGCTTGACAAGTAAAAAAACATGTGTTATAGTATAATCACTGAAGGAGAAAAGCCGTGGGACAGTATACATACGTAGCGGTCACTAAGATGGGTGACCAGACCAAAGGCAATATCGAAGCAAAAAATATCGAAGCAGCTAAGTTGCAGCTTCAGGCTAACGGACTTACACCTATAAGTGTAAAGAACCAGAGCATCTTCTCTAAAGATCTTAATATCGGTGGAGAGAAGAAGGTAACCAAGCGTGACCTTTCAGTTTTCTGTAGACAGTTCACCTCTATTCTTAATGCAGGCGTAACAGTTGTAGAAGCTCTTAACATGTTAGCGGATCAGACACAGAACAAGACTTTGGTAAAAGCTTTAAGAAAGACATCAGAGTCAGTTCAGCAAGGTGATACTTTGGCGGTATCCATGGCCAAGCATCCGAAGGTTTTCCCTGAGATGTTTGTAAACATGGTAGAAGCCGGTGAAGTTTCCGGTAGCTTGGAAGAAGCTGTAAGCCGTATGGGTGTTCAGTTTGAAAAGAGTGCTAAGCTAGCTGGTATCATCAAGAAAGCTATGATATATCCTATAGCGGTTATCGTAGTTGCTTTAGTAGTTTTGATTGTTATGTCAGTAGCGGTTGTTCCACAGTTTGCAAGTATGTTTGAATCAATGGGGTCAGAACTTCCAGGTTCTACTAAGGCAGTTATGGCACTGGCAGATTTCCTTATCAATAAATGGTGGCTTTTAATTATCATAGTTGTAGCCACTATAGTTGGATTAAATTTGTTTGGCAAGACTGATAAAGGAAAGACTGTATTTGGTACTATTGCAATAAAGATACCTATTATCGGTCAGGTAAATGTTAAGACTCAGTCAGCATCATTTGCCAGAACCATGAGTACACTGGTTTCTTCAGGACTTGGTATTTCTCAGGCGCTTGAGATATGTGCAAAGGCCATGAAGAACATCCTTTATAAGAATGCTCTTATAAAAGCTAAACAGGAAGTAGAACAGGGCGTTAACCTTTCAGTTCCTATCAGAAGAGCAAAGGTTTATCCTACACTTGTTCCTAACATGATAGCCATAGGAGAGGAAACAGGTAATATCGAAAACATGCTTGACAAAGTAGCAGATTACTTTGAAGAAGAAGCAGAGCTTGCTACACAGTCTATGTCAGAAATGATGCAGCCTATCATCATAGTAGTACTTGGTGGTCTTGTAGGATGGATGGTACTTGCTATGTATCAGCCTATGATCACGATGTACGGTGATATGGAGAATCTGTAAAAACGAATTAAATCCCGGGGGCTTTCGGCGAGTGAGAAAGAGGAGGGGTTTAAGATAAAAAATTATAATTTTTACACACAAAAAAGGAGAAAATGTTATGAAGAAAATGAACAACAAAGGTTTTTCACTGGTAGAACTTATCGTAGTAGTTCTTATCATGGCTATCATCGCTGTAGCTCTTGCACCTCAGGTTATGAAGTGGGTTGAGAATTCAAGAAAGTCAACAGACTGCAACAACTATGACTCTGTAGTATCAGCTGTTAATATTGCACTTGCTAATGAGACCGTTATGAAGGATCTTCCTGCTGCTGGAACAACATTAACATGGACCCAGGGTGCAACAACTCCTTGGTCAGGCGGATATACATCACTTAACAATGCTATAGGTGTTACAATTGGTACTTCTTGGGCTACAGATATGAAGATTAAGAGAACAACTGATTATACAGGTCCTTACACCATTACTATTGATGGAAACGGAACAGTTACAAGAACAAATGATCCTAACGCTGAGAGCATTTCGTAATTAGCTAAGATTATATATTATTAGATTGTAATTGATTATGAACAATCCCAGGTTCGGGTGGGGAGACCCGAACCTAGGATTTTGAACAAACGGTAGGTTCTTACCGGAGAAAGATTTTTGTAGTTACGTAGTGCAAAAATTCAATAAGAACTTTATTACACCTTTCGTGTCACTCGAAGTAGGAAGCAAACATCGTACCGGTACTTGTTTCTTACTACCCACGAAAGGTGTTTTGTTTTATAATTTCTTAAAAAAATATTAAAATATTCTTGAATAATTATTCACAATATGATATTATAAAAACACTTATTGGCAATTGAGTGGAAAAAATTTGCTTATAAGAAAAGATAATGAGGGGGATTATTATGAAAGGAAAGAGATTAAAAAATGATGGTTTCTCGCTTGTTGAACTAATTGTTGTAGTTCTTATTATGGCTATTATAGCTGTAGCTCTTGCTCCTCAAGTAATGAAGTGGGTAGAAAATTCTAGAATAGCAAGTGATTTACAGACACGAGCAGATATAGAAAATAACTGTATTCTTGCTATAACAGAGGAAGCAGCTTTTGAAAAAGTAAAAGATGGTGGATACGAAATTATTATTGAAAAGTCAGTAAGCGGTAATATTTCATTTACATATAAAACAAATACAGGAGGAGTTGTAACTACTTTGCCTGGAAGACCAGATCCTGATACGGATGCATTTTGGGAGAAATTTTTATTAGTAAGTGGGTATGATGATTTTGAAGAATTTGAAAATTCAGTACAAATAAAATCAACTCCTATGCATGGGACTGGTATAACACTTGATGTTCATGTTTATGAAGGAGGTTATACATTTAGCGAACTTGAAGGTGTTAACAAAGAAGATCTTGGAGTTTCGTAACTTGATAAAAAAATAAAAGGATAATATAATGTTAAATATAATTTTTTATATATTCTTGTTTTTATATGGCGTAATTGTTGGTAGTTTTCTAAATGTGTGTATTTTAAGAATACCTCTTAAGGAGACTATAGTATCAAAAAGATCACATTGTATGACATGTGGACATCAGTTAGCATGGTATGATCTATTTCCGTTATTTAGCTATTTATTCTTGGGTGGAAAATGTCGGTATTGTAAGGCGAAAATAAGTAAACAGTATCCGATAATTGAATTCCTTAATGGTGTATTCGCTGTACTTTGTTTCTTATTTGGAGGTTTCTTCCCTTCTGATATTGTTACAGTATATAATTGGGGATGGTTTGGATATAGTGTTCTTGTACTATTCCTTTCGGCTATTTTATGTTCGATACTGATAGTTATATCAGTTATAGACTGGCGTACATTTGAGATTCCTCTTGGAGCCAATATTATTATACTTATTTTAGGAATCGTCCGCTTGGCAGTTAATCTCATAGTATATGGCTTTGACGGAGATTGGCTGGATTTTGTTATAGGCTTCTTCGTGGTCAGCATTCCGCTTGCTATTATATATTATGCTTCAAAAGGTAGAGCTATAGGTGGCGGTGATGTTAAGTTAATGGCTGTCGCTGGATTATTCTTGGGATGGAAGCTGGCAATAGTTGCTCTGATAGCAGGATGTCTTTATGGAAGTATAATACATATTATACGTATGAAAGTTTCTGGTGAGGGGAAACAGCTTGCTATGGGCCCATACCTTTCAGCTGGTATAGTTACTGCCTTATGGTTTGGCGAATATATAGTTGATTGGTACGCAGGATTCTTTTAAAATATTTTATGATAACAGTCTCGTGAACTTTGTTGTTTACGGGACTATTTTTTAATGTTCAAAAGAATCGAGACAGGCAAAATTTAAATTATATGCTATTTTGCAGAAAAAAATTTTATATATGAAAAAGAAAATTATAATGCATAAGAAGTATGAAAAAATAGAATATATAAAAAAGTAGTCAGATATTATTTGAATATTTCGAGTAAAAAAAACACAACTAATATTATATCAATGATTTTTCAGACAAAGATGATTAAAAGATATTATAATACCACATCTTATTTTAAAAAAAAACTGGTAATTTTAATAGTTTTATGTTAGAATACAAATGATAAAATATGAATATTGGGATGAAGTAGTTTTATCTTCAGACCAAAATACATATTAAAACCCGGTACTTTTAAGGGGGATTTTGGAGGAGCGTAATGGCTGTAACAAAAGTACTAAGTATTGAAATTACGGATATTGTTACCAGAGTCATTGAAGTAGACTATGGTAAGAAAGATCCTGTAGTTCACAAGGCTGCGGTATTCGCTACACCTGAGAAGACCGTAAGCGACGGCGTTATCGAAGGAGTTGAAACCTTTGCTAAAGAGTTCCAGAGACAAACGCATGGCTTTGGAACAAAGAATGTTATCTTTGCACTTTCTACAAATAAGGTAATAAGCAGAGAAGTTTCTATCCCTGAGATGAAGGATGACCAGATTGCAGATTTTATCGAGAATCAGAAGAGTGAGTATTTTCCTATGGATACCACCGGTCATAACCTTGTTCACAGGATACTTGACAGAGACAAAGACAAGAAGCAGATCCGCATAATCATTTATGCAGTTCCTCAAAAGCTGATAGCAAATTATCAGTCTTTCGCTTCACTTGCGGGACTCACTATAGTTAGCATTGATTATAACGGAAACGCTATATATCAGTGGCTTTCAAATGAATCTCACAGGCAGATGGATATGTATCTGCAGATTAACGAACGCAGCACCCTCTTTACAGTACTTGAAAAGAGAAAACTTGCTATTCAGCGTAATATAAACTTTGGTGCCTATGCTTTAGCAGATCGTCTTATACAGAGTGGTTATTATGACAGTGAAGATATGGGACAAGGGCTAACCAGGTCGGATGCGTTGAAGAAGCTGACTGAAGAAGAACTTATGTTCCCGAGCTTTGCAGCAATCAAGTTAAGCGAGCCTGATTCAGAAGCCGCTGAGCGTCTGCATAGCGCAAAAGAGCAGGTAACAGAAGGCATGAGACAGCTTCTTGGTAACCTCTCTCGTGTTATGGAATACTATCATTCAAAGAATCAGAATGCTGAGTTAAATACTATATTCGTTGGTGGATGTGGTGCAAAGATAAAAGGCATTAAGAGTTTCCTTGAAAATGAATTTTCAGGCGTAGAAGTAGTTGCTCTTGATCAGCTTCCGGATGTAAAGATTAGTTCGTCGGTAAGTAAATCAGGTATTAATACTTCAGAACTTATTGCCTGCTTAGGTGCTGCTGAAGGATCTATTACTTTTGTGACTATATCTAAAGAGGCTAAGGCCAACAAAATGATCTTCCTTGGCCTTATAGTTCTTGTGGCAGGCATAGTTGCAGCGGTTGTACTTGTTATAATGGGTAAGGGTCAGTACAATAGTAAACTAAACGAGAAGGAAAAAGTTCAATCCCAGATAAATGATCTTGTTGCCAGCGGCATAGAAGATCTTGAGACAAGATATAATGCGGCACAGACTGCAGTTTCGAGAATTATTGAATTCCATGAAGGGACATATAGAAATAATGAAGAATGGAATAAAGTTCTTGCAGAAGTAGAAGAGAAAACCGTAAGTTCTATGGTTGTATCGGATCTTACTTCTGATGCGGAAAATCTTGTTTTTAACTTATCAGTTGGATCTAAGGAAGAAGCAGCTAAGTTAATCCTTCAATTCCAGATGATACCATATTTTAAGGGAGTTAGCGTATCATCAATTCGTGAATCAGTTTCCGAAACAACAGGACAGACACTGGTATCGTTTACCTTGGTATGCACTTATGAGAAATACGTCGATTTGGATGTTAACGGTGACGGTAAAGTTGATGATAACGATGATAAGAATGGCGATGGAGTAGTAGATAAGCTTGACATCTATGGAGACGCTAACCATGATGGTGTTACCGATATCCGCGATATTATTACGGCTGAAAATGAAATCAGAGCGGCAGTTCGTGATCTTATTGAAAATGATATTAATAACGATGGCGTTGTTGATGGCAACGATGATGTAAATCAGGATGGTGCTATAGATGATATCGATAGAGACTTGTTTGCAAGACTTGAGAACTTAAATATCGATACTATCGGTGATCTGAATATGGATGGAGTAGTAGATATCTTTGATGGAATTGAATACATCCGTATCATGGACGAGCTGGCAGCAGCAGAAAGTGAGGGCATCCAATAATGAAAGGTAATGAAAAAAGTATTCTTATTGGCATGGCTGTGGTTGCTGTGCTTATAGTATTAGCTGCATTTAAATTTTTCTATTCAGCCGACATAGAAAAAGCTGATCAGGTTCAGAACGAAATCAATACTCTTCAAGCAAGACTTAATGAACTGAATGAGAAAAACGCAAATCGTTCAATGTATGAGGCTGGCATTGCTAGTTCTGGCGAAATTATTGATACTGTTCTTTCGATATATGGTCCGGGAAATACTGCAGAAAAAACCATAATGATGGTAGTTGATCTTTGCCACAAAACTGGTATATCTGTTTCTGATCTGGTATTTCAAGAAAAATCACTTGTATATTCAAGTGAAGTTACTGAAGCGGATGCTCAGCCTGAAATTCAGATATATAAATCAGGTATGGCTTTAAATGTTTCTGCTGGTTATACTCAGATGAAGAAACTAATGGATTATATAAACTCTTATCCGGAACGTATGAATGCAGAGGATTTTCATGCCGCATTTAATGCAGAGAGTGGAAGACTTGATGTTTCTATGAATGTAAATATGTATGCGGTTGTTGATAAGAACCATGAGTATAAAGAGCCTGTTATTGAAGATATTGAGCTTAGCAACTCTAATATCTTCAGAACATTAGAAGTTGCACCTGAAGAGGAGACAGAAGAAGGTGTTGAAGAGACAGGTAATACTCAGACAAATGTAGCACAGCCCGTAACACAGAATACAGGTGATGAAGGCACTTCTGAAAATACAGAAGGAAATGAGGAGTAATTTATTTAAGTAATATTGGGTAGCCGGTTGCAGTAGATAAACTGCAACCGGAAAAAACCCGCAAAGAGAGGAAAACAGAAAGTTATAGAATGACAGGGGAGGCGTTAGGATATGGGAAGGAAAAGCAAATGTCGATTCAGAAAGTCTGTAATGGGCGATAATAAGGGCTCTACGCTGATAGAAATCATAATCAGTGTGCTTATAGTAGGCATAGCCTTTGTGCCTCTTATGATGGGCCTGAATGCAGCACTTACTGCTAACAGGAAGACGGAAAAAGACTTGTATGCCGAAAATGTTGCTACAAATGTTATAGAGGTCGCAAAGCGTTACGGAACTAAGAAATTACCCGACCTCGTTGCAGAGGGTGCAACTGATTCAACAAAGGGAATTTCCAAAATACTTACAGGGGCAACAATGACAGGTGGTGGAAATTCATATACCATTGAAAATATCTCATCCGGTACAAAGGATGGTTATTATACAGCAGTAATATCTTTTAATTCGGTATCCGGTGATCAAAACGATTTTTCAGGATATCCTACCATAGAGGGTGTGAGCAATGCTATTTCAGTATCTGTTGCTCAGGATTCCATAAAAGAAATTACAGATCATTTCTTTGCAGAAGCTTTAAGCAGGAACAGTTCATTAACCGAAGCTGATAAAAATAATATGGAAAAGGATGCTGCAAAGTGGCTTAAACGTGATATATATATAACTTTAACAGATGGAACCGATGCTGATGTCGGAAAAACTATTGTAAACAAAAAAATTGTTTATACAGCTCAAAATGTAAATAATATAGAGGGCTGGGAAAATAAATGGCTTTTCTATGAAGCAAGTGCTACAGTAGAACCATGGACAAAAGAAAATACAGAAGGAGATTCAACGAAAGAAATTAAATGTGCAAGTACTCCGGGATCAATTATTTTATCTTTCAAAGAACTTAAGGATAAGAAAAAGAAAGATTATAAACTTGGTATTGGAAATGATGTTATAACTATAACAAGACAGACAACAGGAGATGAATTATATCTGTATTGCTTATGTGAAAATGGTAGTACATTAAAAGGAAAAGGTTATCACACCGATATTAAGTCTGTAGCGTATGGTACCAATGCACTAGATACAACAAATGAAGTACATGCTTATTCGAATCTTGATTTCATTTTCTCAGGTGGCGTAACTGAAACAAGTTTTGGGTCGACTACAGGAAAACAGAGTAAATTAAAAGAAATTACAGTAACTGTAAAGGATAATGAAGGTACAGCTATTTTGGACAAGACATCTACTATGATAGAGTTTGAATGATAAGGAGCATTAAAGATGAATAAATCCGGAATAATAAAAAATAACAAAGGAGCTTCACTGGTTTTAGTAATAGTTGCAATGCTTTTTGTTGGGATCATAGCATCTATTATACTTACCGTTACGGTAGGAAACAGTAGAACGACTCGGGCTACAATTTCTAATTCTGAAAGCTTCTATACTTCAGAAAGTGCACTTGATGACTTAAAGATGTTCTTTAAGAAACTTGCAACTTCAGCAGCAACAAAAGCATACGGAAAAACTCTTGAAACACTTGATCCGTCAACACTGGAGGCTGACTTTAAGGATAATTTTAAGACAGCATTTAAGGCAGAGCTGACAGAAATTTCTAATCTGTATACTACAAATGAAGGAACTTTGACAGTACTGGATGCTGATTTTATTGATAATCAGATATCATTTAGCAGAGCAGGAACCGGAGAGAAGATTAAAATATGTTTTAGCGGAACTACAATAGATAATTTCCTTGATATATCCGGTACATATCCTATTTTAAAAGGAATACAGGTTAGTTTTACAGACGCTACTGGATATGAATCTACTATAACTACTGATATGACATTTAAAGCAGCACTTCCGTCAACCAGTACAGGAGATACATCAGAATATTTTAGCTATCCTATAGATAATTTCATCATGATATCAGGTGAGAACATATCTCCCGCTAATGGAACTCTTTCTGGTAAATTTACAGGGAATATATATGCTGAAGGTAACTTTAATATTTGGACAAAATCCCCAGCATTAAATCCCGGGGTTGCAACAAAAGCTGATAAGCTTTATCTCAATATTCAGAAATTAATAGTAGGAAATAACATTAATGTAAAGGGAAGAATGTATCTGTGGCCTATTGATAATACAGATATTATTGGTGTTCCGACTCAGTCAGAAGTTTGGTGCAATAACTTAAAACTTTCCGGAAGTGATTCTTCAGTGGGCATGAATGTACAGGAGCCTTCTTCTGACCAGGATACGGCTTTTGAAACGAAGAATACTCTTGCTTCAGATGTTTACCTTAAGGGAAATCTTGAATTAAATGGTGTTGCTGCTTCATATAAAGCTGGTTCAGGTTCACTTTTTGGATTCTCATCAGAACCCAGTGCAGACAGCGTAGTAAGAACTAAACCGGACAGCAGTGCTATAATCCTTAATGGTCTTGGCGCTAAACTTGATCTTTCAGGGCTTAATCAGTTAAAGATAGCAGGTAGGGCATATACAGCACTTCCTGATATTAATGCAACAAATGCTATAGAAAACCTGTATGCATATTATTCAGGATCAGGAGCAGATCCTAATAACGGATATTATTATACACAGGGTGAATCAATTACTTACCGTGCATTACAGGCGTTGTATCTTGTACCTGGTGATTATATCAAGGGTGTAGGTCATAACCCTATGAAAAAATCAGAGTTTGAAAGTATTGCTACATTGGATACTTCAACAAACAAGTATGTTATTAAACAAGCAAGCTTGGATATCCCTTCTGATATAGCTTCTCTTTTGGGATCTCAGAAAGTTAGATATAATATTGTAAGATATCTTGCAGGCGGGACAGGAAGCAGCGATATAGTTTATCTTTTCTTTGACTTTGCTACTGATAGTGATGCGACTAAATATTTTAATAAGGTGACGGGCACAAACGGCAGATATGCAGAGCTTCTTGATAAACAGGGTGATATTCTTGGAAGAAATGATGGATATATAAAGCTTCCTTCATCAGGAGTTCAAACAAGTGGAAACAGAATTTCATATACTGAAACTAACGGAACCAGTAAAGAGAGTGGTTCGGAAATAAGTCTTTCAGGATATGCAGCTGACTTTTATGGTTTGAAAACAACTCTTGATAAAAGTAACACATTATCCAGTGCATACCTTCTTGAAAATATGTTTAAAGACTTCTATGTAAAAAATGCAGAAGGAAATGTCTCAAAGGATGCAAATGGTAAAAAGATAGGAAATTCTAGTCATGTTGCTGCAAGAAGCGATAAAAACGGATCACTTCAGGGACCTTTAAAATATGTTGATAAAAATGGAGTTACACATATAGCTGATCCTGATTCTATTTCACCGGCTTCTGCAAAGAATAGAAAATATTATCTTATCACAGGTGATTCCATATCATTATCAGCTTCTACATTTGCTTCAGATACAACTTATATAATTATTACACCGGGTGATGTAAGAATTACCGGTGGAGGAAACTTCAGAGGTATGATCATAGCAGGCGGAGATATTAAGATTGATGACGGTCTTAATATGGAATGCATGGGAATGCTTACGTATGATATTGACGGACAACACTATGAATGCACTGAGTTCCATGCACTTCTTTATAACGTTGTTACAGGAGACAGTGCGGAACTTGCAACACAGGATAGCAATACACGTTTAAGAACAATATTTAACGTTGCTGATAATTCTACAGAAGCGGGTGGAAGTAAGGACGGAGAATTTGTTACAATTGAGTCTAACGAGTGGAAAGTAAACTGATTTATTTTCATAATTAGAGGGGAGAATATTTATGAGAAAGAAACAGTTGGTTAATAACAAAGGCTTCAGCTTAATAGAACTTATTGTAGCTGTATTGATTATGGCTATTATCGCCGGATCAGCGATAGTTGCATTTAGTTCAATATTTGGTACACAGGTAAAGGGAGCCGCTAAGACAGTTCAGGATGCTTTAAAACAAACAAGAACGGATGCTCTTGGCTTAGAAAACAAGACCGATACTTCTGAACCAAATCCGGCATCTAACGGATATGAGACAGATGTTTTTGCTAAGTTCTATGTAAAAGATAATGAATTATATGTTGATGTATGTACAGGTTCGGTGGACTGGACAAGCCAAACAGATAGTTCAGCAAAAGTGTTATACAGCAATAAGATAAGTAGTGATAGTATGAAACTTGAGGTTTACACTGTGGGTTCAGCTGAATCTAAGCTAGCTACTATTGGGAAAGATGAGAATAATATTGCTTATCTTTTCTTTAAGAAATCGACGGGCGGTATGTCAAGATTAAGGATCAAACACTATAATAACACTGGAGCTGCTTCGGCTTCAGCAACTACAGCCGGAGGTGTTGGACTAAAGTTAAAGGTTGTTAGCAGCGCTGATTCTCAAGATGTAATAGTTGTGAATCTGACTGGACGCAGTTATCTGGATAGTTGAAAGGAGGGTCACGATGATGAAAAATAAGTTTATAAAAGATAACAGTGGTTTTTCACTTGTAGAATTGATCGTAACCGTTCTTATAACTGGAATTTTGATGCTTGCTATTGGACTATTTATGTCTACTTCAAGAGATGCATATCAGACTGTTAATGTAAGCGCAACCCTTCAGGAAGAATCCATGACAGTAAAACGTGTTCTTTCCGAGTATTTAATGGAAGCTAAGGATTGCGGTATCGAGACAAATGTAAGTGGAAAAGCTGATGTAATTTGGATAAAAGCAAGGTTAAACGAAGCTTATAATGCAACAGATATTACAAAAGATTCTATTTACTTTTTTGTGAGAGATAAGTCTGATAATAAGTTAAGGTACTGTAGTGTAGTATGTGATGGAACAGCTTATGTAGATGATACTGGCCACATAACAACAGATGGCGTTTCTGTTATAGAATCCGGTTGCTATTCATCAAATAAGAAAAAGTATTCTGTTGTAGCTGATTATGTTACAGATTGGAACTTAGAGAAAATTCCTGCATTTTCAGGTGCTGACGATGGAACAGATCTTGCTTGTGTAAATATTACTTACAAATATTTGAATAAGAATTATACTGATACTATTTCGGCAGTTACAAGGAATAAAACTCATGCCCCTGCTACGCCCCCTGCTACACCCCCTGCTACACCAGAAGGTGGCTGAAGCGGAGAATGACAGATTTAATTAAACACATTAATAAAGCTAGTCCATAGATGGAATTTATGGACAGAAATAAACTCTTAAATCCTTATTTAATGAAAGGAAGGTTTACTATGAAAAAAGCAGGAAAGTTTGTTGCATGGCTGCTGGTACTGACTTTAACCACTTCTCTTATGGCAGGAGTCGGGTTCAAGGCAGAAACTGTAAATGCTGCTGATAAGTCATTTACAGTTCTTGAGATTGTGCCGGATGCTACTCAGGCGACATTTGGTTATTTTGTAAAAAGCTGGACAGATGCAAACAGAACTGAAGTTGTAACTAATTGTCTGGCTAATTCAGGCGCATTGAACACTTTTTTAAAGAGTGCAGGATGCGGTGAGGTTCAAGGATCATCATTCGTCAGCAATGATTATTTTGTAAATAATGTGTTAAAGAAGATTGATGACAGTGCTAACTGGAATGTAAATGTTGTTACTAAGACTCCTGCGGACTTGAATGCAAATAGCAGCATTATCAGTTCTGCTGATTTTATAGTAATAAATGAGACAGTTCCTCAGGTATTTAAGAACATATCAGGTGTTAACCACGCTGTAACATTCAGTACTAATGGGCATAAGCTTAATCCTGATACCGTTTTAAAAATCTTTAAAAAGATTGCCGGCGTTGAAGGAGAAACCCCAGTACCTTATATCATAGATTTTAATCTTTATGATTCAAGTTCATTTTCTGATATAAGAACCAAAGATCCTATATTTACTTTCTTCCCTGATGGAACAAGCGGATATTTTGGTTCGGTAAAAGCTGATTATATTTATAAGCTTGAACAAGGTCAGGGTGCTGCCGGTACTGTTACTCCCGGTTCAAACAGTTCTCTTTATCAGGGTACTGATTCTACTTCATTTAAGTTATATAAACTCTTATCATGTATAGATCCTGCTACATTATATGGTTTATATTTCACTGAAACCGATGGAAGCCATGGAGTAGATGATGATTTAAATATTATCGGTAATGGCCCTGATGATAAAGGAAACAATGGAAATCACTCGGCAGGTGAAGTTTCTACATATAATTTAAATACAAAATTACAGACATGGTGTGATGAAGTATTTAGACCACTCTATCTTGTAAGTGATGCTACTGATATTGGCAGTATTATGTCAAAGATGGGATGGTTTGAGTATGGTACCACAACCGGTGATAACGGTAACGGAAAGAAACAGGCTCAGGCTGAAGGCTATAAGGTTATCGGTGGAGCTGATGGTCGTGGAATAGTTTATAATTCTAACAAAGGGTTATTCTATGTATTTAGTAAGTTAACTGAGAATTCGGGTTCTTCAGGTCCTGCAGTTTCAGTATCTTATAAGTTTAATGCAGATTGGTCCGGTGCTTCAACCGGTGGTGGAACTTTATCTATAAAAAATAATGGTTCTGATCCGATAACTTTAGCAAGTGTTGAAGCAATAATTTCTGATTTTGAATCTATTAGTTTTTATAGTGGTACAAACAACTGTACTTTTGATAAAAACACAGGTTTATTAAAATTTGAGACTAATGAGACTATTAATGGTGGAGGAAAAGTAGACTTTAATGGTGGTTGGAAAGCTCTGACAAATGGATATTCTGTAAACCAGAATATTGATGCAGATAAGTACACTGTAACATTAGCAGCAGGAGCAGATCCTACTGAAAAGCAAAAGCTTAAGAATATGATAGGTTCATTCCTTGCTACAGAACCTAAGAATGATTATCATCCTTACAGATTCCTTGTTGTAGCTGATAATCATAATCTTGGATCAGTAAACAGATCTGTTATAGCTGATATGGTTAATGTTGCAAATGCAAGCGGAAAAGGCTTAGCAGGTGGTATAGTAGTTGAGTGCATGAGTAAGTATGAGTTTGATAATATTACTGTTAATTTAAATCAGACTTATGACGGAATCTGTGTAGAGAATGGAAGTTTTTCAAGTGATCATTCCGTAGGTTCTTCAAAATATAGTTCATACAGTGGAATAAAGGCTTCCTTTAGCAAGGATTCTCTTAAATCAGCATTTTCAAGTATACTTAGTTCATCATCTACATTTGGTCTGGATTATATTTCAGTACCGACTGAATATTATACAAACTTCAGAGCAAGGTTCTCGGGTGAAAATGGTTCTCTTGGATATCTTGGCGCAAGCGGAGATACATATGTAAAAGACAATGTTAATTATATTAATGATGATAACCATTCAGGAAAGAGAACTCTTGATTTCAAATTCTATATTAAAGGATCAGGAACATATGATATTGACCTTTATATAGACGTTGACGGTGACTGCAGATTTGAAGATAATGAAAAAGTTGATGTTGCTTCAGCATCCGGAAATTCTCAGACTCCTCATGAAAGCAGTACATCTCTCGATGAATTCTACGGATCAGATGCAGGCAAAGATTTTGTAGGCGGTTTCGCATGGAAGCTTGTAGTTTCAAATTCTTCTAAGAGCATATGCAGAACCGGATATAGCGCTATCCGTAATGAAAAAGATACTAATACAATAAGAATTCTTCAGATATATCCTACTGCTTACAAAAATGATGATACAAGTAACAGTACAAGTGAAGATAATCCTAACCCTATTCTTCTTTTACCTGACGCATCTGAACTTGAAGGCGTTAAGGGAATCACTTCTATAAGTGGAGATACTCTTTCGGGAATAAATACTTTAAAGTCATATTTCTCGGGAAAAATTAAACTTGATATGGCGAATTCTTTAGGTATTATGTCTCCTTATAGTTCTACTTTATCAGATGTAACCCTTAATACAACAACAAGTCGTGAAAAGATCATAATGAACTCTTCGTTGTTCTATTATTATCTTACTAAGCTTGGTTATTATAATGACGGAGCATTTAAGCAGGCATATGCGGTTGATGTAAAGAGACTTTCTGTATATTCGTTTAATCAGGCTATGGCCAAGGGTGAGTTTGTTTATAATAAGGAGACCGGAAGAATCGGACCTGCAGAAGGCGATCAGATACTTAACCTTGACGGGTCACTCAGATGGGGATATACTTACGATAAGCTCGGTTTAGGCAGTGATTGGAAAACAAAAACAGTTACATGGACTGAGGGTATTTTAAGCAAATATCTTGTTGATGAATCAACAGGATTGATTTATGGTTTACGTGAAGAAACAGACGGAAAAGTTTCTTATTATGGTAGTACAGCAAATGGTAAAGCAGGCACAGCTATAAAGGGCAGCAATACCGATAAAGAATTTGATATGGTCATGATAGGCTTTGGCGGTACCTTGGATTATATGTATCCTGCCGGAGTAGAACTGCTTACAAAGTATATAAAGAATAAAGGCCCTGTCTTTATCGGTGGCGGAACAATTTCAAATGCTACCAACAACAACTTTGGTAAAGAAATCAGAGAAATTATCGGTATGTCGGCTACAAAGACCGGTTCATACAATTATGTTTATGAAACTGTTAATGGATTAATGGAGACGAATGATACTTTGTTCTCGCATTTCCCTTACAGAGTTAATGCTATAATGAAGGGAACTGTTGAATCAGTTGCAATTCATAAGCTTGATTTATCCGGTGATAATGCTCCTGTAGTTGCTTTCACAAAATATAATTCTGGAGATTCCAGTAGTACTTATGGAAAATGGGGCTATGCTGAAAACAATTATTATGTTTATAAGAAGGAAAATATAACTTATTGTGGATTTGGTCCCGCTTATCAGAAATCCGGACTTGATCAGGTCGGCGGTGTAATGCCTATGGCTGAAACACTTATGATCGTAAATGCCCTGATAGCTGCTTCAAGATATGGCTCAGGCGGAATAACAGTTGATCCATTCATCGACTGTATCGATCCTGACAGAAGCGTTCTTGATGTAACTAATATGGAGGACGACTACTCCGGTTCTTACTATATGTTTAAGGATGCTGTATACACAGATTACGATTCTTATGATATAGCAAAATATACTAATAATATAATTAGTTCAGTTTCTCCTATAGAAAGTATTGCTCTTAAGCCCGGAAAATCTGAAGATGGATTCACAGATACCGGATTAAGCGTAAGATGGATTCCTTACAAGGCGAAGATGGCTGTAGAAGAGGGAGCTTCAATCGTATTCTATACATCTGATAATAAGAATATTGGAGCTAACAGCAGTGGAGATCCTATCATTGGTGTATATCAGTATAAGAATGGAAAATTCAATAAGCTTAGCTTGACTACGACCTCTACAGGTGAAAAGGGTTATGTCCTTACAAGTAAGGGAACATATTATATAGGTGTTCCGATTAATACCGGAGCTTATAGTAATGTAACAACTTCTTCTAAGGTTGGTTTTGCACTTGATAAGACATCATCAAATGAGACCGATCAGTTCGCAATCAAGTTCAATCTTATAAATGATGCTAAGAAGATAGCTGAAGCTCATACTATCATGATGGTAAGAAGAGTAATCTATCATGACAGATAAGAGCCGAAAAAGTAAAGACTTAACATTATAATCAGATTCCCCATATATCGGATATATATGGGGAGTCTTTTTATAAAGACAAATAATCTATAAGAAGTAGTAAAATATTATTGTGCAATAGGGCTTTTTGTGGTAAAATACATAAAGATACTTAGCAGATTTGGAGGATGATATGATGAGAAAAAAGACTATCTGTCTGGCAGTTATACTGACATTGGTTATATCTATGCTTATGCCTGTAGGGGCAGCGCAGGCTGATGATGATCTTGATGTAAGTTTTTCGGCTTATTTTGGGCAGAACGATGCAAGAACAATGTTTCAGATGTTAAATGAATTTAGAAGCAAAGAAGGAAGATATGAGGACAGTTCATGTCCCCTGGATTATGACTATGACCTTGAAAAAGTTGCCATGCAGAGAGCTGCAGAGATAGTCATAAGTTTTAATACTGACCATATACGTCCTGATGGAAAAGATTATCTTCAGACTTTGGCAGACTATGGTTTTGATACCAGACCCAGATATGCCATGTATGGAGAAAATATTCTGTTTGGCACAGATGATTCGATGAAACTTGATACAGCTTTTGAGAAACTGTGCGAGAAGGATGAAAACCGAAAGGTTATGCTCGGATATTTTACTTCTGTAGGCATAGCGCATATAAAAATGGAAGATAAAATAGATTTCTGGGTACAGGTTTTTTCTGATGAAGGAAAGAATACTTCATATACCGCACCTATAGAAGGTTTTCAGACAGTAAACGTAAAGGTTTTACCTTCACTTGTAGAGAGTCTGAATGTAGATTATACTTCAGGAACAACTTCAGTGGCAGTGGGAGCTACCACCGCGGTTCCTGTATATACACCAAGAGCAAAGTTTATCGGCAGCGAGTTAAATGAAGAACTTATTCTTTCACCGCTGAAGTTTGAATCAGCAGATGAGTATGTAAAAGCATCAAATGGTATGATGACCGGATTAAAGCAGGGAACAGGAACTATATCTGCTTCACTCCTTGGCAGGACATTCTCTTATCAGATAAGTGTAACGGCAGGCAGCGGTGTGCCCACACCTACGCAGGCACCTACGAGCACTCCAATGCCTACACAGACACCTACAACCACACCTGTATCTACACAGACACCTACAGCCACTCCTGAACCCACTACTGCAACACCTACTCCTACAGCCGGACCGTCCGGAAAGGTTTCACTTAAGAAGGGTGAGAAGTTTGAAAAAGACGGTATAAAGTATACAGTAACAGCTTCGGGTAAGGTTGAGGTTTCTGCACTTACATCTAAGAAGGTTACAGAATTAAATGTTCCTGCAACCGTGACTTACTCAGGAGTAAAATATAAAGTAGTTAAGATTGGTACAGGAGCTTTTAAAGGGAATAAAAAGTTGGAAACAGTTACCCTTGGAAAAAATATCGCTACAATAGGTAAAAAAGCTTTTTATGGCTGCTCAGCCCTTAAAAATATAACATTCTCCGGTACATCTTTCAAAAAGATAGGAAGTAAGGCATTTACTAAAATAAACGCTAATGCAAAAGTTTATGTGCCGAGTAAAAAAGAGTCCGCTTACAAAAAGCTTTTAAAAACAGGCGGGCTGAACAGTAAAATAAAGATCTTAACATCTAAATAAACTAAAAATAGTTGATATTTAGATTTGGGAGGATAATTTAGTGCAGAACAATAAGAAAAAGATTATCATAATCCTCGCTAGTGTAGCAGTAGTACTTGCTGCTGTTATTATAATAGTGGTTCTAACAAAGGGAAGCAAGGATAAGACAGAGGGAGATAATGTCGAAAAAACAGTACAGGTAGATCCTAATGTAACAGCTACCGGAACGCCGGCAGCGACAGGAACTGAAGAGAACGATGTTTCGGCGACAGTAACACCAGTACAGGATGATAATGATAATAATTCAGAAGAGAAGAAAACTGAAATAAAGGAAGCTGTAGCGGTTTCATTAGGTGAATATAAAGGATTAAAAGTTAAATATGAGCCTAAGGAAATAACTTCAGAAGATATTGATCTTCTTTTAGATAATCTGAAAAAGGAAAATACTACCCTTGTAAATCTTCCTGACAGGACTTTTGAAGATGGCGACATGGTAATAGTTAACTATGAGGGAAGCGTTGACGGGAAAACCATAGATGCTCTCTATGCAGTATGTTATCAGTTTACACTTGGAAAAAACATGTTCCCGGCAGAAATTGAAGCAGAAATAGTAAAGCATAAGATAGGTGATGTATTCTATGTGGATATGAAATATCCGGATGATGCAGTTGCTGTACCTGAGGTCATAGGTAAGACTGTTAATTTCAAAATAGAACTGGTTGACGGATTTATGTATGAAGTTCCTGAGATCAATGATTCATTTATATCAAAAGTAACAGAATATAAGAGCCTGGATGAGTACAGAAAACAAGAAACTGAAAGGCTTCAGAAAGAAGAAAATGACAAAGCTTATGAAGAATCCTTGATGAAACTAAAGCAGTTATTTGTTGACGGTTGTACCTTTACAGGAAATATTGATGATGAGATAAAGAAAGCTTATATTCTGCGCCTTAACAAAGATAATGATACATATATGGAACAATATCTTATGGATGCAGCAACTTATTATGAGCTGTATCTGGGGATTTCCGCTTCTGAGTATCAGAGTAAGGTTATGAATGAAGTTACGATTGAGACCAAGTTTGATTATGCGATTTCTGAAGTTGCTAAGAAAGAAAATATAACAAAGGACGAAGCAGAACAAATGATAATTGACTCAGCTGTATTCGAAGGGAGATAATTTATTAAAAAATACTATTTTTAGCAGTGCATAATGGGGGAGAAGGCAGTGCAGAGCAGCGGTGGTATAATAGAAAAAACTTTAAATAAAATATCTGACAGGTTATTAAATCTATCAAAAAAAACAGAAGGAATTCAGGGTAAAACCCCTGAATTCCTTGTTGTACTTTTATACTGTGTTTTTCATATGCTTATGATGCTGGTTCACGAGCCGTGGTTTGACGAAGCACTTGCATGGCTTATATCAAGAGATTCATCTTTATATGATATTATCTTTTCTGTGCCTCACTATGAGGGACATCCTTCATTATGGCACCTCGTTCTTATGCCCTTTGCAAAGCTTGGAGCACCATATGAATTTTCCTTAAGCTTTGTAAGCTTGATTTTTAGCGGAACAGCTATGGTCATTTTAGTATATAAGGCTCCGTTTAAACGGATAATAAGGCTTTTAATTCCATTTACATTTTATCTTTTTTATCAATACAGTGTAATCAGCCGCCCTTACTGTATGATGATGCTGGCTATAATCCTTATGGGACTTACATATCCTAAAAAGGATGAACATCCTGGAAGATTTGTTTTATCAATGCTCTTTTTATGCATGACAGGAGCATATGGGCTTGTAATATCATGTGGAATATGTATAGTATGGCTTGTAGAAATGTGGAGGGGTAACACCTATAAAATATCAGGAGATTCACAGGAGTGCAATTCCGGTATTAAAGGAATGGTCAAGAACTTGTTATCACATGGTAAAATTGTATGGCTGTTACTTCTACTATGTTATGCAATTTTCATTCTTTTACGGATTATTCCGAAAAAAGACGCATATGCAGAGTTAAATAGAACGGGGACCGTTGTATTTGGTTTAGTAGGAAGAGTAGTGTATACTCTTTTTGGAGGCATTTCGGATATATTTATTACTAATACTTTTTCGCAGGATGGAACCTTAGCTAATGCAGGTATAACAATACCGGAACTATTCTCATGTGTAGCGATAGGAGCAGTGATACTTTTAGTTATTTTCATGATCTCACGGAAGAAAAGATTAACGCTGTTATTCTTTTTGCCTTATTCTATGCTTTGTATCAGTATGGCTGTGCTTTATGCATCACGTCATCACATTGGAATTATTCTACTGTATTTGATATTTTGGGCATGGGTATACTGTAAAAAGGAAAATAAAGAAAATGAAGAGAAACAAGAATTTTCACCTTCAACACGATCATTAGGTGTTTTGGCGCTTACCCTAGGCTTGATTATTCCTTTGTATTGGGGAATATCATCCTCAATTTTTGATGCTTTTTACAGTTACAGCTGGGGCAGGGAAGAGTCTGCATATCTTATAGAAAACAATCTTCAGAATAAGAGTATATTAGCTGAGTGGAGTCTTATGCCTACATTGCCTGAAGAAAAAGAAACAGTAGACGACTCTCAAGCAAGTGTACTTAAAGAAGCCATAACATTTAGTGGACCTGTAGTTTATTTATCTCCTTATATCCCGGATGCTCAATTTATTAATTCTCCTGATAAGATGGGATATAGTTTTGGATTTATACATAAAGTACCACAGGAGAATGAAACATCTGAACTTATAACAAGTATAAGATCCTCAGAAAAACCGGATGTAATCATAGGAGAGGTTAATTATTCAGCAATATACTCTTTCGGAGAGTTCGATATGAATGACTATGTATGTGTTCATACGTTACAGGGTGGCGCTATTTGGAAAGGCGTACCACAGATACATGACTCAAAAATATATGTGTCGAAAAAAGTTTTAAGTCAGAATTAAAGAATAAATTTTGGGAGGCTGTGAGTTGAAAAAGGAGTCAGCGATAATAAACAGAATATACTCCGTAATATCTCTGATTTCTTCAAAGACGGAAAGACTGAAGGGTAGATATCCGGAAATTACAGTATTACTATTATATATAGTACTTCATATAGTTATTACCTGCTTTCATGAACCTTGGTATGATGAAGCTGAAGCATGGAATATTGCAGCATCGGGAGAACTAAAAGAGATATTGTTTGAAGTTCCCTCATATGAGGGACATCCGGCTTTATGGCATATCATATTGATGCCATTTGCATATTTCGGATTGAACTATGAACTGTCTTTGAATATTGTAACGCTACTATTTTCAGGAATAACGGTAACGCTTATACTGTTTAAATCTCCGTTACCGAGAATAGTAAACATATTTATTCCATTCACTTATTTTATTTTCTACCAGTATGGAGTTATAGCCAGACCATATTGTGTTACACTACTGGCTTTTATATTATTAGCTATAACATATTCTAAACGAAATACAAAACCGCTGTTTTATACGGCTTCACTTGCTCTATTATGCGCTACGAGTGCATACGGAGTTGTTATCAGCGGAGGACTTGCTGCTGTATGGCTGGTAGAATTTGTTTGGAATATAATAAAGAATAGAATAGAGAAAAAGTCCGTTTCACAAGTTTTGCTTAGTATTTTGAGAGATAAAACAACTTTATCGCTTTTAGTACTTCTTATATATGCTATTTTTATAATTGTAAGGATTATTCCTGAAAATGAAGGCGGAATAGCATCCCATACGGCTGACCAGGTTAATACGTTGCTCGAAAGGCTGATATATACCTTTTTTGCTATGATACCGGATGTATTGATAACCAACACATATAATACATATGATTATCTGAATAAAGTACAGTTTGACACTGTTTCATTTATAGCTACTTCTTTATTGGGCATAGCAATTATTTCAGGTATAATCTATATTGGTAAGAAAAAGAAAACATTATGGACATTTTTAGTCCCATATATTCTTTTTGCAGCTTTCAGCGCCGGAATATATCTTTGTATACATCACATAGGGATATTATTTGGACTACTTCTCTTTTGGATATGGATTAGTTTCGGAAACAATGAAAAGGTTCAAGTTACTCCTATATTAATGAAAGTAATTGCAATATTCAGTACTGTTGCAATACTAATGTCTTTTTGGTGGAATGTTATGTCCTGTGTTACAGAGATAAATGGAAACTATTCTCCGGATGCAAGAATAGCGGAATATATAAGAGACAATGACCTTAATTCTTGTAATATTTTGTTTCAGAACTCAAATTCAGACAGTGATGATTATAAACATTCTGCCAGGGAAGTGGCTTTTTTACCTTACAGGACTAATGAAAACATATTAAATTGGCCTGTTGAAAAGCCTTTATTCCCGGCTTATTTGAAATCTGATTCGGAAGAATTTATGCAAGAGCTAAAAAATGCCATAAAAAACGGAGCAATTCCTGATGTTATAATTGACTACCCGGATCTTGGAGCTATATACGGTTCTAAAGTTTCAGCATCAGATTATGAAACAGTTTTAAAGATTACTTCGAAATATATATGGAAGGGCTCCGGGATGGATACTTTTACATATATTTCATTACGTAAAGTAACTACTATTTTAATAAAAGAGAGATACACAAAATTGTTGGAGAAATTTTAAGGAGAGAAAAACTGTGATTGCTATAAAATATCGGGATATAAAAAAGGTTGCTTTCATAATTCTTGCTTTGCCATTTTTATGCTTTGCTATCGGTTGGTTAAAATGGTACTGGGCAATAGCTGCCTCTCTGGCTACAATACTATGTGTATTTTTTGGAGTATTTAGGGAAAAGGCTTCCGGAACAAAAGAGTATATGAAGGATTGCTTCGGAAATACATTAGACTCAGAATATTCAGTAAATGTATCTTGGAAAATTCTTATAATATTTTCTGTTATAGCAATTATCTGGATTTGGCAGTCAGGTATAGGTGGATTTTGGACTCAGAGTGACGATTTTATATTTAGAAATGCTATTTTCAGAGATATAGTATTAAGAGATTGGCCAGTTATTTATCCCGTTACAGGGCATGCATTAGTATATTATATAGGTTACTGGCTATTCCCTGCATTATTTGGTAAGTTAATGCTTTTACTTGGAGCAAGTGAAGAAACCGCGTTCAGCATAGCCAACAGTGCACTTTTTGTATGGACATTTGTAATAATTATTCTGCTCTTTTTGTTGATCATTTATACACTTAAACTTTCAGACTCTAAAAAACAGATATTTGCTGTAATATTATTTATACTGTTTAGTGGGGCGGATATAATAGGCAATATCGGATATTCATGGGAATATATTAACTATCATTATGAATGGTGGGCAAGTTCTTTCCAGTTTTCATCATTTACGACCTGTCTTTTCTGGGTATTCAACCAGGCAGTACCGGCATGGTTATGTTTTATGTGTGTGCTTCATGAAAAAACGATGAAGAACTACATTTTCATTGGTATGATGTGTTTGTTTAATGCACCGCTTCCGTTTGTTGGCTGGTTGGTCTTTTGTCTGTTTTTTGCTATACGAAAAGGTATTAGTATTTTTAAAGAAAGAAAACAATCAAAAGAGAAATCAAGGAAATTAAAGACATTCTTTCTTGAAATTCCATCAGTATCCAATATACTTGCTGCGCTTATAATATTCCCTATAGCAGGTACATACCTTCTGTCAAATCTGGCCATTCATGGGTCGGGTGCCATACGAATGGCGGAAGCAGAAATGGTTACAGAAGAAGCGGCAATACCACCGGAGCTACAGTTCAGTTCAAATCCAGTAGTAAATTACTTTTCATTTATCTGTATAGAATTTGCACTATATATGATATTCATGGCTTGGAAATATAAGAAGAATGCTATATATTATGTAACATTTGCGAGTCTGCTAATAATACCTTTACTGAAGATAGGTGGAAAACATGATTTTGCTATGAGAGCATCTATACCCGCACTGGTTATGGTATTCTTTTTGGTAGCAAAATTCCTTATAGAAGAAAAAGCTATCCTGAAGCTTAAAGGTTCTATAAAACGTATGACATATATTATGCTAGTCATCTTTTTGATAATAGGTAGTTGTACTCCACTTATGGAGTTTCTTCGCGGATTTCATGAAGTTTCAGAGTATGGTATAGGTAATGAAAAGTATGATAACGTATATACTTTAGGATGTGACGGACCATATGATGAACCCGGTAAAACAAGGATTTACAGTAATTTTGTGGCAATAGATCTTGATGAACAGATTTTCTTTAAGGTGTTTGCTAAAAGATCATCTGCTATAGTTGATGATGGAAAATAAAATGCTATTTGAAAAATAACGGGAAATTGACAGAATAAGTTTAAAAGTGTTATAATATAAGGATGAATCCTGTAATATTGATACATCGGCGGGTACGTGGTCATTGAACAGGAGGACATAGTGTGTTTTGACGAACTCTGTTAAGGAGTTCGATGGCGAAGCACGCAAAAAATGGGGAGACAGAGAAGGAATGAAAGTAGTATTACTTGCCGGAGGATTCGGCACCAGAATAACAGACAGTTTTACGCAGAAACCTAAACCTATGTTTGAAATAGGCGGTATGCCTATATTGTGGCATATAATGAAAGAATACTCATATTATGGCTTTAACGAGTTTGTCATATGCGCAGGATACATGCAGCACGTAATAAAGGACTGGTTTGCCGATTATTTTCTTCATAGCAGTGATGTAAAATTTGATTTTCGTAATGGACAGAATGAGATGACGGTGTTTAACAGTCACTGTGAGCCATGGGAAGTTACTATAGCCGATACGGGCTTAAATACTATGACCGGGGGAAGAATAAAGCGGATAAAACCCTATGTAGGCAATGAAACGTTTATGATGACCTATGGTGATGGCGTCTGCGACGTAAACATAAAAGAACTTGCTGAATTCCATAAATCACATGGGAAGATTGCAACTCTGACAGCAGTTTCACAGAAACAGCAAAAAGGTGTTCTTGATATAGATGGCAATACTGTTCGTTCATTCCGTGAAAAAAATATATCGGATAATTCTACGATAAATGCCGGATATATGGTATTGGAGCCGAAGGTCTTTGACTATATAGATGGAGATGAAACTGTATTTGAAGGAGAGACCTTAAGCCGCTTGGCTGAAGAAGGAGAGCTCAAATCATTTGTTCACAAAGGATTCTGGCAGTGTATGGATAACCGACGTGAAATGGAAATATTGGAAAAAATGCTTGAACAGGGTGTTGCTCCATGGAAGAAGTGGTAGTTACTTTAGAGAGGGTAAATAGTACCGGGTAACAAATATGAAAAAGATATCTGTATTGGTTCCTTGTTATAATGAGGAAGAAAATGTTATACCTTTAAGCGAAGCTATAATAGAGCAGTTTACAAAAGAACTTCCTGAATACGATTATGAACTGGTTTTCATCGACAATGACTCACGCGATACTACACGTGTAAAACTTCGTCAGCTTTGTAAAGAAAATAAAAAAATAAAAGCCATTTTTAATGCGAAGAATTTTGGTCAGTTTAACTCACCGTATTATGGGATGCTCCAGACTACCGGTGACTGCACCATATCCATGTGCTGCGATTTCCAAGATCCACCGGAGATGATACCAAAGCTAGTTCATGAATGGGAACAGGGAGCTAAAATAGTAAGCGCAATTAAGGCTAAAAGCAAAGAAAATAAGCTTATGAGGTTTTTTAGAACTTGTTATTATAAGCTTATAAAAAAGATGTCCAATGTTGAACAGATAGAGCATTTTACTGGATTTGGACTATATGACAGAGACTTTATAGACGTATTACGTGACTTAAAAGATCCGACTCCGTTTTTAAGAGGAATAGTAGCTGAGCTTGGTTTTAAGCGTAAAGATATTCCTTATGAGCAACAAAAGCGGCGTGCCGGGAAAACACATAATAACTGGTATACATTGTATGATGCTGCCATGCTCAGTTTCACATCATATACAAAGGTTGGGCTTCGTGTTGCTACTATAGGCGGATTTATTATTGGATTTATAAGCTTTATAATAGCACTTATATATTTGATACTTAAGCTGATAAATTGGGACAGTTTTGTAATGGGTAATGCTCCGATAGTAATAGGTGTATTTGTACTTGGAGGTATACAGCTGTTCTTTATAGGACTTCTGGGAGAATACATCATGAGTATTAATAACAGAGTTATGAAAAGGCCACTGGTAGTAGAAGAAGAACGGATAAACTTCGATGCTGAAAAGAATGATGAATATACAGCAGATTAGTAACGATTGATATTATATTGGTTCAAACTTTATTGATGTATATGGGGAAAAAAGATTGAATAATACAACAAAGAATCCTTTAATAAGCATAGCTATAGCATCATATAATTATGCCAAATATTTAAAAAAAGCTATAACTATGATAAAAAAGTCTGAGTTTAGGGATTTTGAGATAGTATATTGTGATGATTGCTCCACAGATGATTCGGTGTTAGTAATTCGGGAAATAATTGAAGAAAACAATGATTTATCAATTAGGCTTATAGAAAATGAAAAAAATTTAGGAATCCTTGCAACAAAGACAAAACTTTTCTATGAGTGTAAAGGAAAATATATCATGCTTTGCGACGCAGATGACTATATGGTTGAGCATTGTCTTGATAAATTGGCTTCAGTTGCTATAAAAACAGACGCTGATCGTATAGTTTCAGAAGTTTATGATGTTGTAATAGATAAAAACGGAAAGGAAAAGATACTTCAGAAACAGGATATTCCTTTAAAAACTTCAAAGTGGTTGTGGAATTTGAATCACGGATGCTTGTATAAGCGCGAAATATTCGTAAAAAATCACATAAAACTTGATTTTATTCCTGATGATGTATGCTTAACAACATATTTTAGCATTTATTCAAAATCGGTTGCTTGGGTAAGAAAACCGTTATACTGTTGGTGTGTACATGAGGATTCGGCAGGACGAAAAAAAGAAAAAATAAACAATTATAGACTGGTTAATGATTTTGATTTAGCAGTTACAAAAATTGATTTTATTTCAAAGAAATGTACGGATATCCATAAAGAAGAATTGGAATTACTACTTATTAAACTTTATTATCTTCAGATTTTTCAAGGCCTAAAAAAATGTAGTCTTAAAGATAAATATACAGTGTACTCCGAACTAAAATATCTGATGGATAATAGACGGTCAAAATACTTAGAAAACATATATATTAAAAATCCTAAGAAAATGCCTTTGAGAAAATATGCCAAGATAATAGTTTTATTAAGTGCTTCATTAGAAAAACTTCATTTAATGAAGGCAGGATTGCTAGGATATCACTTATTAAGCAAAGTTATTTATTTTGATCAGTGATGCATAGTCATAAATGCTACCAAAAGGAGAATTGATGATAGATATATTAATGGCAACATATAATGGTGCAGAATATATAGCCGAACAGATAGAATCAATAATCAATCAGTCTTATACGAAATGGCATTTATATATAAAGGATGATTGTTCAAAAGATGACACTATATCAATAGCTCTGAACTTTCAGAAAAAGTATCCTGAGAAAATTACGGTAATAGAGAATACCCAAAACAGTGGATCGGCGAAAAATAATTTTTTCTCAATGTTAAGTGTTGCAAAATCCGACTATGTAATGTTCTGTGATCAGGATGATGTCTGGTTACCGGACAAAATAAAAATAACGCATAGGAGAATGCTGTGTTCTGAACGAAAATATGGGAAAAAATTTCCTATTTTAGTACATACGGATGTATCTTTAGTAGATGAAAAACTTAACATTATTGCGGAGTCATTATTTAAAAAAGAAAAATGGTATTTTAACAAAAAGATAACTTTTTGGAATTCGTTGATTGGAAATGTTGTAATGGGATGTACCACCGAGATAAATAAGGCTTTATTATGTAAAGTAAAATTCACTAATCTTAAAAATATTCCAATGCATGATTGGTGGCTTGGGATGTGTGCAAGGTATTTCGGAAAAGAAATAGTGATAAAAACTCCAACAATGTTTTATCGACAGCATAGTACAAATAATGTGGGAGTTGATGATAAGAGCAAATTTGAACAGCTACTTCAAATATTTTTCGATGCTGATGCAAAAAAGGCGGAGAAAGAAAGAATGCAAAATATAACTAATGCTTGTACCGAGTTCTATTCGATATATCAAGAAAATATGAAGGATATTGATAAAAAGCGATTGAAGAGGTTTTTGAGTAGTACTAGTGGGTCTCTTATTGTTTTGTTGATAGGCATGATAAGAGAAAAGATATCAGGGCCTTATTTGAGAGCGGTAATACAATATGCCTTATGGAGGTAATGTATTCGGATGGTGAACTATAGTATAAATGAGAATGTTTTAACTGAAATTCCTAAGGTGAGTATTATTATTCCGGTTTATAATGTTAAGAAATATCTGTTACGATGCATCCGTTCAATTTTAAAGCAAAAATATAGGAATTTTGAGGTTATATTAGTTGATGATGGGTCTGATGATGGATCCGGCTTATTGTGTGACAAGTTAAAAACAAGAGATAGTCGTATAAGAGTGATTCATAAGGAAAATGGAGGGATGTCATCAGCGAGAAATGTTGGAATAGAGTTCGCCAGGGGAGAGTATATAACTTTTGTTGACTCAGACGATTACATTTCTGACCGTTATTTAGAAACACTTGTTGAATTGATGCATGATAAAACTGATAGAGTAGTATTGATAAATGCAATCTTTGGTAAAGAAAAAAATTATAGATTTAAAACTGAACATCTAGGATATAGTATTATTGAAGGTTATGATTTTAGAAAGACGCTGTTAAATAATCAGTTTGGGGATAGTTGCTGTGGTAAATTGATTCCGAAAGATTTTTTTAATAATCTGCGTTTTATTGAAGGAAGAGTACTTGAGGATTTAGCTATTACATATAGCCTTTTTTTTAAAGCAAAAGAGGTGATTATATCAGAAGAATACCTTTACTATTATTATCAAAGAGAAGGTAGTGTTATGCATAGTAAGTTCTCTTTAAAACATTTTAGTGGTATTTATTCGTATGAAGAAAGATTGCACTTTATTAAAAAAAATGGCGAAAGAGAATTATATGAGCGTTTTATGCAACAGTATGTTGCTGTTGGATTACAGTATTACTATAAAATACGAAAGTACTTTCCTAAAGAAGATATTAAAGCTAAGAAATTGAGAGATAATATTAATAGAGGTTATAGAGAATGCTGGAAATCAAGACAGTGGAATATGGCTGCAAGGATAGGCGGATTTTTGGGAATTATTTTCCCTTATGTTATGGGAAAATTTGTTAATATTATTTTGAAATAAAAAAGCTGAAAAATATGTAGACAGGGAAGAAAACGTGAAAATACTATTTGTTGTAGGTAGTTTTTATCCAAGAGGGGATGCAAATACTTTAGTGATTTCAAATCTTGCAGATGCATTACAAAATATGGGTGTTGAGGTTAGCATTCTTACGCTGACTTATGAAAAAAAAGATTTTGAAAATCCAAGATGGAATGAAGTTAATATTATATATGAATATGAACCAGCTTTGACTCCAATTGCGGATGTTTTACATAATATTATAAAACATCCTATAAAGAATTCGATAATAATTTTAAAAAAAACGTATTATAAGATACTGGGCAATATAGGAGCATATAAATATTTATCTCTTTCTCCATGTAAAGTAAAAGCATTTATACGAGCCATAAAACGTGAATTTAACAATTCTTTTGATTTGATTGTGTCATCTGTAATGCCGATAGATACTGCTTGGTCGCTTCAAAAAGCTAATGTTTCTGCGAAAAAATCTTTGATTTATTTAATGGATACATTATGGAATAATGTTACTCTTCCGTATAAATATCGCGAGAAACGTTTATCTTTTGAAAAGAATATGTTTAAAAATAGTTTATTTGTTATAACTACCCCTCAAATAGCATTGTCCAATGAAAGAGAAAAATTAGGTCTTGAAAATAAGACCGTTGTGGTTGAATTTCCTTTGATTAGGGAGAATAAAACTATCATAAAAGAAAAAAATGATGATATAATTCATTGTGTTTTCTTGGGAATGTTATATTCGGATATAAGACCGCCGGAAAAAGTGGTAGAAATAATAGGAGACATGCCAAAAGGAAATTATAGCTTTGATTTTTTTGGCTTAAATCAACATTTGATTATTGAATCAAAAGATTATGAAAAGGCTAAGGATCGAATAAAAATGTTTGGCCAAATTCTTTCTGCTGAAGCAGAACAAAAAAAATTCGAAGCAAACATACTGGTTAATATTGATAATACCGATTCTAATCAAGTGCCAAGCAAACTTTTTGAATATATTAGTACTGGCAAGAGAATAATAAATTTTTATTTTAATAAAAATAGTAGTGTATTGGAGTATTTATCTAAATATCCAAATGCTTTAAATATATATCTTTTTGATGATAAGGAGAAAAACGCTCAAATAGTATTTGACTTTATTTCTTCTTATGATGGAAATAAAATAGAGTTTTCATATGTTGAAAAGCAATTTATAAAAAATACTCCGAAGTATGTTGCGACTCAGGTTTTAGAAAGGTGGAAATTATTGAATTGAAATGTTAATTTTTTATGTGTTTTATTAAATGGGCTTAAATGAAAACTGAAAGGATATTTGTGTATATGAAGGAAGAGGGTTTGGTTTCTGTAATAATGCCGGTATACAATTCTCAGGAATATGTGGAAAAGGCTATTTTGAGCATCATTAACCAGACATATAAGAGAATAGAAATTATCTGTATAGATGATGCCTCGTCGGATTCTTCATATGATATTTGCAAAAGATTGTCAGAGAAATATGATAATATTGTTTTACTTAGACATTTAAAAAATGGATGTCCGCTATCTTACAATTTAGGACAGGAAGCTACCAGAAATCTAGGATTAAAAAATATGAGAGGTAAATATTTCATGTTTTTGGATTCAGATGATACCTTAGAGCCTGAAACAATAGAAATGATGGTCAAATTTGCCGAAGAAACTTGTGTGGATGTTGTTATGTGTGGCTATTCAGAAATTAGAAATGATAGTGAACATAACGTATTAGCTAAAATTAAATCAGGGGTTTATTTTTCTAATAAGATTGTTAGATATGCATTAGATAAAATCCCCTGGGAGATACTTAGTTGCATAGGATCGAAACTGTATAGGACGAGTTTTGTAAAAGATAGAAATATTATATTTGATAAAAAATATAAATTCAATGAAGATGCAGCTTTTTTTTTAGAAGTTTTATTTCATAGTAAAAAAGTATATTATCTCAATAGACCATATTATCAGTATTTGATTAGAACGCATAATTCTGTTATGTCATCATACAAGAAAGATGTGTTTAAGACAAATGTGAGAGTGGTAGAATTATTGAGAACTTTGTTTTTGAAATTTGATTGTTATGATTTGAAAGAAAAACAATATTATTTGAAACTATATCTTTTAATGATTAATAGTTTAATAAATGAAACTGATTATGCGGGGAAAAAGGAATTCTATGATTCCTATTTGACAATTCGTGGATATTATGATTTTGAGAAAATGTATTCTGTAATTAAGAAAGAGGTGAAAGGACATAGAAAGTTAGTTTTAGAATTGTTGAATTTGAAATTATGGATGCTAGATTATTATTTGATTAAGTATAGAACTAAACATAATATTTATAAATCTATATTATCAATTTATTGCGATTTAGTTACAAAATGTTATTTAAAAAGATATGTTGGAAAAGAAGATGATTTAGTTGTCTATATGTTTCATAATATTTCTGACAAAAATACGAATCCAGCTAAATATGTGACAAACATAGATGATTTTGAGCAATACGTTATGCAGCTGCTTAAAGATAAGAAAGCAGTTGATATTAATTCTATTGATGGGGTTCCTAAATCATCATTTGTCATTACTTTTGATGATGGATATGATGGCATTTTTAAATATGCCTATCCATTTTTGAAAAAAATGAATATACCATTTACATTATTTATTACGTTGGATTTTATTGATAAACCGGGATATTTAAAATTACACGAGTTGTTATGGATGAGCCATGATCCCTTGTGTACCATTGGGAGCCATTCTTTTTCACATCCATTATTGAGATTTTGTTTGAATGCCCAAAATGAAATTAAAAATTCAAAAAAACATCTTGAACTGTTGATTCAAAAAAAGATTAATTATTTCGCCTACCCGTATGGAAGTGTATATGCGTGTGGAAGAAAGTCTATTAAGCTTACGAAGGAAACAGGTTATTTTTCGGCATTCTCTTCGATAAGTGGAAGAATTACAAAAAAAACATTGAAATATCGCTACTATTTACCAAGAGTTAACGGGGATCCAATAGTAGCGAGATACATAAGAGAGAGGAAAAATAATTAATGAATCCATTGATTGTAGTTGTTGGGTATAATCGCCCTAAGTCTATGCTAAGACTACTTAAATCGGTTGATAATGCGGATTACGATAGTGATGATGTAACACTTTTAATTAGTTTAGATAAAGCAGATAATGATAATGGAGTATTAAAAATTGTAACGTCGTTTAACTGGCATCATGGAAATAAAATAATACGAACATTTGAGAAAAGGCAAGGCTTAAGAAATCACATTATTCAATGTGGTGATTTGACGGATGAATATGGGGCAGTTATTGTTTTAGAGGATGACTTGATTGTATCTTCTGGCTATTATAGATATGTATGCAAAGCTTTAGAATATTATACGGATGATTGTATTGCTGGTATCTCGCTTTATAGCCATGAGTGGAATGGATATGCAAGACGTTTTTATGAGCCCGTGGCAGATGAATATGATACATATTTAGGCCAATTTAGTATAACGTGGGGACAGTGTTGGACAAGGGAAGCTTGGAAAAATTTTAAAAATTGGTATAACAATAATCAAGAACTTAAATACAATTATTTCATTCCGAAAGATATTAATAATTGGGGAGAAAAATCGTGGGGTAAATATTTCGTATATTATATAACGGAAAAGAAATTATTTTATGTAATTCCACGGGTATCTTTCAGTACTAATTGTTCTGAAATAGGAGAGCATTCATATGAAAGCAATAACGATCATCAGGTCAGATTGTTTAACGGTAAGTTCAATGATTTTAGATTTGCTCCAGTAAAAAAAGCTTGCAGATATGATATATTTTTTGAAAATATGAAGCTTGATAATTATTTACCCCAGAAAATTAAAAAATACGGAGTGGATATTGATTTGAATAATACTGGAAAAAATAGTAAAGAAAAAAGATTTGTTTTGTCTACTGCTAATTTACCATACAAAATTGTGAAATCATATGGACTGCAGTTAAGACCAATAGATATGAATATTATACTAGGAGTTGCGGGGAAGGGAATATATTTATATGATAAGTCTATTCCAAGAAAAAAGAATAAAGATGAGTTTAATTGCTATGATATGATTAGATATGAAGTTCGCGGAATGGTCGTTAGAAAGTTGGCTTGTTATTATATATTTCAGATAAAAGAACGGTATAAACGAGTATTAGTTGAATTTGTAAAAAAGATAGTATCTTTTCACAGTCGTTAGTGTTTTTTAGATATATTAAGAATTAGCTTCTAATTTACATCTTATATCTTATTTATTTTGTAAAATAAAATATATTTTATTTAGTTTTAAACAAAAGAAAGGATTGAATTATGCTTAAATTAGTAAAAAAATTGATTAATAAGACTGTTCTTTTATTAATGAGAAAAAGAGCATTTAAAAATTACATTACTAAGATTTGTCATGTTTTTTTTCTTAACGGATTAAGTTATTCTCAAAACTGCGAAGACTTAGTTCTACAAAATATAATGAAAAATAAGAAAAATGGCTACTATTTAGATATTGGGGCACATGATCCTATAAGATTTTCTAATACTTATCAGCTATATTTGAATGGGTGGAATGGTATTAATATTGACCCTTTACCTGGTTGTATGAAGAAATTTAAAAAATTTAGACCAGGGGATATAAATATAAATATAGGTATTTCAAGTAAACCAGGAGAAATACAGTATTATAACTTCGAAGAACCAGCATACAATACGGTTGATAAATCGAGGGCAGAATTTTGTATTAGTAATGGCTTATCAAGATTGAAAGAAACAATTTCTATAAGAGTTCACACTTTAAATGCAGTATTGGATAAATATTTAAATGGAAGAAAAATCGATTTTATGAATTTGGATGTTGAAAGCAGAGAGTTAGATGTTCTTAAATCAAATAATTGGGATAAATACAGGCCTACCATAATTGCTATGGAGTCATTAATTTCAGCAGATGATGGTATTGACAAAGTATATGAAGATGACGCGATAATTTATTTGATAAATAAAGGATATAAAGTGGTAGGAAAAGTTGCGACTGAAATTTTCTTGGAGGACTGGAGGCAGAAAAACTATTGACATCCAAAAAGAAAAGTTTAATTTTAAATACAGGTTGGATGACTTTTCAGCAGATAATAAGTCTATTAATATCGTTTATAATTGGGCCTATATCTGCTAGATTTCTTCAACCTGAAAATTATGGGCTGCTTAGTTATGGTAATACAATTGTAGTACTACTCTCGGCATTAGCATTACTTGGAATTAATTCTGTTTTAGTTCGTGAACTTATTGCAAATCCGATGAAAACTAAAGAATTACTTGGTACTGCATTTGCTCTTAGGCTTACAGCGTCTATAGTTTGTTTCTTTATTTCAATAATTTGTGTTGTTATATTGCAACCAGATAATAAATTATTATGGATTATTGTTGCTATTCAGGCTACTGTATTATTATTTCAAGTATATGATGTGTTTGTAGCATGGTTCCAGACGCAACTTAAGATGAAATATGTTTCTATAGCTTTGATTATTGTTAAATTGGTTACTGCTTTATGGCAAATAGTAATATTATCATTTCATACTTCTGTTGTTTTTTTTGCTATGACTAGTTCTATTGGAAGTTTTATTGGTTGCATTTTAATATATTATTTTTTTAGAAAAAGCAACACGCATTTTAAATGGACATTTAGCCAAGCAAAATATCTTTTAGGAAAAAGTTATCATTTTATAGTTTCAAATTTAGCAGTAGTTATCTATATGCAAATAGACAAAATAATGATTGCGGAAATGTTGAATTATTCAAGTGCAGGTGTATATGAAGTTGCTACCAATTTAGCAACAATTTGGCAATTTATCCCTATTGCAATTATTGATTCAGCAAGAACTGTTGTACTAGAAAAGAAATCAGAGAATAATGATGAGTACTATAAATATTTAAAAATGTCGATGAATTTGATTACGATACTATGTGTATTAATCTGTTTAGTATTTGTTTTTGGAGGATCGTATATTGTTTATTTGTTATATGGCGAAGAATATGTTGACGCAGCCCCTTCACTAAAAATTCTTGTATGGGCCACTATGATTTCGATGTTAGGTTGTGTTAGATCCATATGGATTTTAGGTGATGAACTTGGGAAGTATGATAAATATTTTACAGTTTCCGCAGCAATCTTAAATGTGATACTGAATTATATATTAATATACAAAATGGGTATTATTGGAGCCGCAGTATCTACACTTATTTCGTATTTTTACGAAGTGTTTATAGCACCATTATTATTTAAAGAAACGCGAAAATTTATCCCATTATATATTTCTTCTTTTAAAGAATTACCCAATATATTAAAAGTATTAAAAAAAGATAAGTAATAATATTTTCTGAATATATTGTTTGATAAATATGATTTGACATCATGTCTGCTTTTTTAACCCAGCGGTTTTCAGAATTAAGTTTCATTCCGAATGGCTGATTGAAATCTGTAAGTTCTATCTGGCGGTTTTTCGAAAATTTATACATATGGCTTCTCCTAAGTGCAAGGTTTTTTTATAAAAACAGTGTTTGCCTTTGCATTTATTTTACCATATTTATGATTGAAAAGCCAGTAATATCAATGGTTTTAGACTACTTTTCTACTTAAAAAGCAGTCACTAGTTATAGATGATTCTGGTTTTATTGATAATACAGAAAGGTATCATATACTATGATAAAATATGTTTTTATAAATAATTATAAGAGTTTTGTAAATTTTAGAATTGATTTTGAAAAAAATAATCTTCTGTTGGGCGGAAATGGTACCGGAAAAAGCAATTTGATTTTATTGATTTATAGACTTTGTTCTTTTATCAAAGATAATAGAAATGAAACAGGACTTGCTTTTTCAATTAATAGTCGCACACGATGGATGGAGAGTAATATTCAGACTTTTGAACTTGGACTTGAAAGCAATGGTATAGAATATATTTATCATTTAGAAATAGAGCATAATCCGGAAAAAGTTCAAAGCATAGTGCTTAATGAAACGGTAAAAAAAAGTGATATAGTACTTGTAGAGGCAAAGGCCGGTCAGGCATTGTTATTTAATGATTTAACAGGAACAAATGATATAATGATGACCAATACTTTTAGCTCTATTGTTTCATATATCAATAATGACAAGCGGTATAAATCTATTCTTGAGTTTAAAAATTGTATCGAGAGAATAGTGTACTGTGTTCCAAATCCGGGACAAATGTCGTATATCGTTGAAAACAATATTTATTCGCCAACACCAAATATGTCAAATATTGCTTCGTTGTACACCGGATTGGTTGAGATAATTCCTGAATTTCAGAACGATTTTACAATGGCAATGAAAGAAATTAATCCAAATTATGTAGGGGCCGGTTCGTTTTTTGAATCAAATCAGAAATGCTTTTCAGTTATATATAAATATAAAGATGTTAAAAATTCTTTTAGATTTGATGAATTGTCTGATGGTGAAAAAGAATTGTTCGCGCTATATCTGATTCTTTATGGATATTTGAAACAGGGTTATACAATACTGCTGGATGAACCGGATAATTATCTTGGATTAAGAGAGATTCAGCCTTGGTGTATGGAACTCGAGGATATATTGTTTGAAAATGGTCAGAGTATCATGATATCTCATCATCCGGAGATAATTGATTATTTTACTGACGGCAGTGGTATTTGGTTATCGAGGTTACAATCGGGTGAAAGTGTTGTAAGACAAAATCCGTTTACTGTACCGGAAGACGGTAAAATATTATCATATTCTGAATTAATTGCCAGAGGATTGGATGAGGATAAATGAAGTTAAGTGACAGATATTCATATGAGATTTTGTGTGAGGATGCTCAAACAAGATGTTTTTTGTTTGCATTGCTAAAAAAACAGGGTATTAGTCGTCATAAGATTTATATTGACACAGCCCCTGCCGGAATGATTTGTGGCTCTCAATATGTAGCACAAAAATATCCGGATAAAGTAAATGACTTCTTAAGCAAGAATTACAAAAATAATGTATTGATAGTATGCACTGATGCGGATAATTTATCTATAGAGGAAAGAGTTCGATTTGTTGAGAGTAATGCAAGAAATATAAAGTATAATAGACAGGAAGTTATGATCATTATCTGGATTCCAAGAAGACAGATAGAAAACTGGATTCATTATTGGCGAGATGGAGCAGGTGAAGAAGTTGATTATAAGCATACAGGTAAGCCTGAAAAATGTAGATTAGAAGCTGAGAAGATGTCAGATTATTTATCTGATCAGATTGTTGTTACTGATATTATCCCCTCAATTGAATATGCTAAGAAAGAGTACATGAGAGTATGTGGGATGCAGATTAGCTATTAAGCTATATTACGAAAGGTTTTTAATCAAAAAATATTATGGGTAAAAAGTATCTGCTTGACTGTACTCTGCGGGATGGAGGATATATTAACGACTGGGAGTTCGGTCATGATAATATAGTTAATATCTTTGAACGCATAGTAGGTTCAGGGATCGATATTATAGAAATAGGCTTTATTGATGACAGAAGAGAGTTTGATATAAACAGGAGTATTTTCCCGTCCACTGATTGTATTGAAAAGATTTATGGGAAGCTTGACCGGAAAAATGCTATGGTAGTCGGGATGATTGACTATGGCACCTGTGATCTAGCGAATATAAGGCCTTGCAGTGAAAGTTATATTGACGGTATCAGGGTAATCTTCAAAAAGGCGAAGATGTATCCGGCTATGGAATACTGCAGGAAGTTAAAAGAGCTGGGATATAAGGTTTTTTCCCAGCTTGTTTCTATAACGGAATATTCAGATGAGGAGTTACTGGAAGTTATAAGTCTTGTTAATTCGGTTAATCCTTATGCACTCTCAATTGTAGATACTTATGGGCTGCTTAATCCTACAGAATTGACTCATATTTTGGAGATAGTAGACAGAAATATGAATTCCGGAATAATTGTAGGTTTCCATGCACATAATAATCTCCAGCTTGGATATGTAAATGCAACAACAGTTCTGAATTTTATGACTGATCGGGATATCCTTGTTGACGGTACTTTGTACGGTATGGGAAAGAGTGCCGGAAATGCTCCTATAGAACTAGTTGCTATGTATATGAATGAGCATTTTGGAAAGAATTATTCCATCAGCGAGCTTCAGGAAGCGATTACCACAAGTGTTATGGACTTTCAGAAAAAATCGCCTTGGGGATACCAGCTTTTCTTTTATATAGCAGCTTCTAACCGGGTTCATCCAAACTATGTTTCATATCTTATGAATAAAAGGACTATGTCTGTTACAGCTATAAATGAGATTTTGAAGAAGATACCTGATGAGCGTAAGCTTGAAAAGGATATGAAGCTGATAGAACAGCTTTATATCGAATATCAGAAGAACGAATGTGACGATGAAAAAGCCATTAAGAAGCTTAAAGGCGAGCTTGCCGGAAAAAAGGTTCTTTTGATCGGCCCGGGTTCCAGTGTAGGCATATATGAAAATGAAATAAAGGGTTATATAAATACGAATTCTTCCGTAGTTGTTTCGATAAATTATATTCCTATTGCTTTCCATCCAGATTATATGTTTATAACAAATGCAACCCGTTATGTTCAGTCGGCGACGAAGCTCCTTGATAAGGATAATGAGGATATAAAGCTTATAGCTTCGTCAAATGTTAAGAATAATAACAGGAATTTTGATTTTGTACTTAATTACAGCAGCCTGATCGATGAAACTGCTGAATTCCCGGATAATTCCATGTGCATGCTTATCAGAGCACTTATGAAATGTTCGGTCAGTGATATAGCTCTTGCCGGATTTGACGGATATACTCCGGAGAACGTAAATTATTTTGATATTGATAAGGCTTACAGCTTTTTATATGATAAGGCTGAAGTTTTAAATAACTACGCCAGAAACTTTTTTAAATCAATTTCGGATAAGGTGAACATTCATTTCATTACTCCATCGGAATATTCTAAGGAAGTCTGATATTATTTGACTTTATGATTAAAACAGGCATGGAAAGGTTTTTTATGCAGATAAAAGTAGCGAAGTATATTTCTGAGTTTTTTGTAAAAAACGGAATAAATGATTGTTTTATGGTAACAGGCGGCGGAGCTATGCATCTGGATGATGCTATCGGTCACCAGGAAGGGATGCATTGTACGTTTAATCATCATGAACAGGCCTGTTCCATAGCAGCAGAGGGCTATGCCAGAATGACAGGAAAGATAGCCCTTATTTGTGTTACCAGCGGACCGGGTGGGACAAATGCTATAACAGGAGTTATGGGAGGATGGCTGGATTCCATCCCAATGTTTGTTATTTCCGGACAGGTTAAGCGAGAGACTACCACATGGGCATGCAGTGATCTAGGTCTTCGTCAGCTTGGGGATCAGGAGTTTAATATTATTGATTCCGTTAAGAATATGACTAAGTTTGCTGTAATGGTCACTAATCCTTATGAGATAGCATACCATCTTGAAAAGGCTTTGTTCTTAAGTTTGAACGGCCGAAAGGGTCCTGTATGGCTCGATATTCCTCTTGATGTGCAGGGCGCTGTGATAGATACGGATAAGCTTATTCACTTTAAAAGTGAAAATGAGATTTTCTGGCAGGATAAAAGGGTTAGTCCCGAAGTAATTGATATTATTGTGCGGAAGATAGAAGAAGCGAAGGCACCGCTCGTTCTTGCAGGAACGGGCATTAATCTGGCAAATGCAGATGAGAAGCTTTTGGCATTTCTTGATAAGTATAAAATTCCGGTGGTTACCGCATGGAATGCAAATGATACTGTTGCGTTCGATAATCCTTATTATGTCGGGATGCCGGGTACTGTTGGTATCAGATCCGGGAATTTTGCGGTTCAGAACTGCGACCTTCTGATCAGTCTTGGATGCCGTATGAATATAAGGATGATAGGATATAATCACTATGATTTTGCAAAAAATGCATTTAAGGTTATAGTTGATATTGATTCCAAAGAGCTTGTTAAGCCTACAGTCAGAGCTGATCTTCCGGTATGTGCGGATGTAAGTACTTTTCTTGACTTAATGCTGGAACGTGTTTACGAACCGGTTGAAAGGCATGAAATATGGCGTAAGTGGTGCCGCGGTCTTTTGGAGAGATACCCGGCGGTAAAACCGGAGTACTATACCGGCTTTAGAAAGACTTATAGGGATACTGGGAAAAGCTGTAATGTAGAGTCCTGTAATGAAAATGAGAAAGAAAGCTTAACCAAGATTAATCCTTATGTTTTCATAGATGAACTTTTTAAAAAGCTTGACAATTCGGACCGTATTATATGCGGAAACGGAGCTGCATGTGTTATCACTTTCCAGGCTGCTAAAATCAAACAGGGACAGCGCATGTTTACGAATTCGGGATGTGCGGCTATGGGTTACGGGTTCCCTGCCGCGCTTGGTGTTGCGGTATCTGATAATAGTCGCAGAACTGTCTGTATTGACGGCGACGGAAGTGTGATGATGAATATTCAGGAACTTGCTACGGTTTCACACAACAGACTGAATATGAAGTTGTTTATCCTAAATAATAATGGTTATCTTTCTATTCGTCAGACACAGAGAAATCTGTTTAAACCTCCGTTTGTAGGTATTGATAGTGAGAGCGGTGTTGGTTTCCCTGATTTCGGAAAACTGGCTGATGCTTTTGGAATTTCGTATTTTAGGCTGACAACGGAATCTGAGGCAGGTGGAGTAATTGATCAGGTTTTAAATTCTGACGGACCAGGTGTATGTGAAGTTGTTGTTGATCCTGATCAGAATTTTGAACCGAAGTCTTCTTCAAAGGTATTACCTGATGGGAAGATAGTGTCTCCTTCACTTGATGATATGTTCCCGTTCCTTGACAGGGATGAGTTTGAATCGATAAAGTTTTAATATGTTTTATTACCGAGGAAACGCTGAAGGCATTTTCGAGGTGATATTGATATAAAGTTTTATAGGATGGTAGTTTTATGGCAAAATGGTCTTCAGAATCAGAAGCCAGGCTTGAGATAAAGGAGCTTGTTTCTGAGTATTTTCATGAATATAAGGAAAACAGAAAATCTTTTGAACCCGGAGACAGGATTAATTATGCTTCGAGGGTTTTTGATGAGAAAGAGATGTGTGCTCTTGTAGATTCTGCTTTGGATTTTTGGCTTACAGCCGGAAAATATGCTTCGGAATTTGAAAATGAATTTGCTAAATGGATAGGAGTTAAGTATGCGCATCTGGTTAACAGCGGATCTTCTGCTAACCTTGTAGCATTTATGGTCCTTACAGCACAGGAGCTTGGAGAACGCAGGATCAAGAGAGGCGATGAAGTGATAACTGTAGCCGCAGGTTTTCCGACTACCATCACACCTATGTTACAGTATGGGGCGGTTACTGTTTTTGTGGATGTTACGATACCGGAGTATAATATCGATGTAACGAAACTTGAAGGAGCGCTCAGTTCTAAAACTAAGGCAGTCATGCTGGCCCATACCCTTGGGAATCCTTTTAATATTCGTGCAGTTAAGGACTTTTGTCAAAAGCATAACTTATGGCTGATAGAAGATAACTGTGATGCTCTGGGAACCTTATACAAGGTGGATGGAATCTCGGGTGAAGATTCAAAAGATACTGATAGTAACCCCGGGCTTGTTTCTACAGCGGATGGGGTATATAAATATACCGGAACTTTGGGAGATATAGGAACCAGCAGTTTTTATCCTCCACACCATATGACTATGGGCGAGGGTGGATGTGTTTATACTGATAATCCTTTGCTACACAGGCTTATTTTGTCTTTCAGAGATTGGGGACGTGATTGTATTTGTCCTTCAGGACATGATAATCTGTGCGGACACAGGTTTGACAGACAGTTCGGAGAGCTTCCAAGGGGTTACGATCATAAGTATGTTTACAGCCATTTTGGATATAATCTTAAAGCTACGGAGATGCAGGCTTCCATTGGGTGCGAACAGTTGAAGAAATTTCCCGGGTTTATTAAGAGAAGAATAGAGAACTGGCAGTATATATATGACAGGCTGAAGAAGTATGAAAAATTGATATTTCTTCCTAAGGCTGAAGAGAACAGCATCCCTTCGTGGTTTGGTTTTATGATAACAGTGAAACCTGAAAGCGGTATTAACAGGAATGAGATGACTTCGTTTATAGAAAGTCATAATATACAGACGAGACTTCTTTTCAGTGGAAATATTATAAAGCATCCCTGCTTTGATTTGATTAGGAATACTGATGCTTACAGAGTATTTGGTTCTTTGGAAAATACGGATTATATTATGAATAATTCATTCTGGATAGGTGTTTATCCGGGGATGACAGAAGAAATGCTTGATTATATGTGCGCGATTATTTCTGAATATCTGGATAAATATATTTAGGGATGAGGTGTAATTATTTTGTATAATACTATAATCAAAATTGAAAGATGGGACTGCTTAAACAGATTATGTTTGAGTATCTGGAAAAAATCAGGTATATGAGATGATTAAAAATGTAATTTTTGATTTGGATGGAACACTGCTTGATACGCGCGAGGGGATTCTTGAGAGTGCAAAATATGCGGCGAAGGTGCTTGGATTTAAGGAACTGCCGCATGAAACTTTACTGAAGTTTGTAGGACCGCCTATTCAGCAGTCCTTTATGACATTTTATGGATGTGATAAAGAAACTGCTCAAAAAGGTGCAGATATTTTTCGGGATTTCTATAAAAAGGACGCATTACTGAAGGCCAAACCATACGAAGGCATCTATGAACTTTGTGAGACGTTGAAATCAAACGGGATAAAGATGTCAGTGGCAACTTATAAGCGTGAAGATTATGCATTGGTACTTCTTAAGCATTTTGGGTTTCAAAGGTATTGTGACCCGATGCACGGAGCTGATAACAACAATATTCTGAAGAAAGAGGATATTGTCCGTATGTGTCAGGAAGAAATGGGTGCGGATAAAAATGATTGCGTGCTGGTCGGTGATACGGATCATGATGCAAGAGGTGCGGCTCAATCTGAAACTCCGTTTATTGCAGTTACCTATGGTTTTGGGTATAAGAGTGCTGAGGATGTAAAAGGGTATCCGTGTATTGGAATAGCAAATACACCGCTGGAGATAGCAGATATTATCTTACAACAAAATTGAAAGATTAGGAGTATTGTTTTGTTACTAAGCAAATGCTGAATGCGTTTTTGGGACGACATTGACTACTGAAGGGGTGTGTATGAAACGAGCAATCATCACTGGGGCTACAGGTGCTATCGGTATGGCCTTGATTAAAATGTTAGTTGAAAAGAATATTGAAGTTTTGGCCATCACACGCCCGGATTCTAAGCGGAATGACAGGTTAAAAAAACTTGCAGATTGTTATTCAGCTTCATCAGATAACAAGTTTGAGATTCTTGAATGGGACTTTTCGAAATTGTCCGAGTTGGAAAACAATACCGGTAAGGATTGGGATGTTTTCTTTCATCTTGCATGGGCAGGGGCTTCGGGTGCAGGCAGAAATGATATGTACCTTCAGAACGGGAATGTCAGGATGTCTTTGGATGCTGTGGCACTGGCTAAAAGATTCGGATGCAGGAAGTTTGTTGGTGCCGGATCCCAGGCGGAGTATGGGAGACCGTATTTGAGAGCATTTTTTGATATGGCTGCAGGGAATATTTTTGATGAAGGTTCTGTTGAAGAATCTGATAATGAATCCAATAATGATTTTGATAATCAAAAGATAATAAGTAGAATATGTAGTTTAAATGATAGAGAGGAGTTTAGATTAACTCCCCATACTCCTACATTTCCGGAGATGGGATATGGTTACGCAAAGCTCTGTTCAGGTTATATGACAAGGGATTATGCTCAGCAATTAGGGCTAGAACATAACTGGCTTCGCATACTAAGTGTTTATGGTCCGTATGATGGGGATAATTCTATGATGATGCAGGCTATAAAGGGCTTTGTGGACGGTATATCCCCTGACTTTACCAAGGGAGAGCAGATATGGGACTATGTATACAGTAAAGATGCTGCTCGGGCATTCTATGATGTGGCAGAAAATGGGATTTCTGGCAAGACATATGTACTTGGCAGTGAGGAGGAACGACCGCTTGCAGAGTATCTGACTATTGCAAGAGATATCATCTGTCCGGGTCTTGAATTGAAGCTTGGTACCCGTCCCTATGGAGATAATCAGGTAATGTTTTTAGTAGCTGATTCTTCTGAATTAAAGAAAGATACCGGTTTTGAGTGCAGGTATTCATTTGAGGACGGTATCAGGGAGACTGCGGATTGGGTATGTTCGTTAAACCAATAATAGATTTATAAAGAGGAACTCTCTTATGAATAGATATATGTTTGATTTTTATAAAAATAAATCGATTTTTATCACAGGTCACACCGGATTTAAGGGTTCGTGGATGTGCCGTGCTTTAGCGGAAATGGGGGCTAAGGTGACGGGGTATTCTCTTGTACCGCCTACGGTTCCGAGCTTGTATGACGAGGCAGGAATAGACCGGGATGTGAAGTCTGTAATCGGTGATATCAGGGATTATGATACACTTAATAAGGCGTTTTTTGAAGCCGAACCGGAAATAGTCATCCATATGGCGGCCCAGCCAATTGTCCGTGACAGCTATAAAAATCCTAGATACACTTATGAGACCAATGTGATGGGTACGGTGAATATCCTGGAGTGTGTAAGGGAGTATAATGATGCCCATAGAAAAGCCGGAGATGGTAAGGCGATTAAGTCGTTCCTGAATGTTACTACTGATAAGGTGTACCTTAATCGTGAGTGGGAGCGTGGGTATAAAGAAGATGACGAGTTGGACGGATACGATCCATATTCAAATTCAAAGTCCTGCTCAGAGTTAGTGACACATGCGTATATGAGGAGCTTTTTTAGTGGAGTTATAGTCAGGTTGGATAATGTCTGTACCGAGGAATTGAGCAGTGATGGAAATTTGTTTATTAATTATATCCCTGCCATTTCGACCGCCCGTGCAGGGAATGTTATAGGCGGTGGTGATTTTGCGAATGACAGGATTATCCCGGATTGCGTTAGAGCTGTTATAAAGGGTGACGATATTATCATCCGCAATCCGCTGTCTTTCAGACCTTTCCAGCATGTATTGGAGCCTGTATTTGCGTATCTTATGATATCTATGAAGCAATATGAAGACAGAGACTTTGAAGGCTATTACAATGTCGGACCTGATGTGGAGGATTGCATTAATGCAGGACAGATGGCTGATCTGTTTGTGAAGTTCTGGGGCGAGGGCTCAAAGTGGATAAATAAGTCTGATAATGGCCCTCATGAGGCGAATTTCCTGCATCTTGACTGTACCAAGCTTAAAAAAACTTTCGGCTGGGCTCCTGTCTGGAATGTCGAGATTGCAGTTCAAAAAACTGTGGAGTGGTACAAGGTCTGGCGCGACAAGGGCGATGTCAGAGCTTTCATGACAGAGCAGATTAAAGATTTTGGAATGTAAATGTTTACCGGGACAGGTTTCATTAAGTAAACAAAATAAAGAAAACTAAAGAAGATGACTTCATTAAGGAGTAACCATGGCTTTAGATACTATTTGCCCGCATTGCAAGAAAAAGGTGATATTAAGTTATAAGATTGTAAATCCATATCTTTATGGCAGCAAGATTAGAAAATGTCCTAAATGCGGCGGGGAGATTTTTGATAACAGGTGGCGAGAGGTCGCTATACAGGGATTTGATCCCGTACAGGATACGGAAGTAAAATATTCTTCCTGGTTTGGCTTTGGATTGATTGCATCGGCTTTAATGCTCATGCGCATGGATCCGGCAAAACTGCCGTTCGGAAGCCCCACGATGTTTAGAGTCGGCATTTGGTTCCTTTTTATTCTCGGAGGAATTATTTTGATTATTTTCTTCCGGCATATATTTGGCTTTGTTAAAAGAAAGAACGCGAAATATATGGCTGAATCCATACAGAGGATGAAGGATCCGGATTATGTGAATAAGTTGAGGTCTAAAGGGATAAAGATTCCGGAAAAGTATACGATTACATGATTGGGTGGAAAGGAGATTATATTTTGAAAAGATTTAATACGACCGCAGTTTGTATACCGGAAGAAAACTATATGGTTGATATCTCCGAAGAAGTTATTGCGATTGCTAAGCTTGTTGATGAGAAAAAATATTTTACTATTAACAGAGCGAGACAATATGGGAAAACTACTACACTTACAGCTTTAGACAGGTATCTTTCTGATAGGTATGATGTTATCGCCTTAGACTTCCAGGATATGACGGATGCAGTATTTATCGACGAGGATTCCTTTACCAGAGGTCTGGCACAGGTATTATGTGATACAAGAGATTCTATAGGTATACCTTTAGCTGAAAAAATGTATGATGAGTTCAAACATTTTGTTAAAGAAGAAAAGCAGCTAGTACTAAATGATCTTTTTCGCCTATTTGATTTATGGTGTAAAGAAAATGAGAAGCCTATTGTATTGATTATTGATGAAGTTGACAGTGCAACAAATAATCAGGTATTTTTAGATTTCTTGGGAAAGCTTCGTTCGAGTTATCTTAAAAGACAGAAGAATGCTGCATATAAGACTTTTCAATCGGTAATACTTGCAGGTGTAACAGATGTAAAGCATCTAAAAAGCAAAATTCGTGAGGATGCTTATTCGAAAGAAAACAGTCCATGGAATATCGCAGCGGATTTTAATATTGACATGAGTTTGTCAGCATCGGGCATAAAAGGAATGCTTGATGAGTATGAATCAGATCATCATACAGGGATGGATACCGGTGATATTGCTAAAAAAATTCGTGAGTATACAAACGGATATCCGTTCCTTGTAAGCAGGATCTGCCAACTGATTGATGAGAGGTTTGTTCCGGATGTGTTTGTATCTTTGAATGAGGCATGGTCAGCAGATGGAGTTGAACAGGCCGTTAAGATGATCATCACAGAGAAAAATACTTTGTTTGATTCTTTGATGGGGAAAATCAGGGACTATGATAAACTTAGATCCCAGCTGGAATACCTGCTTTTCAGAGGAGAGACCATAGAGTATCTTCCGGATAATAAAGAGCAGGAACAGCTGATGATGTATGGGTTTATTGTAAATGATCATAACACTGTGGCTGTAGCAAATAAGATATTTGAAATGAGGCTCTATAAGTATTTTGTCGGTGAAAGCAGGTTTTCTGCTAGTATGAGGAGAGAGGCTCTTAAGGATAAGCCGGAGTTTATCAAAAACGGGGAATTGGATATTCCTCTGATAATGGAGCGGTTTATAGCATGTCAAAATATTATCCGCAACATGAATGATGAGATGGAAGAGAAGAAGTTTATAGAGGAAGAGGGCAGGGAAAGATTCCTTACATATCTTTCACCGATTATAAACGGAGTTGGAACATATAGCGTCGAGGATAGTACAGCAAATTCCATGAGGATGGATGTTGTTATACATTATAATGGTAAACGTTATATCATAGAATTGAAGATCTGGCATGGTGAGAGATATAATGAAAAAGGTGAAGCCCAGATTATGGAATATCTGGACCGATTTGATCTAAATACCGGTTATATGCTGAGTTTCAATTTCAACAAGAATAAGAAACCCGGAGTTGAGCAGGTTCATATCGGAGACAAGCTGTTGTATGAAGGGATTGTATAGATTTGGGGTCTGACTCCTTTGAGAAAGAGGAACTGATTTGACATTTGAAGGTATTCTAATTTATATAATAGAAAATATCGGTTGGGGAATAGCTATTTTTATCATTGGGACTTCCGTGGTTGTTTTTGGTATGATAAGAATTCTGCGTGGTACAGAAGATACCCTCCAGAAAATTGGAGTGTGGAGGACATAGGATGATAGATATAAGACAGATTTTTGAAACAAATAAGTCTTTAATAGGTGAGGTGGACAGAGCTATAGCTTATTTTCGTATCGGCAGATATGATAAGGCTCTTGAATGGGTAGCTGATACCGCTGATGAGATTCATTTTGTGGCAGACGGGGTTATGGAGAACCGGGAGTATTTTGATTCTATTTCGACAGATTATATAAATGAGATGTTGCAGAATATTCTTGATGCTACTCAGAACAAGGATTATGTTCTTTTGGCAGATTTGTATGATATGCAGCTTGCCACTTTCATATGTGGTGTGCAGGAACATATTTTAAAACGTGAGCAGTACCTCTTGTTTGATAATGACGAATACAGGGAAAACATTAATTCACTTAAAACGGTCTTAAGGGAAATGATTGAGGAACGTGATGATCTGACTGTTGATGAGCAGAAGCGTTTTAGGGTAAATCTAAACGCAAAACTGGATGACATTTTTGATCCTTCGGCGCTGTTAAATAAAGGTTTTAACCTTGAATTTACTTCTTCCGGGCTTATGACCATAGCGGCTCCGTTTGGCGGCGGACGGATATATCTGCATTCTAACGGACGTGTTGTTAATGAATCCATACAGCTGGCACTTAGCTGGTTCGATCCGATAGTGGATGAATATATTGTATATGGGTTCGGTATGGGATATCATATAGAGGAGTTGAACTGCTTAGCACCGGATAAGAGAATAGTTATCTATGAGTCGGATCTTGATGTTCTAAGACTTTATTGTGCTTTTTCGGACGGAGCTGAAATTCTTTCAAAGGAAAATATCTTTGTGGTGTATGACAGGGATATGAGCGTCCTTCAAAGACGTATAGGCTCGGTAAGTACGATGAATGAGGATGGAAAGTTTGTTTTTGTGGGGCAGGACGGTAAGATAGTAAAAGTCTGTGTACATTATCCTTCATACAGAAGAAGCCCCGGATGCCCGGCAATCGACGCAGCACTTCCTTGGAAGAGGATTGTTGAAAGCTGCTGAAGGCTAAAAAATATATGTTAATATGTATAAATAAACAGATAGGAGAATAAATAAGATGACTGATGAATATTCTGTAGTTTTGACAAAGCTTGTTGAGAAAATGAAACTGGAAAACTGTACTCCTGAGATTGATACGGGAAAGATTTTTATCACAAAACCCGATATTAACCGTCCTGCGCTTCAGCTGGCTGGTTTCATGGAGGATTTCGATAATGAGAGAATACAGATTATAGGAAATGTTGAGCATTCCTATATTAAGAGGCAGGATAACAAAGAGGAGATTTATGACCGTTTTCTTTCAAGCGGCATTCCCTGCGTTATTTTCTGTAACGGTTTTGAGTTAGAGCCTGCGCTTCTAGAGACAGCTATTAAATATCAGGTTCCGCTCCTAAGGACAGGAAAGACTACTTCTTCTCTTATGGCAGAAGTTATCAGGTGGCTTAACGTCGAGCTAGCACCGACTATGACCATACATGGTGTTCTGGTTGATGTTTACGGCGAAGGAATATTGATAACCGGTGAGAGCGGCATAGGTAAATCGGAGGCAGCTCTTGAGCTTATAAAGCGTGGACACCGTCTGATTAGTGATGATGTTGTTGAGATAAAGAAGGTTAGTGATGATACGCTGGTTGGAACATCTCCTGAGATGACGAGGCATTTCATCGAGCTTCGCGGTATCGGCATTATAGATGTTAAGACCCTGTTCGGTGTTGAGAGCGTAAAGAATACAGGTACTATCGACCTGGTTATTAATCTTGAGGACTGGGACCGCGAGAAGGAATATGACCGTATGGGTCTCGAGGAGCATTATGTAAATTATCTCGGAAATAATGTTGTATGTCACAACATACCTATCAGACCCGGACGTAACCTTGCAATTATCTGTGAGTCGGCAGCAGTTAACTGCAGGCAGAAGAAGATGGGCTACAATGCAGCTCAGACGCTTTATGAGCGAGCCATTGCAAACATCAATGGTGTTAAACCTGAAATAAAAGAGTGGTAAGTGTTGACAACGGTGAGTAAATATCTATAATAAGATATTGGGAAAATTTTATAAATGCTGGAAAGAAGCAACTTAGAAATTGTGGGATTTCGGGTGTTTAACAGATGTTAGAGGAATTATGAGAGGAGAATCTGTATGAAATACTGTTTTGGTGTTGATATAGGCGGAACAACTATTAAGATGGGTCTTTTTACTGCTGAGGGCGAGCTTCTTGACAAGTGGGAGATAGTAACACGCCGTGAGAACGGCGGAGAGAATGTGCCGGGAGATATTGCGGAAGCTATAAGCGGTAAATGCCTTGAGAAGAACATAGATAAGTCGGATATTACCGGCGTAGGCATCGGAGTTCCGGGTCCGGTTACTCCGGACGGTACAGTTATGAAATGTGCTAACCTTGGCTGGGGTATCTTTAATGTTAATGAGAAGATGTCGGCACTTACGGGTCTAAAGTGCAGTGCACTTAATGATGCAAATGCTGCAGCTCTCGGTGAACTTTGGCGCGGAAGTGCTAAAGGATATAAGAATCTGGTATTTATTACGCTTGGAACCGGTGTTGGCGGCGGTATCGTCATAGACGGCAGAATAGTTCACGGCATTCACGGCGGCGGCGGTGAGATTGGACACATCGTTGTAAATCCTAAGGAAGAGGCAGTCTGTGGATGCGGCGGACACGGACATTTGGAGCAGTATGCTTCTGCAACAGGTATTGTACGTATGGCTAAGATTGAGTTAAGCAAGCCGGAGTGTACAAGTTCACTTAAAAATGTTGAGAATATTACCTGTAAAGATATCTTTGATGCTGCAAAAGCAGGTGATAAAACTGCCTGTGAACTGGTTGATACCATGTGTTCATATCTTGCATTTGCTCTTTCGGGAGTGGCAGCTACCTGCGACCCTGAGGTTTATGTTATCGGCGGCGGTGTTTCGAAGGCAGGTACAGTCATAACAGATACCGTAAAGAAGCATTTTATGTCCAATAATATGAATGTGCTCACAAAGTCGGAGTTTAAGCTTGCAGAGCTCGGAAATGATGCCGGTATCTATGGAGCGGCATACCTGACTATTTCTGAAGGTTGAATTCTTTCTGGGTAGAAATTTGCCAATAGAATTTGATCACACCTCATCCGGCTGCTTCGCAGCCACCTTCCCCTGTGAGGGGAAGGCTTAATGGGAAACTCTGAAGGCGTTTTCGAGGTGACAATAACAATCATAAAATGAGGAGTATCGTTTTGAGCCATAAGATAATCAATAAAATAACAGCTTGTGTTCCTTCAGTAAAACTTTTTGAGAATGCAGTTCTTTCGGAGTATACTTCATTTAAGACAGGCGGTCCTGCGGATGTGCTTGCACGCCCTACGACTATAGATGAGGTACAGGCTCTGGTAAAACTGGCAAAGAGTGAGAAGATTCCGTATTACATTCTTGGTAATGGTACCAATATGCTTGTTTCTGATGAAGGATTCAGAGGTCTTATCATAGCTTTAAAGGATCTGAACGGAGATATTATATTTTCGGAAACCGGTGAAGGTGATACTGTGGCGGTCAGCGCTTATGCAGGCTGCACACTGGCGCGTCTTGCTTCGGAAGCAGCTTCTAAAGGTTATGCAGGTCTTGAATTTGCCGCAGGTATCCCCGGAAGTGTAGGAGGGGCAGTGGTTATGAACGCCGGTGCTTACGGCGGAGAGATTAAGGATATCCTTGAATTTGCAGATGTTCTTGATGAGAACGGAGAAATTATAAGGCTCGATAACAAGGATCTGGATTTTAGTTACAGACATAGCATAATACAGGAAAAGAATTATATAGTGCTTTCGGTATCCTTCATACTAAAGCCGGGTGATGAAAAGACTATTAAAGCCGAGATAAAGGAGCTTAATGAACGGAGGCGTGAAAAGCAGCCTCTGGAATATCCCAGCGCGGGCAGTACTTTTAAGCGTCCGGAAGGTCTTTTTGCCGGAAAGCTTATAGAAGACAGCGGTCTTAAAGGCTTCAGTGTAGGAGATGCCCAGGTTTCCGAGAAACACTGCGGATTCGTGATCAATAAAGGGAAAGCTACTTCATCAGATATTTACGAGCTTATCTCTCAGGTTATAGAAAAGGTTTATGATAAGACTTCGGTGGTTCTTGAACCCGAGATAAAGCTTCTTGGATTTGATGAAGACTGAGGCAGCTTATTGCCGGTAATAGGATGATTTGTAGTTAACGGATAAGGACTGATTTATCCGACAACGGAGATTAAGATGAATTTTACTGAGAAGGTTAAGCAGGAGCTGTGCCGCAGTATACCTAATCCGCGGCATTGCAGGCTTGCCGAACTGGGCGGTATAATAGCTTCTTTAGGCAAGATCGATCGTGAAACAGGAGAACTGGTTATATTTTCCGAAAACGAACTGGTTATAAAAATTACAGAAAAATTATTAAATAAAATTTTTTCTGTTGACAATATCGGTCGAAAGTTTTACGATATAAAGCGTTCCGGAAAAGAAACGGGGAGAATTGTCTTTGACGGACAGGAGAAGGAAGAAGTATTAAAGGCTGTTAAGATTGACGGGGATTCCTTATTGGCCGATCCTGTTCTTTATATCATGACATGCTGTAAACGGGCATATTTGAGAGGGGCTTTTATAGGAGCCGGTTCTCTTACCGATCCGAATAAGGATTATCATTTTGAGATTTCTGTTTTGGAAGAGGGTTGTGCGCGGAATTTACAAAGCCTTGCTCAGGAACTCGGAGTTGAGGCTAAGCTGATAAAGCGGAAGAAGCAGTTTGTCGTATATGTAAAGGATAGTGAGATGATTTCTGAGATCCTTAATATCATGGGGGCTCCGGTGGCTATGATGGAACTGGAGAATGTAAAGATATATAAGGGACTGAAAAATCATGTTAACCGTCAGGTAAATTGTGATTCAGCCAATATTAAGAAGACACTGGATGCTTCGAGAAGGCAGCAGGACGATATTAGGCTGATCAGGGAGTGTACGGGTTTTAAAGGTTTGGCGGATGAGCTTGTGGAAATAGCGCTGCTCAGGGAGAGATATCCGGAGGCTACGCTTTCCGAACTGGTGGTGTATAACGGGGGTACTGTTGGAAAATCGGGCATAAATCACAGATTGAAAAAGCTTTCCGATATAGCGGATAAGTTACGTTCGGAAATGCCTTTAAAAGCGGGAGAGTAAAATGATCACAAAGAAAATGGCCATTGACATTACAGCGGACCTTGATAAGAGACCTATTGCAAGACTTGTTCAGGAAGCAAGCAGATTTAACAGTTCTGTATTTTTTGAGTACAAGGATAAAAAGGTTAATGCAAAGAGCATTATGGGTATGATGACATTTATCAGTATCATGAACAAGGCTACTGCAGCCAAGGAAAAGATTGATATCATGATAAACGGAAATGATGAAGGCGAGGCTATGGATGCCATCGTCGCATTCTTCTCGTAAAAAATTAAAATTTTTTATAAAAAGAAACCTTTCGGGGTTTCTTTTTTTTTGCATTTGTGTTATACTTTAAAGTTAGGGACTATGTGCGGCATAATTACTGAATAGCCGACGATACGTTGATCAGAAACCTTGATACGGAGGATGTTAATATGACAAGGGAAGAAAGACGCAGACAGGTAAAGATGAACAGAATTTCACTGGTGGTTGTTGTTCTGGAACTGATAGTGGTAGCTATATTGATACCCATAGCGATAAGCAGGTTCGGAGATAAGAACAATAAATCCGGCTCTAAGGATGATAATGATCCGGATACGGTTAAGATCATACAGGTGGATTCCAATACACCTATAGATAATAAAACTGAGAATCCTAACGGAGCGGACAGCCAGAGCGGCCAGGATGCTTCTTCGCAGGCAGGTGTAACAGGCGATAACGGATCTTCAGCCTCGACACAGCCTTCCACTTCTACCGAAAACGGCGGAAATGGTAATGAAGGCAGCGGTTCCGGAAATCAGGGAACCGGTGATAACCCCGGAGGAGGTAATGAGGGCGGCAATACCTCGCAGACCACTCCAAAAGTTGAGGGACCTTTAGGAGAAGTTATAGCCGAGGCAGATCTTAAGGCTATGATGTATGATTATGATGCTGCCATAGAACTTGTTAAGAGCAGTTCCGAATATGCGACCAGCCAGGAAGCTAAAGAGGCTGTTGCACGTTATGAGGCTGAAAAGGCAAAGTGCGTTAAGTGGAAGGATAATACCCAGATCAGCCACATTTTTGTGCATTCGCTTATTGTAGATACTTCGAGGGCTTTCGGAAAGACTTCTTCACAGCCTCAAGGATATAATAAATACATGACTACGGTCAGCGAGTTTAATAAGATGATCGAGTCCATGTATAAAAAGGGTTATGTTCTTGTAAGTATTCACGATATTGCTAAGAGAGTAGTCGACAGCGAAGGAAATGAGAAGCTTGTGGCTCAGGATATCATGCTTCCTCCCGGAAAGGAACCGTTTGTTCTTTCACAGGATGATGTTAACTACTATCTGTATATGGATAATGACGGTTTTGCCGACAGGCTTGTTATAGGTGAGGACGGCATCCCGACCTGCCAGTATACTGATATAGACGGTAATGTAAGCTATGGTGAGTATGATGTGCTTCCTATTATAGACCGTTTCATTAAGGAACATCCGGATTTCTCATACCGCGGAGCAAAGGGAATCCTTGCAGTTACAGGATATGAGGGAGCTTTAGGCTATGATACCGGTCTCAGCATGAAGATCTATGACGGCCTTTCTGAAGAAGAGAAGATGAAGCGTATCAATGCTGAAAGAGAAAAGGCTAAGGCTGTAGCTGATGCCATTAAGGCTGACGGATGGGAGTTTGCAAGCCACAGTTATACACATTCGAACATGACAAATGCCACTCTTGAAAAGATGCAGTATGACAGCAAGCGCTGGAAGGAAGAAGTAGAGATAATTTTAGGACCTACTGATATTTATATCTATCCTTACGGTGCCGATATCTGTGACTGGCATGGATATAAAGGTGAGAAGTTTGAACTTTTAAAGAGCTACGGTTTCTGGTATTTCTGCAACGTTGATGCGTCGAGATACTGGATACAGCTTAAGAGTGATTATTTCAGAATGGGAAGAATCAATACCGACGGCGAGAGAATGCATATCACGCTGAAGAATTTAAGTGATCCGAGTCTTCCCAACAGATTGGCATATTTCTTTGATGTTACCGAAGTTTACGATCAGACAAGACCTGCTTGGCCTGACTGATAACGGGTGATATCAGACATAGGTTTTAATTTGTTTTTCGGGGGAGTACATGTCTTTTACTCATTTACATGTTCATACGGAGTACAGTCTTCTGGACGGTTCAAGCAAGATAAAGGAAATCCTGGCGAGGGCTAAGGAACTTGGCCAGGACAGTCTTGCCATAACCGACCACGGGGTTATGTACGGAGTTATAGATTTTTATAAAGCTGCGCTTGATATCGGGGTTAAGCCTATTATTGGCTGTGAGGTTTATGTCGCTCCCGGTTCGCGTTTTGAGAAAGAAAATACAGTTTCGGATGAACGTTATCGTCATCTTGTACTGTTGGCAGAAAACAATAAGGGCTATTCAAACCTTATGAAGATTGTTTCCAAGGGCTTTACCGAGGGCTTCTACTATAAGCCCCGTGTCGATAAGGAAGTCTTAAGGGAGTATCATGAGGGGATAATAGCCTTATCGGCATGTCTTGCGGGAGAAATTCCGGGGTGCCTTATGGCGGGCAACTATGAAGGTGCTAAAGCAGCCGTTTACGAGTTTGTTGATATTTTCGGTAAGGATAATTTCTTCTTAGAGCTTCAGGATCACGGAATTCCGGAACAAAAGACGGTTAATGCCGGGATAGTAAGGCTTTCTAATGAGACCGGCATTAAGCTGGTTGCTACAAATGATGTTCACTATACATTTGCTGAGGATGCCGAGGCACATGATATCCTTCTTTGCATACAGACCCAGAAAAAAGTTCAGGATGAGGACAGGATGCGCTATGAGGGCGGTCAGTTTTTCCTGAAATCGGAAGAAGAAATGAGAAGCATCTTCCCGTATGCAGCTGAAGCAATAGAAAATACTGCAGAGATTGCGGCAAGATGTAATGTGACCATAGAATTTGGGCATTATAAGCTTCCTAAATTTGATGTGCCTGAAGGTTACACTGCCGAAACTTATCTTGGAGAACTATGCCAGAAAGGGCTTAAAGAAAGATATAAGGATGTTTCGGAAGAAAGATTTAAAGAGCTTTCGGAAAGGCTTGAATATGAGCTTAATACGATAAAGGGAATGGGATTTATAGACTATTTCCTTATAGTATGGGATTTTATCAAATATGGGCGTGACCACGGGATTGCTGTTGGACCGGGAAGAGGCAGTGCCGCAGGTTCAATAGTTGCGTATTCTTTAGGGATAACAAATATCGATCCTATAAGGTACAATCTGCTTTTTGAACGTTTCCTTAATCCGGAACGTGTTACCATGCCTGATATAGACGTCGATTTCTGTTATGAAAGACGTCAGGAAGTTATAGATTATGTTGTAAGAAAATACGGGAAAGACCGTGTGGTTCAGATAGTTACCTTTGGTACTTTGCAGGCACGCGGTGTTTTAAGAGATGTCGGCCGGGCGCTCGATATGCCTTATGCTAAGGTGGATCAGATAGCAAAGATGGTACCGACCGAACTGGGCATGACTTTAAGTAAAGCCATGAAATCAAATCCGGATTTTGCTTCGGCTTATGATAACGATCAGGAAGTAAAGAAGCTCGTTGACATGAGCCTGCGTCTTGAAGGGCTTCCGAGGCATGCATCCATGCATGCGGCAGGTGTTGTAATCTCTAATGCACCGGCAGATGATTATGTTCCGCTGTCGCGTTCTGCAGATGATACGATAACTACTCAGTATACAATGACTACTCTGGAAGAATTGGGACTTCTTAAGATGGATTTCCTCGGCTTAAGAACGCTTACCGTTATCCAGGATGCTGTTAAGTCGGTTAACGAGACTCTGCTTGAACAGTATAAAAAAGAGCATGGCGGAAGCAGTGAGGGATTTTCACCTCTTGATATTGATAATATCGATGATAATGATAAAAAAGTATTTGAACTGATTTCTTCGGGAAAGACGGAAGGTATTTTTCAGCTTGAAAGTACGGGCATGAAGAACTTCATGAAGGAACTTAAACCCGGTTCCATGGAGGACATCATAGCAGGTATTTCACTGTACCGTCCCGGACCTATGGACTTTATCCCGAAGTATATCAAAGGCAAGCAGGAACCTGAGAGTATTACTTATGACTGCGAACAGTTAAAACCTATACTGGAGCCGACTTATGGGTGTATCGTTTACCAGGAACAGGTTATGCAGATAGTAAGGAATCTTGCAGGATACAGCTTCGGCCGCAGCGATCTTGTCAGACGTGCGATGGCTAAGAAGAAGCAGAGTGTTATGGAGAAGGAGCGGGAAAGCTTCGTTCACGGAAATACGGAAGAAAATGTTCCTGGATGTGCCTCACTCGGTATTCCTGAAAATGTTGCAAATAAGATTTATGATGATATGACCGATTTTGCTAAGTATGCATTTAATAAGTCACATGCGGCAGCTTATGCCGTGGTTGCATATCAGACTGCATATCTGAAGTGCTATTATCCGGTTCATTTTATGGCGGCTCTTATCACTTCGGTCATAGATAATTCAGGTAAGGCGGCAGGTTATATAAACATCTGCAGGAAAATGGGAATTAAGGTTCTTCCTCCGGATGTCAATGAAGGAAATGTTTCATTTTCCGTAACCGGTAATTCCATAAGATATTCTCTTTCGGCTGTAAAGGGAGTGGGCAGGCCGGTTGTGGAAGCTATTGTTGCCGAAAGAAAGCTTAACGGACCTTATAAGGGGTTCAGGGATTTTATTGAAAGGCTTTCGGCTAAGGAAACAAATAAGAGAGTTGTAGAGAATCTTGTTAAGGCGGGAGCATTTGATACTTTTTCAAGTAACCGCAGACAGCTGATAGTTGCAGCGCCGGGAATAATCGAGACCATTGCGGCGGGCAGGAAGAGTACCATGGAAGGCCAGATGAGCCTGTTCGATCTGTTCAGTCCCGAAGAGACCGGTCAGATAAAGGATGAGCTTCCGAATGTGCAGGATTATACAAGGGAAGAAACTCTTGCATTTGAAAAAGAGGTACTTGGGCTTTATATTTCGGGACATCCTTTGGAGAAGTATTCGGCTGTCATAGAAAAGAATGTGACTGTAAGTACGGCTGATTTTGTTTCGGATGATGAAAACGAAGAACCTAAGGTCAGGGATAATCAGGAGTGTATTATCGGAGGCATGGTAGTAAGCAAGCTCCAAAAGAGTACACGTACGGGCGGTATCATGGCGTTCCTAACTTTGGAGGATATGTACGGAAGTATAGAGGTTATTGTATTCCCTAGAGATCTGATAACTTACAGAGCGCTGTGCGAACCAGATCAGAAGGTGCTGATAAAAGGCCGGGTTACTGTTGAAGAGGAACGCGGAGCCAAGCTCATTTGTTCCAAGATAGTAGCTTTAGACGATATTCCTAAGGAGATATGGGTAAAGATTCCTGATATGGATGCTATCAGTAAAGCTGAAGAGGATTTGTTTACTATCATAAAGAAATATGACGGCAAAGATCAGCCGGTGCTTTTTGTGAATAAGGAAAAGAGGATGAAAAGATATCCTCAGTCCATGAATACCTGTGTATGTCCCGAGCTTATCGGAGAATTAAAGGTGAGATACGGCGAGGATGCCGTGGCTGCATTACCGACCAGATATAAGTTTTAGTTTCTTTACATAAAAACAGGGTATGGAAGGAAGGAGACCGATATATGGCAGAGAAGAAAGTTGTAAATTCCGGAAAGACGGCGAAAAAGGCTTCGGAAAAACCGAAGACGCCCCGCAAGGTTAAAGTTGTGAATAAGGACGAGGGTATAATTGTAAAGACAGATGCCGAAGAAAAGGGCAAGTGTAAGATTAAGACCATCGGAGTTCTTACGAGCGGCGGTGATGCTCCGGGCATGAATGCTGCTGTCCGCGCAGTTGTAAGGACAGCCATTGCAAACGGTTTGGCTGTTAAAGGAATTAAGAGAGGATTTTCCGGTTTGATAGATGAGGATATCGTAGATCTTAATTCAAGAAGTGTTGCCGATACCATCCAGAAGGGCGGTACATTCCTTTTCACGGCGAGATGTCCTGAGATGATCACAACAGAGGGACAGGATATCGCGGCAGAGAACTGCAAAAAGCACGGTATTGATGCACTGGTCGTTATCGGAGGAGACGGATCCTTTAAAGGCTGTCTTGCTTTAAAGGACAGGGGTATCAATGTTATAGGTATTCCGGGTACTATCGATCTGGATATAGCCTGTACGGAGTATACAATTGGTTTTGATACGGCTGTTAATACTGCCATGCACGCCATAGATAAGATAAGGGATACATCTACATCCCAGGAGCGCTGTTCCATTATAGAGGTTATGGGAAGGCATGCCGGCTATATAGCACTCTGGTGCGGACTTGCTAACGGAGCTGAGGCAGTTCTTACCACAGAACTTTATCAGTATGAGGAACAGAAGCTTATAAATGATATACAAACAAAGCGTAAGAGCGGAAGAAAACATTATATTATCATAAATGCAGAAGGTATCGGCGATTCCGAGGGAATGGCTAAGCGTATCGAGTATGCAACGGGGATGCCCACATCAGCTACTATTTTGGGCTACCTGCAGAGGGGCGGAAGCCCGACATGTAAGGACAGGGTGTATGCATCAGCTTTCGGTGCAAAAGCTGTCGATATCCTTTTAAAGGGCGGAGCAAACAGAGTTGTAGCTTTTAAGAACGGTTCTTTTGTGGACTTTGATATGGATGAAGCTCTGTCAATGAAGAAAACGCTCGATCCATTCCTTGTGGATATGCTCGGAAAGCTGACCCGTAAGGGAGACAGCAGACTTATGAAGAATGAAGGAATCCTTCCAATCGAGACTGATGAAAATGCAGGAAAGAATGTGGCAGCCGATGCGTCTATCCATGAAGCTGCAAGTAATACTAAGGGTTCAGGCAAGAAGATTACCATCGGTGTTCTTACGAGTGGAATGGATGCACCCGGTATGAATGCTGCGATACGTGCGGTAGTACGTTCAGCAATCGGTTATAACATGAAGGTTATAGGATTCAGAAGAGGATACTCGGGACTGGTCGAGAAGGATTATCTTGAGATGACCAATAAGACCATGTCTGAAACTGTTCAGCGGGGCGGTACACAGCTTTTGGCATCGGATTGTCCGGAATTTTTGACCGAAGAAGGGCAGCAGAAGGCGATAGAGACATTAAAGGAATTAAAGATAGATGCCCTTGTTATCATAGGCGGTAACGGTACCATGCGCGGCGGCCTTGACCTGATCGCAAAAGGCATAAATGTTGTCGGAATTCCCGCAACTATCGATCTCGATGTAGCCTGCACCGAATATACCATAGGATTTGATACGGCTATTAATACTGCCATGGAGGCTATAGATAAGATAAGGGATACATCTGCTTCCCATGAGCGTTGCAGCGTTATAGAGGTAGCCGGAAAGAGAAGCGGACATAACGCATTATGGTGCGGTATCGCAACCGGCGCAGAAGAGATAATAACAAATGAATATCATGATCAGAATCAGCAGAGGATGATTTCTGAGATCATAAATAAGAAGAAGCTCGGAAAGAGACTTCATCTGATAGTTAATTCAGAGGCTGTCGGAAAATCTGCTTCACTTGCCAAGAACATAGAATTTGCAACAGGTCTTGAGACCAGGGCAACGGTTCTTGGAATCCTGCAGTGCGGCGGTGCACCTTCCTGTCAGGACCGTGTATTTGCTTCAGCAATGGGCGGCAAGGCTGTCGAGGTTATCAATTCCGGCGGAAAGAACAGGATAGTAGCTTATCAGAATGGGGAATTTACTGATTTTGATATGGAAAAGGCCATGAGACTTAATAAATTCCCGGATGCATATATGGCCGAAATGTCGAAGAAATTATCTAGGTAGGAGAGTAAAAACAAATGAACATTAATGAACAGCTTGCAAATGAACTTGAGATCAAGCTTAGTCAGGTGGAAGCCACAGTAAAGCTTATTGATGAAGGAAACACCATTCCTTTTATCGCCCGTTACCGTAAGGAAGTGACAGGGTCTTTGAATGATGAAGTCTTAAGAAATCTTTTTGAGAGACTGACTTATTTAAGGAACCTTGAAGAACGTAAAACTTCAGTCCTTGCAAGCATTGAAGAGCAGGGTAAACTTACTGAGGAGTTAAAGAAGCAGATAATGGACGCTACTACACTTGTAGTAGTTGAAGATCTGTATCGTCCTTATAAACAGAAAAGAAGGACCAGGGCTACCGTGGCTAAGGAGAAAGGACTTGAGCCTTTGGCAGATATTATTGCGTCAGAGAGCGCAGAACGTCCGGTTTCCGAGTATGCCGCTGAGTTCATTAATGAGGAAAAGGAAGTAAAGACCGCTGAGGAAGCTATAGCAGGTGCAAGCGATATTATCGCAGAGCGTATTTCCGATGAGGCTGATTATAGAATTTATATCAGAAAGCTTACAACAGATGAGGGTCTTATCGTTTCGGAAGCAAAGGATGAGAAGGCTCAGAGTGTTTATGAGAATTACTATAAGTATTCAGAGAAGATTACTACCATTCTCGGACACAGAGTACTTGCACTTAACCGCGGCGAGGATGAGAAGTTCCTTACCGTAAAGATAGAGGCTCCCGTTGAGAAGATAATTGCTTATCTTGAGCAGCATACAATAAAGAAGAATAATGAGTTTACAACCGATATTCTTAAGGCTGTTGTGGCAGATGCATACGACCGTCTTATTGCACCGGCCATTGAGCGTGAGATCCGTTCCGACCTGACCGAAAAGGCACAGGACAGTGCTATAAAGGTGTTCGGAAAGAACCTGACTCAGCTTCTTATGCAGCCTCCTATCACAGGACGCTTTGTTCTCGGATGGGATCCCGCATTCAGGACCGGATGTAAGCTTGCGGTTGTTGATCCTACGGGAAAGGTGCTCCATACTATAGTTATCTATCCTACAGCACCTCAGTTTAAGGTTGACGAAGCAAAGAGAATACTTAAAGGCCTTATCGAGAAGTATAATATTACGCTTATTTCTGTAGGTAACGGTACCGCTTCAAGGGAATCCGAACAGGTTATCGTTGAACTTCTTCATGAGCTCAACAAACCCGATCTGGCATATGTTATTACAAATGAGGCAGGTGCTTCCGTTTATTCTGCAAGTAAGCTTGCAACAGAGGAATTCCCGAATTTCGATGTTGGACAGCGTAGTGCTGCTTCAATTGCACGCCGTGTACAGGATCCTCTGGCTGAATTGGTTAAGATCGATCCTAAGTCCATAGGCGTAGGTCAGTATCAGCATGATATGAACCAAAAGAAACTCGGAGAGCAGCTCGAGGGCGTTGTTGAGGATTGTGTTAATAAGGTCGGCGTTGATGTTAATACTGCTTCGGCATCACTTTTGGAATATGTTTCAGGTATTACAAAGCCCATTGCAAAGAATATCGTAACATATCGTGAAGAGAACGGAAGATTCCTTTCCAGATCGGAACTTTTAAAGGTTCCCAAGCTCGGACCCAAGGCTTTTGAGCAGTGTGCAGGTTTCTTAAGAATCCGCGGAGGAAAGAATCCTCTTGACAATACTAGTGTTCATCCCGAGTCATATGCTGCAGCAAAGAAGCTTTTGGAGAGCCTCGGATTTACTCCTGAGGATATAAAGACTCTTCAGGCTGAGCAGGCTAAAGCGGTTAAAGAGGATGCGGATAAGCGTAAGGCAGAGGTTGAGAAGGCTGAAAAGGCTTCAAAACAGAATAACCGTGACCGCAGGAATAAAAATGAAATCCAGATAAAGAATGCTGATTCGGCTATGGGAAAACTCTTGGCTCAGGCGTATGCTAAAGTCGGAAAGAATGTAGTTTCCCGTGATGAAGCTGCAAAGGATGGAAAAAATATTTCCGGAAAACGTGAGGATGAGAATACGGGAGCAAACCGTCAGGCAGGCATTATCGCGACTCAGGAAGAGAACAAGGATAATGCAGGCAAAGGTTCTGTTTCACTGTCCCACTTAAGCGGTATGATCAAGGATAAGAAAAAACTTGCAGAGGAACTCGGTATCGGAGAGATAACACTTGATGATATCATAAAAGAGCTTGAAAAACCCGGACGTGATCCACGTAAGGATATGCCAGCACCCATTCTTCGTCAGGATGTTCTTGAGATGAAGGATCTTAAGGAGGGAATGGTACTTAAAGGAACAGTCAGGAATGTTATTGACTTCGGCGTATTCGTTGATATCGGAGTTCATCAGGACGGACTTGTTCATATTTCACAGATAACAAACAAGAAGTTTATCAAGCATCCGCTTGATGCACTCAGTGTCGGTGATGTTGTAGATGTAAAGGTTATGAGCGTAGATCTGCAGAAAAAGAGAATACAGCTGACTATGATAATGTAAATAAAATAGTTCTTGATTTTTTATAAGAGAAGTGTTATTGTATCAATGTTGTGATTTTTTTAAAATCTTCGGGGTCGGGTGAGATTCCCTACTGGCGGTACAGTCCGCGAGCCTATATGGTCGATCCGGTGTAACTCCGGAACCAACGGTTAAAGTCCGGATGAAAGGAGAGCATATGAAAGAAACAAAAACACTTTGGCAGAATGTTGCCGAAAATGCAGTCTATGTGATCGTATTTTTTGCGATCATCGCAGCTATGTTTGTTATAGCTTTTGCGCTTGAGAAACTTAGCAGGAAAAAGAACCCTGATTCAAAGAGTGAGAAGTTTTTCACTACCAGAAAAATGGCTGTTGTAGGTATATTATCAGCTATGGCAACGGTTCTTATGATTTTTGACTTCCCGCTTCCGTTTATTCCGTCGTTCTATAAGCTGGATTTCAGCGAACTTCCCGTTCTTATAGGATCGTTTGCTTTCGGACCGGCTACGGGTGTGGTAATGGAGTTTATAAAGATCATCTTAAAGCTTCTTATCAAGGGTACCAGCACTGCATTTATAGGAGAATTGGCTAACTTTGTGGTTGGATGCAGTTTTATCATTCCGGCAGCTACTATTTACATGTTTAAAAAGACAAAGCAGCGTGCAATAATATCGTGTGCAACAGGAGTTGTTATACTTGCAGGCTTTGCAGCGGTATTTAATGTACTGTATCTGCTTCCGGCATTTACAAAGTTTATGTCCATGGATGCTATTCTTAAATCCGGCGCAGAGAAGAATTCTCTGGTTAACGAGAATAGTCTGGCAAGCTTTGTAACATTTGCCATAGTACCGCTTAACCTTATAAAAGGCATTTCGATATCCGTTGTCACGATGCTGATATATAAACCGTTGAGCAGATTTATGAAGAGTAATAATAATTATTGAGTATATAGTAATTTATGTTTAAGGAAGAGGAGATATGGATTTGAAATTAAAAGAAAAAAATGAGGATGAAGTAGTCGAGAAAAAGAATACGGCACCCGCCAGATCCGGAAGGTCTATAGCTGAACTTGCTTCTCTTTCTACACTTTCCAAGGAAGAACTTGATGAAGCAAACGAGGAATCTGATGACGAGGACTATGAAGAGTACGAAGAAGATGGTTCGGTTGTAGATTCTGAAAATGAAACAGATGAGGCAGAGGATCAGGATTCGGAAGAAGAGACCCCTGAAGATGAAAACGATCCGCCTATGGAGCATTACGGAAGAGTATTTACTTTTGCCGGAAAGCCCACGCCTCAGGATGTATTCAGATTCATGTTCTACCATACCTACTGCAGTGTAGTCGGTGTATTTGCGATATTGATCGTTGTTGCTTCTATCGTTATGTCGGTTTGGAGCTTTCTTGATGATAAGCTTATGCAGGGATTTTTATTTGCAGCAATCTTCCTGTTCTTTATCATTAACAGTCCTTTGAGCCTTAAGAAAAGATCCAAAAAGCAGTCGGAAAGCATGTGCAGTGAAGAAGGTACCATTACTTATACATTCAGTGACGCAGGCTTTGATATGACAAGGCAGACTGAATATGCCGCATATAAGTATGACCGTATCATGAAGGTTATAAACGGAAAGACAGCATATTATGTTTATCTTGGAAAGATGAGAGCATTTTTGGCTCCCAAGGCTGACTTAGGTGAGAATGAGGCAACTTTTGTTCAGTTAATGAAGAAAAATGTAAAGAAATTTAAAGTATGATTTTGAAGTTGAGAAGTATGCGGACGGCATACTTCTTTCTTTTTTGTAAACAGACCTTTACATTTTGCCCGATAAAGTGTAGAATGATAATGGATTATTGGGCACTACAGGGGAAGGCTGTGTCTGTGTCGGATAAACTTAATGACATTGTAAAACAAAAGGGTACTAAGATGATAAAAGAGACTTTTTCAGATAAAGAAACATTTGAGCTTGGGTTTGAACTCGGGAAGAAAGCTGTTCCGGGAGATATTTTCTGTCTTGACGGAGATCTCGGAACCGGTAAGACGGTCATAGCTAAGGGGATAGCAGCCGGTCTTGGTGTAACGGAACCGGTCAGCAGCCCGACTTTTACGGTTATTAAGGAATATCGGGAAGGAAGGCTTCCTTTCTTTCATTTTGATGTTTACAGGATAGAGGAACCTGCCGAAATGGACGAGATCGGTTATGAAGATTATTTTTTCGGGGATGGAGTGACTGTTATTGAATGGTCGGATCTGATAAAGGAACTCATTCCGGATAAAGCGGTACGTATAAGATTAAAGAAAGATACCGGTAAGGGATTTGATTACAGGAAAATAGAGATTATAGGAGAAACCTGAAAGGATTTGTTTAAAATGAATATACTGGCAATAGAAAGCTCAGGACTTACAGCTTCCGCAGCGGTAATGACCGACGGAAAACTAGTATCGGAATTTACCGTAAACAATAAAAAGACTCATTCCCAGACATTGCTTCCCATGATAGATGAAGTGATGAGATCGGCGGACTTAAAACCTGAAGATCTTTCATGTATAGCTATATCAAGGGGACCGGGATCTTTTACCGGATTAAGGATAGGTTCGGCTACAGCGAAGGGCTTGGGCCTGGCTCTTAATAAGCCTTTGATTGAGGTTCCTACTCTTAAGGCTTTGGCTTATAATATGTTCGGAAATTTGGAAAGTATTATCTGTCCGATAATGGATGCGAGAAGACAGGAAGTTTATACGGCGGCATACGACAGTGAGTTAAATGATCTGATTCCTGAAAAGGCATGCCCTTTGGAAGAACTTTTACGTGAGCTTGAAAAATTTGACAAGAGAGTTATATTTGTCGGAGACGGCGTTCCTGTATATTCGGAGTTCATTAGAGAAAATTTCATGGGGAAATATGCGTTTGCACCGGAAACGCTCCTTTTACAGAGAGCCGCATCCGTTGCTGCCATAGGAAATAAGATGTATGAAGAAGGAAAGTACATAAGTGCAGATGCCCATACACCTGTTTATTTAAGAAAATCACAGGCGGAACGGGAATTGGGAAAATAGCCGGTGATAATATGATAAATAAAGAGAATGCGGTAATAAGATATATGTCCGAGTATGATCTTGCCGAGGTTTGCAGACTGGAAAAAGAATGTTTCTTGGATCCATGGAGTGAGAATATGTTTTTAAGCTCAAAAACCGAAAATAAGCAGAAAATCCTTGTTCTTGAAGACTTAGGTATTATAAAGGGTTACGGTGTGATCATGACGGTACTTGATGAGTGCGAGATTTTAAGGATTGCTGTTGATTCCTCTTACAGAAAGATGGGATTAGGCAGTATGCTTTTAGATGGGATGATGGATTTTGCTATGAAAGACGGTGCAAGGATTTTTTATCTCGAGGTGAGGGATTCAAATATTCCGGCAAGGGTTCTCTATGAGAAAAAGGGTTTTAAGGAAACGGGAATAAGGAAAGACTATTATTCAAACCCTACAGAGGATGCTGTCCTTATGAGTTATGTCTGTTACTGAAAAAGAAAGGTATTGTAATGTTAGATTTATGTTTACTCGGGACCGGTGGCATGATGCCTCTGCCATACAGAAGGCTTACGTCGCTGATGACCCGCTTTAACGGAAGCAGCCTGCTTATTGATTGTGGTGAAGGAACCCAGGTAGCCATAAGGGAAAGGGGCTGGAGCTTTCATGATATCGATGTGGTTTGTTTTACTCATTTTCACGGAGATCATATAAGCGGTCTGCCGGGACTTCTGCTTTCCATGGGAAATGCGGAGAGAACAGAACCGGTAACTCTGATAGGTCCCAAAGGCCTTGAAAGAACGGTTAATGCATTAAGAGTTATAGCTCCGGAGCTTCCGTTTGAATTAAAGTTTATTGAATTAAACGATTCTGTATGTGAGTATTCACTGTTTGGGTACAGGATCAAGGCGTTTAAGGTAAATCACAGGGTAACCTGTTACGGATTCAGTCTCATGATCGACCGTGCGGGTAAGTTTGATCCTGAGAAAGCTGCCGTAAACAATGTCCCGATGAAGGCTTGGAGCAGACTGCAGAAGGGTCAGATAGTTGAGATTGACGGGGTAACATATACTTCCGATATGATCTTAGGTCCCGAAAGAAAAGGAATAAAGGTTACGTATTGTACGGATACGAGGCCTGTCGGTATTATTTCGGAGATGGCTGCAGGTTCGGATATATTTATATGCGAGGGCATGTATGGAGAGGAAGATAAGGATAATAAAGCTGTTGAACACAAGCATATGACCTTCACTGAGGCAGCAAAACTTGCGGCAGCAGCGGATCCGGCTCCAAACGAGATGTGGCTTACACATTACAGTCCGTCACTGGTCAATCCTGCTGAATATGTCGGGCGCATACGAAAAATTTTTCCTAACATTGTTGCATCAAAGGATTTGAGGACTGTGACACTTAATTTTACGGATGAGGATTAATCCATGGAAAAAAAGAAAAAGAAAAACAGCCCGGTAGGAACTATCATATTTATGGTTCTGCTGGCCGGAGTTATTATCGGGCTGTACTTTATGCTGACACGGGGAAAAGAGAATAATGAAACCGGCGAAATACCGGTCGAGTCTTCCGAGGCAGATCTTCTGATAAAGAAAGATTTGATCTTTGATTATCCGGCAACCCCGAGAGAGGTTCTTAAACTTTACAGCAGGATAACCAAATGCCTGTATAATGACGAATTGACAGATGATCAGATAAAGAAGCTGGTTCAGCAGGTACGGCTTCTTTATAATACAAAGCTTCTGGAGAATAATTCCGAGGAGGATCAGATAAAGTTCCTTAAAGGAGAAATATCCGAATATAAGAAGGAAAAGAAGATTATCTATGCATATACTATCGACAGTTCAAATAATACGGAATATATAAAGACTACAGCCGGAAATACCGCGCTTATCAAGATGTATTTTACTTTGCGCGCCGGAGCCGATATGAAGAGAACCTATGAGGAATTCAGCCTTGTGGAAGATTCAAGCGGCAGATGGAAAATAGCAGGCTGGAAGACCGTAGATTCGCAGAGCTGGGACTAGAAAAGGTGAAGACAATGGAAAATATTAAAGATGTAACTATACTTGCTATAGAATCCTCCTGTGATGAGACAGCCGCTGCGGTTGTAAGAAACGGGAGAGAGGTTCTGTCAAATACTATTTATTCCCAGATAGATCTGCATACTCTTTATGGAGGGGTTGTTCCGGAGATAGCTTCCCGTAAGCATATTGAAAAGATTAATCAGGTAATAAAAACTTCAATGGCAGAAGCCAAGGTAACTTTTGAGGATATAGACGCTATCGGAGTAACTTACGGTCCGGGGCTTGTTGGCGCACTGCTTGTGGGAGTGGCAGAAGCGAAGGCCATGGCATATGCTTTGAGGAAACCTCTGGTAGGTGTACATCATATTGAAGGGCACATAGCGGCAAATTATGTAGAACATAAGGACTTAGAACCGCCTTATCTATGCCTTGTGGTTTCGGGAGGCCATACCCATCTGGTGAAGGTTAACGGATATGCGGAATATGAGATAATCGGAAGGACTCATGATGACGCAGCAGGCGAAGCCTTTGATAAGGTGGCACGTGCCATCGGTCTCGGATATCCGGGAGGACCGAAGGTTGATAAAGTTTCCAAAACCGGCAGAAAGGATGTTTTGGCTTTCCCAAGGGCACATATTGAAGGCTGTCCCTATGATTTCAGCTTTAGCGGATTAAAGTCAGCGGTACTGAACTATCTTAATTCGTGTAAAATGAAGCAGGCAAATGAAGAAGGCAGGAATAACGAGGGTATTGACGAGTTTAAAGAAGATAAAAAATCAAAAAGTGTATATGAAACTGTTTTTTCGGGAGATGATATGATAGATCCTGAGCAGGGTGTGACTGTTGCCGATGTGGCAGCCTCGTTCCAGGAAGCCGTGGTAGATGCTCTTGTCAGCAAGACTATGGCAGCAGCTGCTGATTTTGGTTTTACAAAAATCGCTATTGCCGGCGGAGTTGCATCCAATTCAGCATTAAGGGCCGGGATGAAGGAAGCATGTGAGAAAGCCGGATACACGCTTTATTATCCATCCCCGATTTTATGTACGGATAATGCAGCCATGATCGGATGTGCAGCATATTATGAATTTATTGCAGGGACCAGACACGGACTTGACCTTAATGCGGTTCCAAACCTGAAACTCGGGGAAAGATAACGGCGAAGTGGCGACAGAATCTAACGGGAGAAGAAGATGGCAGATAAAGAGATTTTTTCGAAATTTGAGCTGGGTGATATGCTGGCGGTGTTTATAAAGGATAACAGAAGCGGAAGTGTGGGATTTACGCTTCTGCCTAAAGGTTTTGATGAAAGAATTGAGCTTGACGGATGGTGGAGCGTAGAGCCTGCGGTACAGTGCAAGTTCGTAGGGGATAATTATCCGGATGGATTTATTCATGGTCATTCGATGAAAAACAGCCAATCTGCAAACGATATGAAATTTGTGGGGCAGAGGGTTGAGATGGCGACAGAGGAAAGCAGCTCTGTTTGTAAGATTATTACCGAATACGAGAGAAGGAATGTAAAAATATCTTCTATTCTGGAATATGCCGAAGGAGCTACTTTTATAAAGGCATACTCTGTGTTTGAATCTGATTCCGCGGAAAAACAGACACTGGAGATGGCTTCATCCTTTAATATTTGTGCATTCCCATGTGTGGGGAAAGGTTTAAGGCAGAAAGACCTTATTCTTCACCGACTGAAATCAAAATGGAGTATGGAAGGCAAGCTCGAAAGCAGGGGATTCCTTGATATGGAGCTCGAGCCGGCATGGCTTAGGATTGGAGCATCAAGCGAGCGTTTTGGTGAAATAGGTTCGATGCCTGTCAGAAGGTATTTCCCATGGATGGTTGTGATAGACAGAGGAGAACGCAGCTATACAGAAAAACTGGATGAGCGTAAAAGCTCAGACGCATCGGTACAGGATTCTTTAGGAAGCTGTGGTTACTCGATAGGAGCTCAGCTATATATCAACTCTTCATGGCAGATGGAAGTATATAACAGGGATGAGAAAAATTCTCTGTCCGGCGGTATAGCTGACAGGGAGTTTGGGCACTGGATGAAGGATTTAAATCCGGGGGACAGATTTGTTACTCCTGAAGCAATCCTTACTGTATGCAAAAACACCTCCGCAGCTACTATCGATGAGATCAGCTGGCGTATGACAAGTGCGCAGAATATAAATCTGGAGAATGTTCCGGAATCCGAAAAAGAGCTTCCTGTCATATTCAATGAATATTGTACAAGCTGGGGCAATCCGACTGAACAGGAGATGGCAGATATTGCCGAAAGGCTTAAGGGACATGGAATAAAGTATTGTGTCATCGATGCAGGCTGGCATGTTAAAGACGGAAATGACTGGTCCGATATAGGTGACTGGATCACAAATAAAAAGAAATTTCCCGGGGGACTTAAAAAAACTGCGGACAAGATACGCGAATGCGGAATGATACCGGGGTTATGGTACGAGATGGAAGTGGTCGGCAAGGATTCAGAGATGTTTAAAAAAGACGACATGCTCTTAAAACGTGATGGTATTCCGATCCAGACGATGTTCAGGCGTTTCCTTGATATGAGAAAACCTGAAGTCAGGGAATATCTATACGAACGTGTGATAAAGAATCTGAAGGAAAACGGCTACGGATATCTTAAAGTAGACTATAATGATAATATCGGAATAGGCTGTGACGGCGCCGAGTCTTTAGGTGAGGGCATGAGAGAAAGTCTTGTGGAATCCCGTAATTTCTTTAAAAAGATAAGAGAAGAGATCCCGGATATTGTAATAGAGAACTGTTCTTCAGGCGGTCACCGGTTAGAACCTTCGATGCAGGCTGTAACTTCCATGGCATCTTTCTCCGATGCCCATGAATGGCAGGCAATCCCTGTGATAGCTGCGAACGTTACACGTGCGATACTACCTGCTCAGAGCCAGATCTGGGCGGTGCTCCGTGCCAAAGATGATGAAAAGAGGCTCAGATATTCTTTAAGCAATACATTTCTTGGCAGGATGTGTCTTTCAGGAGATATGAGTACGATTTCTGACGAACAGATGAAAATAGTTGATGAGGCTATCGCATATTATAAGAAATGCGCATCGGTCATTAAATATGGCAGAAATTTCCGGTTTGGTCCTTATCAGAACAGTTATAACGATCTTAAGGGCTGGCAGGCTGTAGTAAGAGTATCTGAGTCGAAGGATGAGGCGCTGGTTGTTGTAAATACCTTTAATACAGAAGGAAACGGCCGTATAGAATTTGATTTACCGTTTATCTATACCTGTACTGAAAGCAATAGCTTTGAAATAATTGACAGCTTTAAGAGAGAAGAGATCGGTATCAAGATTTTAGGCGAAAAGGTGATAGTAGATAACCTTTCGAATTTTGACGGGCTTGTATTCCGGCTTGGAAAATTTTGAAACATTTTGAAAAATTTTTACGAGATTTTCAAAAAAAACTTGACAGATTGCAAATAACGTGATATCATCTTTAAGTGTTGTTCGGAGAGTTGGCCGAGTGGTTGAAGGCGCTGGTCTTGAAAACCAGTGATCCCGTAAGGGACCGTGGGTTCGAATCCCACATTCTCCGCAAGGTTCTGGAAACGAATGACCACCTGTTAAGGTGGTTATTCTATTTTTAGGACATAATTTAATATGACCCGGTGACGGGGTGATTTAGGTTTTTGGAGAAATACCCAAGAGGCTGAAGGGGCTCCCCTGGAAAGGGAGTAGAGCGTTAATAGCGCTGCATGGGTTCAAATCCCATTTTCTCCGCTTAATGTAGTAGACCTGGGTGGGTCTAATAACGGGAACCATATTCAGGTGGTTCTCGTATTTTTTTATATAACAAAACAGAATATGCAGGGCATCGTTATGTTACCGAGGAAATGCAGAAAGCGTTTTTGAGGTGATATTGACATTTCTGTCTTTATGGAAGGAGGTTTTTTAATGGCATCATATGTTTTACGAAAAGTGGCAAGAAAACTTCCGGGTATGGTTATAAAACCCATACCGAAGCCCAGACCTAAAATAACAGAGGGATTCGGCAAGCGTAACAAAGTGGGTGAGATATGTAAGAATGCAGGTTATAAAAGTGTTCTGTTAATAACTGATAAAACTCTTCATTCTTTAGGTTACCATACTTCGATTGAAGAATCCCTTGAAAAAAATGGGATTAAGTGTACTTTGTTTTATGAAATCAACAGCGAACCCAATATTGATATTATCGATATGGGAAGAAAAAAGGTTGCGGAATCTGAAGCTGAATGCATTATAGCACTTGGCGGCGGATCGGTACTTGACTCTTCAAAGATGATAGCTGCCGGAGCAAAGCTGAAGCATCTGAATACTCACGCACTACTGTTAAAATTCCTGCCCGTGGACGGGGGCACCCTTCCGATAATCAGTATTCCGAGTACAGCCGGTACCGGAGCAGAGTTTACTGTCGGAGCGGTTGTAACTAATCACAGAGGAACAAAATGCGCCACTGTTATTGTCGGACTGAACGTTACAAACGTTATCCTGGACAATGAACTTATGATAAATACTCCAAGGTCAGTAACTGCCGCCTGTGGTATAGATGCATTGAGCCATGGGCTTGAAGGTTTTGTGGCAAGCGTTGATTCAGGAAAAGTAAACGAAAAGAAGAGCATGGAATGTGTAAAACTGGTGCTTGAAAATCTGCCGAAAGTTTTGGATGAGCCGAAGAATATCGTGGCAAGACAGAATATGTGCAGGGCTGCTTTTCTTGGCGGAAATGCTATAAACGAGCAACTTGCCGGATATGTTCATGCATTTGCTCATTCCATCGGAGCTATGTATCATATTCCACATGGTAATGCTATTGCTCTATGCCTTCTTCCTGTTATGTATTTTCAAAAATACAGCTGTACCGACAGACTCTCGGCATTGGCAAGATTCTGCGGCCTGGCGGATGAAGAAACGGATGATATTTCGGCTTCGGATAAGCTTCTTGAAGCTTTGAAGGAGCTGATCGATAAATGCGGATTTGAGAAACCTGAATTCATTAATGTAGAGGATTATCATGAACTGGCAGAGCGTATTTCAAACGATGCAATCAATTATTCACCGCCGATTACTATGAGAAACGATGAGATTTTCCTACTGCTAGACAATATCAGAGGAAAAAGCAGCCACATTTAAAAATATAAAAAAAGATCCGGAGGATATTTAACATGAGTGATGAAGAGAAGATTTCCGTAATTCCCGAAGCGGATGAGAATACGAGAAATTTTATTTACAATTTTATTGAAGAAGATATTGCTAAAGGCGGTCAGTATGAGGGAAAGACCGTACATACACGTTTTCCTCCGGAACCTAACGGATATCTCCATATCGGACATTGCAAGGCACTTTGCATTGATTTCGGCATGGCTGAGAAATTCGGCGGACTCTGCAATCTTCGTATGGATGATACGAATCCTGCAAAGGAGGATACCGAGTATGTTGACGCTATCAAACAGGATATCCACTGGCTCGGTTTTGACTGGGGTGATAGATTTTACTATGGATCCGATTATTTTGAGAAAGACTATGAATATGCAATAGAGCTTATAAAGAAAGGTCTTGCATATGTATGCGAACTCAGTCCCGAGGAATTTAAGGAATACAGAGGAGATATCAATACTCCGGCGAGATCACCTTTTAGGGATAGACCAGTAGAGGAGAATCTTGCTTTATTCGAGAAGATGAAGAACGGAGAAGTGGAAGAGGGAAAGATGATTCTCCGTGCTAAGATCGATCTTGCGAGCGGAAACTTTAATATGCGTGATCCGGTAATATACAGGATACGTTTTATAAACCATCATCGTCAGGGAACCAAATGGTGTATTTTTCCTATGTATGATTTCGCTCATCCTATCCAGGATGCATTAGAAGGGATTACACATTCTTTATGCTCATTAGAGTATGAGGATCACAGACCGTTATATAACTGGGTTGTGGAAAATGTTTCCATACCTTATCACAAGCCCAGACAGATAGAGTTCGCACGTCTTGGCATCGACCATACTGTCATGAGTAAGAGAAAACTCAGACAGCTGGTTGAAGAAAAATATGTTTCAGGTTGGGACGATCCGAGAATGCCTACTCTTTGCGGACTTCGACGCAGAGGTTATACTGCAAAGTCGATAAGGAATTTCTGTGATACGATAGGGGTCGCAAAAAATACGAATGTTATAGAATTTGCAGAGCTTGAGAGATGCTTAAGAGATGATCTGAACGCTACCGCAGAACGTACTATGGCGGTTCTTCATCCTGTTAAACTTACTGTTACCAATTATCCTGAAGGTCAGTCCGAAACTTTTGAAGTTGAGAATAATCCCACTGATCCTTCACAGGGAACACATACTATCACATTCAGCCGTAATCTTTATATCGAAGAGGATGACTTCATGGAGGAGCCTATTCCGAAATATAAGAGAATGTTCCCGGGAAATGAGGTGAGACTCAAAGGAGCTTATCTTGCAAAATGTACCGGATGTGTAAAGGATGAGAACGGTAAAGTGGTTGAGGTACTCTGTGAGTATGATCCTGATTCACGCGGCGGAGATCCTGCTGATGGACGAAAAGTCAAGGGTGCTACAATCCACTGGGTTGATTCTGAAAACTGTCTTGATGCAGAGGTTCGTCTTTATGATAACCTTTTCTCAGATCCTCAGCCTGACGGACCCGATAAGAATTTCCTTGAGGCCCTTAATCCCGAGAGTCTGATAGTTCTTAACGGATGTAAGGTTGAAAAGTCAATGCTTGCGGTTGCAAAGGAATTTGATACCAGAGAGAACAAGACAGGAACAAATGCTCCGACATTCCAGTTTATGCGTGTAGGCTTTTTCTGCCTTGATAATAAGGACAGCAGTGCCGATCATCTCGTATTTAACAGAAGCGTATCGCTTAAGGATGGATTTAAGAAGTAGAATGGTGAGATTATGGGATTAACAGATTTGTTCAAAAACAAATATGAAAAGAAGCTGGACGGTATCCTTGAAGAAATGCAAATGAATATGAGCAATAACTATAAGGATAATGCTCAAAAAAATCTCGAGGAGTTCGAATCCGCACTTAATAGGTTTATTGAAGCCGGGCATCTTAAAGAAAAATCCCGGAAGAATTATGAGGATATGCTTACTTCCTTTAAAGAAAGATTAAAGGGATATTCTCATAAAGACCAGAAACCTTACTGGACAAAGGATTGATATATTAAAAAATGTATCGCGCAGATTGTTATCGGGAGGAATTCTAAACGGATGTTTGAAAATGTTGAAACGCCATGCTATATAGTGGATGAGGCAAAGATTAAGAAGAATCTTGCTATACTGAAAAGTGTTGAAGAAGAGAGCGGAGCTCATGTTTTATTGGCTCAGAAAGCGTTTTCGATGTTTTCTCTTTATCCTCTTATCGGGCAGTATATAAGCGGGACTACTGCGAGCGGTCTTTTTGAAGCACGCCTCGGATATGAGAAAATGGGTAAGGAAAATCATGTATACGCTCCCGCCTATAAAGTGGAGCATATGGAAGAACTGGTTAAAATCTGTGACCATATAATCTTTAACAGTTTTGCTCAGTATGACAAGTTCAGCGATATGGTGAAAAAGGCAGGAGTAAGTGCCGGCATCAGGATAAATCCCATGTGTTCTACCCAGGAAGGGCATGAGATATATGATCCGTGTGCTTTTGGTTCAAGGCTCGGAGTTACAAAAGAAAATTTCCGCGAGGATTATTTGTTTGGTGAAGGCGGGATAGAGGGACTTCATGTACATACGCTTTGTGAGCAGAATTCCGATGCACTTGTTACTACTTTTAAAGCAGTGGAGGAGCAGTTCGGAGAGTTCCTTTATAAAGTGAAATGGCTAAACCTCGGAGGAGGACATCATATTACAAGAAGTGATTATGATATTAAGGCACTTGTGGAACTAGTACGTTATATCCGAAAAAAATATGATGTGGAAGTTTATTTAGAGCCCGGAGAAGCTATAGCCCTTAATGCGGGCTATCTGGTTACGGAAGTTATGGATAAGGTAAAGAACGGTATGGAAATCCTGATACTTGATGCTTCCGCTGCATGCCATATGCCGGATGTCCTGGAAATGCCGTATCGGCCTCCTCTGCGGGACGGATTCGAGCCACAAGAAAAAAAATATACCTACAGATTGTCTTCCCTTACATGTCTCGCGGGAGATGTGATAGGAGATTACAGTTTCGATAAAGAGATAAAAATCGGTGACAGACTTGTATTTGAGGATATGGCTATTTATTCTATGGTAAAGAATAATACGTTTAACGGTATTCCGCTGCCGGATATCCTGCTTTTAAAAGAAGACGGACACATAGAAAATGTAAAAACATTCGGATACGAGGATTTTAAAGTGAGATTATCGTAACGATATTGTTTAAATACCCAAATAGTTTTGAGGATGGTATGCTATATATAATTAGACACGGGAAAACCGATTGGAATGAGAAACATAAGATCCAGGGGCAGATAGATATACCGCTGAATGAAGTTGGAAGAAAGATGGCAGAGAATGCTTCCGAAAGGTATAAAGACGTACATTTTGATGTGTGTTACTGTTCCACACTTAAAAGAGCAAGGGAAACTGCCGACCTTTTGCTTAAGGGCAGGGATATACCTATCTTTTATGATGACCGGCTTAGAGAATTTGGTTTTGGGATATATGAGGGAACCGAAAACAGTTTTTCAATCCCGGGTTGTCCGGTAAATGAGTTCTTTTTTCATCCCGAAGAATATAAAGTTCCTGTTGAAGGCGGAGAAAGCTTAGACGGACTTTTTAAGAGAACCGGAGAGTTCTTAAGAGAAGTTGCTTTTCCGCTTATACGTGAAGGAAAGGATGTCCTGATCGTCGGACACGGAGCAATGAATTCATGTATTATCTGTCAGATAAAATATGGTTCCGACAGAACGAAATTTTGGAAGGACGGGATACCGAACTGCGAACTTATGAAACTGGATGTGAAAATATAACAAAATTGACATATCATTAAATTTGATGAGAGTGGATAACCGGTAATTTACGATAGAGATAAGATATGCAGAAATCGCAAGAAGGAGAAAAATAAGATGAAGCCCAGTGAGAAAACAAATGTTATGCGGGTCCTCGACGGGAAAAAAATAGAATACAAGAGTCATTCTTACGAAGCTGATCCGACTCTTACGGGAGAAGATATAGCAGGTATCCTCGGAGAAGATACTGCCAATGTGTTTAAAACTTTGGTTACGCAGGGGAAATCCAATGCATATTATGTGTTTGTAATTCCGGTAATGGGGGAATTAGATTTGAAGAAGGCAGCCAAAGCATCCGGAGAGAAAGCGATAAGCATGATCAAACAAAAAGATCTGTTACCGCTTACCGGATATGTTCACGGAGGATGTTCACCTATTGGGATGAAGAAACAGTTTAAGACTTTTATACACGAAACAGCACCCGGTCTTGACCGTATTTTTGTCAGCGCAGGAAAGGTGGGTTTTCAGATTGAACTGTCTCCGGCTGATCTGATAAAAGTTGCAGGGTGTATACCGGTGGATTTATTATCATAAAAAATATATTTTGGGGTGGATATGAGTAATTGTACAGAAAAAGAAATAATCAAAAGCTTTTATGAAGAACAGATGTACGGTACCTGGCGTGAGGGTGAAACTGTAAGTTATGAGCTTTTGGGCGAAGACCCTAAAGCAAAAGAAAAACGCGGGGGCTTCCGTAACCCGTTTGAGGTGATCGGTGGGGAACTTGTAAAGATAAAGATTGAAAAAGACGGTAGACAGAGCGAATTTATAATTCATGCATATATCCCGGAGAAGGAAGCAGCAAAGAAATTTCCGAACGGCTCGCCTTTTATTGTCTGCATGCATCCCATAGTACCGCTTGAATATGTAAAGCAGGAGGGATATGCACTGTTCTTTATGGAATGTACAAAAATAGCTTCTGATGATATATTCCATAACGGCGCTTTTTATGACATTTATCCATACGGAAAAAACAACGGGGAACAGACCGGTGCATTAATGGCATGGGCATGGGGCGCATCTAAAGTGCTGGATGCTGTCTATAACGGATTATATAAGGAATATGGTCTTGACCCCGATGCTTCAATGGTGACAGGTGTATCACGCTACGGAAAAGCGACAGCTGTTTGTGGCGCATTTGATAACAGATTTAAAATGCCTATCCCTACCTGTTCAGGGGCGGGAGGACTTGCTCTGTATAATTTTCTGTCAGAAGGAAAAATTTACGATTTACGAAAAGCGGGCGGTCCTGCTGAATATACTTACGGTAAGAATGAACCTCTTTCATGTCTTCAGTCGGATGCAGAGAGAGGATGGTTTAATGACCGCTTTTTGGAATTTAAGGAGCCTTCCGATATTCCTTATGATCAGGAATGGCTGCCGATACTTGCCTGTTCAAAAGACAGATACTATTTTGTAGTTGCATCTTATATGGGGGAGGATTGGGTGAATGCTCCGTCCATGTGGGAATGCTGTAAAAAAGCTAAGATGAACTATTCTTTAGAGAATCTGGCCGATCATTTTGCTGTTCATTTTCATAGTCAGGGGCATGCTCTGATCCTGGAAGATCTGGAACTGATAGTGGCTTATTTCAACCATATGTATTATGGTATGGACACCGGAGTTGATATGGAAGCCCTGAGCACTACATTGTTTAAAGGACAGGAGGATGGAGATGCCGAGGTGCTTAGGCTAAGACCATTTAAAAGTAAGGATAGTGAAATAATAGCTTCTTGGTTAAAGGATGAGGATATTTTCTGGAAATGGGGCGGAGAGAGATTTGGAGATTTCCCTATAAGTGCTCGGGATATTGAAGAGAAATATCTGGAACATAATGGAGATTGTACGGAATATGATAATTTCTATCCGCTGATAGCTTATGGGAATGACGGTGTTGTAGGACATTTTATTATTAGATATATTAATGGAGATCCCGGCGTGTTACGTTTTGGATGGGTAATAGTTGATGACAGAAAACGTGGCAAAGGTTACGGAAAGCGGATGCTGGAATTGGGACTCGAATATGCGTTTAAAATCTTAAAAGCCAAGAAGGTTACAATAGGTGTTTTCGAAAATAATGAGTCGGCTTATAAATGTTATAAATCACTTGGTTTTAAAGAGGCTCCTGAGCAGGAACCTGTTATTCGTGATATAAAGGGTGAACAATGGAAGGTTATCGAACTTGAATATGTTCCTGAAATAACTATTCGTTAAGAAGCTAAAGGCAATGAACAGACATGAGATTTATTGAGATTAAAGATTTGGATGCTCCCGAACTTGAAGTATTTTCAAAATTGAAGGAAATTCAGCTTTACAGATACTATGAGCCGGAACCGGGGATTTTTGTGGCTGAGAGCGCAAATGTGACTCTGAGGGCACTTGAGGCAGGATATGTACCGTTGTCGGTTTTGGCTGAAAATCAGAAATTTGAAAAAGAAGCAGCCCTTGTATTAAAAAAGATAGAAGAGGTTTTCGGGTCTGAGAAGACCGAGTATTTCCCTGTATATACAGCTGACAGTGAAATTGTTGAACAGCTTACGGGATATGCTCTTGTTAAGGGACTCTGGACCGTATTCAGAAGAAGAAAAATAAAAAATATTGAAGAATTCTGTATGGATAAAAAGAAACTGTCCGTACTTTTCGATGTTGTAAATCCTACAAATGTGGGTGCCATAATAAGATCTGCGGCAGCTTTAGGTTCAGACGGAGCGCTTCTTACCAAATCTTCGGTAGATCCTCTTACAAGGCGTTCAAGCAGAGTAAGTATGGGAACTGTGTTTCAGATACCGTGGACTGTGGCTAAAAGTGAAGAGAGTAAGGGAATATATCTTATAGATAAACTTCATTCTTTGGGATTTACAACTGTTGCTATGGCACTGACTACCAGATCGGTAAGCATAGAGGATAAAAATATAAAAAAATCCGATAAGCTGGCAGTGATCCTTGGAAATGAAGGCTTTGGCTTACCGGATGAAGTTATTGAAGCGTGTTCTTATACTGTGCGTATCCCGATGTTTAACGGAGTAGATTCTCTGAATGTTGCAGCTGCCAGCGCCGTGGCTTTTTGGGAGCTGTTCAACTAGATGAGAAAAGTAATTACGGATTTAATTTTCATTAAGTATTTCTTTGATCTTTGATATAAGTTCAGGTTTTTTGATCGGTTTGGTCAGATAAGCCTGTGGATTAAAACTGTTTAATACTCTGATGACATTATCCTTTGTGTTTTTATCTGAAAGGATTATTATGGGGAGATGCATATGTTTTAGCGGCACCCGGATACGTTTTAGGAACAGGGTTATTTCCAGCTCTGTAAGACTGTAATCCAGAAGCACAAGGTCAACTTTGTTTTCTTCGAGGAAATCGTAAGCATCCGGACATGATCTGGTTATGTAAACTTTGAAGTCATCTTTAAGATACTGACGGATCAGTATTATCTGATCAGGATTTTTTTCAACAATAAGTATTTTCTTTTTATCGGTATTACTGCTTATAGGAGCGGGAATACCGATTTCATTTTCTGTAATGTCAGTATCGGGTTCGTATGAGTCATCAAAATCATCTTCAATCGTTTCATCTATCTGAACGATAGCTTTCAGCTTCTTTTCTATGGTTTCAAGCTTTGAATAAAGGATATTGTATGGTATGGGCTTTGTGGGAATATAACTGACTTTCCTGAGTCGGGTGTTCTCGGAGAAAACAATGGTATCCTGATCGTTGGCTGCTACAATTATAGCCACAGGCCTTGTTTTTACGTAGTCTCCAAGATAGTCATATACTACTATCGAATCAGTACTTTCATATCCGAGACATATTATTATGACTGTCGGTTTTTCTTTTTGTACCAGAGTGGTGAAAGCTTCCTTGTCAGCCCAGCATCTGATGAATTCAAAATTTGTTTCGTGTTCAAGATGTTCACATATATGATCGGAGATTCTTCGGCTGCGACCGGTAATCATAATTTTCATTTCCATATAATTATACCGTTTCCTTTGTAAAAATGTTATTAAGTATATTCTTTCAGTTTTGTTTTTATTGCCTTAACCCTGCTCCTTGATGCCCAGGATTTTGTTCCGTTTTCAAATTCTATTCCGATGGTTCCGATGATATTAATGTCAAAGTTTTTGACTTTATACAGATTAACTACTTCGGATTGGGAAATCCTTATGAAACGATCTGTATTAAGCATTTCTTCAACAGTTGACAGGGATTTGTTTACGCTGTACTGATTATCATCAGTCTGGATCATTACTTTACGGCCTTGAGTATATACTCTTACAATGACTCTTTGAGAAATGAGTTCAAGTCCGTTTTCTGTATGTACCGGAATTAAAGGATAATCGTTTTCGGAAACATTTTCAATGGCATATATTATCTTTTCCACCTGTTGGGTTCGGCTTTTTGTTTGTATGGTAACTTTGGGATCAGTATATCTGTCGTCAAGTACCACATCTATATCGACCATATTTTTCATGGGAGTTTTACCTTCCTTGTGACTTGCTTAAGACATTTTTTAGATCGCGGTTCATATTCCTTATTTCTTTTTTCCAGATGAGATATTCCAGCAGCCAGATGATAACATATGCAACAGAGTATATGATCACGGCTATAATGAGTGTCTCACTGTTGAACCATTTAAGAAGGATACTTGTTATAAGGAAAGTGAAGAGTGCTATGGCATAATGTATGACAGTTACTTTTACAAGTCCCCAGCTTTCTATGTCATAGACGGTGGAACTTCCCATACAGATAGCGCCCATAATAAATGACCCGATAAACTGGGTAACGAAATGAAAGGCATCATTTATGACAGCTCCATGAGATATGTTTATTGCAAATAGTATAAGACTGATGAACATTCCAAGCAAACCTCCGATCAAGGACTTGATCAACAGCTTTGTTTTTAATGATTGCATGATGTCTCCTTTGTTATGATTTAAAGATATTTGACCGTATTAGAAGATTATTGGGAAATAGAATCATTATTATAAAACCCCATAATATTATAATCGTATATTGGATATTTTACAACAGAACATGTTAAATTTGTTCCTTTTTATGTGTATTTGGTAAGAATTACCGATTAATCTGATGGAAAGTAAAAATATTATTCAAGAATAAGAGTACGAAATGTTTCTACAGTTGTCAAAAAAGGCAAGATGTGGTATAATGATTATAATTTTTTAATGGGAAACCGGGTGTAAAAAGACTGTAAGGAGGGTTGAGGCATGGAAGATCTGGATCAGCTTGAAAAAAGATTGAACGAATGTCGAAAAGTGATGGGAAATGTCCTGGATAACATGAATTATATCCAGAGACAGATTGAGTCTATAAAGGCATCCCAGAATATTAGAGATAAGCAAAATCAATCGAATGCACAGGGGCAGCCGCAAAACGGTCAGCAGACCTCTCCACAGCAGGGAAGGCCCCAGCAAGGAAGTCAGCAGTGGCAGGCACAGTCAGGACAGTCGCAGCAAGGCGCACAACAGCAGTGGCAGCATGGACAGCCTCAGGGTTGGCAGGCTCAGTCCGGTATACAGCAGCCGGGGCAGCAGAGTCCTCAACAACCGGGACCTCAACAGCAATGGCAGCAAATCCGTCAGCAAGGTCAGCAACAGCAGGGCCGTCAGCCGCAACAGGGTTGGCAGCCACAGGGAAATCCACAGCCCGGTTCACAACAGCCGGGGCCACAGTCATGGCAACAGGGAATGCCACAACAGTGTCGTCAGCAGCCGGGTCAGCAGCAGTGGCAGCAGAACCGGCAGCAGGCACAGTGGCAGGCTTATAATGGCAGGCCGTCTGCTGCAAAAAACACAGTTCAGACCGATCAGAAGGATGCCTCAAATATCGAATCAATATTTGGAAAAAATATAATGGCAGTTGCGGCTTCCGTACTGATATTTATCAGCTTAATTCTGTTTGCTGCGCTTATAATTCCAAACATGACAAACGAGATAAAATTCACGTTTATGATGGTAGCAAGCTTAGGTATTACAGCATTCGGTCTTATTAAGTGGTTTGATAAGAAGGAAAGTACATTATTCCTTTCTGTCGGAGCATGTGGTGTCGGAGCGGTATATTTATCGCTTATATTGGGTCATCTGTACTTTAAGCTGATAGGCGGAATATTGCTATTTATATTACTGCTCATATGGTCTGCCGGAGTTTTGTATCTTTCAAAACTTAAGAAAATACTCTTTGAAATCATAGGCTGTTCCGGAATAGTGATTGCCGTAAATATAGGTGTATTTATGGGAAGAGGAGCAGATTCCGAAATCAGTTTTATGGTTATAGTCCTGTACTTTATCATAGGAATCTTATCATTTATGATCTTTGGCGGCAAAGACCGGGCTATTTATCTTATCACTAATATTTCAGCTGTAATCTGTATGCTGCTTTTAGCTCTTGATGGGGCAGTTTTTGCAGGATATAATGCTTTAAGTCCGGATAGTGAAAAATTAACTGATGAAAGCATGATCCCGGCATATATCATCCTTGGTATCTTCTGCATTGGTATGATCGTTTATAATATGATAAGGACAGACGAGAAAAACCGTGACTGGATGGGATTCTTTGGCATGGGTTATTTCCTGTTTCTATTAGTGCAGATAGATCTTATTATTAACGATACTGAGATTTATCTTATCTGTGAATGTGCCGTATGTCTTCTTATGATTGTTGCTTGTGAATGGTATGTAAGGACAAAGAAATCCGCGATAAGAGGTATAGGAACGTATTGCTGGATATCGACTGCAGTATTGTTACTTATTTGGTATGTGTTCAGAAGCAACTGGCCGGCAAAAATGCCAATAATAACAGGTTTATCGATTCTGTTTGTTATATATGGTTTTGTAAAAAATTATATGTATGCGAAAATCCTGGGAATATCTGTATACGGAATAGCTGTTTTAATATTTATCACGGATCCGATAGAATTTATTATCTGTACTGTCGTTGTTTTTGCAGTAATGAATATCTATATGTATATTAAGAATGAACAGTATAATTCCGTGATCAAATGCCTGTCTTACTCGACATTCCTGATCGGTATCATAAAGGCTTTGGTACTTATGGCTGTTAATGAATGGATAAGTGATGAAACGTCTGTAACGGTCATTATAATGATAATCGGCTTTATAAATATACTGGCCATGAAGTCCATTTACCGAAAGAATTGGGAAATCAATGAGGACGACAAGGTATCTCTGACAACAAGCTATGTAGTAAATGCTCTTGTTATGGTCATATCCCTTCCGATAATGTGCAGTGCTGAAAGTGAATTAAATCACTGGTTACTTGTACTCACAGCTATTGCACTGTTTATGGCAAATTCACTTAACCTCTTAAAGAAGGGAGGAGTTCTTGAGACTGTATACCTGGGATTAAAGTCAACAGTGTTACTGATAACGATATTGATCTCATTCAAAGCAACAGGTAATGTCTTAAGTATAGCTGTATTTATCCTTTCTATCATCCTGATCGCGATCGGATTTAAGGTTAACGAAAAAGGACTTAGGATATACGGACTTGTTATATCGCTGGTGTGCGTTGTAAAACTTGTAATGATTGATATTATATATGAAAATACCATAGGACATGCGATAAGCTTTTTCGTGAGCGGAGTTCTCTGTTTTGCCATAAGCGCGATATATGGTTATGCTGAGAAAAAGCTGAAGGATATAAGGAGAGAGAATGGCAAGGAAGGATAAGAAACCTGAAGGAAAAAAATATAGTTTTCGTATCAGTATGGCTTTCAATATCATCAGCGCAATAGTAGTCATGTTAATATTATTCGGGCTGGTCAGCTGTATAATGGGCTATATTAATTTCGCTGATGCCATGAAGGATGAGTATGAAACATCCACATATCATATGGCGGATACGGCTGCCATACTGGTCAACGGAGATGATCTTGACGAATATCTTGCGGGAAATAAGACGGTAGATTATACGAAATCCCGTGATTATCTCAGTACTTACTGCCGCCGGATATATGTTTCATTAATCTATGTCATTAAGGTTGACAGAAGTGACTATGGCAGTTTTGAATCGATATTTAATGTAGTGAATAATGAAGTGGATAATACCGAGTATACTCCGTGGGAGCTTGGGTATAAGAGAAATACTACAAATGATGAATACAGGGCAAAGTATAAAGCTATTTATGAAGAGGGATCGCCATATGAGACTATTTACCGTTTTAAGACAACTGACGGGCAGCATCCTCATATCACGACTATGGTTCCGGTCAAAAATATTGACGGAGAAATAGTGGCAATACTTTGTATGCAGCGCCCGATAAGTGAGCTTTACGATGCAAGGAAGCCATATATAAGAAGTATGATAATTTCTACGATACTTCTTGCCCTGGCGGCTTCGTCCATTGCAGTTGTAATCTTAAGAAGACAGGTAGTAAAGCCTGTAAGGAAGGTTTCTGACGAGGCTGTACGTTTTGCTCGTGAAAACACTTTGGGAGAGTCTCTTGGGGATATCAGTAGGATAAAAGAAATCTTTAATCTGGCTTCTTCGATCGATACGATGGAGAAGGATATGATAAACTATGTTAAAAACCTGACTGAGGTTACGGCTGAGAAAGAGCGTATCCATACGGAAATGTCACTCGCTACACGTATTCAGGCCGATATGCTGCCAAATGTATTTCCGGCGTTCCCTGACAGGTCCGAGTTTGATGTTTACGCTTCAATGGATCCTGCCAAGGAAGTCGGAGGAGATTTCTATGATTTCTTCCTTGTCGATGCTGATCATTTGTGTATGGTTATGGCAGATGTATCAGGAAAGGGAGTGCCGGCTGCACTTTTTATGATGGCTTCGAAGGTTATTCTTAAAAATAATGCAATGATGGGTAAGGCTCCGGCGACAATCTTAAGCGAGACAAATGCAGCCATTTGTGCAAATAACAGAGAAGAAATGTTCGTTACTGTCTGGATGGGTATTTTGGAGATTTCCACGGGAACACTTATCATGGCAAATGCCGGGCATGAGTATCCTATACTGAAAAAGGCAGGAGGACAGTTCGAAGTATTTAAGGATAAGCATGGATTTGTTATTGGCGGCATGGCAGGAATAAAATACAAAGAATGTTCTGTACAGCTTGAACCCGGAGATAAGCTGTTTGTTTATACAGACGGCGTTCCTGAGGCCACAAATTCCGAGAATGAACTTTTCGGTATGGAACGTACCATATCAGCGCTAAATGAATGTACCGATGCTTCACCTGAAGATGTGTTAAAAGGTGTACGCAGTGCTGTAGACAGTTTTGTAAAGGATGCGGAGCAGTTCGACGACCTGACTATGCTGTGTATGGAATATCATGGGAAAGCATAAGGAAAACGGACGTTAAAGATTTTCGTGACAAGAAAAATGGTATATGTTATAATCTTATTCAGATGTTTACATAAAGGACAGGGTGTTTTATGATTGCAGAGAGACTTAAAAAGATTAGATTGCTTATGGCTGAATACGGGATAGACTATTATATTGTCCCGACTTCCGATTTTCACAGTTCGGAGTATGTCAGCGATCATTTTAAATGCAGAGAATTCTTAAGCGGTTTTAGCGGATCGGCGGGAACTCTTGTTATTTCCAAAGATGAAGCCGGACTTTGGACCGATGGAAGGTATTTTATCCAGGCGGAAGATCAGCTAAAAGGCAGCGGGATAATACTTTTTAAGTCAGGAAATGCGGGGGTTCCCGAAGTAAAGGAATATCTTCAAAAAGAAAACAATGAAAAGTTTTTAGGCCGGGGAATAACAGTGGGTTTTGACGGCCGGGTTATGCAGATTTCGGATGTAAAAGAGATAGAGGAAAATGTAAGTAATGTAAGAATTGTTGCTGATAAGGATCTGGCAGGGGAGATCTGGGAGAACAGACCCGGTCTTCCTGCGGAAAAGATTTATGTTCTTGGCGAGGAATATACAGGTTGCAGTTCTTCTGATAAGCTGGCTGAGATCGGACGCAGGTTCAGGGAAAAAGAATGTGATTATCATTTTCTATCGTCTCTTGATGATATTGCATGGATACTTAATTTAAGGGGTAATGATATTCCATGTAATCCGGTTTTCCTTTCTTATCTTCTTTTAACTGAGGATGAGAATATACTTTTCTGTAACCTTAATTCCGTATATGGGGATACCGAGAAATATCTTGAAGATCTTGGCGTTAAAGTGGTCGATTATGATAACGTTTATGATTATTGTGCCGGTATTTTGAACGGAAAAAATGAAAAGAAAAGTAAGATGCTTATCAATCCGGAAACGACCAATTACCGCCTTTATAAGATTCTCACCGACAGTTTCGAAGTTGTTTTCGGAAAAAATCCTTCAGAAGAGATGAAGGCACTGAAAAATGAAAAAGAGATAGAAAATCTTAAAGAAGCAAATGTTATTGACGGCTTGGCCATGGTGAAATTCCTTAAATGGATTGATGAATATAAAAAAGATAAGGGTTTGCCGTATATTACTGAGCTTGGAGTTGCGGATAAACTGCTTTCATTCAGAAAAGAAAGCAAGGAATTTATAGATATCAGTTTTGATACTATTGCAGCATATGGGGCGCATGGAGCAATTGTTCATTATGAACCATCCAATGATACCGACATCCCGATAGAAAGAGAAGGATTTCTTCTGGTTGATTCCGGTGCACAGTATCTTAAAGGAACTACAGATATTACGCGTACCATTGCCATGGGAGAATTATCCCAAGATATGAAAAAGTATTATACGGCGGTACTTAAGGGTAATCTTAATCTTGCCGTAGCCGTTTTTCCTTCAGGAGTTGCGGGAGCAAATATCGACATACTTGCACGCGGACCTTTGTGGAAACTCATGAGAGATTATAATCACGGTACCGGGCATGGAATAGGCTTCTTTTTGAACGTTCATGAGGGACCTCAGAATATCAACTGGAAAATCGGAAAAAGACATGGTAATGAGGTTCCGCTTCAGTGCGGAATGGTTGTTTCCGATGAACCGGGATTTTATTTGGAAGGCAAGTTTGGTATCAGGACTGAGAATGATGTTGTTGTAGTTAAAAAGTGTGAAAATGAGTTTAATAATTTCCTTGGGTTCGAGATTCTGACATTGGCACCGATCGATCTTGCTCCGATTATATGGGAGGATATGACGGAAGAGGAAATAAAGACTCTTAATGAATATCACAGAACGGTATATGAAAAGCTGTCTCCATACCTTGACAGTGAGACTGCCGAATGGCTTTCGGAGCATACGAAGCCATATTGTAAGGATAATTGATTTATTGCAGAATATCGGTTGACAATATGGAAAACAAAAAGATCTGTTATAAATGTCTTCTTGAAGATTTTGATGAAAATGCAGCCCTTCTGACTGTGAGGGAAATGATCAATGCAATGCCTGCTGAGAATAGGGCTGATGAGAAAGAATACCGAAGACGGCTTGACATTTGTAAAAACTGTGACAGCCTGATAAGCGGTACATGTGTGAAATGCGGCTGCTATGTTGAGCTGAGAGCGGCCGGTAAAAACAGAAGCTGTCCGGATATACATGACAGATGGAATAGAGAGGGATAATTTCAGCATATCGGAGTTGCTATGGAACAATTAGTTAAAAATGACAGACAGATGATCACGGAATTGACTGCCTTTGCCGATGAACTTATGGTCAGAGAGAAGGATATGGAAAAGGCAATAGATGAGTTTCTTGTCAAGATGGGGGCTCTTTTCGATGTTGATTCTATTGTGATAAAAGAGAAGGTTGAGAACGGTGCTGCCGTAAAGTGTACATATCAATGGAGCCGGAGATCGGATACTCTTTTAAGAGGATTGGAACGTCGTTTTGTTGATAAGGCTCTGGAAGAATGGGAAGAACGGTATCAGAACAGTGAAGGGTTTTACTTGTATTATAAAGGTGAAGAATGCCCTATAGTTATTATCGATAAGCAGGTTGAAAGTCTTATCCAGATTCCGATATATAAACGTAATGAGAAGATAGCTTTCGTAGAATTTGTTGATATGCACGAAAGAAGAATCTGGAAAAAAGATGAGATCGAGGCGATGAAATCTATCTGTTCTTATATGTTTGAGCAGATGTTTTCGAAAAGACGTCCCAGAAAAGATTCGGAGATTTTAAGAAAAAGACTGGACAGGGACAAACTTACCAAGCTGCCGAACATTGACAGATTCTTAAGCAGGGTGAACAAGAGTATAGCGGTTGACAGGGAATCAGACTATTGCATTATAAGTTCTGATGTTGCAAATTTTAAATATATTAATGAAAAATACGGATATAATACAGGAGATATAGTTTTAAAGAGGCTTGCCTCGACTATTTATCTTCAGATTAAGAATCTTATATCCTGCTGCAGGGAATATTCCGATATTTTCCTTTTTGCGGTAAAAGTTCCTAAGGGAACCGGAAATGATGGGATAAAATCTATCATTGAAAAATGTAACAGAGCATTCTTAGATGAGATAAAGTCTGTTACAGAGGATACCAATATCGCAATAAACAGCGGATTTGCCTTTGTTGGAGATTATGACCTTACTGTTGAAGAGGCCATAACGGGTGCAACCGCAGCCAGAAAAGCAGCTAAAGAGATGACAATTTTTAATGCCAACAGGTGTTTCGCATATGATGCAAAGATGCTCGCAAACAAAGCAAGGACAAATGAACTGATCGCCAGCTGCGACAGGGCAATAGAAAATAATGAGTTTCTTGTATACCTTCAGCCCAAGGTACTTTGCAGAACATATGAAATAGTCGGTGCGGAAGCTCTTATCAGATGGCAAAAGCCTGACGGAAGTTTTGTTTATCCGGATGAATTTATCCCTGCGTTTGAGAGCAACGGATGTATCCGGAAAACGGATTACTATGTATATGACAAGGTATTTGCTTTTATTAAGGACAGGCTTGATAAGGGTCTTTTCTGTGTGCCTATTTCCATGAATGTATCAAAAATCCATCTTTTCAACAACAGTTTCGTAGAGTATGTGGATTTCCTTCTTAAGAAATACAAGATACCGGTAGAATACATTGAATTTGAACTTACCGAGAGCATATGTCTTGAGGGACTTCCGTCGGCCACATATACAATGCAATGGCTGAGACAGATGAACATCAAGATTTCGATAGATGATTTCGGTTCGGGATATTCATCTTTGGAGGTTCTTACCAGACTGCCCATCAGCATACTTAAACTTGATAAGGTGTTTATGAAGGATGAACTTTCTTCAAATGATAAGATAATTATTTCTTCTATTGTTGAGATGGCTAGACTACTCGGATTGGATGTTATCTGTGAAGGAGTGGAAGAGGATGCTCAGAGGATATTCCTTATAGAAGCATGCTGCGAAAAACTTCAGGGATATATTTATTCAAAACCTATAACGATGGAGGAGTTCTCTCGGAAACTTGAGAATGAGAAGCATGCTTGACAAGGATGAGTGTTTTTTGTGCCCGAGGATGTGTGGAGCTGAAAGATTATCGGGGAAAAAAGGATATTGCGGAGCTGACCGGGACATAATGGTTGCAAGGGCAGCACCTCATATGTGGGAGGAACCCTGCATTTCCGGGGACAGAGGCTCGGGAGCGGTATTTTTTTCAGGATGTAATCTTCATTGTGTTTACTGTCAGAATAAAGCAATCTCAGACGGTAATGCAGGGAAAAGAGTGAGCGTTGAAAGGCTTGCTGAGATTTTTCTTGAATTACAGGATAAAAAAGTATACAATATCAATTTGGTTACCCCGACGCATTATACAGATCAGATAAGACAGGTAGTATTAAGGGCAAAAGCTATGGGTCTCAATATTCCCGTAGTTTATAACTGCGGAGGATATGAAAGTGTTGCTGCTGTTGAGAGCCTGTCGGATTGTATCGATATTTGGATGCCTGATTTTAAATACATGTCTAAAGAGACGGGGATGAAATACTCAAACTGTCCCGATTATTTTGAAAAAGCGTCGCTTGCTCTTGATGAGATGGTAAGACAGGTTCAGCGTAAAGGCGGGACTTTGATGTCTGAAAATGAAAGTGTTTTTATTTCAGATGATGATATTCCTTCAGAAAACCGGGAGTCGGTTATTATGAAAAGAGGAGTTATCATAAGACATATGCTTTTACCGGGAAATGTAGGAGAATCTAAAAGGATTTTAAGGTTTTTGCATGAAAGATACGGAAATGATGTTTATATCAGTATTATGAGCCAGTATACTCCGATGCCGCATATAATGTCTGATGACAGATACCCGGAGCTGCACAAGAAGGTTAATCGCAGAGAGTATGACAGGCTGGTTGATTTTGCAAGGAAAATCGGTATTGAAAATGCTTTTATTCAGGAAGAGGATGTAGCGGAAGAAAGCTTTATCCCCGAGTTTAACGGGGAAGGAGTATAACAAAATTAACATTTTAAGACTGCATGAAACCTGAAAAGTATTTATGAATAATTGTCAGAATATAAAGAAAGGAGGTGTGGATGTTGAGAAGCTTTTTTATTGATCTTGAAAATGTCAGGAGTTATGGACTTGAAGGAATTCTTTTACTCAAGCCGGAGGATAAGGTTTATGTTTTTTATAGTGATAACGCCAATACATTGACTATCCCGACCATAGAGTCACTTAATGAGAGCAGCGCCCAGGTTAAGTATATAAAGACTAATTATATCGGTGCAAATGCCATGGATTTTCAGATAGTTACACTGCTTGGGGCTTCTATAGAAAAGGAGCATGAGGGCAGATTCTATATTATCAGCCATGATAACGGATTCAAATCGGCAGTAAAATTCTGCGAAGGCTATTTTACGGGTTATAATATTGTTACAGGTGTATTCGCTAATATTCTTTTGGCAATAAATTCGGAAAAGGGCGGCGTAGCTGTTAAAGCTGCTTCGGAAGATAAAAAGGATCACAGGAAGAAGAGTGATAAAAACGGTAGCAGCAGAAATGAACAGTCAAGTGAAGATACTAAGGAGAGAAAGAAAGAAGAACCTCTTAAGAATACTGAAGATATCATAACAGGTACTGAAAGTACCGATAACGTTCAAAAAACGGAAGGTTCAGGGAGAAACAGACGCAGACGCAGAAGATCCGGACAAAAATCCGAAGATGCTAAAAGACCTGAAACTGTTGCTGATGAGAACAGCGTAAACAATCCGGAAAAAGATGCTGCAAGCGACGGGGAAAAAGTTAAACCGGTCGTAGAAAAAGGCAGTAACAGGAAGGACGGTGGGAACAATCACAGAAAGAAAATTCAGAAAAATGAAGTGATGCCCGCGGAAGACAAACAGGATAATGTGGCTGAACAGGGAGCGGAACCGGAAAAAGATGTTATAAAATCCGGTAACAGAAGAAGACGTTCCAGGGGAAAAGACAGGAATGCTGTAAAAAATACAGAGAAGACTGTTGATAATACAGATGTGAAGAATCCTGTATCTCCGGAGAAAAAAGATGTGAAAGCACCTGTGAATACCGGAAATTATAAGTATGTTTATAATGCTCTTTCGGATTTCCTTTCAAAAAAGACGATAGATATGTATGCTTCAAAAATTGATGAAGGAATCAGAAAATCGGTAAACAGAAACGAACTTCATGAATTCTTTAAAAAGTCATACGGAAAAGATGAAGCAGAAGCATTATATAAGATAATCTGTTCAGATTTTGAAAAAATGAAAAAAGAAGCCGGAAAATAAAAAAGAGGATCCGTTTTTGCGGATCCTCTTTTTAGGGGGTCTATTGCTGGTCCAAAAGATTGATATAGTCTTTTCCGGTATTCCAGACAGGAAGTCCGTCTTCGTTATTAAACGAGGTTCCTGTCAGATCTTCTATGAGCAGTGCCAGTATATATTCAACGGGACCGTTATTGGTGCTGTTACGGAGAAGATCGGTAAGGTAAGATTCATTTCCTGATTCGTAGGTGAGCAGTTCCTTATAGCTGTTTAGACTTCGGACATATTTCGCAGCCGCAGCTACGGTTTCCATATCTGATCCATCTGAATAGTCAATATCTGTTGCGGCTGCTTCAGAAATGATATTGCTTATAAGTGCAGAAACTGCCTCATCATCAGACGAATCATTATTATGAAGCTCTAATTCCTTTAAAGGATCGGTTATCTGTATATTATTTGGCGTGGGTTTGAGAATATCATCACCATTTTCTGTAGAATTTTCCGATTCTGTAATATCTTCTGGAGAGTCGGTAGAACCGGAGTCGGCAGTTCCGGTGCCGGTCTCGGAATCTTTTACTTCATCGACAGTATCATTTTGTAATTCTTTTTCGGTACTTGTGGTGGGTGAAATATAATTTTTCTGCTGTTTATCATTATCTTCATCGGTTGCCTGGGGGATAACGGTTTCGGGAACAGCAGTTTCTCCGGAATAAGATTCGCCTCGAGGAGCAGAATAATCAGGCTTAACAGACTGTGTTACGCTTGATGCTTCAGATACGGGTGAATAGTAATCATCTGATTTTACTTCTGAGAAACCGTTAGATTCCAGTGAAGCGGCGGTATCGTTTATGTTATCTGAGTAGCTGAAGTCTGCAGCTGCATCAGAATTTTTATTTTTAAGATTTCCGACGCCGAGTTTAATAATGGCAAAGCCTACAAATCCGATGAAGACAGCGGCTGCCAGGCCGTAAGCAATACGGATGAAGCGTTTTTTCTTTTGTGCGGAAAGATCGATAGGCTCCGATTTGGTTTCAGTTTTAGTTTTAGTTTCAGTTTTAGTCTCAGTTTCAGTTTCGGTTTCAATCTGGAGATTTCTGATGGAAGCCATAGTCTTGGCGATAAGATCTTCACTTACGGATATTTCATTTTCGTCGAATTCATTTTGGAACATAGCTTTGATATCAAATTCTTTGTTTTTGTTATCGCTCATATCTATAACCTCCCTTCCAGTTTGTTTTTTAACATATCCCTTGCACGGGATAGTCGGCTTTTTACAGTTCCTTCGGCAATATTGAGAGCGGTGGCAGTTTCTGCGACACTCATTTCATGAAAATATACACACAACAGTACTTCACGAAATGGTTCGGGCAATGTCATGACTGTTTCTTTGACAACCCTGTCACGATCCCTGTTTTCGACTTCTTCGTAGTCATCTTCCGATGTCAGCATGTCTTCCTTGAAATCCATCATGGGGACTACTTTCTGACTGTATGCACTCTTCAGATAATCCTTTGCCGTGTTTATAGTTATTCTTATAATCCAGGTTTTTATACCGCTTTCATCACGAAAATTCTCCAGATTTTTAAAAACCTTTATGAAGACATCCTGGAATATATCTTCCGCGGTATATTTGTCCTTTACATAGGAATAGGCTGTTCGAAGTACATCATTACCATATTCCCGCATAAGGGTTTCAATATCGTATTTCATGTAACCTCCGACCCGCGACGGTCCGTGTTTTGCCTGCACTTGACAATCCGGATCGATAGGGACCGGAGTGCAGTTTTTTAAGCATGTACTTTATGCCCGTATACACTATAATACTATATTGTGTCCTTATTGTAAAGCTATCGTTTTTTTTCTTTTCATATATTTAGACGATTAGTATATTTAATAGGTTCCCGATAATTGCAAAAAATTTTTTTTATGTTATAATATTTTTTGTTATTACAAATATCGAAAGGAGGACCTTTATGTACAGAGTTCTGTTTGCGGACGATGAAAGCTCCATCAGACGGGGTATTAAATGTTTGCTTGACTGGGAATCTATGGGGTTCTCTACGGATTATGAAGCAGAAAACGGACAGGAAGCGCTTGATATCATAAAGAAGTACCATCCTGATCTTATATTACTTGATATACGTATGCCTAAGCTTCACGGTACTGAAGTAATAAAGGCTGCAAGAGAGGCAGGTTTTACCGGTAAGTGTATAATACTTTCAGGTTATTCTGATTTTACATATGCTCAGACAGCCATAAGATACAATGTAGACTTTTACCTTACAAAACCTATCGATGAGGATGATCTTCTTGAAGCGGTTACATATGTAAAAAAACTTCTTGATGATGAGAGAAGTAAAGATACATACATTGATGTTTACAGGAATAAGGCTCATGATGTCATACTTAAAGAGATAATAACCGGCGATACGGATGAAAAAGCTTTTGAAGCCCCGGCGCTTAATGAATTAGGACTTACATTTGATATATATCAGGTTGTTATCTATGAAAATTTCACCAGAAAGATTTCTTCCATTACATATGATTTTGCTGATCTTCTGAATGTGACCAATGCAGATAAACAGACATTTGAAGGCATAAGGATCGGACAGAATGACGTAATACTGCTAAAGGGCTCGGTTGCTTTGAAGCAGTTTAATGATTTCCTTTCACATTATGACAGTACTCCGCCGCAATCGGGGAGTCCTATGGATACTGTATTTATATGTTACGGAGCTCCGGTTAATTCGGCAAAGGATATAAATCTCTCATATAAACAGGCATTGTCGCTCATTAACAGAAGATTTTTCTGTGCTCAGGGCCAGCATACCTTAAGTTATGACGAGCTTCCTAAAACTGATGTTACGGATAACAAACTAAGTAATAAACTGATGACCAGATATGCAGAGCTTTTGACCGATCATCTTCAGACATATAACCGTAAACGTGTCGCCGAGACTTTATATGCTCTTGAAGAATATCTGTATACGGTAAATGATACGATTGATTCTGTAAAACTGTTCATGACGGATCTTTATTTGCAGATAAAGGAGACTATTTCGCACTTGTACGGTTCGGAGAAAATACCATTCCCTACAAATTCTTCTATTATCGAGCTTATAGGAACAAAATATTATCTGTATGAGATAATTCTTTTCTTCTCGGGACAGTTTGAGATGATCATGAATGCTACGGGTAATTCATCACGTGACAGTATACTTGACGATGTTATCTATTATATTGATCATAATTATCAAAACAACATAAAACTTGAGACTATAGCACCGCTTTTCGGATATAACAGTGCATATCTAGGAAAAATATTTAACAAGTCTGTAAATGAGAGTTTCAATTCATATGTGGATCATATCAGAATAGAGCATTCAAAAGAACTGCTTAAGCAGAATAAACTTAAAGTTTATGAGATTTCCGAACGTATAGGATATAATAATGTGGATTATTTCCATAAGAAATTTAAAAAATATGTGGGCATGAGTCCTGCAGAGTATAGAAGATCATTGCTGCTTCCTGATGAACAGAACGGTGAGAAAGCAGAAGAGTAAAAGTAGAATAAAAAAAGACAAAAAATAGGGCACCGGATGTAAATCATTTATCCGATGCCCTATTTTACTGTTTCACCAAACATTTAATTTATTTTATACCTCGTTTCTTTAATGATATCTATATAAAAAATCTATATATATTGTAGCTAAGCTACACCTTTCAAAAAAGAGTCCCGGAAGATATATCCGGTTCAAATCAGCTCCCGTGCCGATTACCTGAAGAAGATTATGCTCCCATTGGATTTTACCCCATTTCTGATAGATTTTTTAAAGTCGGATCATGTTCCCATCGGACCGTACCTCATTTCTTAAAGATTTGTTTTTAGATTAAGATTAAGTCTCCTTTGGACCGTACCTCATTTCTTTAAAATTTGTTTTTGAAGTTAAACTACTGTATCCTTTGGACTGTACCTCGTTTCTTTAAAATTTGTTTTTTGAAGTTAAACTACTGTTTCCTTTGGACCGTACCTCGTTTCTTTAATATTCGTTCCTGAGAAAAGCTTACGTTTTCATTGGACCGTACCTCGCTTTCTTAGATTCTTTGTTATTGGATTAATCATCAAATAGATTTTTAAGGAATTATGTGTAACTTTTGTTTGTTTTTTGTTTATGTCTGAATTATAAACCATAAAATACAAAATGTCAAGCGAAAAATTATAAAAAAATTATAAATTATTAGAAAAAGAAAATTGAATTGTTTAAATTGTACAACAATTACATATTATTCAAACAGAAAACAAAAAAGTATTTATTGACCTATTGCGTTTTTTTGTGTATTATAATAATTGAAATATTGGAGAGCTTAAAAATTTAAACAGTTCCTGATGGAACGATCAGATGGCAGTTTAATGTTTTGGAGGATACATGAGCGAAGAGAGGGACAAAACCTTAGATGAGCTGAGAGAGGCTTATGAGGCGGACAAGGAAAGAAGAAATGTCCGTGAGGACGAGCTGCAAGCGGCTAAAGACTATCTCGGGGTCCTTTTACAGGAGATAGAGGATAAGAATAAAGAGCTTGAGGCCAAAAGGGCTGAAGTTGAAGGACTGGCCGATGCGTTAAAGAAGAGTGAAGTAGAAAAACAGGAAGAGGTAAATGCCAACATACAGGTCAGGGAATCTGTAAAATATAAAAGCATATGGATCGGAATAGCTATTATAGAGTTTTTGGCTATCATTGCCGTTGTGGCTTCCTTATTTTTCGTATATGATAAACTTAAAACCGATTATGAGGATAAGATAAAGGCGCTTACCGAAGAAAAGGACAATCCTCCTCAGATCACGGAGACTGTCACACCTGCTCCGGCTACTGCGAGACTTATCGAGGATTTAAAGGGATTTACTTCCGGTATTACAGTAAGAGACGGATTTAAGTGCAGCGTGGATGTTATAGATGGACTGGAATATCTTGTATTTTCAAAAGATGATTTCAGAATATGTTATAAGAATGAGTATTATCTTGAGGAAAAGAAATTTAAAAAAGCGGTAGTGCTCGAAAAAGGTGATAAACGTATATATGAACATTTCGAATATGATTTTGACAGAAATCCGGATGTTCTCTGCCCTATGTTTGTAAAGATTAACGGAACCGAACTGGCTTTACTGACAGATTACGAAGGATTCGGTAGTATGCCGGAAACATTAAGAATGTATGATGTGAAGGATCTGACCGAGTATAATGGGGATGATCTGCACGGCAGGATAAATAAGCTGTTGAATGCATCATTCTCCGACAGCCCTTCAGGGTTGACAGAATACCCTATACTTTTGGAACTTAAAACAAGTAAGGCAACATACAGATACGGACTTACCGATGCAGGCTTTAACGAGACCGGTTATAGCTTTGATGAATCAAATGGAACTGACATTTGTGATATTTCAAGTAATTTCAGACTGAATATTTCAGAAGAGGGGATTACCTGGCAGACTGTTGTTAAACTCGGGCGAAGGTATTATCTTGGTGATATCACGGGAGAGCTGACTTTAGGGTATGGAACTGTTCTGATCAATAATGCAAAATTCGGCGCATTTGCTCCTGCAAACACTGAGGATCCCGAACTTCTGGGAACTATCATCCCTGCAGAGTCGATTCCTGAAAGGTATATAACTGTTAACGGAAATAATTCCGAGAGATTTTATATAGCTATCAGTGACGATGTGACAGAGTGTTCGTATGACTGGACAAAGCTCGATTCTTCAGATCCCAATAACTGGGTCTACTATGATGAAGACGGTAAGGTGGCTTCCATAAAAGGAATAGATGTTTCTAAATATCAGGGAGTGATCGACTGGAAAAAGGTTGCAAAAGCCGGAGTAAAATTCGCTATGATCCGTATGGGTTACAGGGGGATGAATGAAGGTACTCTCGAGTTAGACCCTTATTTTGAAGCAAATATGCAGGGGGCAAGCGAAGAAGGCATAAATATCGGTATTTATTTCTTCTCGCAGGCTATTTCTGTTGAAGAAGCTGAAGAAGAGGCAAATTATGTCGCCGGAGTATTAAGCAGATATGAAATAACATATCCTGTGGTATTTGATACTGAAAAGGTTACTACTTATAACGCCAGAGCAAACGATCTCAGTATGAAAGAACGTACCGATATCTGTATAGCTTTTTGTGAGAAGATTGCTAAACAGGATTATATTCCTATGATTTATGCAAATACAAAATATATGATCATGGGAATAGATCTCACAAGACTTGAGAAGTATGATAAGTGGTATGCTTATTATAATCCCGATATTACATTCCCTTATGATTTTGAAATGCTTCAGTATTCGGATACGGGAACTATACCCGGAATCAAGGGTTCTGTAGATCTTAATATTTCTTTCATTGATTATGCAAAATCAAATGTAAAGAACAATAAACCTAAAGATAAAGAATAAGTACGTTAAATAAGAAGGGTTTTTCATTTTTATGGAATTATATATACATATTCCTTTTTGTGTAAGAAAGTGTAAATATTGTGATTTTCTTTCATTTGGTGGTTTTGGCTGTGATGCTGACAGAGAGCATCACAGCCTTTCTGATGCTTATATCGATGTTCTTTGCGGAGAAATTGATGGGCTTAGGAAGAAAAAGCTAAAGATTAGTACTGTTTTTATAGGCGGGGGAACACCGTCGGTTCTTGATGAGACAGAAACCGAGAAATTACTTAAAACTGTCAGCAGCTGTATTAAGAGCCGGAATTTTAATTCCAATGAAGAAACAGAATTTACTGTAGAGTGTAATCCGGGTACTTTGACTTTAGAGAAGCTTTTATTATATAAAAAGTACTGTGTAAACAGATTAAGTATCGGTTTACAGTCTACAGATAATGAAATTCTTTTTAAGCTTGGAAGAATACATACATTTGAAGAATTTCTTGAAAATTTTGAACTTGCAAGAAAAACTGGATTTAAAAATATTAATGTGGATCTGATTTCAGCAGTACCCGGACAGAGCCTTGAAAATTGGACGGAAACTTTAAAAAAGACAGCCGAGCTTGGTCCCGAGCATATTTCTGCATACAGCCTTATCCTTGAAGAAGGCACTCCTCTCTATGAGATGTATATGCGGAATCCTGCTTCACTAAGGCTTCCGGATGAGGATACTGAAAGGCAGATGTACTATGTAACCGAAAAGATACTTGCCGGGTATGGGTATAAAAGATATGAGATTTCGAATTATGCCAAAAAAGGTTTTGAATGCCGTCATAATTCCGGCTACTGGACAGGAGAGGAATATATCGGGCTCGGACTCGGCGCATCATCATATCTCTCGTCGGAAAACCTGAATATTTTAATACCGGAGGGGAATAAACAGGATAATGATGTTAAGGATATTAAGGATGCTAAAAATATTATGAAAAGCAACATTAGTGATATTAGTAAAATTAAAATTATTGATGATATTAATAATATAGATAAAAAAAATATGTTCCGCATAAAAAGCATTGAAAGTATGGAGAAATATATAGATGGAAAATCATCTCGATACTATATAGAAGAGACGCTTGATAAAAATGCACAGATGTCAGAATTTTGTATTCTTGGATTGAGAATGTGTGACGGAATATCCTTAAAAGAGTTTAAAAGACGTTTTGGACAGGATATTTATGACAGATTTGGCAATATCATCCGAAAGTTTACCGAAGCCGGGCTTCTGGAGAAAAAAGAGGAGAGGATATGCTTTACTTTAAAGGGGCTTGATCTGAGCAATACTGTGCTGAGTGAATTTATATAACAAAATAGAAGATATCCTCCACCTCTTAGCGTAGCGAAGGTGGGGGATATCTTTGTTTCAGGCGGGGTTCAAGTCCCGCCTGAAATGAGATGCGAAGCATCTTAGAGTCTCTTTTTAAATTCAGGATGGTTCTCGTAAAAAAGTTTTTTGTCTGCGTACATCCTTTGATCGGCAATTTTTAATGCCAGACGGGTGTTGTGGAAATCATCCTCTACGCAGCCACCTATGGCAAAGCTTACTCGCTCATATTGATTTGAAGCTTCCCGTAACTCATTAATCTTATTATTTAATTCATCTTCGGAAAGTCCAAGAATTATTACTGTAAATTCATCACCGCCGGCTCTGTAGATACAATCTCTAGGAAATACTTCTTCAAGAGCTTTAGCTGCGTCTTTAAGCAGGGTATCACCTGCGGCATGTCCGTATTCATCATTTACAGTCTTTAATCCGTTGAGGTCTGCAAATATAACACCTACTGTTTTCTTGGTATCTTCATCGTTTGAAAGCTTATCCACCAGATTGTTCATTTCATTCCTGTTGAGAACGCCGGTGAGCATATCCTTTGAACTTAAGACCTTAAGCCTGTCAAGAAGAAGGTGGTTTCCTATTTCAGAACCGAGTATGAAAGTGGTAAGTTCCAAAGTATCTTTAATCCTGGGAGCCTGCGCTGCGTCAAAGTTAATCGCCCAGATATAGCCCAATAACTGGTCTCTGGATTTTAAGGGGAACATGACTATATTATCTGCGTGGGCATATTTCAATGATTCGTACCATTCAGGATTCCGTTCCTTAACGAGTTCCATGTCATGGTCATCTTTTGCTATAATACAGTTACTGCTTCCTATAAGATCTTCCCATGTAAGCGCTATATTATAGAAGTTTTCCGGACTTTCTTCACGGGGTGTAAGCTTAGTGTTTTCTGAAACTGATTCGCAGAGAGTGGAGTATTTCTTTTCGTATGTATCAAGCAACAGTATACTGCAGTGCTCGGCTTTACAAAGTTCCCTGATATCAACAATGACTTCCTGCATGGCTTTCTTAAAGTCCGTAGCGCCCCTTAGTTTAATACAGGTTTCCAGGACATCAGCTGCAAGATCATAGGAGACATTTGACATTCTCTTTGTATTTGCTTCAAAATTTACTTCCATGGTATAACTGCAATAATGGATATTCCCTTCAGAAGGCCCTAACGGCATAAAAGTCATGTTGAACCATATGGGCATCTGGTTTGGTTTAACATAGGAATGAAGGCATTTTTTACCTACGGCGCTTCTGAAACAGTAGTCTTCAAAATTCAGATCCCTTGGCACATAATCGGTATAGAGACTGTTGGGTACGAATTTATTTGTTTTCATGGAATAATCTGCTGCGGGATGTTCAATGGAATCTATGTAGCCTTTATTTCCTGCGACTACACGGATATCTCCGCAGGTACCGTCTTCAAGTACCTGAACCGACATAATGCTGGTAGCAGCTTCTATGCCATCGGCGAAATTCTGAAAATCAGTAGCCATTTAAGCGCCTCCATTCTATATAAAAATATCTATAAATTTCTTTATTTTTAAACAATTTGTATTCTATGATTTTATAACTACAAGGGGTGTTTGTCAATATATAATAATGTGAAAACTATTTGATTTTAAGTAAATATATGCAATATATATGCAATTTGTGGACAAAAGTCTTTTCTAGTACAGAAATGACTCTAAAAATGTTGGAAAACTTCCAAAAGTGGCTCTAAAAATGTCGAAAAACTATCAAAAGTGGCTATAAAAATGTTGAAAAACTTCAAAAAGTGGCTCTAAAAATGTTGACATATTATTTCGTATATAGTAGAATATCATTATAAAATCACATTTCAAAGAGGTTTTTATGACATATTTAAGACGAAAAATCGATTCCTTTCTTGAAGAATGGTATTTGAATAAGCAGAAAAAACCATTAATCATTAAAGGAGCCCGACAGATAGGAAAGACGAAATCAGCTAGAAGATTTGCAACTATGCATTATGAAAACCTAGTGGAAATCAATTTTGTCGAAAATACTCAGTTTAAAACTATCCTTGAAAATGGATATTCAGTAGAAAATATTATAAAAAATATTACAAGAATTAATCCTGATATTAAATGTATTCCACACAAAACCATTATATTCTTTGATGAGATACAATCATACCCAGATATTGTAACTTCGTTAAAGTTTTTTTCAGAGGATGGTCGTTTTGATGTTTTATGCAGTGGTTCGCTTTTAGGAATAAACTATAAGCAGATAGAAAGCATAAGCGTTGGATACAAAACTGATTATGAAATGTATTCGATGGATTTTGAAGAGTTTTTATGGGCGAGAGGATATGACGATTCTTTAAAATCAGATCTATTGGATCATATTATAAATTGTAAAATGTTAAATGAATCTACAATGAGATCCCTGACCTCACTTTTCCTTGACTATGTTATATTGGGAGGTATGCCGGAAGTAGTATCAAGGTATTATGAGACAAAAACTTTTACAGAAACTCATGAATTGCAAAAACAGATATTATCAGCATATAGGGAGGATATCAGAAAATACGCTGAAGGTGTTGATCAGACAAGGATTACCAGGATACTTGACGCAGTACCAGTACAGCTTTCAAAAGAAAATAAAAAATTCCAGATATCCAAAGTTGCAACAGGTGCAAGATTTCATGACTATGCCGGCTGTATAGACTGGCTTCAGGATGCCGGAATAGTTAAAAAGTGCTACAACTTGAACTTCCCTGAGCTTCCGTTAAAAGGGAATTATGATGATTCAAAATTTAAGCTTTATATGTTAGACAGCGGACTTTTAACAGCCATGCTTGATGATGAATCTCAAGAAGATTTGCGAGCAAATAAAAACCTTGGAGTATATAAAGGCGCTCTATATGAAAACATTGTTGGTGAAGCCTTATATAAACAGGGATATGGTTTATTTTATTATAAAAGAGAAGATGGTACATTGGAGGAGGACTTTTTTATCAGAAATACAGAAAATCTGATTCCGGTCGAAGTTAAAGCTCGTAAAGGGACATCACAATCACTGAGATCCTTGATAAATAATGAGAAATACTCTGACGTTAAATGGGGAATAAAACTATCACTTAATAATATAGGTTTTGAAAAAAACATTATGACAATGCCATATTTTTGTACATTCTTAATAAAGGAATGGCTAAAAAATAAATAGAATCAAGGTATTTGAATTCAAACTAAGAAATTAAAGGGGGTACTAAATGAAATCTTTTTAGAAAACAATTAGTCTGCTTTTAGCAGTGATGATGCTGGCAGGAATGTTTACAACTCTAAAACCAGAAATTGAGGCAAATGCAGCAAACAGTGTAGCTACTCCAACGTTCACTTTGAAAAGAGTAAATAAAGGGACGGGTGTAAAAATCATAATTAATAAGACCAAGGGAGCGACGGGCTACTATATCTACATGACCAAGAGAGATAATGCTTATAGTAGCTATCTGTACAATGGTGGTGAGTATGAAGAGGAAATAGCTGAGGTAAAAAAGAACGGCAAAGCTAAAAGGATATACACCATAAAGGGACTTCAGAAAGGAACATATTCTTTTAAGGTGCTGGCTTATGCCGAAGAGAATATATATGATTCTGCAAGCGGTAAAGTATATACTGATACAGATTATTCTGATTACAGTGCAGTGCAGTCAATATATGTAAAGGCAGCAAAGAAAAAGTCTACAACTGAAAAAACATATGATTTTTCAAAGGCTAAAGTTGGAGATATCATCAAATTCGGTTCATATGAACAGGATGATGACATGACTAATGGCAAAGAGGAGATAGAGTGGATAGTTCTGGCAAAAGATAGCAAGAGAATTTTTGTTATGAGCAAATATTCACTGGACAGTCTTCCTTATAATTCGAAAAAAACAGATATTACATGGGAAGATTGTACACTTAGAAAATGGCTAAACGACAGTTTTTATAAAAATGCCTTTACAAAGAAAGAAAGAACCATGATAAATACGGTAAAGCTCAAAAATGACGACAATCCATACTATGGAATAGAGGGTGGGAATGATACGAAGGATAAGATTTTCCTGTTATCTTTAGGTGATATATTAAACAGCTCATATGGTTTTGATAGTGACAGTTCCAAATACGACATATTACGCCGATGTGCACCGACAGCATATGCGAAAATACAGGGTGCGTGGTCATCTGAAATGTTTTATATCGATAGTTTTAGGGAAAAATCACTTACAATTGATGGTGAAATCTCTTGGTGGTGGTGGCTACGATCGCCAGGTGGCGACACACACAGTGCCGCGCTTGTGGAAATGGAAGGCCGCTTGGACAAAAACGGTATCTCTGTGACTAGAAGCGGCAATGGATTCGGCCTTGCTATTCGCCCTGCTTTATATATCAATATAAAATCATGAAAAAATACCGGAGAACCTAAAAAAGGCTTTCCGGTGATTTTTTGTCCACGATTTTAAATATAACAGGTCGGTTTTTGTAAAATGGTATTTTGATGGTATTTAGATGGTATATATATTTGACAAAACTACACAGATGGTATATAATAATAAAAATGGCAGATAAAGGAGCCGGGTTTATGACTGTAAATGAAATGATTGCAAGGAAGAAGGAATATGGATTTTCTTATGAATACATATCTAAGAAGTCCGGTGTACCGGTAAGTACTATTCAAAAGGTTTTTAGCAGAACGACGTCTACGCCAAGGTGGGAAACAATTGAAGCATTAAATAAGGCCTTTATAGGGTGCGAAAGCAAAAACTGCTGTCTTGATGGTGAAATTAAGAGCTTTTCAGAGCACAATGCAGTTCGTGAAGGAGAAGCTGAGTATAATGCAGTTTCCGGTGCAAATGCGCTTCCTTTATATTCAGAGAATAATAAAACAATAGATGATTATCTAAAACTTCCTGAAGGTACAAGAGTCGAATTAATAGATGGCGTTTTTTATGATATGGCTGCGCCGATACCTCTGCATCAGAGAATTGCGTCACTTATCAATACGGTTTTTGAACTCTATATCAGGGCTAATAAAGGTAATTGCGTACCTTTTATAGCGCCCACCGATGTTCAGTTGGACTGTGACGATAAGACTGTTGTTCAGCCGGATGTTTTCATATTGTGTGACAGAAATAAGATTACGAAAAAAAGAATATTTGGGGTTCCTGATTTGATAGTAGAGGTTCTTTCAGAATCGAACTGGTATAATGATATATTCCGTAAATATAATAAATACAGGAAAGCAGGAGTCAGGGAATACTGGATAGTCATTCCGGAAAATTTCAAAGTATTAGTATATGATTTCGAAAAGAATACTTCTGAAGGACCAAAAGAGTATACATTTGAGGATAAAGTACCTGTAAGTATATGGGATGGAAAATGCGAAGTAGATTTCAAGGAAATATATGAAGATATTAAATTCCTTTTATAGGATGCTGAATGATATGACAAATTGAGGAGGACAGAGCATGTTAGAAATTGGAACAAAAGCACCGGAGTTTACATTACCGGATCAGAACGGAAAAATGCACAGTTTATCAGATTACCTGGGACAGAAAGTAATCCTTTATTTCTATCCAAAGGATAATACATCAGGCTGTACCAAGCAGGCATGTAATTTTGCCGAACTTATGCCCCAGTTTAGGGAAAAAGGAGCTGTGATACTTGGAGTGAGCAAGGATTCGGTAGCATCTCATAAAAAGTTTGAAGAAAAATATGGGCTTCCGTTTACACTGCTTGCTGATACAGAGAAAACTGTGATAGAAGCATACGGAGTATGGCAGGAAAAGAAGAACTATGGTAAGGTAACCATGGGTGTTGTCAGAAGCACATATCTGATTGATGAAAGAGGAATCATAGTTAAGGCATTTAACGGGGTGAAGGCGGCCGAGAATCCTCAGCAGATGCTGGATGCTATTACAGCGTAGAGACTATTATTGTCGAGAAATATGAGGTAAACGATAACTAAGGAACATTATTTCTCAAGGTATTGACAAATAATCATAGATGATATTTTTCAATGGATTAGATTAAGAAGTCAGTTGTTTGGATTCTCGAACAACTGATCAGAAAGAGTAGGAGTTATGGATAAAATATTATATATCAACGCATGCGTAAGAGATGAATCCAGAACAAAACGTATAGCAGATTATCTGCTGTCAAAATTGGACGGCGAAGTTGAGCAGGTCAACCTTATAGATATCGATTTCCCAAAGACCGACCAGGATTTCATCATATGGCGTGACAGTTTTAAGGAAAAAGGAACATATGATGCTGAGATATTTGATTTAGGGAAGCAGTTCGCAGCTGCAGATACCATAGTAATAGCTGCTCCTTACTACGATTTTTCATTCCCGGCTACCCTGAAGCAGTATTTTGAGAACATAAATGTATTAGGAATAACTTTCTGCTATAACAGTGCCGGCAGGCCCGAAGGACTGTGTAAGGCTAAAAAGCTGTATTATGTTACTACCGCTGGCGGTTACATAGCTTTCGATGAGTTTGGATACGGCTATGTAAAAGCTTTGGCTGAAAACTTTTATGAGATACCAGAAGTTAAGTATATAAAAGCCGAGGCACTTGATATAGTAGGAGCGGATGTGGAGGCAACTTTGAGGGAAACATGCTTGGAAATTGACGCATTATTATAACGTGGTAAATGAGAGTTTAATTTGAGCAAAACCCAAAATCTGGGTTTTATTATATCTGATTTATGTTATACTACGCATAAGGGTATCTGATATTTGACCTTGATCTATGCAATTAAATCAATTAAAGAATCATCCAAAAATTTATGGCGAAGAAGGTGTAAATTATGTTTTGCAGAGGATGTGGAAAAGAACTCCTAAAGGGTAGCAGATTCTGTGTGAATTGTGGACAGGAGGCAGATTTTTTTGTTGACGAGAATACCACAAAGGATAACAATACAAGTAAAGTAGGAAATGTTGTAGAAACGGGTATTCCCGAAAGAGCCCCTAAACAGATGCGAAGGATGGTTGGTGTTCAGAGTTACGCACCAAAGCCTCTCAGTAAAGGTATGATAATCGGTATAGTCGCCGGTGGAGTTGCTACTGTTGTTATTACGATAGTTGTTATTGCGGTTGTAATAGCAGGAAGGCATGATCTTGAAGGAACTTATTCCTATGGTGGAAGATTTCCTATTACTACGATAACATTTTCTAAAGATGGGACATTTACTGCAAGATGTGATTACAGTGAATATAGTACCGGGGCAATTTACTATGGGGAATATTATAAAGATGGAGACACTTATGAAATAAGGTTTACTGACGCCAAATCCAATACCAATAATACTGTTGTTGATTTTTCGAATCGGTCTTATGGATTAAGTTTTGAATTATCGGCATCAAAAAATCCTGATGGATCCCTTCTTTTTTGGGTAAGCGGTGGAACATCTTATTGGGCGTGGATGTTTTATGAAGCGACCTTCTACAAGACAAGATAAGACAATATCCTTATATTTTAGCATTTAGTTTTTTACAAAACCCAAGAGACCAGAGGTATGTAATGTTATAGGTTGTCTATCTTCTAAAATTATAGATGACAAAAAGTTTTTTATAGTTAAATATATGATATACTTACACATAAGGGGATTTGTACTCAAAACAATCAATTATGGGAGATGTTAGATGAAATCTTTTAAGAAAACGGTAAGCCTGCTTCTAGCAGTGATGATGCTGGCAGGAATGTTTGTAACTCTAAAGCAGGAAACAGAGGCAAGGGCAGCAAGTAATGTAGCGACGCCTACGTTCACTTTGAAAAGAGTGAATAATGGTACAGGTGTTAAAATCACTATTAATAAGACCAAGGGCGCTGAAGGATATATTATATATATGACTAAGAGAGACAACGCATACAGCAGCTATCTTTATAAGGGTGGTGATTATGAACATGAGATGGCTGTTTTAAAAAAGAATGGAAAGGTTAAAAGGTCATATACAATAAAAGGACTTCCGAAGGGAACATATTCCTTTATGGTGCAGGCCTATGCAGAAGAAAAAGAATATGATTCTGCAAGTGGTAATGAATATATTATTGATACGGAATATTCTGATTACAGCATAGAACAGTCGATAAATATAAAAGCTGCAAAGAAAAAGCCTATAGCGGAAAAAATATATGATTTTTCTAATGTAAAGGTTGGTGATATCATCAAGTTTGGTTCATATGAACAGGATGATGATATGACAAATGGCAAGGAAGAAATAGAATGGATAGTATTAGCAAAGGATAGCAAGAAGATTTTAGTGGTAAGCAAATATGCATTGGACTGCCTTCCGTATAATAAAGAATATAGAGAATATGATATTACTTGGGAGAAGAGTAGTTTGAGGGAATGGCTTAATAAGATCTTTTATAAAACTGCATTCACTAAAAAAGAAAGAACCATGATAAATAAGGTAAAGCTTATAAATGATGATAATCCTTATTATGGAACAGAGGGGGGAAATGATACGAAGGATAAAGTTTTTTTGCTATCATTGAATGACGTGATAAATACTTTATATGGCTTTGACAGTGATATACATGAATATGACATAACACGTCGCTGTGCGGCAACATCATATGCAAAGGCGCAGGGTGTTTGGTCTTATGAAAAGTTTCATAATGAAAATATATGGAAGAAGTCTACTGCTGTTGACGAAGAACCTACTTGTCAATGGCTACTACGTTCGCCAGGGAGCCGCGAGGGTCGAATTGCATATGTGGATACAGAGGGTGATGTAGGATATGATGGCATAGATGGAATCGATAGTTATGTTTCGGTGCGCCCAGCTATGTATATTAACATTAAATCTTAAATAAAACAAACATATATGGGAAGGATTTGAGAACTTAATATTGTCTGATATGGAAAATAATTAAACATATTAAAAAAATATATCAAAAATAAAAGGATGGGTTCAGGTATCATATGATATCGGAACCTGTTTTTTCGTAGACATTTACAAAAGATAATGAATTTGCGAGATGGCATGAATTGCGTGAGAGTTTATAGCCACAGAGCAAACCACCAGCTAAGCTGGTGGTTTTGATTATGTTCTTTCTATTTCACAAGTATGTTCTCCGGTTATTGCATCATAATTGATCCCGCAAAGAATGATATTTCCTTCAAATGGCTTAAGAACGGAAACGTACTTTTTTTTCTTGATCTGCTCGATTGCCCCTCCGGCAGTTTTATTCCACTTTAATTCGACTACCATGGCCGGTAATTTGGCAAGTGCTGTCGGAATAAAAATAACGTCTGCTATCCCCTTGCCACTTGGAATTTCTTCTATTTTTACATATTTAGCAAGAGCTGACAAGAATGCATATTTTATAATAGCTCTTAATGATTGCTCATTATTATAATATTGTGGCGCATATTGTTCTTCTCTGATTTCCTGAAGAGCTTTGGCTACTTCTGATCCTTTTCCAGCTATTGCATCTTTAAGAATTTTGTTTGACCTTTTAATCAGTCTCATCCAGTGCTTGCCCACATCATCCTGAGCCAAAAAGTTCTTGAACTCCAGACGTACTTCCTCATTCGGAATCTTGACTGTTTTTCTTTCAGCATTATAAGTCAAGTATCCTAAGTGAATAAGTAATGTAAGAACATCATCCTTTGATCCAAACCTTTCCAAATCATTTTGAAAAGCATTTGTATTTACCTCAGCTTCCGATCCGGCAATAAGATTTGCAACTGTTTCCTGCAGACCCTCAAAATCCATTTTTATATAATCAGTAAGGCCTTCTGTTGCAGAAGTTTTCCCCCAAAATGACTCACATGCTTTTTTCTCCATAGCATTCATAACGGAATACGGATTATAAATAGATGTTTGACCTGTCAACTCATATCCATCATACCATGATTTCACTTCTTCAAATGGCATTTTATATTTCCTACAGATATGCTTGACTTCACTTTCTAAAAAGCCTGTGAATTTTGCAAATTGACTCGGGTGAAGGATTGAGTACTCCTTAAAATCAGAAATTGCTGACTGTGATCCATCCTTTTTTATAGGTAGGATTCCGGTCATATAGGCGGCGGCAACTGCTTTAGGAGTAAAATTGGAATTTTTGAACCATCCCCTAAGCAGATTCAGATAGGCTTCTTGTGCATCAGGTTCATCTTTGGCCTCTCTGATCATTGCATCCCATTCGTCTATTATGAAAACGAACTGTTTTCCGGTAGCTTCCACAAAACTAAGCAATCTGTCATTTGGGGTTTTACCCTTTATTTTCTTGGGAATTTCATCTTGAATCGCATCGACAATCCAGACGGGAACTATATCCAAAGATTTCTTTAAACGTTTTGCTTCTGAAATAAATCCTGAAACATCAAGACATATTACATTAAGCTTATTCAGATAGTCTTGATACCCCTTTGTTCTGGCGATGTGCTTGTGATCAAATAGTTTATGGGAATCACAGGAACAGTCATAATAAGCTGTCAACATTTTCGCAGCCCATGATTTGCCAAAGCGCCTCGGCCTACTTATACAGGTTAACTTATTTTTCTTTCCGATTGTTTTATTAATCAAACTAATCAAACTTGTTTTATCTACATAGTCGTTATCATCTATTTCAGCAAAAGCCTGATTACCCGGATTCACATATGTTCCCATGTTATTCCGCCTCCTTTCAAGTAGCCAAAACTAAGCGAACGTATTTCACTCAACCTATTTATGTTAACATAAAACGCTGTTTTTTTCAAGTAATCAAGCAATCATTTTTGAATCTTCAAAAGATTCTTTATAGATTAGAAAAGTAATTATTGACAGCTTTGTATGACGGATGTATTATATAGTTGTCGAGAGCATTGAGGAATAGTTTGAATTTATTGTTTTTTATAATTTTATATTGTTTGTTTGTGAGGCTATATTAGATTTTTTGATTATTTCTTGTTTCTTCAAATTCACTCATGCTTTTCCCATAAATCAAGCGGGGTGAAAGTTTTTCACTCGGAAATATTTTTGAGAAGGAGATAAGAATGGAGAAAAATGAAATAGTCACAGGACTGGCTTCACCGTTAGCGTCAGAAGAATCTACAAGGCTTTCTCTTGAAAGTATCAGAAACCATAAAGCAGGTTTAAATAATCACAGACAATCATTATTAAGCAGAGTTCCAGATAGTGCGACCTGGTATTCTTTTAAGGTGAATACTATAGATTACAAAGATTTAGCTTACCTGTCAGCGGCGACAGGTGATGAGTTGATCATGGGCGAATCATTCCTTCATCTGATGATAGGGCATTTTTATTACATATCGGACAGAAGAGCAGCAGGATTGTTTCAAGTTACACAGGAAAGATAATGGTTTTTCATGCAAATCTTTTTGATGATATTTAACAGGAGGTCAATATGGAGAAGAAAAAGATTGGCTTTAATAAACTTGTAGAAGTTATAGGAAAAGAATATTTTGAGGCACATAAAGATACAGCAGTTTTTAGTTACGGAGAGGAAGATCTGGGGTTATATTGTTTCCTTGGAATAGATTTGCATCCGGAATTAAGAAAGATATGCTTATCCTGTGATATTGATGACTGGGATATATATGCTTCATGCTATGTAACAGATACCGATGTTATTATGGATAAGTGCAGGCTCCCTAAACAAACTGTTGTTTAATGTGGATGATATACTTATAAAATATTCTACTGTGTTTATGATATTTACCGGAAGGTCTATAAAAGGCTTTCTGGTTTTTTATTTGCGTATAAGTACAATCGATGAATTAAATTCTCCTTTTGTAAGCACACGTGTAGAATCTGATGCTATTACGAAACAGGGTGTGGGAGATGTATGGGTCCCTGCACGCTGTTCGCTCCGCGCAGACTTTTCGCACTCTTAAGCGGGCTGGGGTTGCCCGCTTGCGAAAATGTCTGGAAGGATTTTGCGTGGCTTTTATAAGTAATAACTATAAATAAGTAGATAAAAGATTTACAGAGTCTACGCAAAATCCGCTTTCTGCGTGCAGGGACCCTACATCTTCCATGCCCGTACCTAAGTCCATAAGCACCTAAGTCTCTAAATATCTACGCCTAGTATTTACGGTATAAATAAAAACCGTACATTGCAGAAAATCAATCACAGAACCTTCCCTCTGATCGACCTTTGATCGAATTGTAAAAATTTATCGAATTTTTAGAAAAAAAGTGTTGACAAAGATAAACTTTGGTGATATCTTATAGCAAGAAGGTGTTAGCACTCCATAAAGCCGAGTGCTAACAAATCAAAAAAACAAACTGTAAACCGGATATTTGCTTTGTTTTTATAGGGCTAGCCTTAAGGAGAATTGGTATGGAGCTAGATGACAGAAAACTGAAAATACTCCAGGCGATAATAAAAAACTATCTGGAGACGGGCGAACCTGTAGGTTCCAGGACAATTTCCAAATATACTGATCTAAATTTAAGTTCTGCAACTATAAGAAATGAAATGGCAGACTTAGAGGAATTAGGTTACATTGTCCAGCCACATACTTCCGCCGGTCGTATTCCTACTGATAAAGGGTACAGGCTCTATGTGGATACCATGATGCAGGAAAAGGTTAACGAAGTCAATAACATGCGGGACGACCTTTTGGAAAAAGCTGACAGAATGGAAAACCTTCTTCAACAGGTAGCAAAGATGCTGGCAGCAAATACCAACTATGCTACGATGGTAACCACTCCTAAGTACAGAAGCAGAAAAATAAAGTTCCTGCAGCTTACGGATGTAGATGAATATCAGGTACTGACGGTTATAGTGCTTGAAGGAAACATTGTAAAAAACAGGATGTTCAGATCAGATGTAGCACTGGTAAAAGAAGATGTCCTAAAGCTAAACTTAGCACTTAATACCTTCTTACAGGGACTTGATATAGAAGAAATCAACATTGGGCTGATACAGAAATTAAAGAGTCAGGTTGGAGCATATCAGGAACTGGTATCCGAAATACTTGATGCAATAGCTACAGCCATCCAGGAAGAAGGCGACATAAGGGTTTATACCAGCGGAGCAACAAACATCTTAAAGTATCCGGAACTTTCCGATATGAATAAAGCCCGCGACATACTTTCTACATTAGAAAACAAAGAAGAGCTTACACAGTTTGTTGACAGCGGCGAAATACAACCGGATGAAAAACGCGGTATTAAGGTTTATATCGGAGATGAAAATAAGGTAGATTCCATGAAAGACTGCTCGGTAGTTACGGCAACCTATGAGATAGAAGAGGGAATATATGGTAAGGTCGGCATTATAGGACCTAAACGTATGGATTATGAGAGAGTAGTCGGTACCCTTCAGAATATGATGGGACAGCTCGATGACATATTTAAAAATAAGAAGCCGTAGCGATGTGAAAAGAAATCAATCAGAGAACTGTCCCGGTGATTGACTAGGAGGCATGAGATGAGCAAGAAGAACAGAAAATATAAAGGAAATAATAAGGAGCACGAGATGGGCGACTTAAAAGAGAGGCTTTTAAAAGAATCGGTGGAGGCGGCTAAGAAGAAAGCCGAAGCGGATGCTAAAAAAGCTGAAGAAGAAAAGGAAAAAGCGGATAGCGATAAGAAAGAAAAAGACGCTGCGGAAGAGGTCGAAAAGGTTGAAGGTACTGTAGAGGATGCAGAGAAAGCCGATGACAGTGCTGAAAAAACAGAGACTGCTGATGAAGGAGCTGAAGGCGAACTGTCACCCGATGTTGACGCGACATCAATTAACGCAAAGGGTGAAGGAGACAAGAAAGATGCTAAGATAGCAGAGCTCAATGACCGCCTTATAAGGAACCTTGCAGAATTCGATAACTACCGCAAGCGTACGGATAAAGAAAAATCCCAGATGTTTGAGATGGGTGCTAAGAGCATTATAGAAAAGATTCTTCCGGCAATAGACAGCTTTGAACTGGGTATGGCAGCGATGAATGAGGAAGACAAAGCCTCGGGAGTAGGTCAGGGCATGGAAAAGATATATAAGCAGCTGATGACCATCTTAGAGGGCGCAGGAGTAAAGCAGATAGAAGCTTTAGGAAAAGAATTCGATCCGAATCTCCATAATGCGGTAATGCATGAGGAAAATGAAGAATTCGGTGAAAATACAGTATCACAAGAGTTACAAAAGGGCTATATGTACAATGATTCAGTAATACGTCACAGCATGGTTAAAGTTGCCAACTAGTGACAGAAACGGTTTCAAAGTAACAGAGAGTAAATACACAAAACAATGTAAATTATGAATTGCCTATATGGCAAAAGGAGGATAATATGAGCAAGATTATTGGTATCGATTTAGGAACTACAAATTCATGTGTAGCAGTTATGGAAGGTGGAAAGCCTACAGTTGTTACAAATACAGAAGGACAGCGTACAACCCCTTCAGTAGTTGGTTTTGCAAAGAATGGTGAGAGACTTGTCGGCGATGCTGCAAAGCGTCAGGCAGTTACAAATTCAGATAAGACAGTATCATCAATTAAGCGTCATATGGGTACCGATTTCAAGGTAACTATTGATGACAAAAAGTATTCACCTCAGGAAATTTCAGCTATGATCCTTCAGAAATTAAAGAAGGACGCTGAAAACTACTTAGGCGAGCCTGTAACAGAGGCAGTTATCACAGTACCCGCATACTTCAACGATGCACAGCGTCAGGCAACCAAGGATGCAGGTAAGATTGCAGGCCTTGATGTAAAGCGTATCATCAACGAGCCTACAGCAGCAGCTCTTGCATACGGACTTGACAATGAAAACGAGCAGAAGATCATGGTTTACGACCTTGGCGGCGGTACATTCGATGTATCTGTTATCGAGATTGGTGACGGAGTTATTGAAGTATTGGCAACAGCAGGTGATAACAGACTTGGTGGTGATGACTTTGATGAGAGAATCACCAGATACATGATCGATGAGTTCAAGAAGCAGGAGGGCGTTGACCTCGGTGCTGACAAGATGGCACTTCAGAGATTAAAGGAAGCAGCAGAGAAAGCAAAGAAAGAGCTTTCATCAGCTACCACCACAAACATCAACCTTCCTTTCATCACAGCTACAGCAGAGGGACCTAAGCACTTCGATATGAACCTTACACGTGCTAAATTTGAAGAGCTTGTATCAGACCTTATCGAGAGAACAGTTATCCCTGTACAGAATGCACTTCGTGATGCAGGAATCAAGCCCAGCGATCTTTCAAAGGTACTTCTTGTTGGTGGATCTACCCGTGTTCCTGCAGTACAGGAGAAGGTAAGACAGCTTACCGGACATGAGCCTTCAAAGACACTTAACCCTGATGAATGCGTAGCTATCGGTGCTTCCATCCAGGGCGGCAAGCTTGCAGGCGATTCAGGTGCGGGCGATATCCAGCTGCTTGATGTAACACCTCTTACACTTGCTATTGAGACCTTAGGCGGGGTCGCTACACCTATCATCAAGAGAAATACAACCATTCCTACACGTGGCAGCCAGGTATTCTCTACTGCAGAGGATAATCAGAGCGCAGTTGATATCCGTGTTACCCAGGGTGAGAGACAGTTTGCTAAGGATAATAAATTACTCGGACAGTTCAGACTTGACGGAATTTTACCTGCAAGACGTGGTGTTCCTCAGATCGAGGTTACATTTGATATCGATGCAAACGGTATCGTAAACGTATCTGCTAAGGATAAAGGTACAGGCAAGGAGCAGCATATCACCATTACTTCCGGTACTACCATGAGCGAGTCGGATATCGAGCGTGCTGTTAAGGAAGCAGCTGAGTACGAGGCTCAGGATAAGAAGCGTAAGGAAGCTGTTGATACCAGAAATGAAGCTGATTCCATGGTATTCCAAACAGAGAAAGCTCTTGCAGATGTAGGAGACCAGCTCAGTGATTCTGATAAGGCTGCCGTACAGGCTGACATTGAACGCTTAAAGGATCTCTTAAATAAGACAAATCCTGAGGTTATGTCAGACGGCGAAGTTGAAGATATCAAGGCAGCTAAGGAGAAGCTGATGAACGATTCTCAGCAGCTTTTCCAGAAGGTATATGAGAAGGCTCAGGCAGCAGGCGGTCCTCAGGGCGGACCTGATATGGGCGGTTTCAATCCTAACGGCGCAGGTCCTGATATGGGTGGATTTAATCCTAACCAGGGCGGATACGGTCAGAACCCCGGCGGAAATGATGATGTAGTTGATGCTGATTTTAAGGAAGTATAAAAATTCTCTAAATATCTTAAAAATCCCTTAAAAATACGGATTTGAGTTGATAGAGATAAATATTACTGATATAATAAGGGGCGTGTGGCAGGAAACTGCCCCGCCCTTATGTATACTGTTATCATAGTTATAATGTATTGTTTTGATCACGGTATTCGGTAATATTGCGGTTATGGAGAGAAAAGATGGCAGACAAGAGAGACTATTATGAGGTGCTTGGCGTATCCAGGGAAGCAAGTGCCGATGAAATAAAAAAGGCATACAGACAGCTTGGAAAAAAGTATCATCCGGATGTTAACCCGGGAGATAAAGAAGCCGAGGAAAAATTCAAGGAAGTCGGAGAAGCTTATGCAGTACTGAGCGATCCTGATAAAAGACGCCAGTATGACCAGTATGGCCATGCTGCTTTTGAAAACGGCGGCGCAGGCGGTATGGACTTCAGTTCAATGGATTTCTCGTCCATGTTTGGAGATCTTTTCGGCGGTCTGGGAGGTATTTTCGGAGATCTGTTCGGAGGCGGACGTTCAAGCGGCGGCGCACAGCGTGGCGGAAATACCAGGATCAGGATACGCATAACCTTTGACGAAGCCATGAAAGGCGTAGATAAAGAAATAGAGGTTAACCTGAAAGAGCAATGTGAAACCTGTAAAGGAAGCGGTGCAAAACCCGGATCTAAGGTTGACACCTGTTCACAGTGCGGCGGTAAAGGCCAGGTTGCATATACAAGGCAGTCACTTTTTGGCATGACACAGAGCATACAGGCTTGTCCTCAGTGCCGTGGCGCAGGAAAGATAATTAAGGAAAAATGTTCCGCCTGCCTTGGAAACGGATACATTTCCAGAAAGAAGAAACTTTCTGTATCAATTCCCGCAGGTATTGATTCGGGACAGTGCATAAGGTTAGCAGGAAAAGGTGAACCGGGAGCCAACGGAGGCGGCTACGGTGATCTTCTTGTGGAAGTTGATGTTAGTGAACATCCTATTTTCCAGCGTGAGGGTATGAATATCTATTCAAATGCATATATGAGCTTTGCTCAGGCAGCTCTCGGCGGAGATGTCAGGATCCCGACCATAGACGGTGATGTTCTTTATGAAGTAAAGCCCGGCACACAGACCGATACAAGGATCAGGCTGCGCGGAAAAGGCGTTCCTTCCATAAGGGATAAGTCCTACAGAGGAGATCACTATGTTAATCTCGTAGTTCAGGTTCCTACCAAGCTTAATTCTGAGCAGAAAGAGCTCTTAAGAAAGTTTGATGACGCATATACAGGGAAAAAACCTGATGATGGCGGGGAGAAGAAAAAGAAGGGCTTTTTCAGTAAATGAAAAGATTTGTAATAGGGATTCTGGCGCATGTTGATGCGGGAAAGACTACTCTTTCCGATATGATCCTATATTTAAGTAAAAGTATACGTAAACCGGGAAGGGTCGATAAAAAAGATTCCTTCCTGGATAGCTATGCTCTTGAAAGAGAACGAGGCATTACCATATTTTCAAAACAGGCTGTTTTTGAATATGGTGATGTCTCTTTTACTTTGCTGGATACTCCGGGACATGTGGATTTTTCGACAGAAATGGAAAGAACATTAGCGGCACTTGATGCCGCGGTTCTTGTTATAAGCGGACCGGAGGGTATCCAGGCACATACGAGAACTCTGTGGAAACTTCTCAAAAGTTATGACATCCCGGTATTTATCTTTGTGAATAAGATGGACAGAGAGACGGCATACAGAAAGGACATAGAACTTGAACTAAAGGAAGGCTTAAGTCCGAATTGTATTGACATGAACCCGTTGTTTGAGGAAACAGCAAAAAAAGATGAAACAGATAAAGCAATGGAAGAAATTTCTTTATGTGACGAGGGATTTCTTGAGAAGTATCTGGAAACCGGGAAAATCGATGATGAAGATATAAGCTTACTGGTAACTGACAGAAAACTTTTTCCGGTTATTTTCGGTTCTGCACTTAAACAGGACGGAGTTATATATCTGCTTGAAGCCATGAAGAGATTCCTTCCTGAAATAGAGTATGATGATGACTTTTCGGCAAGGATATATAAAATTAACAGGGACGCTTCCGGAAACAGGGTTACATTTATGAAGCTGACCGGCGGAGTCTTAAGGACAAGGGACAGGATTGATTATACTTCCGATGGAGAAGAATACAGTGAAAAGATAAATGAAATAAGGGTATATAACGGAGATAAATACGAAAATGTTGATACCGCGGCAGCAGGAATGGTTGTCGGAGTTACGGGAATTTCTGCGTCTAAATCGGGCGGAATTCTCGGAGCAGAAACTGAAATACCTGAAAAAAAGCTGATGCCGGTATTGATATACAGGGTTACAGGAAAGGATTTTTCGGGACTAAGGACTTTACTTCCAAAGTTAAAAGAATTAGAGGATGAGGAACCGCAGCTTCATGTTTTATGGAATGATGAAACAAAAGAACTCCAGGTACGAATAATGGGAGAGATCCAGCTGGAGATTTTAAAGAGACAGCTTAAGGAAAGATTTAAAGAGGATGTTGAATTTGACAAAGGCAGCATAATATACAGGGAAACGGTTACAGGTCCGGTCCTGGGAATAGGCCACTATGAGCCGCTAAGACACTATGCCGAAGTACAGCTTGTCATCGAACCCGGAGAACCGGGAAGCGGTATAGTGTTTAAGTCACAGGTTTCTACGGATGAACTCGAACTTAACTGGCAGCGTCTTATAATGACACATATTTATGAAAGAGAACATAAGGGATGCGTTATAGGTGCAGCACTTGATGATGTATGTATCACTCTTATTGCCGGAAGAGCACATTTAAAGCACACTGAGGGAGGGGATTTCAGACAGGCAACTTACAGGGCGGTACGCCAGGGACTTATGAGGGCGGTAAGTTTATCAAAAACAAAGATTTTAGAGCCTTATTATGAGTTTATGCTTGAAATACCAAAGGAATCTGTCGGAAGAGCAATAAATGATATTGACAGACGATCCGGGAAGATAAAAGGACAGACTGAGTCACAGGAAACGGGTATGACGGTACTTACGGGAACGGCACCTGTTTCGGAGCTTATGGGATATTCAGCGGATGTGACGGCATATACCAGGGGACTTGGCATGCTGTACTATAGTTTTGCGGGATTCGGGGATTGCCATAATGAAGCAGAGGTGATTGCTAAAACCGAATATGATCCCGAATCAGATATGAGAAATCCGTCATATTCCGTATTCTGCGCACATGGAGCAGGGTTCCCTGTAAGTTGGGATGAAGTGGATAATTATAAACACATAGATCTTAAGATGACGTTTTCTGAAGAAAATGGAAAGACATGGGTTTCCGAAAGTACAACAAAAGAAATATCGGTGGGTTCGGAACGGGAAAGCAGGACAGAGGACGTCTTCATATCCCGTGAAGAGGTGGATGCTATACTCGGAAGGGCACTCTATGCAAATAAAAAAGAAGGGTATAAAAATCCTTTCAGGAAACATCGCAGGCAGCTTGATACATTACAGTATGGATATTCGGGGACAGAAAATCAGGATAGAAAATCAATATTAAAAAAGACCGGAGAACAGTCTCTGCCTGAATATCTGCTGGTTGACGGATATAATATAATATTTACCTGGCCGCACTTAAGAGAAATGGCAGAGATAAATGTTGATTCAGCCAGGGATATGCTTAACGATACATTATGCAATTACAGGGCCATGCATGACTGTGAGATTATCGTTGTATATGATGCATACAGGGTTAAGGGACATCAGACCGAATATACAAGGTTTAACAATATTTGCATTGTGTTTACAAAAGAAGCTGAGACTGCAGATCGTTTTATAGAGCGTTTTGCACATGACAATGCTTCAAAATACAGGGTGACAGTTGCGACAAGTGACGGTCTTGAACAGATAATCATCAGGGGACAGGGAGCCATGCTTCTTACTGCTATGGATCTGCTCAGCGAAGTTAAGCGTACGGATGAAAATATAAAGGAAAGATACCTGAACAGAAATGCCGGTGGAAAACTGACTGATTCTTTAGCAATAATTGGGCATATAAAAGACATTAATTGAATAGAGTATAGATGCTATTTGTGATAATATATAAAACTGTGTGTAAAAGTCTTTTGTTTTTTGGGAGATTAAATGATGAGAAGGCAGATTTCTAAGTGTTTCATAAAGACAGCCTCAATTCTCTGTGCTACGTCTGTGCTGCTTGGAGGCTGCGGATTATTCTCTGAAGAGGAGGAAAACCGCAGTATTTCCATAGTAAGAGAGAGCATGGAGAATGAATTTGACATTGTTCATTGTGAAAAACGTGATGTTATAAAGACAGGTTCGGTTTCCTGTTCATACAAACAGCTTATGGAAGAGAATCTGGCTTTCCCTGTAAGCGATAAAACAATCTCGTTCATTTACGTGAATGAGGGTGATGAGGTGAAAGTCGGCGACCTGCTTGCAAAGCTTGATGTGGCTCAATTGGAGAAGGATAATATAGAAATGAGGGAACAGCTTGAAAAGAATGAGTTTTTAATCGGACAGGCTGATGAAAAGATAGAGTTCTATGAGAAAAGACTCGAGTCTTCCGGAATAAGTCTTTCTGCAAAGGAGAGTTACCTTTCTAAGCTTCAGAGCTTAAGGGAGAAAAGAAGGGATTACAATGATGAGAATGAGTTTAACCGTATAAAGATTTCGGCCAATGAACAGCAGATTGAAGCCGGATCTCTATATGCGGGGATGGACGGAAATATCTCTTATATAAAAAATAACGTTGAAGGAAGTACATCCGTGGCCGGAGAAAAGGTGATCACGATTTTGAATTCAAGCGTGATCGGTTTTCAGGGGCAGGATAAGAATGCTCTGGCATTCATTAAAGAAGGAGATAAAGTAGTAATAAACTGCTCTACTATAGGTCAGTCATATGATGCTACTGTTACTTCGGTGGATGCTGAAAGCGCAAAGATGGTTTTTGAACTTGACGAACCAGATTATTCGATAGCAGTAGGAACGAGAGGTATGATCACAGTTGTCCAGGAAGAGGCAAAAGGAGCTTTGTCACTGCCTAAGAGCTGTGTATTTGAAACCGAGGATTTTACATATGTTTATATTCTTAATGAAGACGGTGTGCGTGAAATGAGAAAGATCACGGCGGGAGTAATCGGAGATGAATTCGTTGAAATAGTCGATGGAATATCCGAGACCGAATCCGTTATTTTGCGTAAGAGCTGATTTGGAGGTATTATGGTTAAGAAGTTTTTGACCTGTTGCTTGTTTGCTGCATGTATTATGAGCATGACAGCCTGCAAGAGCGGGGAAAGTAATATCACACAGGAAATAGAACTGCTGGAACCTATGAATGCCAAGCTTGAGACGACCTATGTAACGAAGATGGATATAAGTCAGGTAGAGCTTTATGACGGTGCAGTCATTCCTTCTATGGAAGAGTTTTCTTTTGACGCCAACGGATATCTTTACGGTGTGTTTGTTACTCCGGGACAGAAAGTTTACGAAGGTGATGTACTGGCCGGACTGGTAGGCGCCGATTATCAGACTATTCAGAACTTAGAGGAAGAAATAAAGGATCTTAAGGATTCCAGAGAAAAAGTTTTTAGTGGTTATGATACCGAACTTGAGATTACAAAACTTAATGGCGGAGACGTATCCGAAAAAGAACTTGACACAAAACAGAAAAAGGATCTTTATGATTTCTCCCTTAAGCAGAAGGAAACAAGGCTTGAGGAATTAAAAAAGAAGGATATTGGATATGTGTGCATAACAGCTCCTTATGATGCAACGGTAGTAGCTGTTTCATCTGCAAGGGAGAACAGCTATATTCCAAAGGGAACGGCAGTTGTTGCTCTTGATAACGGCGGAGATCCTCTCATTACATGTGATTATATTTCGGAGACCGCAATTTCGAAAATATATACATGTTATGCACAGGTTCGAGGTCAGAAACTGGATCTTGAATATGTACCTTATACTAAAAACCAGCTTAAAATTATAGTTAATAACGGAGTTTCACCTGTTTCGAAGTTTAAGATCAACAATCTCAGTGACAAGGAGCTTTATGTAGGAGATTATGCAAGCGTGATCGTGGTAAAGAACTTCAAGGAAAATGTTCTTGCCATACCTCAAAATGCTGTATATTCCGATACTACGGGCAGCTTTGTTTATGAAATAAAGAACGGGGAAAGAGTAAGAAGATCTGTTACATTGGGATTAAGTGACAATGCCAATGTAGAGATAATAGACGGCTTGGAGGAAGGAGCGTGCGTTTATGTCAAGAGTTAATCTTAAAATGCTTAAACGAATTGCCTGCATGCTGATGATCGCCGCTCTTATGCTTCCTCTTACTGTTTCGGGACATGCCGCAGGCGACGATGTTTTGTACTTCGGTGCCTTGGAACAGACGGTGGCACAGAATGTTAAAACTACCGTTGTAGAAAAAGGCGAATTTTATATAACCGGTGCAATTCAGGCGAGTCTTGATTTTACAAGCAGTCAGTGGGTTTTCAATGATATCAGTGAAGGAACGGTTCATTTTCAGCAGTTCCTCGTAAGTCAGGGAGATATTGTTAAGAAGGGCGATCCCATCGCTGAGATCAGTGTAAGTGCTGACGAGATCGAGAAGGAAGAGGTTGAACTAAACCTTGAGGCAGCAAAGAGAAATCTTGAAGAGTATACAGCCGATACGATGGCACTTATCAAACAGTACAAAGCCGCTTCACAACAGGGAAGTGAAAGAGACAGACGTCTTGCAGAACTCTCCTATGAAAGACTGATGAATACCTTTAAGACAGAGGTCGAGAAGAGAGAGAACAGGATAGATGAGTATTCTATAAGACTTGATGAGATTGAAAATCTTGAAAATACAAAATACATTAAGGCTACTACGGATGGTATAATAGGTTTTACCAACAGATTCCGTAAGGGTGAAGTTATAACAAACTGGACATTTTTATGCGTTATAAACGATCCTTCCCAGGTAAGAGTAGTGGTTGAAGGCGGTTCAGATCTGCTCAGATACAATATGCCGGTTAAGATAGTAAGGTCCGGCGGTAACAGTAAGACAGTAGAATTGACAGGCCGGGTACTTACTTTGAAGAGTTCTGCATCTTCCGTAAACCTTATGGCAAAGGATGATATTATAGAAATTTACGGAGATACATCGGATCTCAGACCCGGAGATGAAGTAAGCGTCAAGTTTGACAAGGTTTATGTTCCTGATGCCCTTATGGTTACAAAAAGTGCTGTAAAATCTGACAAAAAGGGCAGTTTTGTGAATGTATTCATAGATGGTTTTTCAAGTAAGAGATATGTTGTTGTCGGCGGTGCCGACGGAATGAGAAGCTGGATTGTTTCGGGTGTTGAAGAAGGCGATATCATTATTCTCGAATAAAAGGGGATTATTATGTTTCACTTAATGTTGCAAAAAATTCTGCATAAAAAATGGATGGCGGTAAGCCTTTTGATAGGTAATATACTGCTTGTTGCGATAGCGGTAAGCCATCCCATGTATCAGGATGCATCAAGAAACAGGATGCTTACGGATGAATTTATTAATTATATGCAGGATAATAATGCTTATCCGATGATCATTGATATTAAGGGTCTTACCAGAAAAAATGCCGGTATTTCAGATACCAAGAGAACCAGGGAATTTGCAAATACCGTAGCAGAGCAGTTCGGATTGAGCGAGATAGAAAAAGTATGTGTGAGAGGACTTGTATCATCAACAGCTACGCCCACATCTATGTTCAATAGAGGCAGCAAGGAGTTTAAGCTTGTTGTAGGATGCATTTCAGACTTTGAAAATCATACAAAGATAGTTTCCGGAAAGATGTATTCCGATGGAATAACCGATGATGGCTATATTGAAGCTGTTATCAGCCAGAGCGCAATGGTAGATTATAATCTGCTTATCGGAGAGGAAATTAATTTTAAATCCTTAAAATTTGCCGAAAAGGATATGGTAAAAATAAGGATAGTCGGAGTATTTACAAATTCAGAGGATAATGACAATTACTGGGTTAATTCTCCTTCTACCTATAATAATTATCTGATGATCAGTCCTGCTCTTTTTGAACAGGGATTCATGTTAAATAACGGAGTTAAATATAATATCGATGAGCACTGGTATACTTTACTTGATTATACTCAGTTAAGACCTTCTCAGATAGATAATATCATAGAAATAACCGATAAAGCTCTTGAGGAGAATAACGGAGTATACTGTAAAATGGCAACTCCCGATTATATAGATCTGCTTAAGGATTATGCGGTAAAAGAGAATCAGATATCCGTTACACTTGCTATTCTCCAGGTTCCTGTCATAGTACTTCTCTGTGCGTTCCTTTTCATGATCTCAAGGCAGATGCTTGAGATGGAAGAAAATGAAATAGCCATCCTGAAGTCAAGAGGTGCCGGAAAGCTTCAGATAATAAGACTGTATTTCCTGCAGTCTTCATTCTTAAGTCTTATCAGCTTCATCTTAGGTATTCCTCTCGGAAAACTGATATGCCGGATTCTGGGTGCATCAAGTGCTTTCCTTGAGTTTTCTTCAAGAAGAAATCTGAGAGTGGAGTATTCGTTGGATGTTCTCTGGTATGGTTTGATAGCAGTATGTGTTTCTATGATAATGACACTGCTTCCCGTACTTAAAAAATCTACAGCTTCTATTGTTTCTGTAAAGCGTAAACGTTCGCGTCAGGCTAAACCGTTATGGCAGAAACTTTTCTTAGACGTGATCATGCTTGGAGTATCTATATACGGATACTATACATTCAGCTCACGTGAGGATGAACTGCTTTTGAAAGTTTTGGGAGGAGAATCTCTCGACCCGTTGATCTTTTTAAGTTCTTCACTTTTCATTCTCGGTGCAGGTCTTTTCTCACTGAGGATCCATTCGCTTTTTGTACTTATACTGTTTAAACTTGGAAAGAGAAAATGGAAACCAGCAAGTTATACATCTTTCTTACAGCTTATCCGTACAGGAAGCAAGCAGGCATTTATCATGGTATTCCTTGTTCTTACCGTAGCTTTCGGTATGTTTAATACTACCATAGCTAGAACAATACTTGCTAATGCTGAAAAGAATAACGATTATAATATCGGAGCAGATGTTGTTTTAAAGGAATACTGGAAGAACAATGCGGTCTATATGTCAGGACCCAATGCTTCAAATGAAGCTTCAAAGAATCTTACTCTTTCATATACAGAGCCGGATTCAGGTAAGTTTAATGATATTCCTTCTCTTTATTCAATGGCAAAGGTATTTAAATCTGAAACAAGTACCGTAACCATTAACAAAGCGGAACAGGCTGTTACACTTTTAGGTATCAATACAAAGACATTCGGTGAAACGACAAAGCTTGACAGTAATCTTTTGCAGTATGATTACAGAGAATATCTGAATGTTATGTCAAAGAACTCGGACGCCGTTCTGGTTTCGATGAATTTTAAAGAGAAGAAGGGTGTAAAGATAGGAGACCAGATAACATATAATGTCAGCGATGATATTATAAGCGGATCGGGTACGGGAATAGTTTACGGATTCTTTGAGTACTGGCCCGGATACAGCAAAAATAAGGTTATCATATCTGCTGACGGTTCTACACAGAACGAAGAGCAGTATATGGTAGTTGCCCATCTTTCCGCAGTACAGGAAAAAGTTGGAGTCCTTCCGTATGAAATCTGGATGAATATGGGAGGAAATACGGAAAGCATTTACAGTTTTATAAATGATAACAATATTCAGCTTACAAAATTTGTTGATGCTGTTGAAAAGAGAGAGGCTATAAGCCGTGAAGCTCTGTTCCAGGGTACAAACGGTATTCTTACCATGAGCTTTATAACTATCCTGCTCATTTGCGGAATCGGATATATTATTTACTGGACATTGTCCATACGGTCAAGAGAGCTTTTGTTCGGTATATTCAGAGCAATGGGTATGGGAAAGAGCGAAGTTATTCATATGCTTGTAAATGAACAGGTACTTACCGGAGTTGTGGCTATAGTATTTGGACTTATCATAGGCTGGATTTCATCTAAGCTGTTTGTACCAATCATACAGATAGCATATTCCGCATCTGACAGATCACTTCCTCTTGAACTCATCACAAGGGATTCTGATATAGCAAGACTTCTGATCATAATCGGTATAATGTTTGCCGCTTGTCTGGCAGTACTTATCAGACAGGTATACAGCATGAAGATATCACAGGCACTTAAGCTTGGCGAAGACTGATGATACAGAAAAGAATGTTTGTTTAGAATGCTATATGAAACCGGAGTATTTATATGCAAAAATATATTATTACAACAGAAAATGTTAACAGAGATTTCCCGATAGCCGGGCGTGAACCTGTAAAAGTCCTTAAACAGATTACCGTGGAGATACCCGAGAGAAGCCTTACTATTCTCAGGGGACCTTCAGGTTCGGGTAAAACGACTCTGATGAATATTATAGGCGCACTCGACACACCTACTGCCGGCAAGGTCTTCTTTGATGGACAGGAGATATCGGCTATGTCCGACACACAGAAAGAAAAGCTCAGACGAAAGAATGTTGGATTTGTATTCCAGTCAGTATCTCTGATCCCTATGATGACAGTATATGAAAATGTAGAATTTAGTCTCAGACTGTCTGATTATAAAGGGGATAAGAAACAAAGAGTTGAACAGTGCCTGAAAATGGTAGGTTTGCAGAATCGTGCCGACCATATGCCTCAGGAGCTTTCTGGTGGTGAACAGCAGCGTGTCGCCATAGCACGAGCCATAGCTCATAAACCCAGAGTGGTTTTTGCGGATGAGCCTACAGCAGAACTTGACAGCCAGACAGCAGTAACCGTTGTAAACATCTTTAAAAAGCTTGTTGCAGATGAGGGTGTTACCATAGTTATGACAACCCATGATACAAGCCTTATGGATGCGGGAGATACGGTATACTCTATAGAGGATGGCAGTGTTGCATCTTGTGTAGTAAATCGTGAAATCGTTTAATAAAACCGGCGATATGGCCGGATGGACCGATAAACCGGGATAAAATATCCGGCAGAAGGTCAGATAAGCCTATAAAACCGGGATTTAGTACTCGGATGTTTGGAGGATAGGATGGGAAAGCCTGATAATAAAGGAAAAAAAGACAGGGTAAAAGATAAAAAGATAAAGGAGACGGAGACTAATGTACAGGACACTGTGAGTGAGGGCTCTGCAGAATCGATGTCAGCTATAACATCGGATATGGCTAACGAAGCAACAGATAACGATCTTATATCCGGTGAAAATGCCCCTATGGTATTGGCTGAGAATCTTGTAAAGATATATAAGACATCCGAACTTGAGGTACTGGCTTTACAGGGACTTGATTTAAAAGTTGAAAAGGGTGAGCTCACAGCCATTATCGGTAACAGCGGATCCGGTAAATCTACGTTCTTAAATATGCTCGGAGGACTTGATGAACCGAGTGCCGGAAAACTTTTTGTAGACGGTAAAAATCTGTTTAAGCTTTCTCAGAAGGAAAAGGTTATATATAAGAGGGATACCGTAGGTTTTGTATGGCAGAACAACGGAAGAAATCTTCTTCCTTTCATGAATGCAATGGAAAATATTATGACTCCCATGCATCTTACCGGTGAGAAGAATAAGAAGGAAAGAGCGTTAGAACTTTTAGATCTTGTAGGCATGTCCCACAGAAAATTCAGCCGTATGAACCAGCTTTCAGGTGGTGAACAGCAGAGAATAGCCATAGCCATAGCGCTTGCAAACAGACCTAAGCTCCTGCTTGCCGATGAGCCGACCGGTTCGGTAGACAGAAAGACCGCAGATTATATTTTCGATGTCTTCAAGCGCCTGAACAAAGAATACGGACAGACTATAATCATTGTTACCCATGATGTGGAGCTTTCAAAGAAAGTTGCCAGAGTTGTGGCTATAAGGGACGGTAAGATAAGCAGCGAACGAATTCTGAAAGAACGCTACTCCAACTTTGGAAACGGTGAGATAAACTGGATGGAAGAAGAGACCCAGGATGAGTTTGCCATAGTTGACAGAGCTGGTCGTATACAGATTCCGAGAAAGATGCTTGATTCACTTGGATTAAAGGATAATAAGATAAAGGTTACATATGACGAACCTGTGATAAAGCTTGAAAATCCTAATGAAAAGAGAAATGTAAAAGAAAATTAAAAAATGTTTGACAATTTTATTTTCTGTGGTATAATAGCCTATGTGTGATTTTTGAACGAAAACGATTTTATTTATTTTAAGGAGGTGTGGATAAATGGGAGCTATTTGCCCGAAAAACAGAACTTCTAAGGCAAGAAGAGACAGCCGTCGTGCTAACTGGAAGATGACTGCTCCGAATCTTGTAAAGTGCAGCAAGTGCGGTGCACTTATGATGCCTCACAGAGTATGCAAGGCTTGTGGATCATATAACAAGAAGGAAATCATCCCTCAGGAAGCTTAAGAGGATTCAAAAAGCATATGCCGGGTTTTACCCGGCACTTTTGCTAAAAAAAGCACTTTTATGATTGCACCTATAGTGGAATGGATACCACGCAAGCTTCCGAAGCTTGTACTATGGGTTCGAATCCCATTAGGTGCGTTAAGAAACCCTAAATACAGGGTTTCTTTTTTTTCTTGCGCTAACTAAGGAATTGTGATAAGATATAATAAGGTATGTGTGTTTTTTGCTAACCAAAGTAAAGATTTTTAGTATAGGCTTAATCATAGATTGGAGAGAGTATGACAGGAATTTTTACATCCGGAATCAGTAATCTGCCAAAACCGATGATAGTCACAATATCTTTAAGTGTAATAGCGGTTCTTTTACTTGCTCTTTTTGTTTATAAAATGTGGCGAAATCAGGAGAAATCTGCAGAGATAGCACGTGAAGTACAACATATAACAAATGAGATAGGCGCTGGCATAGTTGATTTTTTGGTCGGGGATGACGGTTATATCATATATGCAAGTAAAGGTTTTTATTCCCTTACTGGTTATACGCGTGAAGAATTAAGAAATGATTTCGGGAACAGTTTTTATAATCTTTTGGAAGAACCTTATGCCGAGAAGTTCCGTAAAGCGACAATCGACCTTTCTTTCCAGTTAAAGGATGAGATGAGGGTAAAGACTAAATGGGGCACAAAATGGATGTTGATTTCGGGAAATGCGGTTCAGAAGAAAAAGATTTTTACGATTTCGGTTGTTCTTGTAGATGTTACGAACGAGAAACTGCTTAACGAACAGATAGCCCTTCAGGAAGAAAGGTACAGGCTTGTAACAGAACTTTCAAACGACGTTATACTTGATTATATAATTGAAGACGATGTTCTTTGCCTATCGGATAATTATAATAATTTCTACGCCGGTAATAATGTGATAACTGATTTTTTGAAGGGAGATCAGATAAATGCCCCGTTCGTTTGTGATGATGATCTGGAGAAGTTCTCCGAATTGTTCAGAATACTTATCACCTTGGGAGAAAACGTTGATGAACAGTTAAGGATCACTAACATAAACGGAAACTATGTATGGTGCAGGATGATCGCCATGCCGGTAAGGGATAAGACCGGTGCGGTCAGGGAAGTAATAGGAAAGATTATCAACATAGATCTTCATAAGAAAGAACTTGCACGTTTAGAGACGAAGGCTATGCGCGATCCGTTGACAGGAGCTCTTAATAAAGAGTATACCAAGATATTTATCGAGAGATATATGGATGAGAATCCGGACAAGAACGGTATGCTGTTTGTTGTGGATATTGATAAATTTAAGGAGATAAACGATACTTACGGACATATTGCGGGCGATCATATTATAGTTTCGGTAGTTAAGGCTATAACAGCATCTTTCCGTTCGAGCGATATAGTCGGACGTATCGGAGGAGATGAATTTGTTGTATTTGCCTGCAATGTACAGAAAAAAGAGGATCAGATAAAACAGGCTCAGAAACTGCAGGGAGTTTTAAGACAGTCTGTGGAGTTTAACGGGAAAATGATTAAAAAGTCAGCAAGTATAGGCGTTTCCATGTTCCCGTATCACGGAAATACATATGAACAGCTTGTAGATTGTGCCGATAAGGCATTATATGCTGTAAAGGGTGGCGGAAGAGACGCCTTTATAATGTATGACGAGTCCTTTGAAAGAGTAAAGACAAAATAAAAACCACAGTTTTAGATTTTTTAAGAGGAATGAGTTTTGAAAAAGACGGTTTATCTGGATAATGCAGCCACAACCATGCCGGATCCGCGTGTGGTCGAGGCAATGCTGCCATATATGTATGATGCTTACGGAAATGCTTCCGGAAAGTATTCCTTGGGTTTTAAAGCCAGAAAAGCCATAGAAGATGCAAGGGAAAAAGTGGCGAGATTGATCGGTGCGGAACCGGATGAGATATTTTTTACAAGCGGCGCTACCGAAGGAAATAATACGGTACTTGGGAAAAATATCTGGAAGACGTTGATAACTTCAGATACAGAGCATAAATCGGTTCTGAAGGCAACAGATGTTTATAAAAGAAATTCAAGATGCTTTTATGCTAAAACTGATGGGAAATGTTGTATAGATATAGATTCGCTTAAAGATAGGATTGAATATTTTATTAAAAATCAGGATGTAAAAGACTTAAGCGAAGATTGTTATAACGGACTTGTCTCAATAATCCGGGTAAATAATGAGACCGGAACCGAACAGAACATTAAGGCACTGTCCGATACGGCACATGAAAAAGGATTTCTTTTTCATACGGATGCCGTTCAGGCCGTAGGACATATAAAAATCGATGTGAAAAAAGACGGACTTGATTTTCTGACAGCTTCCGGACATAAATTTTATGGACCAAAGGGCATTGGATTTCTATATATAAGAAGAGGAATTAAACCGTATCCTTTGATGTATGGCGGAGAGCAGGAGCGTGGGATCCGTCCGGGTACCGAGAATGTCCCTGGAATTGTGGGACTGGGAGAAGCCTGCAGGATAGCTTTAGCCGAGATGGAAGAGGATGCATTAAGAGTATGCAGTATGAGCCGTTTACTTAAGGAAAGACTGCTAAAGATACCCGGTTCTAAGCAGAATGGCTTGGGAGACAGGATTTTTAATGTTTCTTTTGAAGGAATTAACGGACAGTCTCTTGCCATAAGACTTGACATGGAAGGCATCTGTGTTTCTACCGGAGCGGCATGCAGCAGCGGACTTGATGAACGTTCGCATGTACTTACAGCCATGGGACTCGGAGCTTATGAAATTGATTCTTCCATAAGAATAAGCATTGGAAAATACAATACTGAAGAGGAAATTGAATTTGCAGCAAAAAAAACAGAATCGATAGTATCCGAACTCAGGGAGTTAAATGGCGGCTATACTGTAAAGGATTAACCTCTTAATGAAAATTTTATGTTTTTTATAAAGGAAAAGTGATATGATAGAATACGATGTTCATTTACATACGGAATTTTCTACGGATTCCGAAGAAAAAGCGGAGACTGTTATTGAAAAAGCTATAGAACTCGGATTAAAAGGTATTTGCTTTACCGATCATATGGATCTTTATTTTCCTTTAGAATGTTCTAAAAAATCAGGCGGAGACTTTACTTTTGACCTTGACGGATATTTTGATAAACTGGATTATCTTAAGAGAAAATATATGGGTCAGATTGAGATCTTATGCGGATTGGAAGCGGGTCTTAGAGATGAGATAGATCTTAGGGAAAAATGTTTTAATGAATATCGGGAAATGGTTACGAGATACCCTTTTGATTTTGTAATAGGATCGACACATTGCCTGGAGGATATAGATCCTTACTGGGAGGAATATTGGTATGGAAGAACGGCAGAAGAAGGTCTTGACAGATATTTTGACGCAATTGCTCAAAACTGCACTTATTACGATTGTTTTGATTCCCTGGGTCATCTTGACTATCTTGTTAGGTATGTCTCGGCGGACGCGACGATAAAAAGTATTAAAGCCAAAGGGCTTAACAATATTTCAGGTAAGAATACAGAGGATGTTTTTTCAAATCCGGAGTTATTAAAAAGACTGTACGGAAGAGAAATATACAACCCGGCAGATTTTGCAGATCGTATTGATTATATTTTAAGAAAGATCATAGAAAAGGGATCTGCACTGGAAATAAATACTGCAGGGTTAAAATATGGTTTGGGATTTGCTCATCCCAAAAGAGAAATTCTTTTAAGGTACAGGGAGCTTGGCGGGGAACTCATTACCATAGGTTCCGATGCTCATATGGCAGTACATTTGGCTTATGATTTTAATGCGGCCTGTGAAATGCTGAAAGATTTAGGATTTAAGTATTATTTTGTATATAAGGACAGAAAACCGGCAGGATATGTTTTATAACAAAATTGAGATGCGGAGCATCGCTTTGTTAACTGGAATGTGCTGAAGGCATTTAAAGGTTTTTTGTCAGGGTGATGTAATGGCTTTTGATGGAATTGTAATAGCAAATATAGTAAGAGATTTGAAAGAAAAACTTGTCGGCGGAAGAATCCTTAAGATCCAGCAGCCGGAGAAGGATGAACTGATCATAACTATAAAAAATTATGACCAGTACAGACTGTTTATTTCAGCAGATGCAAGTCTTCCGCTTATTTATTTAAGTTCTGGCAAGAAGGAAGCACCGTTAAGTGCACCGAATTTCTGTATGCTTTTAAGAAAACACATCGGATCTGCAAGGGTGGTGGATGTATATCAGCCTGATTTTGAAAGAGTGGTTGTTTTCGAACTGGAACATCTTGATGAAATGGGAGATGTTTGCCATAAGAAACTGATAGTAGAGATAATGGGCAAGCACAGCAATATAATTTTTTGCGAGGATACTGAAGAAGGACTGATAATTGACAGTATCAAGCACGTATCGGCTGCTGTAAGTTCCGTGAGAGAGGTATTGCCGGGTAGATCGTATTTTATACCGAGGCAGGAAGGAAAAGTAAATCCTTTGGAAATAACAGAGGGTGATTTTCTCTCAAAAATCTGCGGATACCCGGGGCCGTTGTCCAAGGCAGTTTATATGAATCTGATCGGGTTTAGTCCCGTAATGGCAAATGAACTGCTTTTTAGGGCAGGTTTTGCTATGGATACAAATGCCGCAGATTTATCAGAGGATATGGCAGTCCATTTATATAGAAGATTTGAAGCTTTCATGGATGAGATACGGGAAGAACGGTTTAAACCGTGTATTGTTTATGACAGCCATGATAATGCGGATACACCCGTTGATTTTGCCGCACTTGATTTAACTATATATTCCGGAAGTGAAAACAAAAAAACAGTATATTATGACAGCATAAGTGAGGTTCTTGAAAAGTTTTATGCTGAAAAGAACGCCTCGACCCGTATGAAACAAAAATCGGTGGATATAAGGAAACTGGTATCAAACGCGGTTGAGAGGGCTGTGAAAAAATACGATATTCAGAAAAAACAGCTTTCGGATACAGAGAAAAGGGATAAATATAAACTTTACGGAGAACTGCTCACTACGTATGGTTATGGTATCGAGGAAGGGGTAAAATCTGCTGTACTGAATAATTATTATGACGGTAATGATATAACGGTTCCTCTTGATCCCGATATATCTCCGCTTGAAAACGCAAAGAAATATTATGAGAAGTATTCAAAGCTTAAGAGAACATTTGAGGCTGTCAGCATTCAGATAAGCCAGACTGAAGAAGAACTCGAACATTTGGAGTCTGTCAAAGTAGCACTTGATATGGCTACGTGTGACGATGATCTTGATATTATAAAAAATGAACTGATAGAATGCGGATATATTAAGGGCCATTTTGGGAAAAAAGGAGTTCAGCGGACAAATTCTCAAGGAAAATCGGCTAAACCGGGACGTAACGCAGGGAGCCGGGAAAAATCAAAACCGCTTCATTTTGTTACAGAGGACGGATTCCATATTTATGTAGGAAAAAATAATTATCAGAATGATGAGCTGACATTTAAATTTGCAAACGGCGGGGACTGGTGGTTCCATGCAAAGAAGAATGCGGGCTCACATGTGATCGTTAAGACTGAAGGCAGGGAACTACCCGACAGAGTATATGAACAGGCGGCAGCTCTTGCGGCATATTATTCAAAGGCTGTTGAAGGAACTAAGATAGATGTAGATTATCTGCAGCGCAAGAATGTAAAAAAGCCCAACGGTTCAAAGCCGGGATTTGTTGTATATTATACAAACTATTCTATGACTGTGGCTCCGAAGATAGACGGGCTTACGGCGGTAGAGTAGGTTTGAAAAATTTTATAAAATGTAAGAATCAGAAGGACGGAACGGTACCATGATTGACAAGATGGAAAAAAAGTTCGGAAAGTATGCAATTCCCGGACTTATGAAATATATTATCATGCTGTATATTATCGGTACGGTAATAGGCATGATAAATGAAAGTTTTTATGAGGAATGGCTGATGCTCGATATTGATAAGGTCCTCGAGGGTCAGGTATGGAGAATACTAACCTTTATAATCCAGCCTGTTAATCCAGATAATATCTTCAGCACGATACTTTCGCTCTATGTATATTTCTTCCTTGGGCTGTCTCTTGAAAAGATATGGGGAACTTTCAGATTCAATCTGTATTATATTTCCGGTATTTTATTTAATATTTTAGCTGTAGTCGGGATTTATCTGTTTACACTGGCTGTGATAGGATATGGAGTTCCTTACGCTGTAAGCTTCAGATATCTGAACCTTACGCTGTTTTTGGGATTTGCACTTACCCTTCCCGAGATGAGGTTCGGTATGTTTGGATCTCAGACATCGACCGGAATGATCATTTCTGTCATTTATGTACTGGCTGTTACGGTTGATGTTGTTCATGCCTTTTCTTACGGAACTGAAACGGGTATTATCACTCTTATTACAAGCGGTGTATGGATAGTGCTTCTCTGTCTGAGGCCTAAAGCACAATCGCTTGCCATTATATATGCGGTGCTTTTGGGAGTAGATATATATCAGGCATTCCGGTCATCATGGATCTACGGCGTGGTAATACTGATAGCTATAGTTGCTTCAATGCTTAATTTCCTGATACTATATATCTCATTAAAGAAGAAGGGAATAGGTTATAAGAATCCATACAGAAAACAGTTTATGGAGAGCATAAAGAGGGCAAATGCACAACGTGCTGCGGAATCTCATCCAAGAGCTGATCGTGAGAATGCAAAAGTTATAGTCTTAAGGCCTGCGGGAAATGTGTCAAGACATAAATGTGCCGTTTGCGGAAGGACCGAGAAAGATGATGAATCGCTGGAGTTTAGATTCTGCAGTAAGTGTAACGGAAATTATGAATATTGCAGCGATCATCTTTATACCCACAAGCATATTGAATGACCGAAAAGGAACACTAAAATGTTTGTCAAGGATTTAAAACTAATATTCAGTGACAGAAAAATGCTTATATTGCTACTGCTGTTGATAATCATCATTACGGTCGGAGTAATATTGTGCGTAAAGGAAACCAGGGGACCGGCTGTCCGGATGGGTATAGCCGATGAGGATCAGACTGAAGAATCCAGTCTTCTGGTAATATATTTTGATGAGAATGAAGTATTTAACCAGTATTTTCAAGTGGTAAGAGGTACCAGGGATGAATTAAAGGAAGCCTTTAACAGAGGTGAACTTGATATGTATTTAATTATCCCCAAGGATTTTACGGCTAATCTTACGGATATAATAAATATGCCGATAGAAACTGTTATCAACAGTGCCGATAAGACCAAAGCAGTCCTCCTTACCAATCTTGCAAATGCATATGCCGATTATATTACCGCTGTTGAGATTAACTGTCAGGGACTGACTGATATCATGAGATCGGAAGGCTATGACGGAAACATTATACAGAGTAATAATGTTTCGATATCTTATGAACTTGTTCTTACTGCTCTCGGAAAGGACTCTTTCTTTAAGAGAAAAACCATAGACAGATTTGAAGGTATTTCCCTGATAAATTATTATATCTATTCCGGTATGATATTGATCATATTATATGCGGGACTATTTGCGGGACTTAAAGCTTTAAAGGAAAGACTCGGCAGAGCAGGTGAGCGTCTTGTATCGGTCGGGGTAAGCAGGAGCAGCATCTTCTTTTCGGGACTTGCAGCTTTCGTTCTGGTATATGGTGTTATCATGACGGTTGCAGTTGGACTTATTTCCGGACTCGGGGAATTGTCAATACCTCCTCTTGCTATCGGTTTTATCCTTCTTGCCATTGTTTTTGTATGTGTATTGTTCATGCTCATCTCTTATTTTGTTAAATCTGTACCGGCATATATGATCCTCGGAAATATGCTTATCCTGTTCACAACGATAGCAGGCGGCGGGATAATACCGATTATGTATCTTCCCGAGGGGTGCGCGGCCATAGCTAAATTCACGCCTACATACTGGTTTATTAAGCTTGTGCTGGAAACAGGAATCTGACACTAGACAGCCGGATTTAGATTTTTTTAAAAGGATCGGGATAAAATGAACCGTTTTATATTGAGAATCAAATTATTATTCAGGGATAGGACGGCCTGCCTGTGTTATGCGGTATCTGCACTTGTGATGTTCTGCCTTTTGCTGGGACTTGCCAGTGTAAGCGAAGAACGCAGTGCGGTTCCCATAGGACTTGTGGTTGAGGATGACAGCAAAGAAGCCCTGGATCTTGCCGAAAGCATAAGAAATACTGCTGCGGTATATGTTACTGAAGGAACCGAAGAAGAACTTAAAGAAGAACTGCTTAACGGATATATAAACTGTATCTTCATAATTGATGAAGGATATGGTGAAAGAGTACGTATGTCCGACAATGATGAGCTGGTTACGGTTATTTCGGGAACAGATGACAGAATGTCAGTAGTTATCGGAGATATCATCGGAGGCAGCATGCTTTATGATATTTGTCTGAATAAGGCTTACCGTGCATATCTTTCTGTAGGTGATAATGAAAAACTTTCAAAAGAAGCATATAATACATATGTTATCGGGTTAAAAAATGATCCTTCTTTTGAATTTTCATTTGATGTTACATACAGAAATCCGGACAGTCAGAAAATAGAAGAAAGCGAGATAACAAACGGCATGATCTACAGGCAGATGATTACCGGAATGCTTGCCATGCTTTTGTGTCTTATGGCTTTTGTTTCATGCAACTGTTTTTGCCTGGAATACGAGAACGGTGTTGCATACAGACTGAAAGAATTGCCGGGAAACAGATTTCCTTCTTTTCTTATGGACTTTTTTGGAATATTCGTGTATACTATACCATTGAGTATAATTGCAGGTTTTCTGAATGCAGATATAAAAGGCGTTTTATACAGTATTGTTTATCTGGGTATAATGTGCATTGTATGTACAGTCCTTTCTAAATCAGTGAAAAAGACCGAAGCATATCAGCTGGTCGGAGCAGTTTTAGTCATAGGACTCGGCATATTGGGATTTGTCAGTGTTTTTGCAGGTATCATCGGAGGACCTGAATTCCTGAAATATACACCGAATGCCATATATATTAATCTGCTCTTGTAAGGAAGGAGTACGTTTTGAAAAACGAAAATGAACTCATATTTTTAGATAAATTAGAGAAAACATATTTTGAAATGGCTTTTACAGAACTTGCCATGGATTATTACTGCCTTAAGGAAAAAGATCTGGAAAACGATCATGCGGCAGGAAATAAGGTCGCAGCAGGTTTCAGGAAGAGACTTGAAGAATTGATCGAGAGATGCTTTAAAGAATTTGATGAACTTGAGGAAGCAGGCAGGAAAGCCGAATCTTTAAGAGAAGAACTTATCGAAAGAGTAGAACTGCTTACCGCAGCCATTGACCGTCTGGAACTTGACAACTATGTAAAGATACGTTCCGGATTTGAAGATGAACCCTTTGATTATCCGGATAACGATGAGGCATCAAAGGTAATTTTAAGATTTATATTCGGATATGAAGATAATAATATCGTTAATGACAGGCTTAGACAGGCAGTATATGAATTACCTGTCAGAATGACCAGGGACAGGTTTTTTGATATTATAAAGAACGGTATGAAACTTTACATAGGTTCAGGAAAGGATGTTCTGGACAGATGCATTTATCTTCTTGAAAGTTCCTCAGGTCTTTCGGGGGACAGAATTCCGGCAGAAGTTTTTGCTGACAGAGATAAAGAAGATATAGTAACGGAATATGATTATCTTGAGAATCTTACGGGAATATGCAATTATATCTGTGTTATCGGAAAATGCAGTAAGGAAGTAAGAGATTCGGAAAGAGGAAACATAGAAAAACTGCTTGAACTTATAAAGGTTTCTTCTGAGTTGAATGAAGATAATTATGAGAACGCTGAAAAGATATTGTCGGGACTGGAAGGAAAGCTTGAAGATCTTTCCGAAAGGATTGTGCGTTATGAAGCCAAGCTTTCGGGATATATTGATTCAACCGATGAGCTTGAGCCTAAAGCCGAAAGGCTTGAAAAGATGAGAAGGCTGATGTCGGATTCAATCTACGCGGATCTTGAACCTGAGGCTGACGATGAGATAAGCGAGAATGATGTAGAAAAAGAATTTGAAAAATTCTATAATGAACTTTCCGAAAGATTTAAAGATGGGGACAGAGCGCTAAACAGAGCAAGAATGGCTGCCTGCCTCTCAGTTATCCCGGTATTCTTTAATTCAAAGACCGAAGTTATGAATTATGTCAGAGGATCCCTGGATAGCTGCCGCAATATACATGAGAAGAACGTGGCCATTTCAAATATTGTTTCATTGTATGATGATGGCCCGCAGGATTGAACCGATACCGGTTTTTTAAGTCGGAGGAACCGTTCGGGTCATGTGGAGGATGAAAAGTGATAGAATGGAGTAATAAGCTTTATCTGTCGGAAACCATGATGGAAAAGCCGAGAAAATTAAAAAAAATCAGGAAAAAGCTTGAAAAACCCGATAAACTTCGTTTCGGAGCATATCTGATCACACTTAATTCAAACGGTAAGGATCTTTTTGATATTTATAATATACTGACATTTCCTGCAACTCATTTTAAGAAAGAAGAATGGAATGTCAAGATAATAGGTGTAGCACAAAATTCCGATGAGGCTCAGGAGTTGGCCGGAAGTATTGTCATGAAGCTGATGAAAGAAAATGTGAGCCTTGATCCGGCAGCATTAAAAGAATATTTCAGATAGAATAGGAATTTACGGCTTAAGCGGTTGTTTAAGCCGGGTTAGGAGCAGGCTGTGCTTACAGTTATTCTTACAATTTTAAAAGTGATAGGAATAATAATAGCGGTATTGGTTGGACTGATACTGCTGGTTGTGTTGCTTGTAGGTTTTGTTCCTATCAGATATAAGGCTTCGGGAGAGTATCCGGCAGAAGGTGAGCTTAATGAGGACGTTATCAGCAGGAGAAAAAGAGATGCCTTAATGAGCAAGGTAAAAACTGCCGAACTGGAAGAAGGCGAGAATCCGGAGAAGGAGAAAAAGCCTCTTGCGATTAAAGCCGAAGCAGTTGTTTCATGGCTGCTTCATATAGTACATGTCAGTTTTAAACTTGACAGCACGGGATATATTCTTACAGCAAGACTTTTCGGACTGTTCAAGATATATTCAAACGATCCTGAAACAGTAAAAAAGAAAGAAGAAAAGCAGAAGAAAAAAGAGAAAAAACAGAGAAAAAAGGAAGAAAAAGAAAGGCTGAAGGCCGAAAAGAAGAAGTCCGAAGAAAAAGATGATCAAAAAACGGATAAACCAAAACAAGAGAAAATAAGCACGGAGGAAGCAAAAACAGAAGAATCGAAAACCGAGAATCTTATTTCGGAAGAAAAAAAGGATTCCGATGATTCAGAGAAAGCTTCCGCAAACGAAAAAGACGATAACGGTAAATCAGTTTCCGAAAGCAGTTCGGAAAGCAGTTCCGACAGCAGTAAAGATGATGCCTTTGATTCATTAGACGACGATGAAGATGAAGAAAAGAAAGGTATAATAGGTAAGATTAAGAACATTTACAATAAACTTGCAGCCATTCATAAGAAGGTTGAATATGTAAAGGATATGAAAGACGATAAGAGAGTAAGGCGTGGCATTTCTTACGCAAAAGAAAAATTGTTCCTTATCATCAAACGTATCCTGCCAAAGAAGCTTGAGGGAAGAGTTGCATTTGGCATGGATGATCCGGCGACAACCGGATATATTACCGGAGGTGCCTGTCTGTTTTATGCACTATGGCACGATCATTTTTCACTGGAACCTGACTTTGAGAATAAGAGATTAGAGGTTGACGCAAAGCTCAAAGGCAGAATTATTTTGGCACTGCTTGTTATACCGGCTGCTAAAGTCTGGTTTAATAAGGATATAAAGCATATCCGCAGGAGGGTGGGTAAGCTTAAAAACATGTAAAGTATTTTTAAAGAATATATTAAAAGGAGAAAAGTTATGGCAGAAAACACTTTTAACGACACAATGGGTTCTTTATTTAAGGGGATGGATTCATTTATCACGACCAAGACAGTGGTTGGAGAATCTGTAAAGTTTGAAGACGGGACAGTGATAGTTCCTTTAGTAGATGTAAGTTTTGGCGTTGCAGCAGGTTCATTTATCAAAGAGGAGAAAAAGAGTAACAGTGCCGGCGGCGGACTGGGCGGAAAGATCACTCCTAATGCCGTACTGGTTATCAAGGATGGTCAGTGCAAGCTTGTAAGTGTAAAGAGCACAGATGTTGTTTCAAAAGTTATTGATATGGTACCGGGTGTAATCGATAAGTTTAAGAAGTCTCCTAAAGATAAGGAGAATGAAAAAGAAATGGTCAAGAAGGGTGAAGAGTTCTTGAACGAGCAGGGAAAGGAATGAAAATGAAAAAGCTTTATAAGGGGCTGTTCAAAAAAACAGCCTTATTTCTGGTTGTTGTTATGACGGTGTTTTCTTTGGCCGGATGTGGAATGCTTGATGAGACAGTCACTCCGACAAGCGCTCCTCAGAACGGTGGAAATCAGGGAAGTACTGTTACCGGAACAGAGGATGAAAAAGGTATTCTGGATGATTTCCTTGACATGCTCGATGACGGCAGCGGAACAAGTGACAGCGGCAGCAGTAGCAGTGATGACGATCTGATGAGCATGTTATTTGATGCGTTCCTTGGTGGAAATTCTGCTGATTACGGATGGGGAAGTTCGAGTTACAGCGGCAGTGAACGTATCGACAGTAATTTTGAATATTCTGATGTAAGCAATGTTGCAGCCGGAAGCGGAAGTGCGACAATAATGGTTTACATTATCGGATCAAATCTTGAATCTGACAGTGCGTGTGCAACTATGGACATTCAGGAGATGTGCAATGCCAAGATCGGAAACAATATAAATGTTATTGTAGAAGCCGGCGGAGCCAAAAAATGGCAGAACAGTGTAATGTCTTCCGGAAAAGTCGGAAGGTACAGAGTAGTTGACGAAGGCATCCAGATTCTTGAAGAAGCAAAAAGAAAGAGCATGGTTGAGCCGAGTGAAGTAATTGATTTTATTAATTTCAGTATTAAAAATTTCCCAGCTGACAGATATGGATTTATTTTCTGGAATCATGGCGGGGGAACCCTTGCCGGATTCGGTATGGATGACAATTATTCCGGAGACCTTTCAATTGATGAAATTTCTTCAGCTCTTGGTAAGAGCGGCATACATTTTGATTTCGTAGGCTTTGATGCATGCCTCATGGGTACCATTGAAACCGCATTTTCTTTAAAAAACTGTGCTGACTATCTTATCGCTGCAGAAGAAGAGGAACCCGGATACGGCTGGTACTACACAAACTGGCTGAAGGCTTTGGAGAAAAATCCTTCACTTGATATGGAACAGTTAGGTTCCATAATAATTGATGATTTTGTGGCTTCTAATGGTTCAAGTGATGTAACCTTAAGCCTTATCGATCTGAAAAAGATTCCAGAAGTTTATGAAAAGCTTGCTGAGTTATGTGCAAAGGGAAATGCCGAACTATATGCGGGAGGTTATAAGACACTTTCTGCCGCAAGAAAGAAAACTAAGACATTCGGAGAAGGCAATTATGATCAGATCGATATAATCGATTTCTGTAACAATTGCGGACTTGAAGGAGCTGATGAGCTTATTGCCGCAGTTAATCAGGCAGTTAAATATCATAAGACAAATATTAAAGGTGCTAACGGATTGGCAATGTATTTCCCGTTTGATTATCCGAGCTATTATAAGAGCATGAGTGCCATGCTTAAAAGCTTTGGCATGAATAACAGCTCATGTACCGGATTTTTCAACAACTTCCTTTCAGGAAGGTCAGGCGGGCACCGTTCAATGTCTGTAAATCCGATCGAAGTCAAGACAGGATATGAATCCGGAAAAGAGGAAGAAGATTATACTGCTGAAGAGTGGTATAATGATGAAATCCCTCAGGCCGATATCATTATTAATTTCCCTGTTAATGATGAAGGTCTTCTTGAAATGACGGAATATGATTACGGATATGTTGTCGAACTAGATGAGGATCACTGGAATGCTGTTGTTTTAGCTGATATCGGAGTATTTGTCGATGACGGTGAGGGATATATCGATCTTGGAAAAGATAATGCATATACTGTTGACGAATATGGTAATCTGATCATTGATTTTGATAATCTTTGGGTAGCAATAGACGGAAATGTTGTTCCGTTCTATTCTGTGGACAGTGTTACCATAGATGAGGACAATTGGTACACATACGGTATTGTAAAAGCGCAACTGACAAGCGCAAGAACCGGAGAGACAAAGGATATAGAAATAATTTTATACTGGGATGGCGCACATGATGGGAACGGATATATCAAAGGATACAGACCTGCTTCTTCAGCAGACGGTCCTTCCCAGGCAGAGAGAAATGTAACTTCATTTATTAAGGGTGACAAGATACAGTTCACTTGTGATTTCTACACCTATGAAGGCGAATATGATGATGAATATCTTTTAGGCGGTGTTGTAGTCGGTGATTCGCCGCTTGAGGTTACTTATGAAAATATCGGAGATTATGATTCTTTAATTTATGGACATATTTCTGATATTTACGGAAATGATTATTATACAGATTTTGTTTCGCTGACTTACAGCGAATAAATCATGTATATTACAGTATGTTTTTAAAAACAAAAAAAAGCTTGCATTTATTTTCTTCTTGTGATAGAATGTGAATGTTTGAGGCATAAGAGCCTAATATGAGTGTTAAGGAGGTGTTGATATGGCTAAGTGTGCTATTTGCGAAAAAGAAAATAGATTCGGACATCAGCTGAGCTATTCAAGAAGCCACGTTTCAAGACGTGCAAACAGAATGTGGAAGACAAATGTTAAGTCTGTAAGAGTTAAGACAGCAGGCGGAACACAGAAGATGTATGTATGTACTTCCTGTCTCAGATCAGGCAAGGTTGAGCGTGCATAATCAAGAGCTATGAATATAAGACATGTAGTCGCGGATACGGTTACATGTCTTTTTTCTTTAGGGAGGTATTTATGTCTGCGATTACTAATGATTGGAGAGAAATATTAAAAAGCGAATATAGCAAACCTTATTATGCCGAATTATATAAATTTGTTAAAGAAGAATATTCGACAAAAGTAATATATCCACCTTCCGGTGATATTTTTAATGCAATGCATTATACTTCGCTTAAGGATGTAAAAGTTGTTATAATAGGACAGGATCCGTACCATGAACCTAATCAGGCTCACGGTTTATGTTTTTCTGTTCTTCCCGGAAATGATATACCTCCGTCACTTATGAATATATATAAAGAATTACGTGATGATTTAGGCTGTTATATTCCCAACAACGGTTATTTAAAAAAATGGGCAGATCAGGGTGTGCTGCTTCTAAATACTGTACTTACCGTAAGAGCTCATGCGGCAAATACCCATGCGGGGCATGGATGGGAAATATTTACAGACGCGATTATAAAAGCGGTAAATAAAGAAGACAGACCGATTGTATTTTTATTATGGGGAGCACCTGCGGGGAAAAAATCCGAATTGCTGGATAATAAAAAACATCTGATATTAAAAGCACCGCACCCAAGTCCTCTATCTGCACACAGAGGTTTTTTCGGATGCAGACACTTCAGTAAAACAAATGAATTTTTATTACAAAACGGAATTAAACCTATTGACTGGCAGATTGAAAACATAAATAAATGAATAAATTAATATATATTTAAAAATGAATTAAAAATACATCACTGTAAAAAAAAGAATGTATTATTGTGCATTATTGCAAAAAATAATAAAAAAACAAATATTAAATTTAGTAAACTCGTATATTTACATCTGCGAAATTAAATGATATTATTTTTAGAGAAATTTTTTTATCTAATCTTACGGAGGGCGTTATGACGTACGAAGAAATTGTTGCAAAAGTTAAGAAGGCTTATGCAAAGGCTGACACAGCACTTGTTGATGAACATCTTGCAGTTCAGGTCGATATTACTGGCGAAGGCGAAGGCGCTTTCTATATCGAAGTAGCAGATGGAAAGATCACTGTTGAACCTTATGAATATTATGATCATGATTTTAAAGTTCTTTGTTCAGCAGAAGAAATCATTACTATAGCTGAAGGCAAGAAGAAACTTAGTGATGAAGTTGAATTAGGAAATGCTTATGTATCACGTAATGTTGATAAAGTAGCTGTGTTTGATCTTATCGTTGCTAAAAAGAGTGCAGCAGGAAAGAAGAAGGATGCAGCTGCAGATACTGAAACAACCGAGAAGAAAAAGCCCGGCAGAAAGCCTGCAGTAAAGGCAGAAGCAAAAGCTGAAGAGAAGGCAGAAACAACCGAGAAGAAGAAACCCGGCAGAAAGCCTGCAGTAAAGGCAGAAGCAAAAGCTGAAGAGAAGGCAGAAACAACTGAAAAGAAAAAGCCCGGCAGAAAGCCCGCAGCAAAGAAAGAGGCAGTAGCTGAAGTTGTTGCAGCTGTTGTTGAGGAAGTAAAAGCAGAAGTTGCTGAAAAGAAACCCGCAAAAAAGACTTCTAAGAAATGATTTAGGTTTTAGTGTTTTATGCCCGTATGTTAATCATACGGGTATTTATTTTTTATACTTGTTACTTGATATTTATTTTTGTGTATGATATTATGGTGATACTATCATACATTATGTTGCTTGGAGGTTTTTTCATGGATGATGAGATCAGAGAGATAGCAGAAAGAATAGCAGGTTTGAGGGATGCCTGCGGTTATACTCAGGAAGAATTTGCCAAAGAACTGGGTGTGGATATTGCTACGTACAAGGAATATGAATCTACAGGAAAGAATGTTCCCATCAGCACGATTTATCAGATATCTAAATTATGTAATGTTGATTTTGCAGAAATACTTACCGGAGAATCTGCAAAACTTGATACTTATCATGTTGTAAGAAAAGGTCAGGGTCAGGTAATAGACCGTATTCCAGGATATTATTTTAAAGATCTTGCTTACAGATTTACAAAAAAAATCATGCAGCCTCTTTTAGTTACTATCGACCCTTCGGATAAACCCGTAGATCTTGTTACACATAAAGGCGAAGAGTTTAATATGTGTCTTTCGGGAAAAGTTATTGTAGTGATCGGAACGAAGGACATAGTACTTGAAGAAGGCGACAGCGTATATTTTAATCCGAATATTCCGCACGGACAGCGTTGCGGCGGAGATGAACCTGCCACTTTCCTTACGGTGATAACCGAGGTGTGACAGACCTGAGAGCGAATCATGTTTTTGGACATGTGTTATACGGTCTTAGGGCTTATTCCCGACATTGGGATTGATTGGGCATTTAAGGATATGAAGTATCATGTCCCGGTGCAGGTTATTACATTTTAAGGATTGTTAGGAGGACATATCATGTTAGAGAAGTTTCTTCCTCGTACGGAATTTGATTCGTACGAGGATTTTAAGGCAAATTATAAAGTAAATGTTCCGGAGGATTTTAATTTCGGATTTGATATAGTGGACGGATGGGCTGAAGAAAAGCCTGACAACAGGGCTTGGTATGGTGCGATGATGACGGTGAGGAAAGGGTATTTACTTTCGCCGATATGAAAAGGGAATCCAACAAAGCGGCCAATTATTTTAAAACACTTGGACTGAAAAAAGGTTCGGTAGTCATGATGATATTAAGACGCCGTTATGAATACTGGATATGCGCAACAGCACTTATTAAACTTGGAGTTACGATTATTCCGGGTACATTGCAGCTTACAACACATGATCTGGTGTATCGTGCAAAAGCCGCAAATATCGAGACATTTATAGCTCTTGATGATGATTTTGTTGTTGAACAGATAGAAAATACATTAAAAGAAGTACCTGAAATAAAATATATTATTCTTGCAAACGGTCACAGAGACGGATGGCTGAATCTGCATGACGGTATGGAAGGAAAGAGTGAGGTTTTAGAAAGACCTCAGGGAGAAGAAAGAACGCATAATCATGATATTATGCAGATATATTTTACTTCCGGTACCACAGGTATGCCTAAGATGGTATGTCATAATTATATGCATCCTTTAGGGCATATAGTAACCGCCAAATACTGGCAGTGCGTTGAGGAAAACAAGCTTCACATGAGTGTTTCCGATTCCGGCTGGGCTAAGTTTGGCTGGGGAAAGATATATGGTCAGTGGATCTGCGGAGCGACTATTTTCTGTTATGATATGAAGAAGTTCTATCCGCAAAAGCTCCTTGGAGTTATAGAAAAGTATAAACTTACCACATTCTGTGCCCCGCCCACCATGTATCGTTTTATGCTTCAGGAAGATGTTGCGTCCTTTGATCTTTCAAGTGTTAAACGCTGGTGTACAGCGGGTGAACCTCTTAATCCGGAGGTAGTAAATAAATGGCGCGGATTTACCGGAAAGACAATAGCTGAAGGATTCGGACAAACTGAAAGTACCGTACTTCTTGCAAATTTCCCGTGGTTTGAACCGAAGGCCGGATCGATGGGTAAACCTTCACCTATCTATAATATAAAACTTATAAATTCAAATGGTGATGAAGCTGAAGACGGAGAAGAAGGAGAGATTACGGTAGCGGATCTCGACAAAAACTATCCTATCGGTCTTTTTGTAGGATATTACAAGGATGAAAAGCAGACTAAGGAAGCAGTAGGCTGCGGATCATATAATCTTAAGGATGTTGCATGGCGTGACAGCGACGGACATTACTGGTTTGTAGGCCGTCATGACGATGTTATAAAGTGCAGTGGATATCGTATAGGACCGTTCGAAGTAGAAAGCGCACTGATCACTCATCCTGCAGTAGTGGAATGTGCTATTACGGCGGCTCCGGATCCGGTAAGAGGACAGGTTGTAAAGGCTACCGTCGTTTTGGCAAAAGGATATACTCCATCTGAGGAACTTACAAAGGAACTTCAGAATCATGTAAAGCATAACACAGCTCCATATAAATATCCAAGAATCGTAGAATATGTTTCTGAACTTCCAAAGACTCTCGGTGGTAAGATAAAGAGAGGACAGATCAGAAGAGAGGACGCTGAAAATGCAGCTAAAAAATGATAAATCCGTTTACGGAGTTAAGTTTTGTCTGTATCTGATAATTGTCTTATGTTTATTTTCACTTGCAGGCTGTGCTTCAGAAGATGTATATCTTAACGATGCTGCGGAATTTTTTAAACAAGGCAATTATACTGATGCGGAAACTTCATTCTTAAGAGCTATACGTAACGGAGAGAAATCCATTACCGTGTTTTCGGGATACGCGTTTAATCAGCTGAAAGCAGGAGATACCAAAGGGGCAAAGGCATTATTTGAGCTGATGATAAATCAGAACAATACCTATGGTAATTATTTTGACAGTGAACCTGCAACCGGTGAAGCTGTAAGACGTGGATTGCTGAAAATCTATATGGAAGAAAACGATTACGAAAAAGCCCTTGTTATGTTGAGAGAGCTTGGTGATACCATAAATGACAAAACACAGAGCGCTCAGTTTAAAGCAGATGCTGTAGCTTTGGCCTGGAGACTTATGAACGACAGTGAAGAGACGGGAAAAGGTACTGCTAAAGATCCTGTATATGATACCGATGAACTCATCAAAATGATAACTGCATCGATAGAAGCGGGAAATGCTGATGTGAAATCTTACAGGATGCGTGCGGATCTTTATTGGACAAAGAAAGAATGGGATCTGTGGGAGGCTGATGAAAGAAAAATCATCGGGCTAAAGGACTATGCCATGGACGAGTATAATTATATCTACGGTATGCGTCTGGCGGAAAAGAGTTCTACCGATGTACTTTCCCTTGTAGATGAAGTCGTGGGCTATCTGAACGGTCATTCTTCATATATAGATGACTACAGCGAAATACTTCCTATGGTTTTAAAAGCTGCCGACATCTCTTCGAGGGTAGAATGGGATAAGGACAGTAACTATTATTTTGATCTCGCTGAAAAATATATTCAGGCCGCTGAGAATAAAAATGTTTCGGATAATGAAATACTAAAGTTTAAGATCATTGTTGCCGAGAGAAAAGGCAAGATGGAGGTAGCATATAAGTTACTCGGGGTTTATCTGGAACATTGTCCGGATGACAGGATGGCTTATAAAGAACAGAAGTATCTTGAAAACAGAATAGGAATTTCACAGGACAATCCGTAAAATAGCGTAAATAGGGAGTAAACACAATATCTTGTGTTTACTCCCTAAAAAAATATCTTTATATTGTATTTTGGTGTTGACTTCTTTTTAATCATCTGTTACAATAATTTACGTCGGCGCGATTAGTGCCCCTTAAAGAAAATTATTCGAGGATTATACCGGAGGAGAAGGAAATGACCAATTTCAGTGTAACAAAAAGAGATGGCGAGATTGCGGATTTTGATCTGTCTAAGATTTCCAACGCCATCAAAAAGGCATTCAATGCCACAGAACAACTTTATAATGATGATATAATAAATCTTCTTGCATTAAGAGTTACATCTGCTTTCCAAACCAAAATTAAGGACGGATGTGTAAATGTAGAAGATATTCAGGACTGCGTTGAGGAGGTTCTGAATCAAACGGGGTATAATGAAGTAGCAAAAGCTTACATATTATATAGAAAGAGCCGTGAGAAGATCAGAAACATGAAGTCCACCATCCTTGATTATAAGGAACTGGTGAACAGCTATGTAAAAGAAGAGGATTGGCGTGTAAAGGAAAATTCCACTGTTACATATTCAGTAGGTGGACTTATCCTTCACAATTCAGGCTCTATTACGGCAAACTACTGGCTTTCGGAGATTTATGATCAGGAGATAGCAAACGCACATCGTAATGCTGATATTCATATTCATGATCTGTCCATGCTTACCGGATATTGTGCAGGATGGTCTTTAAAACAGCTTATAAAAGAAGGATTGGGCGGTATCCCCGGAAAGATCACATCGTCTCCCGCAAAGCACTTAAGCACACTGTGTAATCAGATGGTTAACTTCCTCGGGATCATGCAGAATGAATGGGCCGGAGCTCAGGCGTTTTCATCCTTTGACACATATCTTGCTCCTTTTGTTAAGAATGACAACATGTCATATCATGATGTAAAACAGTGTATACAGTGCTTCGTTTACGGAGTAAATACACCCAGCCGCTGGGGTACACAGGCTCCATTTTCTAATATTACTCTTGACTGGACCGTTCCAAACGATCTGGCAGAACTTCCCTGTATTATCGGCGGAAAAGAGATGGATTTCTGCTATAAGGACTGTAAGAAGGAAATGGATATGGTAAACAAGGCATTCCTTGAGATAATGATCGAAGGTGATGCTAACGGCCGTGGATTCCAGTATCCTATTCCCACATATTCGATCACAAGGAATTTTGACTGGTCGGATACAGAGAATAACAGACTTCTCTTTGAAATGACAGCAAAATACGGTACACCTTATTTCTCGAACTATATCAATTCAGATATGGAGCCTTCGGATGTTCGTTCCATGTGCTGCAGACTTCGTCTTGATTTAAGAGAACTCAGAAAGAAATCAGGCGGATTCTTCGGTTCAGGTGAATCCACAGGTTCTGTTGGCGTAGTTACAATAAATATGCCCAGGATTGCATATCTTTCCGCGACTCCCGAAGAGTTTTATAAGAGACTTGACCGTATGATGGATCTTGCTGCCCGTTCACTTAAGGTTAAAAGGGAGATTATTACAAAACTTCTTGAGGAAGGTCTCTATCCTTATACTAAGAGATATCTCGGAACATTTTCAAATCATTTCTCGACTATCGGTCTTGTAGGAATGAATGAGGTCGGACTTAATGCCAAGTGGCTTGGAAAAGATCTTACCGATACAAAAACTCAGGACTTTACTGTAGATGTTCTGAATCATATGAGAGAAAGACTTTCCGATTATCAGGAAGAATATGGAGATCTTTATAACCTTGAAGCTACACCTGCAGAAAGCACAAGCTATCGTCTTGCAAAGCATGACAGAAAGCGTTGGCCCGATATCAGGACCGCAGGTGCAAAGGGCGATACTCCTTATTATACAAACAGCTCACACCTTCCTGTTGAGTTTACAGAGGATATTTTCGCTGCCCTTGATATTCAGGATCGTTTACAGACTCTTTATACATCAGGAACAGTATTCCATGCATTTATCGGCGAAAAACTTCCTTCATGGGAGTCAGCAGCAAAGCTTGTACGTACAATCGCAGAGAATTATAAGCTTCCTTATTACACTATGTCGCCTACATACTCCATCTGTAAGAAGCATGGGTATCTGACAGGAGAACAGTTTAAGTGTCCTATCTGCGGCGATCCCGCTGAGGTTTATTCAAGAATAACCGGATATTACAGACCTGTTCAGAACTGGAACGCAGGAAAATCTCAGGAGTATAAGAACAGAACAACGTACACACTTGAAAAATCTAACCGTTATTCTATCGGAGCAGGCTGCTGCAATTATGATTCGGATGATATAGCCGTTAACCTTGATAAAAATACAGAACCTCTTGATTTTACAAAGGCTGATGTGGAATCATCCAAGATTAAGGAACTTACCGGAGACGGATTATACCTCTTTACTACCAAGACCTGTCCGAACTGCAGACTTGCTAAGCAGTATCTTGACGGAAAAGAGTATACTGTTGTTGATGCCGAAGAAAATCCCGAGCTTGCTAAGGAATGGGGAATAATGGCAGCGCCTACACTTGTAGTACAGACTGACGGACATCGTACAAAATATGCCAATGCGTCAAATATTAAGAAATTCGCAGAAATTTAATACCGATACGGTTACAATTTAATCATGTCAATCATGGGACGGTTATGTGATTGACCGGGAAAACCGGTCGATCGCAGAGCCGTCTTAGTGGTTGAACCTAAATGAAAAAGGATGGGAAAGAATGAGTGCAGCAGATGATTTATTTATAAAAATGTGCAGAGATATTTTGGAAAACGGTACAAGTACAGAGGATGAAAAAGTCCGTCCTCACTGGGAGGATGGAACCCCGGCCTATACCATAAAAAAATTCGGTGTTGTAAACCGGTATGATCTGTCTAAGGAGTTCCCGGCCATGACACTGAGGAAAGTTCCTATAAAAACAGCTACAGATGAGATTTTATGGATATGGCAGAAGAAATCAAATAAAGTAAGTGAACTCGGAAGCCATATCTGGGATCAGTGGGTAGATGAAGAAGGAACCATAGGAAAAGCATACGGGTATCAGCTTGGAGTTAAGCACAAGTATAAGGAAGGAATGTTCGATCAGGTTGACAGGGTTATCTATGATCTGAAAAATAACCCTTTCAGCCGAAGGATCATGACAAATATATATGTACATCAGGATCTGTGTGATATGATGCTTTATCCATGTGCATATTCTATGACGTTCAATGTAACAAAACCCGCAGGAGGCGGGAAACTGGTGCTTAATGCTATACTTAACCAGCGTTCTCAGGATATTCTGGCCGCAAATGCATTTAATGTATGCCAGTATGCTGTTCTCGTTCATATGCTGTCAAGGGAATGTGATATGCAGCCCGGAGAATTTGTCCACGTAATAGCAGATGCACATATTTATGACAGACATATTGATATTATTAAGGAACTTATAGAGCGTCCGACATATCCGGCTCCTTTATTCTGGTTAAATCCCGATAAGAAGGACTTTTATTCGTTTACAAAAGATGATGTACGTCTTGATAATTATCAATACGGGGAACAGGTGACAAACATTCCTATTGCTATATAACAAAATTGAAGATATCCCCCACCTCTTAGCATAGCATCATTTTGTTACCGAGGAAACGCTAGATGCGTTTTCAAGGTGACATTGACCCAAATTGACAAAAAATCGGCAAAAGGAGAATTATATCATGAAACTTATAGCAGCAGTAGACAATAACTGGGCCATCGGTTATAAAGGCAGACTTCTTGCAAGCATTAGAGCCGATCAGATGAATTTTAAAAAGCTGACTTTGGGCAGAGTAGTTGTACTTGGAAGAAAAACAATGGAGACTTTCCCCGGGGGAAGACCGCTTGTACAACGAAGGAATATCATACTGTCAAGGAATCCCGATTATGAGGTAAAAGGGGCAGAAGTAGTTCACAGTAAGGAAGAACTGTTGGAACTCATTAAGGATGTAGATACCGATGATGTTTTTATCATTGGCGGAGAAAGCCTTTATCATGAATTTCTTCCATTATGTGATACTGCTATAATTACAAAAATAAATTATTCATATGAAGCAGATGCATATTTTCCGAATCTTGATAAGGATGAGGAATGGGAATGCGTTGAAGAAGGCGAGGAGCAGACCTGTTTCGATATGGAATTTAAGTTCCTTACATATAAAAGACGGGTCAGTGAGTGAACAACCTGAAAAAAATATTGTAAATCTGTTATGTTTTTGATATAATGTCTATTTAAGTAGTTGAAAAAGTCATATTAGGAGGACATCAGCATGGGTATAACATCTAAAGAATTCGGTCTGACCAAGACAGGAGAAAAGGTAACTCTATACACAATTACAAATTCAAAGGGAATATCTGCAGAGGTTATTGATTACGGAGCAATACTCAGGGCTCTGTATGTTCCGGATAAGAACGGAAAGACTGACGATATAGTACTGGGATATGATGATGTTGCTTCCTATGAAGTAAATCCATGCTTTTTCGGAAGTACTATCGGAAGAAACGCAAATCGTATAGCAAATGCTGAATTTAGTATAAACGGTAAAGTATATACCCTGGAAAAGAATGATAACGATCATAATAATCTCCACAGTGATTTTATGAAATGTTTTAACAAGAGACTTTTTAAGGGGGAAGTTTTAGAATCAGAAAATGCAGTAAAGTTCAGCCTCTTCAGCCCCGATCTTGATCAGGGATTCCCCGGAAATCTTGAGGCAGATGTTATTTACAGACTTACTGAAGAGAACGGACTTGAGATAGAATATTTCGCAAAATCGGATAAGGATACTGTATATAACCCTACAAATCACAGCTATTTCAATCTTGCGGGACATGCTTCGGGAACAGCAATGAACCATAAGCTTAAGCTGGATGCTTTATTCTTTACACCGGCCGATCACGAGAGTATTCCTACCGGAGAAGTATTCAAGGTCGCAGGAACACCGTTTGACTTTACTGAACCGAAAGTTATAGGAGAAAGAATTGACGATGATTTTAAACTGCTTCGCTTTGGAGGAGGATATGACCATAATTATGTCCTTAATAAGAAAAAAGGCGAACTGGCAGAAGCAGCTGTTCTTTCGGAAGATGTCAGCGGAAGATGCATGACAGTTTATACTGACCTTCCCGGCATACAGTTTTATGCAGGAAACTTTATTAAAGAAATGAAGGGTAAAAATGGGGCTACATACTCAAAGAGATACGGAGTTTGTCTTGAAACACAGTTTTTCCCTAATGCTATAAACCAGAACAATTTTGATTCACCGCTTCTTAAGGCGGGAGAAGAATTCCACAGTATCACAAAGTATGTCTTTTCTGCAGAGGGATAACCTCAAAAGTTTCAGAGGTAAGATTATGGATGTTAGTAAACCTATGATGGAGATTCCGGCTGATTTTACAGATCCTGAAATTCTCTATGAAAAACTGAAAAAACGAATACTCCAATATCATCCTTCTTCGGATCTTGATCTGGTTGAGAAGGCTTATAAGCTTGCCTATGATGCACATAAGGATCAGAAAAGAAAATCAGGTGAACCGTATATCATTCATCCGGTATGCGTTGCTCTGATACTTGCCGATCTTGAATTGGACATAGAGAGTATAGTAGCGGGTATACTTCATGATGTAGTAGAAGATACGGTCGTTACTCAGGAAGAGCTTGAAAAAGAGTTTGGAGCTGAAATAGCACTTCTTGTTGATGGTGTAACAAAACTTACAAAACTAAATTATTCTGCCGATAAAGTTGAGCTTCAGGCTGAAAATTTAAGAAAAATGTTCCTTGCCATGGCAAAGGATATCCGAGTTATATTGATAAAGCTTGCGGACAGACTTCATAATATGCGTACGCTGAAGTATCAGCCGCCCCATAAACAGTACGAAAAAGCAAGAGAAACAATGGATATCTATGCCCCTATAGCACAGAGACTCGGTATATCTAAGATAAAGATAGAACTGGACGATCTGTCATTACAGTACATTGAACCGAATGTATATAAGGAGCTTTCTGAAAACGTATCCAAAAAGCTCGCAGATCAGGCAGATTTTATTCATGAGATAACCGAAGAAGTAAGTAATCACATAAAAGATGCAAACATTGATGCAAAAGTAAACGGAAGAGTAAAGCATCTGTTCAGCATTTATAAAAAAATGGTGACTCAGAATAAAACCCTTGACCAGGTTTATGATCTGTTTGCAGTGAGAATAATTGTTAATGATATAAAAGACTGTTATGCAGCGCTTGGCGTTATACATGAAATGTATAAGCCGATACCGGGGCGTTTTAAAGATTATATAGCGATGCCCAAGCCCAATATGTACCAGTCTCTTCATACTACGCTTATCAGCCATAGCGGACAGCCGTTCGAGATACAGATAAGAACTTTTGATATGCACCGTACAGCTGAATACGGTATTGCTGCACACTGGAAATACAAGGTTGATCCCGAAGGAAAGATGAGTCCTGACTCTGAGGAGGCAAAACTTACCTGGCTTCGACAGATCTTAGAGTGGCAGCAGGATCTTTCCGATAACAAGGAATTCCTTATGCTTCTTAAGGATGATCTTAATCTGTTCTCTGAAAGCGTATTCTGTTTTACCCCTACTGGAGACGTAAAGAATTTGACTGTAGGTTCAACGCCTATAGATTTTGCTTACAGTATACACAGTGCTGTCGGAAACAAGATGATCGGAGCCCGTGTCAACAATAAGATGGTTCCGAACGACTATATAATTCAGAATGGCGATCAGATAGAGATTATAACATCAGCCAATTCTAAAGGACCATCTCTTGACTGGCTGAAGATAGTAAAGACCACTCAGGCGAAGAACAAGATAAATCAATGGTTTAAAACGGAAAATCGTGAGGATAATATCCAGCGTGGAAAAGATGTATTTATTGCTCTTTGTAAGTCGAAGGGAGTTCAGCCTTCAGATCTTTTAAAACCTGAGTATATAGATGTTGTACTTAAGAAATACGGATATAAAGACTGGGAGAATATCTATGCTTCAATAGGGCATGGAGCATTGAAAGAAGGTCAGGTATTTGCTCGCCTTCAGGATGAATATAACAAACAGCATCCTCATGAGATGACAGATGAAGAAATTCTTGAGAGTATGCCGGATAAACGTGCCAAAAAACCTGAGGTTATTGTTAAAGGCAGCGTGATAATGCAGGGAGCAAACGATCTTGCAGTTCATTTTTCAAAGTGCTGTTCTCCGGTAAGAGGCGATGAAATAGTCGGATTTACAACGAGAGGAAGAGGAGTATCCGTTCACAGGAGTGACTGTCATAATATTCTTTCGCTTTCTGAAATGGAAAGGAAACGCTTACAGCCTCTTGAATGGAATACCGAAGAAGATCATAAAGAAGATAAACTTTTCCTGGCTGAAGTAAATATTTATGCTAAGAACAGACCCGGAGTTCTACTCGGAGTATCCAAAGTCCTGACAGAAAACAATATAACCATTTCTTCCGTTAATGCAAGGGCCGGAAAGCAGGATACAGCTACTATAACAGTAAGTTTCAATATAAAGGATACCGAAACGCTCAACACTATCATCTCAAAACTGCGCAATGTTGAAAGTGTCATCGCTGTTGACAGGGCTATGGGAGGTTGAGATGGAATTAGTACATATGATGCTGGGACCTATGCAGGTAAACTGCTATATTGTCTGGAATCCGGAAATAAAAAAAGCATATGTGATCGATCCCGGAGATTGTGCGGGATCAGTATTTGAAAAATTGAAAACGCTTGGGCTAAGCTGTGCGGCAATTTTATTGACACACGGACATTTTGATCACATTACGGGTGTAAATGAATTAAAAGAACTGACCGGGGCAAAGGTTTATGCCGGTAAAGGTGAAGCAGTTCTTTTGGCGGATGACGATCTAAATGTATCAAAAAGAGTAAGGCGGCCTGTTAGGGTTGTGCCGGACAGATTGATAGAAGACGGTGAAGTAATAGCTGATTTTGGTATGGCTTTTAAAACAATATTTACTCCCGGCCATACTCATGGCAGTGTATGTTATTATTTTGAAAAGGAGGGAATCCTTTTCAGCGGAGATACTCTGTTTAAATCAGGAATGGGAAGAACGGATCTTCCTACGGGTAGCGAAAGTGAATTATATGCTTCTATAATACACAGACTTATATCACTTCCGGAGAGTACCGTATGCTATCCGGGGCATGGGGAGGCAACTGATATTGCAAGTGAAAGTAAGTATTTCAGGGCTTGATCTTACGCAGGATATAGGACCTATTATAAGGTCCTTTTTTCCACGTGATGAAATAGTAACAGAAGTTAACAAATCGGAAAAAGAAGCAGACAGCACGTTGGACGTCACAGATACGGGTTACCGTATTGATCTAAATTTGGAGGAGTCAGGTTTTTCTATATATTCCGATGGGGAGAAAAAGGCCGAAGAAATTTTTTCATATGAAGATATTCCGGATGAGCATATGTCCTATGAGAAAAGAAAGAAGAGGGCATATAAAAATCAGCTTTTAAGAGCTCTGTACAAAGTGCTGTCCGTAAAGACGGGAAAGGAACTCCCATGGGGAATACTGACAGGTGTACGTCCTACTAAACTTATGTTTGAAAAGCTGAAAAACGGAGATAAGGCAGATACTTCATTTATGGAAAAAGAATATCTGTGTTCTACCAAAAAAGCAGGACTTTCATTAAAAGTAGCCCAAAGAGAATTTGAGCTTTTGAAAAATATTGATTATGTAAACGGATACAGTCTTTACGTCGGTTTTCCTTTCTGCCCGAGCATATGTAACTATTGCTCTTTTGGTTCTATGCTGATAGATAGATCGGGAACACTGGTCAGCGATTATATTAATGCTCTTTTAAAAGAAACAGAAGAGATGAGCGGTATTTTGAAAGATAAAAAACTGCAAACGGTATATTTTGGCGGCGGTACGCCGACTGCTGTTTCTTTAGAACAGTTAAGATCGGTTATACGTAAGGTGAAAGACTGTTTTGATATGAGCAATGTGCTTGAATTTACAGTGGAAGCCGGAAGACCTGACAGCATTGATGAAGAAAAACTGAAAATGCTAAAAGAAGAGGGGATTACAAGAATTTCGATAAATCCCCAATCCATGAGGCAGAAAACACTTGATATTATAGGAAGAAAGCATACTGTTGAGCAGACAGTGGAAGCCTTTTGCCTCGCGAGAAAAACAGGTTTTGACAATATAAATATGGATTTGATCGCCGGATTGTCAGGAGAATGTTTTTCGGATATGGAATATACGCTTAATGAAGTTGGAAAACTGGAACCTGATTCCATCACAGTTCATACACTGGCATTAAAACGTGCCGCAAAGCTGGTGACGGAAAAAGAGATGTACAGTAACCTAAGGGCTTCGGATGTCGGAGAAATGGTAGAATATGCTGCTGATTACTGCATGGCAAGAGGCTATGAGCCTTACTACTTGTACAGACAGAAAAAAATGACCGAAAACCTTGAAAATATCGGGTATGCCAGGACAGGTAAAGAAGGTCTTTACAATATCCTTATCATGGAAGAAGTACAGATGATACTTGCTCTTGGAGCGGGGGCTTCTTCAAAGTTCACCGATAAGAACAGAACTAACGGAAGAAGATTCGGAAGAGTGGAAAATGTGAAGAATGTTTCCGAATATATAGGCAGAATAGATGAAATGATCGAACGTAAGAAAAACGCATATAATGAGGGATTTTAAGAATGTACAGAGGGAAAAAAGAACTCTTAAGCCTCTTCAGTCCTGAGGATGTAGCATTAAAAAATGAGACTGTGACGGACGAGGAAGTTGAAAAGGCTGCAATGGAAGACAGTGAGGAGGCCATTGACCACGGAGTACTTGTGGCGAACCTTGCTTTGAGACTTGCAGAAGAACTTGGGTTTGATGCTGACTTCAGAGGCAGAATAGCCGATGCAGGTATAGTTCATGATATAGGAAAGCTTCAGATCGGTAACCTTCTTTACGGACGTAAGGAAGGTGTACTGCGAATTGAGGAGATAAAGTACGTCCGGAGACATCCGACTTTAGGCTACAATTTCCTGAGCAAGAAGGGTATAGGTGATGAGGAATTCAGGAATATGATTCTCCATCATCATGAGAATTATGATGGTTCCGGATATCCGGACAATATAAAAGGTGAAGCGATACCTGTGGGCTCAAGAATATTACGAATATGTGATGTTTACGCGGCGCTTGTATCCGAACGTCCTTACAGACCGGCTTTTGAGAAGGACAATGCCATGGAATTAATGATAGACGAAGTAAAGAATTTTGATATGACATTTTTCCTTGCATTTATGCGGGTTGTTCATGCAGATGATTTTGTTAGCATAGATGACTATATAAAGAGATGTAACTCTAAGGTTCATGTAAAATCAAAAAGAGTAATCTAACCGCTGAAGGCGTTTTATAGGTGACATTGAAAAAAGCCGGAAGAAACAGATTTTATGTTTCTTCCGGCTTTATATTTTACATAATTATTCAAGAGCCTGTTTAAGATCGGCAATAATATCATTTACATCTTCGATACCAACCGAAAAACGGATGAGATCCGGATCAACCCCGGCTTCTCTTAACTGCTCATCGCTAAGCTGACGGTGAGTATGGCTTGCAGGATGAAGAATACAGGTTTTAGCATCGGCTACATGTGTAACGATGGAAGCAAATTTGAGCTTATCCATGAACTTTATGGCAGCGTCTCTTCCACCTTTTACAGCAAAAGCAATAACTCCGCATGAACCCTTGGGGAGATATTTCTGTTGAAGTGCATGAGATTTATCATTCTCAAGATCAGGATAGTGAACCCAGGCAATCTTATCATTGCTCTCAAGGAATTTTGCTACCTGAAGGGCATTGCTGCAGTGTCTCTGCATACGTACATGAAGAGTTTCAAGACCTAAATTAATATAGAAAGCATTCATCGGGGATTGGATTGAACCAAGGTCACGCATTAACTGTGAAGTAGCTTTTGTAATATATGCAGCTTTTCCGAACTTGGTAGCATATGTAAGGCCATGATAGCTCTCATCCGGAGTACATAAACCGGGGAACTTATCCGCATGAGCCATCCAGTCGAAATTACCGCTGTCAACGATTGCACCGCCGACGGAAACTGCCTGACCGTCCATATACTTGGTAGTGGAATGGGTTACTATATCACAACCCCATTCGATGGGACGGCAATTGACCGGTGTGGCAAAGGTATTGTCCATAATAAGCGGAATGCCGTTTTTGTGAGCCACATTTGCAAATCTTTCAATATCAAAAACATTTACGGTAGGATTTGTGATGGTTTCGCCGAAGATACATTTTGTATTTGGACGTATAAGCTTTTCTAATTCTTCGTCAGAAATGTCGTTATCAACAAAAGTACATTCTATACCCATCTTTTTCATAGTAACGCCGAAAAGATTATATGTACCTCCATAGATTGAAGAGGAAGAAATAAAGTGATCGCCGTTCTCACAGATGTTGAATACCGCATAGAAATTGGCTGCCTGTCCTGAAGATGTAAGCATAGCGGCTACACCGCCTTCAAGAGCAGCGATTTTTTCTGCAACGAGATCATTGGTGGGATTCTGAAGACGTGTATAGAAATAGCCTGATGCCTCCAGATCAAAAAGTTTGCCCATCTGTTCACTCGTATCGTACTTGAAGGTAGTACTCTGGTAGATGGGTAACTGGCGCGGTTCACCCTGCTTGGGAGTATAACCTGCCTGTACACATTTTGTGTCGACTGTTGAATTCATTTAAAATAGTCCTCCTTGGAAAATTTATTTTGTAGATTTATTGAAATATCTAACATGATAATCACGATAGGTCTTGATCCTGTCATTTGATACAAGACTGTCAACTTTACAGGAAAGATCCATATCATCAAGAAAAAGGTTTACGATATTGATATTATATCTGGTTCCGGACAGCGTTATAAGTTCCGAAAGAATGATTGAAAAATCTTTGGGTTCTTTGTAACATCTTCCTATATAGTCAGTTCCTGAATTTAGAGTATCACATATAGCAAGGATATCACATACTATCCTTAATGGAGAGTTTGACATATCAATGTCTTCCGGATAACCATCCGACTGATCATAAAACTTATGATGTCCTATCACGGGATCATGATATATTGCAAGGTCTCCGGTAAAAAGCGAAGCACCAAGCAAGGTATGCTTATGTATGATGGTAAGTTCATCTTCATTAAGTTCTCTATACTGAATTCCATGGATCCTGCTTATTCGATTGAGACCGACATCATGAAAAAGGGCACATTTTCTGACAAATCTTATAACATCGAGCCTTCCGGCTGGTCTGCCATAGCTTTTAAGGTAGTTTTCTACTGAAGCAAGAAGCACCGGTTTCTGCATATAAAGGCTTTCGGTTATCAGTGCTGCAAGATCGGAGGTCAGATATGCGTCAAAGAAAGTCTGAGGCTGTCTGTTTACAAGCATATCTATAAGAAAATTTTCTTTTTCATTAATCCCATTTATATACTTAATTGCAAAAAAGCACCAGTCACAGACTGACTCAAATATGATGTGAGAGTAAATCCTGTTTTTTGAGAGAGATATGTAATAGGAATTAAGCTCATCCATGAGTTTTTTTCTCATAGATTCACACATATCTGAAAGAATATCTATTTTATCCAGCCATTTTATCAGGGTGATCGGTATACGTGTCTCGAAATAAAAATCATCCAGATTAAGAGACTGTGTCTCAGAAAGCGGCTGTTCGGCAGCTTTTTTCTTATAATAGAAATCAGTTAAATAATTAACTGCGTCTATATAAGAAGTTGAGCCTTCGAGTATCAGAGCATGCTGATACGAAAGAATAGTAGAAACAGGGATTTTTAAAAGATCATGATTGGTCTTATGTATTGATTCCTCATATACATCATGAGCTACTTTAATGAAGGCCATTCTGGTATCAAGATCTGCACTGTCAATACGGTATTCTATCCAAAGCCAGTTTTCTTTAATCCTCTGAATACATAATCTTATATCTTCAACTCCGCTGTCTATCTTTTGAACAAGAGGAGAGTTATAAAATGTAAGAACCTCCAACAGATAGTCGAGAGAGGCTGAAGCGGAGATGGTATCCTTTGTATCTATTATGGGAAGTACACAGCAGAGATTATAATATGCATCAAAGAAGATGCTTCTGACTGAAACATCCGGGATAAGGTTGTAGTTTGATTTATACTCAAGAATTTCCTTGAAACAGCCCAATCCTTTTAGATAGTTCTCTTCATAGAATAGTTTTACCGTGGAAATATACATTGAACCTAATTTATCAAGTACCGGAAGAAGACGCAGAAGATCATGTTTTTCGCGGTAATAGCCGGCAAGACGTTCAAGCAGCTTTACTGAGAAAAAAACATCTTTCTCACCATCGGAATTTGTAATGCTGTCTTCATGATAGAAAGCTTCGGCAAAATCATATGTAAGCTTACTGTCAGAAAAAAGAACGTTATTTACCAAAGCTCCGGTTTCGGTATTGACATTATATGCTACTTTAAGGGTATCAGACCGTTCTTTATAGACTGATATCCACTCATCTTCGGAAGAAGCATGGCTAAGTTTACTATTCAGTTCGTTAAGGATCCTGCGCTGATTCCGGTATGAATTGTAAACAGCTCTGATAAGTGCAGGATTCAGAATTTCTTTTTTCATGCTTTTCCTCCTTATGACAATACAAAATTATTATATCAAATCTTTGTTTATTAGTCAAATAAAGTTTAGATATCATGCGCCATCCGGAAAATTAAAATGAAATTAAACTTGTGAAAATGTTTGACTTGTTTTAAAAAAGAGATTATAATAATATAGTAAAAATGCAAAGCATTTTTATTACCGAGGAAACGCTGGCGTTTTCGAGGTTACATTGACAAATGTATTATAAATATGGCATGTTCAAGGGAGAGAGCGTGTTATGGCTGAAATTAGGATAGTTTCCATAAGAAAGATTAAAATTGGATCAAAAGTCCAGTGTGATATATATTCTAAAGATGGGGCACTTATTCTTAAAAAAGGGAATATAATGACGGAGTTTGCCCTAAAGCGATTGGAGGCTCTCGGTGTAACAAGAGTGCTTGTTGAGGCCGGTACGGTTGAACTTTTGGATGATGACGAAAAAGAGAAAGAAAAAGAGGATAAGGACCTGCCTACCGATAACATAGATAAATACAGTGATACCTTTATCCTTAAAAAAGAGTTTGAACAGGGAAAGGAAGCCCTTTTAAACAAAGATGTTAACGGTGTCCGAGATGTAGCAGTTTCCATAACGGATAAGCTTCTGACAAGCAGTTCGGTAAAGAAGGAGCTTGAAGAGCTTAAGTACGGTACGGAGGGTGTTGTTACTCACAGCCTGAATACAGCGGTACTTGCAGGTGCTATAGGTATAGATAATCATTTTGATGAAAAGGATATAGAAGAGCTCGTTATCGGAGGTATGCTCCATGATATCGGAAAACTTTATATAGATCCGGCGGTACTTAATAAAAAAGGCAGATTGAATGATAAAGAGTATGAGATCATGAAGACTCATGCAGAAGAAGGCTACAAGAAATTATGTGATAACAGGGGGGTTTCGCAGAAGGTCCGTCTTATGGCTTTTCAGCATCATGAGAATAATGACGGATCAGGATACCCTAAGAGACTTAAGGGTGACCAGATATTATGGGAGGCACGTATAATTCACGTTGTTGATGTATACGAGGCCATGACGGCAAAACGATGCTACAAAGATTCCATGCTTCCCGGAGATGTTATGGAATTTGTTATGGGAAGATATTCCACGATGTTTGATACCAGGGCCATAGATATGTTTTTAAGGACCATCCCTGCGTATAAGAAAGGAGATCTTATAAAGTTGTCTGACGGAAGCAGATGTCAGGTGCTTGAGAGTAATCCTAAAAACAGTTTAAGACCTTTGATAGTTGATCTGGCGACCATGAAGGTCGTGGATCTTTATACAGATAAAAAGTATCTTTCTAAGACGGTTACGGAACTAATATCTAAAGAAGGAGAAATAGTTAAACACGAGAACTGAAAGAACATTATGGATACAATTATTTCTGTTTTGTTTCTTTTCCTGCTTTTATGTGCAATTGCCGCAAGCTTAGTAAAAAATACTCTGGCTGCAATTGTTATTTTCAGTGCTTACAGTTTGATCATGGCGGTTATATGGATCATTATGGAGTCGCCTGACCTTGCAATTACCGAGGCTGCGGTGGGGGCCGGTGTTACCGGGATACTTTTCTATGCGACATTAAAACGTATAGACCAGATAGATCTGAATGCAAGTACTAAAGTCGGTGTAACGACAAAGAAGCTAGGCAGGAGAAAGAAATGAAAAAAGCGGATGAATCACAACAGATATTGAGCAGGATTTCAGGAAAACTCAGATCAGTATACAAAATAGCTGCACTGGTTCTGATAGTCCTGCTTTTTTTCGTGCTTGCATCTGCCATGCTTGGTATGCCTGAAATAGGAGATAAGAATAATCCGGATAATAATGAAGTTGCAACGAGATATATTGAAAATGGGCTGCAGGAAACCGGAGCTGTAAATATAGTATCAGGCATGATACTTGATTACAGAGCTTTTGATACCTTCGGGGAGTCCTGTGTTCTTTTTGTTGCTACGATCTGTGTTACAATCATGCTCAGAATAGACGGTCAGAACAAAGAGGACGATGAGGAAGCACGCAAACAGGATAAAACTTCATTCGGTATCAGGGAATCAGCTTTCCCTAAGATAGATTCAAGGTATTATGAACCTGAAAATGATACAATACTTAAAGCCAGTGCAAAAGTCATACTTCCTATAATTCTGGTATTCGGGATTTACATAATCCTTAACGGGCATATTTCACCCGGAGGAGGATTCTCGGGCGGAGCTATATTGGGTGCAGGCTTTATACTGTATTTAAGCGCATTTGGTTTTTCGGCAACAGAGAAATTTATGAATGCCAAGACGGTAAAGATTATTACGCTTGTTGCGTTACTCGTATACTGTCTTGCAAAGAGTTATTCATTTTTTACCGGTGCAAACCATTTGGAATCGGGTATACCTCTGGGAACACCGGGAGCCATTTTAAGCAGCGGGCTTATCCTGGTGCTGAATATTTGTGTTGGACTTGTTGTTACCTGTACGATGTACAGCTTTTATGCACTGGTTCGAAGGGGAAGGATATAACAAAATTGACAAATTTGTATTCAGATCGGAGTTAAATTATGTGGGATCTTATAACCGGGCATTTGAATGACATAGTTGCGGTAGCCCTGTTTGTAATAGGGTTTGCCGATCTTATGTTTCAAAAAAATATGATAAAAAAGATTATCGGGTTAAATATCATGGATACCGCAATATATCTTTTACTTGCGTCTCAAGGGTATATAGAAGGAAGAAAAGCTCCGATCATAGTTGATGGGGTCCAGTCGGCCGGAGCATATATCAATCCTATACCAAGCGGACTGGTACTTACCGGTATTGTTGTTTCAGTGAGCGTAACAGCATTGCTCCTTTCGCTTACTATAAGGATGTATAAAAAATATCATTCACTTGACCTTGATTATTGTCTGATGATGGCAAAGAGAGAAGGATAGAAAAATATGGATTTTATTAAGAATTTTCCGTTCTTTTCAATAATGCTCTGTATGTTTTGCGCCATCATTACTTCGGTATTGGGCAGAAAAGCAGCAAAGTATTTTACAAGGATAATCCTGGGGACGGTATTGTGTCTCTCGGCGGCTATACTTGTTTATACATGTGAGAATGACGGAAGCTTTGTTTATTATATGGGACATTTCCCGGCACCATGGGGAAATGAGATCAGAAGCGGATGCTTAGAAGCAATATTTGCTCTGTTTGTAAGTTTAGTTGCGTTTCTTTCGGTTGTCGGAGGAGCGAAAGCTGTTGAATATGATATAGAAGACAAGAAAGAAAATCTGTTCTATATACTTGTATGTTTAATGGTTAGTTCATTACTGGCAATGTGCTATACAAACGATCTTTTTACCGGATATGTTTTTATAGAGATAAATACCATAGCCGGCTGCGGACTTATTATGGTGCGCCAGATAGGAAAATCGGTTGTTACGGCCATACGGTATATGGTGATATCTTTACTCGGTTCGGGACTCTTTCTTATTGGAGTTACATTACTATACTCTTTAACAGGACATCTTTTAATGTCCAATATACAGGAGAATGTAGCACTGCTGATGGAGAACGGAGACTATAAAGTTCAGCTGACGGTTGTAATCGGTCTGATGACGGTGGGACTTGCTATTAAATCCGGATTGTTCCCTTTCCATTTATGGATTCCCGATGCTTACGGACAGTCAAATGTCGTTTCAAGCTCACTGCTCTCAAGTACGGTTTCAAAAGGATATATTTTCCTTCTTATCAAAATATACTTTAGAACGATAGGCTTTGAAGTAATAGAGAAGAGCGGAGTATTTTATATCTGCTTTGCATTTGGTATCGCGGCAATGATCATTGGATCCGTTATTGCACTTCGTGAACGTAGTTTCAGAAGGATGATAGCATTTTCATCCATAGCTCAGATCGGATATATATTCATGGGAATAGGACTTGGAACAAAAGCCGGGATAGCGGCCGCTATATTCCATATATTCGCTCATGGAGTAACAAAGTCCCTTTTATTTATTTCTTCGTCGGAATTCACCGAAGGTTCTCACTCCAAAAACATTGACGATATAAAGGGACTTGCATATAAATATAAGTTTTCTGCTCTATGTTACAGTATCGGTGCATTTTCAATAGTGGGATTTCCGCTGCTGTCGGGATTTATATCAAAACTGCTTTTAGGGCAGGCATCCATTACCCATGGACCTATGCAGTGGATTGCTCTTTTAACGCTTGCTGTAAGTACGATATTAAATGTAATCTATTTTTTAAGAACTGTTATTTATCTGTATTTACCGCTTGATACATTAAAAGAAAAAACAAAGAATGCTGTCACCGAAGAGCATTTAAATGCCGCAACCGGATCCGGTTCATGTATGAAGAGTCCGGGATTTATATTTGGCATAACAATGCTGGTACTTTTGAATTTTCTGCTGGGTCTGGCGTCCGGACCTGTTATCAATATAATAAATCAGGGGCTTGACTTTTTCTCATAACCCTAAAAGGAGGAACAAATGGCTGTTCTGTTATTACCTATACTGCTTCCTATAGCAGCGGGACTGCTTATGTTTTGCATTAAAGGCTTTGATAAAAGAAAGATCAGAAACATATATGTTGGGATAATTCTTGTAATAAGTGCTGCAGTAACACTTATTACTGTCTTTACTTCAGATGGGACACTTACACTTTGGAATATCACGGAGAATGCAGCCATTACCTTAAAAGCTGACGGACTTACCCGTTTCTTCGCCGTTCTCATGAGTATTATGTGGACAGTTGTAGGATTCTATGCTTTCGATTATATGAAACATGAGGAATGTGAGAAAAGATTCTTTGCGTTCTATCTCATAGTGATGGGTGTTCTCTCGGGTATTTATATGTCTGCAAATCTCATCACACTGTATCTTTTCTATGAACTGATGACCCTGACTTCACTTCCTTTGGTACTTCATTCGCTTACTAAAGAGGCTATAAGCGCAGGAAAGAAATACCTTTTCTATTCCGTAGGCGGCGCATTTATGTCCCTTATTTCTATCTTCTATATTTATTCAAAATGTAATGTTTCGGACTTTACAGCCGGTGGATTTATAGGAAACATTTCCGAAGGCGATAAAGGGATGCTGCTTGTTTTCGTTTTCCTTGCAATTATCGGATTTGGCTGTAAAGCCGGCTTGTTCCCTCTGCAGGATTGGCTGCCTACCGCACATCCGGTAGCTCCTTCGCCTGCTTCGGCAGTACTTTCCGGACTAATAACAAAATCAGGTGTGTTTGTACTTATAAGACTTATATATTTCAGTATAGGAGCTGATTTTATCAGGGATACCTGGGTTCAGTATGCTTGGATGGGACTCTCATTGCTTACGGTCTTCTTAGGCTCAATGATGGCATACACCGAGAAAGTAATGAAAAAAAGATTTGCTTATTCAACTGTCAGTCAGGTTTCCTATGTCCTTTTCGGACTGTCACTCCTAAATGCCCAGGGATTTACTGGTGCTATGCTCCATGTAGTATTCCATTCGGTAATAAAAGACGGATTATTCCTTGTTGCAGGAGCAATAATAGTTTATACCGGAATCAAAAATGTTGATGAATTGAAAGGCATAGGAAAAAGGATGCCGACTGTTATTTGGTGCTTTACATTCTTTGCACTTGCACTTGTGGGTATCCCGCCGGCAAGCGGATTTGTCAGCAAATGGTATTTGTGTCTCGGGGCAGTAGAAGGTGATTTTGGAGTTATCAGATTTTTAGGCCCCGCAGTTTTGCTTATAAGTGCGCTTTTGACAGCAGGTTATCTGCTTCCAATCACCATAAACGGATTTTTCCCGGGAAATGATTTTGATTACTCAAATTGTAAAAAATGTAAGGTTTCACCTTTAATGATCGTACCTCTTGTATTGCTTGCTATAGCGGCTGTTGCATTCGGTATTTTCCCTGACTTTATCAGGGAAGGTGTTGAAGGGATTATGGGAAATATTTTTTAATTGATAATGGAGGGTTACCGTGACGTCTGAATTATTTATTCTTCTTCCGGTGCTGCTTCCTGTTATCATGGGGATACTTTTATTGATATTTCCAGTAAGAAGCGACAGAATCCGGAACGTTACGAATTTTATATTTGTACTGATGAATTCAACACTCGCCATTATTGCGATGCTGAACTGTCAGGGCGAGAACATTGTAATCATAAAAATCTATATGAATTACGGATTTGAATTCGAGATAGATAAAGCTGCAGCTATATTTGGCACGATAGTTGCCGGACTTTGGCCTTTTGCGAGTCTTTATGCATATGGGTATATGGCTCACCAAGAGAGAAAAAATACGTTTTTTGCTTTTTTTACAATGACATACGGGATTGTCCTCGGTATAGCTTTTTCGTCGAACCTTCTTACAATGTATGTGTTCTATGAGATGCTTACGCTGGTTACATTTCCGCTGGTTCTTCATCCTATGACCCAAAAGGCGGTGAAAGCCGCAAAGGCATATCTGGCATATTCTTTGGGAGGAGCTGCTTTTGGACTTATTGGATTGATATTTATGATGCATCTCGGAAGTACGGGCTTTGTTTTGGGAGGCAGTATCCCGGAGTCTGCTCAAGATTCAGTATTTTTGCTGCCGGCTTTTGTTCTTTCGTTCTGCGGTTTCAGTGTGAAGGCGGCAATGGCTCCGTTTTCGGGATGGCTGATAAAAGCAGCGGTTGCACCTACTCCGGTTACAGCACTTCTGCATGCGGTGGCGGTTGTAAATGCCGGAGCTTTCGCCTGCATCAGATTAACATATTTTGTTTTCGGAACGGATATACTTTATGGGACATGGGCTCAGTATCTGGTTATGGCATTGGCAATAATAACCATAGTATATGGTTCCTCATTTGCGGTAAAAGAAGGGCATTTTAAGAGAAGACTGGCATATTCTACGATAAGCAATCTGTCTTATATACTTTTTGCGGCAACTATTATGACACCTATGGGTTTGACTGCCGCTTTTGCCCATATGCTGATGCATTCGCTCACAAAAATATGCTCCTTCTTCTGCTGCGGAACGGTTATGGAACAGACAGGTAAAGAATATGTGAAAGACCTGGATGGAATGGGACGGATAATGAAACTGTCATTCGGGTGCTTTACAATATCTTCATTGTCCCTTATAGGTATCCCGATGTTTTGCGGATTTTTCAGTAAATGGAGGATAGGTCTCGCGGCAGTGTCGGATGCGGAACCGCTTACAATAGCCGGATTATGTGCGCTGCTTTTCTCAGCACTTCTTACGGGAATATATATGCTTTCAATAGTTATAAGGGCATATTTCCCTGTCAGGAAAAATACAGATAAAGAAAATGAACCGGTCATACATGAACATTGCTGGCAGATGCTCCTGCCTATAGCATGTTTTGCTTTTGGCATAATACTTCTTGGAGTATTTTGGCAGCCGGTACTTGATTTTGTTTCATTCATATAGCATTGACAGTATAACCGGAGGGATAAATGGACGGTAACATTTTATTAATCAACTTAATATTATGGCCGATGGCGGGTGCCGTTTTGTGTTATCTTGCCGGATGGAAGAGAAAACCATCGGGGATCGGAGACAGTAGTGAAACCGAAGCCGAGATGAAGGTCAGAAAAAAATTCAGGGACCACATGGTCATATCCGTGATTTTGCTCGAATGTGTTATTTATGTCATGTGTATCATAGCGTCTTCTAAAGTCGGCAGTACGCTTAGGATAGACGGTATCTGTGGGTTGGGAATTGGCTTTAAGTTTGAAGGTTTCAGAATAATATATGTTGGTGTCGGACTGCTTATGTGGCTTATGACCGCTCTTTTCTCAATGGAGTATTTTGCCCATTACCGAAACAGAAACAGATATTATTTCTTCTATCTGCTTACTTTAGGAGCAACTCTCGGAGTATTTATGTCCGAGGATCTGTATACTGCATTCATATTCTTTGAGATAATGTCATTTACTTCTTATACATGGGTTGCACATGATGAAAAGCCCGGAGCGATGAAAGCCGCAGGTACATATCTGGCTGTAGCGGTTATAGGCGGATTGGTCATGCTTATGGGACTGCTCCTTCTGTACTATTGTACATCAACTCTAAAGATTGACGAGCTTTATGCCGCCTGCCATATGATTCTTGACGGATGGGAGTGGGGGAATGGAAGCCCTGCACTTATATATGCAGCCGGGATATGTATACTTTTTGGCTTTGGTGCAAAAGCCGGTATGTTCCCTCTGCATATCTGGCTTCCTAAGGCTCATCCCGTTGCTCCGGCTCCTGCATCCGCACTTCTTTCGGGTATACTTACAAAATCGGGAATCTACGGAGTGCTTGTACTGTGTTTTGAAATATTCAGGGGAGTAAAGACATGGGGGCTTATCATACTTATTCTTGGTGTGCTTACTATGTTTATTGGAGCGGTGCTTGCTGTTTTTTCTATAGATCTTAAAAGAACACTGGCATGTTCTTCCATGTCTCAGATAGGATTTATACTTACAGGATGTGCGGTTTCGGTGTTCTTAAATGAAGAGAACAGTCTTGCTGCGGCCGGAACAGTACTTTACATGGTAAATCATTCCATTTTTAAATTGGTATTGTTTATGTGTGCCGGTGCGGTTTATATGAGACTTCACAAGCTTGATCTAAACGCGATACGAGGCTGCGGAAGGAAAAACTTACTTCTTAAAATCTGCTTTGCTATCGGGGCGCTTGGCATTATGGGCGTACCCCTTTTCTCGGGATATATAAGCAAAACTCTGATCCATGAGGGAATAGTTGAATTTATGCATGAGCTTTCAGGCGGAACGTTTTTTGCGATAAAAGCGGTTGAGTATCTGTTCCTGCTCAGCGGAGGAATGACAATAGGATACATGATTAAACTCTTCATTGCGATATTCGTAGATAAGCCTGATAATGAAGAAACTGCTGCAAAGGTGGGCGGAAGATTAAAGATCACTTCAGCTGTGGCACTTTTAATCCCTTCAGCTGTTATAATAGTATGCGGATCGGTTCCGTCAATCTATATTGAAAAACTCAGCGTATTCATGAGTGATATTACTCATGCCAAAGGATTAGAACACATTAGCATTTTCTCTCTTGAAAATCTTAAAGGATTTGTTATATCTCTGACTCTGGGACTTCTTGTATACCTTTTCATAAGAAAAGTGCTGATGAAAGCTGAAAATGGCAGGAAGATATATGTAAACCGCTGGCCTAAAGCTTTTGACCTTGAAGAACTTATTTACAGACCTCTTCTTCTGAAAATCCTTCCCGGAATGTTCAGCGGTATATTTAAGGGAGCCATAAGGCTTACGGAAATTCTTTGGACGTCACTGTTAAGTATAGGAAAGCTGATAGGATCGATAGCAGCTGCTTTTGGTGAATATCTCTGGAAATGCTTACTTAAGACTGGAAAGATAATCGGTTTTATAACTTCGAGTTTCGGAGAAGCAATTATATACTCCGTTAAGAAGTTATTCTTCAAAGAATTGATAGAAGATAAGAAAAATCCTGTTATTGAAAAGCTTTATGCCCGTTTTGATGTCGGAGACAGGGCATTCAGAGTACTTGAGGCGACGATTTCATACAGTATAATATGGCTTATGTTGGGACTTATAGGTACTATCTTGTTTTTATTGTTTTTCTGAATGTAATATTTTTTTAAAAAACTTGCCTTTTGTCTGCTGTTATGATAAAATTACCGTATATGACTATGGGTATTATTTGAAAAAATACATGAATACTGAATAGTCGGGGTGTAAAGAATTTTTTATGATGAAAGAATAAGAGGATGATATGGCTGCTACATTAGACATAAAATATATTAATCCGTTTATCAAGGCTACTCTGACAGTCCTTGAAATGCTGGGTATGGCGAACGGAAAGTTTGGAAAGCCTTCACTGTCCGATCTTCATTTCCCTGATACTGCTTTTCTTATACAGGTTGGAGTTACTGGTGGTATGAAAGGTCAGGTTATATTGGGACTTACAGAGGAAAAGGCAAAACATGTTGCCAGTGTCATGATGATGGGAATGCCGGTTAATGAGCTTGATGAGATGGCAAGTTCAGCTTTAGGAGAACTCGGAAATATGATCATGGGTAATACATCGACGATTTTTTCAACCATGAACATTATTTTTGATATTACTCCTCCTTTATCCATGCATGGTGACAGGCTTAAGGTAAAGGCTGAAAGCAGGGCCATAAAAATCCCTATCCTGATAAATGATGAAGAGACTCTGGGAATTTACGTATGTATCTCAGATTCAAATGAAGTATAAAATTCTGGAGGCAGGTATGGAAACTAAAGATTACATGGAAGAGTATTGCTTGTGGATATCATCGGATGCGTTTGATGAGAACACAAAAAAGGAACTTGAGGCAATTGCCGGTAATGAAGATGAAATAAAAGACCGTTTTTACAGGAGTCTTGAATTCGGAACGGCCGGTCTTCGCGGGGTTATCGGAGCAGGAACAAACAGAATGAATATATACACTGTTCGTAAAGCTTCACAGGGACTTGCAAATGTCATCATACGTGAGGGTGGAAAAGACAAAGGGGTTGCTATTGCGTATGATTCAAGACATATGTCTGTGGAATTCAGCGAGGAAGCAGCATTGTGTCTTAATGCAAACGGCATAAAGACATATCTGTTTGACTCATTAAGGCCTACTCCCGAGCTTTCTTTTGCAGTAAGGGAGCTTGGATGTATTGCAGGTATAGTTATTACTGCAAGCCATAATCCGTCTGAATATAACGGATATAAGGTTTACTGGGAGGACGGAGCTCAGATAACGGCTCCAAAGGATGCACAGATCATTAACGAAGTAAATTCCATTACCGATTATCTCACATTGAAGACCATGTCAAGGGCTGAGGCGGAAAAAGCAGGTCTGTTCCATATTATAGGCAAAGAGGTTGATGACAGGTATAATGAGGAGCTTATGAAGCTTGCATTAAGACCTGATGTCATAAAGAAGGCAGCAGAGGATATTACAATAGTTTATACTCCTCTTCATGGAACAGGAAATCTTCCTGTAAGAAGAGTGCTTAAAGAACTTGGGTTCAAAAAGGTATATGTAGTTCCTGAACAGGAGCTTCCGGACGGAGATTTCCCGACAGTCGGATATCCGAATCCGGAAGACAAGGCAGCATTTAAACTTGCACTTGAACTTGCCGAAAAGGTAAACGCGGATTTGGTTCTTGCTACAGATCCTGATGCGGACAGGCTCGGCGTTTATGCCAAGGACTCAAAAACAGGTGAGTATATGGCATTTACAGGCAATATGAGCGGAACACTCCTTTGTGATTACCAGCTGGCTACACGTAAAGAGCTCGATATCCTTCCGGCTAATTCAGCTGTTGTGAAGACTATAGTAACAACAAATATGTGCGATGTGGTTGCCAAGAAATTCGGATGTACTCTTATAGAGTGCCTTACCGGGTTTAAATATATCGGAGAGCAGATAAAGCTGTTTGAACAGGGAATAAAGGATCACACTTATGTATTTGGATATGAAGAGTCTTACGGATGTCTTATAGGGACACATGCAAGAGATAAGGATGCATGTGCAGCTGTTATGGGACTTTGTGAGGCTGCTGCATATAACAAGCTTCAGGGAAAGAGTCTTTGGGACAGAATGCTTGAAATGTATGATGAATACGGATATTATCGTGAAGGTGCAGTGTCTGTCACTATGAAAGGCGCAGACGGAGCAGTAAAGATTGCGGCAGTCCTTGAAAATTTAAGAAAAAATCCCATTAAGGAACTTGGGGGATTTAAAGTTCTTGAGGCAAGGGATTATAAGCTGCATACTGTAAAAAATCTGATTACAGGTGAAGAAGGAACAACAAATCTTCCTGAGTCGAATGTTCTGTATTATGTTTTAGAAAATGACCAGTGGTGCTGTGTAAGACCTTCCGGAACCGAACCGAAGATTAAATTCTATTACGGAATAAAGGGATCTTCCATGGAAGAAGCTGAAAAGCTTTTTAACCAGGTAGGAGATGCAATTAAAAAACTTTCATAAAAAACACAAGGGCCGGCAGATGCCGGCCTTTAAATTTTTAACCATTTTTCTGAATATCGATGACGCAGAATTCGGCTTTGGTACCGGTCTTAAAATCTATAGACCAGTCACCTATACCTGATGTGACAATAAAATTGGTATCACCTCTTTTTTCAAGACCGTATGTGCTGTCGTTGGATTTCATTAACAGAGAAACTATCTTAATCGGAATAAGCTGTCCTCCATGTGTATGGCCTGAAAGAACAAGGTCAGCACCGGAAGCGGCCTCAGCGTCATAATCTGTGGGCTGATGATCCAAAACAATCGAAAACTTTGATCGATCAAGCAAAGACATAATGGAACTTATACTTTTACGGCTCTGATCTGATTTGTCTTTTCTGCCGATAATATAGAAACTGTCATTTACAAGAAGAGCTTTATCCTGTAAAATGGTGACACCGGCATTTTTTAAAAGCTGTTCAAACTCATTATTTGAAAAGTCCTTTTTCCTGTAATAACCTTTATCATGGTTACCGTAAACATAATACTTCCCATAAGGACAGCTTAATTCGGCAAGACCTTCACAGCTTAAGATCAGGTCCTCTTTTGTTGTCTCGTCATCAATAAAATCTCCTACGATAACAAGAATATCAGGATTTGTGGCTTGAATTGTTTTAAGGTGGTCTTTAAAACCGTTTCCATCAAAGGTGGCTCCTATATGGGAATCGGCTATCTGAACAATTCTGAGATTTTCTGTACCGAGGTCTTTATCTGTTGTTATAACGTAATCTGTTTCAAATACGTGGTGTGCCAAAAACCATCCAGCCGAAAAATAACATAACTCAAAGCAGAGGACGATTATACCTACTACATAAGGATGAAAAGCATCGGCATCTGATTTTATATTAAAAGTTTTTTTATGACGAATCTTTTTTATGATAAAGGCTATAAATTCTGCAATCAGCCAGTAAAAACTCATATGTATCATAACGATACCGGTATTTACAACGCTGACCAGCATAAAAAGCCCCATTATTGCTATAGGAATAAAACCTAAAAGAATTCGTTTGGCTCTGTTTTTTCCTGCAAACTTCCGGACAATACCGAATTTGCAGAATCTGCTCCATAGAAAGAAGACGCTTGCTAATGCACCTGCTATGCCAAAACCGAAAATAAATCCCCACGGAGTACGCATATTTTTTCCTTTCCGGATATCTTATTTAATAAAATAAATATTTAGTACATTTTAAACAGTATAGCCCGGGCTGTCAATGAAAAATTGAAAAAAGCTGTATAAACACTGAAAAAACTTGATTTCTATTGAATTTTGTAACGGCTTGTGATACTATAACATATAAGTATGTAGGGTTGGATAAACAAAAATTTTGCGATTGTTCCAAACGGCATACTATGAGAAAGGACGGCAAATTAATAGGAGGATTAAATATGGGTAAGGTTGTTATTATGGATCATCCGCTGTTACAGCATAAGATTGGTATTATCAGAAGGAAGGAGACAACCACAAAAGATTTCAGAGAACTGGTAAATGAAGTGGCAATGCTTATTTACTATGAAGCAAGCCGTGACCTTCCGCTGGCTGACAGAGAGATAGAGACACCGATATGTAAGGCTACGGTAAAGGAAATAGCCGGGAAGAAACTCTGTATTGTACCTATTTTAAGAGCCGGTATAGGTCTTTGTGATGGAATCTTAAGAATGACACCGAATGCAAAGATAGGTCATGTCGGGCTTTACCGGGATGAGGAAACTCTTGAACCGCATGAATATTTTTGCAAGATGCCGCCAGATGCTAAAGAACGTGACATATTTGTCGTAGATCCTATGCTTGCTACAGGAGGATCGGCTATAGCAGCTATAGACATGCTGAAAAAACGTGATATAAAACGAATAAGGTTCTTATGCCTGATAGCAGCTCCGGAAGGTCTGGAGGCACTTCAGAAAGCCCATCCGGATGTAGATATTTATGTAGGCGCTCTTGATGAGAGATTAAATGAAAGAGGATATATCGTACCCGGTCTGGGAGATGCGGGAGACAGGATTTTCGGAACAAAATAAATGAACGGAACAGAGAATAAGATTTGAACTTAGTTCTTTTAAGAGTTTAAAGCTAAAAAAGTTGAAAAAACCTATGAAAAATGGGCTTTTCGTACTTGACATATAAATTTAAACATGATAAAGTATATAACATACAGTATTACAAATTTGTACACTGTAAAAACTTCATAAATAATGAAAGGGGTTTATTTCTATGAACAAGACTGAACTTGTAGCAGCAGTAGCAGAGAAGACCGCCCTTAAGAAGAAGGACGCTCAGGCAGCAGTTGAAGCAGTATTTGAGGTTATTGGTGATACTATGCAGGCTAAGCAGAAAGTACAGCTTATTGGCTTTGGTACTTTCCAGACAAGCGAGAGAAAAGCTCGTACCGGCAAGAATCCTCGTACAGGAGAGGCTGTTAAGATCGCAGCTTGCACCGTTCCCGCATTTAAGGCAGGAAAAGGACTTAAGGATAAGGTTAACACCAAGCCCGCTAAGAAGGCAGCTAAGAAGAAATAATCTTATATGAAGTAATAAAAACCAGCTATGGTTTCATAGCTGGTTTTTATTTTTATATAAACTTGGAAATGTGATAAATAACCGTGTTTCATTCTTGAGTTTACTGTTATCCTCGAAGATTTCTTTATGGTTCTTATAAATGTTCTTAATCTTTTCCATGATTTCTTTTTTGATAATAGGTGAATCAGGAGTCTCGATAAGGTGAGAATATGTTCTCATAAGAACTGTCAGGTATGTAGAATAAGTATTCTTTAAAAGAGAAGTCCTGTTTTTTTCAATAAAGAAGGCAATCCTGTTCTCAAATGCTGAGATCATATCGGTATTCTTTATGGCAACCCGGGAAATACTGCCTTCACGGATCAGATAAAAATACAGAATTGCTTCGGTATATACAACTTTTTGGGCACTGTTTATAAACGAATGAGCCGTTGCCACATCTTCAAATACTTTTCCGACCGGGAAAGGAGTATTTTTGAGAAGTTCCATTTTGTAAAGTTTATTCCAAGCGGAGGTAAACTGCTGTATGTGATTTGCGGTAAAATAATTATACTCAAGTTCACAGAGTTCCCCTAAAGCTTCCAAAGTGGTAAATTCCGTGACTTTGTTATTGGGATTACTGTCTAAGTCAACCGCTTCTTCCGGCTTAACACGACGGTAATTACCTATGGAAAGGTCTGCATCATACTGTATCAGATTCTGATAAAGCAGACGTACCGAATCGCGATGTATATAATCATCTGAATCCACGAGAATACCATATTTACCGGAAGCAAGTTTAATGCCCTCGTTTCTTGCATCAGAGAGCCCTCCGTTCTTTTTGTGGATACATATGAAACGTTCGTCTATATGAGTATATTCATCGCATATTTTCTGAGAGCCGTCGAGAGAGCCGTCATCCACAAGAATTACTTCTATATTGCGATAGGTCTGTGTTCTTATAGATTCAAGGCAGGTTCTCAGATATTTGGAAACATTGTAAACCGGGACAATAATACTGATCAAATCATCCATGACTATGATCTATATCCGTTTCTGATATAAAAACGGATTTCCCTTTCTGAAGATTTTAACTATATTACTTTGAATTACAAAATTTATGCTTTTGAAGCCTCATAACCGGCTTTAACAGCTTTTGCTAATTGATCGGGACAGGAAGTGTTTTTAAAACCGCACTTTATACCTGAAAGTTTAGTTACTATATCTTCAACGGAAGAACCTTCAACCAAACGGGAAACACCCTGAAGATTTCCGTTACAGCCGCCTACAAATGAAACATTCTTTACGATATTTCCGTCAAGATCGAAGCTGATAAGCTGTGAACAGGTACCTGATGTTTTATAATCATAATGAAACATTTTTTATCTCCTTTTGAATTTTTTAGGAAAACAGTATGAAAATTTGCACTGTTTTATTATTTATGTACTATTTTACCATTTTTTGCCACTATAAGTCAAGTGTTATAACAAAATTGAAAATTAACAAAAACTAAACATCAATAGAAAAAATCCCTTGAAATCTAATATGATTTAAGGTATTATTTAAGTTGGTTGTTTGTGGATGATCAAAAGATTATCGTCCTTAGCATAACTATAAAATTTTGGAGGGCTTTATATGAAATACGAAGGTATTTGGAAACTGGTGGCTGCGCAGGGAATTGATTATTCTACTTTTGAACGTATATGGATCACAAATGAAGATCTTGGGAAAGCTTCGAATGAAAATCCCCTGAAGATGATGTACAATGCTGTTGTTGAATTTACCGCAGACGGTATTACAAAGATTCTCTGTGATATGACTGAACGCGTAAAAGGTGCAAGCGAAGCTGATATAAAGGAATTCCTTGAATCCGGCGAAGGTGTAAAAATAGGGGATACCATAATGATGGTACAGAAATTCCCTTGGAAAGAGGAGGATGGCGTTGTCCTTGTTGACAGCGGCGAACGCGGTGAAGTTCTCGGAGAAGCCATTAATCCTTATAAACCGGTTGTTGAATTCGGAAATACTATTATATTAAATGAGAGTTATCAGCTTGTACGCGACGGAGAGACTCCTTCCGAGATTAAGAAAACAGTTAAGGAAGTAAAAGAAGGCACTTCTGAGATGAAAGAAGCTGCAGGAACATATATAGGACAGTATACAAAGTTTGTAGGTGACGGTCCTGACAGTAAGGATACATCAAAGCAGTTTAAAATTGTTCTCAACGATGACGGAACCGGTATGAGCTACCGTGATGATCTTGAGATAAAAATTCCTGACTGGACTGTTGAGAACGGAGACGTTAAGCTTACAGAAAAATTCCTGGGTAAGATTGATTATACCGGGAAGCTTGACGGAAAGAATCTTAATCTTTTTAACGGAGAACCTTCGAATCCATTTACCTGCGAATATGTTTTTGTAAAAGAATGATCGGGTAATTAACAGAATAAAAAAATAAGACCATGCGCTGAATTTGAAATTTATATTTGCGCATGGTCTTTTTGTCAATACTGCCTCGAAAACACTTTCAATGTGTTTTATTGGCAGCAAAACGATGCTATGTATATTTTGTTAAAATATCTGAGCGATGAGATAAACGATTAAAGACATGATCCAGGCTATTCCGCACTGGAATAACACCATGAAAATTGCCCATTTTTTCCCTAATTCGCGTTTTATTGAAGCAATGGCAGCTACACACGGAGTGTATAGCAGACAGAAAACAAGAAGAGACAAAGCCTGTGGCGTTCCTAAGAGTGATGAGAGGGCAGCTTCCTCACCAAAGAGAACTGAAAGAGTTGAGACTACGCTTTCTTTGGCCATAAATCCGGTGATAAGCGCTGTTGTAATCCTCCAGTCACCGAATCCCAAAGGTGTAAAGAGCGGTGCAAGTACGCCGGCCACCATTGCGAGGATGCTCTCTTGAGAATTTTCTTCGCCAACAAGCTGAAGGCCGAAATTGAAATTCCTTAAGAACCAGATAACGATGGTAGCCATGAATATTACAGTAAAAGCACGGGTCAGGAAATCTTTTGCTTTATCCCACAGCAGATGGCCGACATTTTTTAATCCGGGCATCCTATAATTTGGCAGTTCCATGACAAAAGGAACCGCTTCACCTTTAAATAATGTCCTTTTGGAAATGAGCGCTGTAAGGATTCCGGTAAGAATGCCAAATACATAAAGGCCAATCATTATCAAAGCGCCTTTTCCGGGAAAGAAAAGTGCTGTAAAAAAGGCATATATGGGAAGTTTTGCCGTGCAGCTCATGAAAGGAATGAGCATTATTGTCATTTTTCTGTCTCTTGCCGAAGGAAGTGTTCTTCCGGCCATTATTCCCGGAACCGAACATCCGAAGCCTATAAGCATGGGAACGATACTTCTTCCTGAAAGTCCAAGTTTTCGTAAAGGCTTATCCATTACAAAGGCGATACGCGCCATATATCCCGTATCTTCAAGAAGTGACAGGAAAAAGAACAGTATAATGATGATCGGCATAAAACTTAAGACACTGCCAATTCCGGAGAAAATACCGTCTATTATAAGCGAATGTATCACATCGTTTACTTTTAACGAAGTAAGCAGATCGGCCGCTTTTAATGTCAGAAAATCTATTCCGCTTTCAAGCAGCTCCTGAAGTGAGGCTCCTATAACATTAAAAGTCAGCCAGAAAATGAGCCCCATGATAATAATGAATGCAGGTATTGCCGTAAATCTTCCGGTAAGGATTCGGTCAATTTTTTCACTTCGCACCCTTTCCCTGCTTTCTCTTGGTTTTATTACAGAAGCTTTTATCAGTTTTTCAATAAAGGAAAAACGCATATCAGCCATGGCTGCTGCACGGTCTATTCCACGTTCTTCCTCCATTTGGATGATAATATGCTCGACCATTTCCTTCTCGTTTTGCGAAAGATCGAGAGCCTCGATAACATTTGCGTCCCCTTCAATAATCTTATTAGCCGCAAATCTGACCGGAATCTCCGCTCTTTTTGCGTGATCATCTATTAATTGCATTATACCGTGAATGCAACGATGTACAGCTCCGCCGTTATCGTTTTCATCGCAGAAGTCCTGCTTGCCGGGGACTTCCTGATATTTTGCAACATGGATTGCGTGTTTTATAAGTTCATCAACACCTTCATTTTTGGCGGCTGAAATGGGAACGACGGGAATCCCTAAAAGAGCTTCCATATCATTGATCCTGACAGAACCTCCGTTATTACGCATCTCATCCATCATATTGATGGCGAGAACCATGGGGACATCAAGTTCAATAAGCTGCATGGTAAGGTATAGATTTCTTTCGATATTTGTTGCGTCGACTATATTGATGATACCTTTGGGTTTTTCTTCAAGGATAAATTTCCGGGATACGATTTCTTCATCGGTATATGGAGAAAGAGAGTAAATTCCGGGAAGATCTACAACTTCAGTTAAAGGATTATTCTTTATGGTACCGCTTTTCCTGTCTACGGTTACTCCCGGAAAGTTGCCTACATGCTGATTGGCTCCGGTTAACTGGTTAAAAAGCGTGGTTTTGCCGCTGTTCTGATTACCGGCCAGTGCAAATGTCAGTTTGGTACCTTCGGGTAAAGGTTTTTCATGAGTACTGTCGTGATAGATGCCTTCTTCACCGTACCCCGGGTGTTCCCTGTACTTGTGAAGTTTCTTTTTGTCTTCCTTAAAAAGAGTATCGGGATTTCCGTTTGAGCCGGTCTTATTATCTTTATTTTTTTCATGATCATGACCTGATTTTTCTTCCGAAACCTCTATCTTGTCAGCATCGGCGAGTCTTAAGGTAAGTTCGTATCCATGGATCCGCAGTTCCATAGGATCTCCCATTGGAGCAAGCTTTACAAGAGTTACCTGCGCTCCCGGAATAACTCCCATGTCAAGAAAATGCTGTCTTAATGCACCTTCCCCGCCGACATTTTTTATCGTGACGGTTTTCCCGGTTTTAATCTCCTTGAGTGTCATTGATTCTCCTTTGATGTTCTTTCAGATGAATTTATGAAAAGATTCATAATAATATAGCATATATTTATAATTTTTACAACCAAGAAATTTGTCTTCAGCCTAAAATACTAAAAAATTGTTCAACAAAAATTCATGAAATTTTAAGAAAATTTACGTGCTGAAAGGCTTATTTTTTATTTACATAAAACTTATTTGTGGTATAATGTAATTAGTGGGATTGTGTAGTATAGAAATGAGGATTTTATATGATCGTAAAAAAATTGGACCAAAAGAGTTTAAATAAGATTTTAGGAATTATGACAGTGCTTGTACTGACAGTCATTTTTGTTTTGGCTGTCGGGCATGGCAGAGTAAAAGCTACATCAGGATTTTATTTGGAAAAGGATACATATACTCTATACGAAGGAAATGTTTGTATTTTAAACCTTATATGTGACGGAATTGAGTATTTCCAAAAAACTGATGAGTTTTATAATGACTGGGGAGCATATTTTAAGAGTCTTAATGAGGATGTTGTAAGAGTGGAATGGGACGGTACCGTTACCTGCGTAGGAACCGGTACTGCAGAAGTAATTGTATATTATCTCGACAGGGAAGCTATCTGTACTATAAATGTTGTGCCGAGCAAGTTAAAGGTTTCGGAAACTGAACTGACACTTTACTCATATCAGTCATATGACGTTAATATCAGCGGTGTTACAAAACTTAAAAAGTTTAAATCAGAATATCAGATATATAACAGCATAGATGACTACTCCTATGATGACGCTCCCAAGGTAGTTTCAAGGGGAAAAGGCAAATTTACCATCACTGCCGGTAAAAAGGGAGATTATAAGATCAGACTTATAGGCGTTAAAAAGAATGGAACGGAATATTCAAGGACTATAGTACTTCATACTACAGAAGTCGGACCGGACAGACAGAATGTTTACGTTGCCTTAGGATATTCAAACAAGATAAATATGGTAAATTCCACACTGATATCAGTAGATCTTGTTAAGTGGAAGGATGGGAATTATACTTATTATCCCGAGGATTATGCAGGCATCTGTCCGATCAGTTCTGACGGATACGGGAAATTCGAGGCAAGTGCCGATGCTGAAAATGTCATAGCTACTTACGCGGTTGTTTTTGAAACACCGGAAGGCTTAAGACTGACTTCAAACGTGATGGTTTCGACTTATACACCGGAATATGAACCGTTTTCCGGATATTTATGGGTTGGACAGAAGTACTGGCCTAAATTAACCAATGTTAAGGCGACTTCCGTAGTAAAATGTACTTCTTCCAATACCGATGTACTTGCAATAGATGAAAATGGCGGGCTTGTACCTCTTAAGGGCGGAAAGACTACCCTTACCATATGGGTTGACGGAAAAGAGTTTAAGGATACTGTAGAAATAGTTGATATAAATGTCAATGATAACAATATTCTTACCTGGCCGGGCTCAACGTTCAGTTTTAATATTTCGGGAGCTCCTGATAACGTAAAGATAAAGTATTCGAGTTCAAATGAGGAAGTAGCTTCAATTACCAAAAAGGGTAAAATGAAGGTAAAGAAAATGGGCTTTACCAAGATAACTGTTTCAATAGGAGAGTATGATTACTATTATACTGTAAATGTCAGCGGTGAGACTCAGGTAAAAGCTGCGCTTGCTGCCGCTTCAGTTGTCGGGAAAGCTACCTACAGTCAGGATAAGCGAATGGAAGAAGGATACTATGATTGCAGTTCTCTAGTTTGGAGGAGTTATGCAGAAGCAGGACTTAAGATAAAGAATAAAGATTATGCGCCTACTGCTGCAGATCTTGCCAAGTATCTTGAGGAGCAGGGGTATGCAATTTCTTATTCAGCTATCTCGGCGGATGAACTTCTTCCGGGAGACATACTGTTTTCAAGCACTCCCGGCAGTTCAAACGGAAGATATATGAATATAGACCATGTAGCCATGTATTATTCTACTAACGCATCATCAAATGATAAACCTTATTATGAAGGGCAGTACGGTAGTGACGTATATAAAAAATATGGGTTCGGCGTCATAGTTCATGCAGGCTCCCGTGGCGGCGGCGTATATTATAGCGAATATCCGAGTTATCTTAATATAGTAATGATTGCCAGAATAAAATAGAAAATTTTTAGAGGTGTGGGAAAATGAGTCTTAATCCATTTTCGAAAAAGAAGAAACTTAAAAAACAGGAAAAGGGACATCGTGAACCTATAGTGGTTAAGTTCTTCAAAGAGAAGGACAGCGAAGATAAAATGCATATCAGTATAGATGAGGCCGAAGCCGATTCTTCAGATACTGCCGAAAGTGAGGTATCGTCGGAAGGCGGAAAGAAGAGAAGGGCCCGTTTTATACCTAATGATAAATACTTTACGGTAACTATATATGCGGTTATGGCACTTTTTGCTGTGGTACTGTTTGGAGTGGTATTAAGCAACATAACTCCGGTCATGCAGGCAATCAAGCGTTTCCTTTCGGTTCTTTCACCATTTATAATCGGTGCGATCATAGCCTTTGTTCTTACACCTATAGTTAATTTCCTGGATGCTTCACTTTTCGAGAAAGCTCTAAAGATAAAAAAAGCAAAAGTCAGAGCAGGTCTGGCCATAGCTTTAACTTATATAGTTTTTTTGGGGTTACTTGTACTTGCCATGATGAAGCTCATTCCGGAAGTAAGAGACAGTGTTTCTGAGCTGATCTCAAAATCCAAGAATATCTATTCTTCCATAACGCATAAGCCTTCTTCAGAGAATGCAGAAGATATACTGTTGGAGACCGATGACAAAGTTGTTACAGTTCCACAGCGTTCAGAAACGGAAAGTTCTTCAGGAAAATTTGATTTTAATGAGATGTTTGAAAATATTAAAGAAAATGGGATATCCGGTCTTGTTGATGAGGCGCAACGGTTCTTGCCGTCGATGCTGGCAACTATAAGCGATAAGATTCCCGGTTTTGTAACAGGAACGTTTAACTGGTTAAAGTCTATTGTAACAACACTTATCAATATCCTTTTAGGTATAGCCGTATCTATATATATGGTATGCGACAAAAGAAGGATCGCGGGAGCAGCAACAAAACTGGTATATTGTATTTTTAAAGCAAAAACGGCTAAAAAAGTTATTGAAACTTCAAAAGAAAGCTTCCAGATATTTATAGGTTTCATAATAGGAAAGTCTATAGATTCACTGATCATAGGAATACTTACATTTTTCATGCTGAAGGTATTTGGCCTTCCGTATGAAGTACTTGTTGCAATGATAGTCGGTGTAACAAACATGATACCGTTTTTCGGACCGCTTATCGGAGCAGTTCCGGGCGTATTGCTTTATCTTTGCATAGATCCTTTTTACGCTTTGATATTTGTTATCATGATACTTGCAATCCAGCAGTTCGACGGTTGGATATTAGGACCAATGATACTTGGTGATTCTACCGGTGTACGCCCTATATGGGTTATTTTCGGCATAACTGTCGGAGGAGCATATTTTGGATTTACCGGTATGTTCCTTGGGGTTCCGGTTACTGCTGTTATCGTTTATCTTGTAAATAAAGTTGTAGACAAAAAACTAAGCGACAAACACATTGAGGTTTCGTAACTTATGGATAATAATATAGCATTAGGCAATTATTCCGATTCAGACCAGAAAGTCCCATGGGATATCTATCCAAGACCTCAGATGAAGAGGGACAGCTTTCTGAATTTGAACGGAGAATGGGAATTTGAAGTAAGCCAGTATGACTATATCCCTAAAAAATTTTCCATGAGAATTATGGTTCCTTATCCTGTCGAATCAAAATTATCAGGGGTAGAGAAACACTTTAAAAGGGGAACCAGACTTTTTTACAGGCGATTTTTTGATTCACCTATGAAAATGAGGTGGAGAAGGGTATTACTTCACTGCGGAGGTATAGATCAGAAGGCGGAAATATATATTAATGGCTGTTTCGTTATTGAATGCTGCACGGCTGTTGAGGGTCCTATGACGGTAGATATCACTCCGTTTCTAAAGGATGAGAATGAAATCATCATAAAAGTAACGGATGATATGGATAAGAGCATTCCGTACGGAAAACAGAGCGAAAAGCCGAAAGAGATTTGGTATTCGCCGGTTTCGGGAATATGGCAGACTGTCTGGATTGAAGCAGTACCCGAATATTATATCAAAGGGATTAAAGTAACACCGACACTTGACTATGTTGATGTAGAGATTTTTGGTGTTGATGAAGGCAGAGTAACTTTTGAAGGGAAAAGCTACCGCTTTTATGACGGGAAAATCAGACTGACTCCTGTGATCAAAAGACACTGGACGCCGGAAGATCCTCATCTTTATTATTTTTCAGTCTATGTCGGCAACGATAAAGTGGATTCCTATTTTGCATTAAGAACTCTTGAAATAAAAGAAGCTTACGGAGTTAAAAGGCTGTGTCTCAACGGTGAACCTTATTTCTTTCATGGCGTGCTGCATCAGGGTTACTGGCAGGATGGTCTTTATACACCTGAGAAGCCGGATGACTATAAGCTGGATATATTGTCAGCTAAAAACCTTGGATTTAATACTATAAGAAAACACTTAAAAGTTGAAGCAGAAGAATTTTATAATCAGTGTGACAGATTGGGCATGATTGTTTTCCAGGATATGGTAAATAACGGAAAATATTCAAAATTCAGAGATGTTATTCTTCCTACAATAGGCTTAAAAAAGGTGGGGGACAAATTCATCCACAAGAGCCGTGTTTCAAGAAGAGCGTTTATAAGCGCTGCGCAGAATACGGTAAAAACTCTTTACAGTCATCCTTCCATATGTTACTGGACTCTTTTTAACGAAGGCTGGGGACAGTTCTGCAGCAGCCAGATATATGATCTTATCAAAGGACTTGACGGTACAAGAATTATTGACAGTGCTTCAGGATGGTTTAAAGGCGGAAGAACTGATGTGGAAAGCATTCACTGCTATTTTAAAAAATTCAATCCTCCTAAAGCAGATAAACCTATAATCCTTACTGAATTCGGCGGGTATTCTCTTAAGGTTGATGAACACAGTGTTGCCGAACACAGCTACGGGTATAAGCATTTTGAAGATCGCAAAAATTTCATGGAATCAATACAGAAACTCTATGAGGAACAGATTATCACCGCTATAGGCAAAGGTCTTTGCGGATGTATATATACACAGCTGACAGATGTAGAAACTGAAACAAACGGATTAATTACTTATGACAGAAAATACATTAAAGCTGATGACAAAGTATATTACTCTATAGCGGAAAGACTGGTTATTTAGTTTTATTTATTGAACAATACTAACGGAGATTATATATGGCTGTAAAATTTACAAACTGCATAATACTTGCGACCGGAGAACATGAAGAATATCAGGTATTAAAGGGAAATGTTCTGTGTGTAAAAGATGATATTATTGTGTATATCGGTCCGGATTCGGAGGCACCTTTTTGTGAAGAAATAAAGGATATGGGCGGGGCGGTACTTATGCCGGGCATCGTAAATGCTCATGGACATGGCCCTATGACCCTTTTAAGGGGAATCGGCGGCGGGCTGGCACTTCAGGAGTGGCTTGAAACGGCGATATTCCCCATTGAGGCAAAACTGACTCCACAGGATATTGAAGCTGGTGAGCGATGGGCTGTTATGGAGATGCTTGCAGGAGGAACAACCTGTATATCAGAAATGTACGATTTTCCTATGAATACGGGGAAAATACTTGTGGAAACAGGTATTAAAGGAAATATCTCCCGTGTAGGTCTTTCTTTTTCTGATACTGAGGAGATACCGAAAAATCGATTTAACGAATGTATGGATTTTATAAAAGACTGGAACGATCCGACAGGCAAAGTCATTTCGGAATTCTGTCTCCATTCGGAATATCTTACAAAAGAAAAATTGGTAAAGCAGATTGCGGAAGCAAACCATGAATTGAAGAGAAACGTTAATATTCATGTTTCTGAAACAAAAAAAGAACATGAAGAGTGTAAAGAACGCCGTGGTATGACCCCCATACAGTATCTTGATTCATGCGGCCTGTTTGAAGAAAATACTTATTGCGCACATTGTGTATGGGTTGAGGATGACGATATCCGGCTTATGAAAGAGAAAAAGGTAAGTGCGATTTTTAATCCAACCAGTAACTGTAAGCTTGCATCAGGATTTGCACCAATAGATAAGATGAAAAATTACGGTGTGAATGTGGGCATCGGAACCGATGGAGTTGCGAGCAATAATAATCTTAATATGTTTGAGGAACTTCATATAGCATCCTTGCTCATTAAGAACTGTTGTGCAGATGCAACAAAGGCTTCTGCTGAAGAAATTCTTAAGATGGCTACGGTTAATGGTGCAAGAGCTCTCGGAAGATATGATACCGGTGAGATAAAGGTTGGGAAAAAAGCCGACATTATCGCAATTTCAATGGACAGTCCTCATATGTTTCCTGCATTTGATATTCCTAATATTCTTGTATACAGTGCCCAGGCATCAGATGTTATAATGACTATGGTTGACGGAAATATACTTTATGAAAAAGGAGAATTCCTGACAATTGATGCCGAAATGGCAAAAGCGGATGTGGAAGCATCATTAAAGAGATTATATTCATGAACAGTTAAGACGTTTTTGAGATGATATTGACATCATAAAATTTATTGTAAAACACAGTATTACAATATGGCTATGCATAAGACATAGCCATATTTCAGTATAACAAAATTGACTAAAATTGACTTATTAACAAGAGTGATTATTCCTGCAATAAAAGGGGGAGCCTGATTAATGAAAAAAAATAAAAGCATGTACCTTTCCATATATGAACACATAAGGGATGATATAGTTGCGGGAGTATACGGAAAAAACTCAAAGCTTCCTTCAAAAAGGAATATGGCTGATGAATACGGAGTCAGTGTTATAACAGTGGAACATGCATATGATCTTTTAGCTGAGGAAGGATACATCCTTTCTAAAGAAAGAAAGGGATATTTCGTAATATATTCGGCTGACAGCTTTTTTGAAGTCGCATCAAAAGATGAAGAACGGAAAAATATGATACCGGAAGTAAAAAACACTTCAAAACAGGAGAGAGATAATTATTCCAAGTATTCCGGCCGATTTGACAATAATGAAATTTCGTTTCCGCAATTTGCCAGAATGACAAGAAGAGTCCTGTCAATTTACGGAGAAAAAATAACGGAAAGGTCTCCGGGTTTTGGATTGGAGTACTTTAGGACTGTTTTGGCGGCATATCTGCACAGAAGCCGAAGGATAGAAGTGGATTACAGCCGGATAATTATCGGTTCGGGAGCAGAATATCTTTATAAAATGATAGTAAATGTTTTGGGGAGAGACATTGTATACGGGATAGAAAATCCTTCATATGAAAAAATCGCATATGTATATAAATCAGAAGGAGTAAAATGTAAACTTCTTAATTTGGGAAATGACGGTATTGACAGCAATGCTCTATGGAAAGCAGATGTAGGAGCTCTACATATAACACCGTACAGAAGTTATCCAAGCGGGGTAACGGCATCTGCCTCTAAAAAGCACGAATATCTGAGATGGTGTAATGAAAGAAATGCTATTATAATCGAGGATGATTTTGAGTCAGAATTTTCCCCTTCAAGACGCCCGGAAGAGACTGTTTTTTACCTTAATCATGGGAGAAATGTAATATATGTAAATACATTTACTAAAACAATAGGTTCATTTATCCGTGTAGCATATATGGTAATACCTGAAAATCTGGTAAAGCTTTTTATAGAAAAGCTAAGTTATTGTGCATGTACGGTACCGACCCCTGAACAATACATGATCGCTGAATTGATAGAAAGTGGAGAATTTGAGAGGCATATAAACAGGGTGAGACGCCGGAAAAGAGAAGAACAGAGCGGATTGAGTTATAAGTAAAATATTGGTAAAATTTATGTAACAAAAAAATATTTGCCTTTTTGAAAATGATATAGTATAATATGGCAGAATGTGTATTTGGGATTGACAAATATTTATTGCTGCTTCGCTTTTTCAGTATTGTTCGGGTACTGACTGGACAGCAGGAAAGGATGTGAAATATGGACGCAGGTTATGATACAGGCCTCGGAGAAGTTGTTATTTCTACAGATGTTATTGAAAAATGTGCAGGAGCTTCAGCTGTTGAATGCTTTGGCATAGTCGGTATGGCATCAAAGAATGTTCGTGATGGTCTGGCAAAGCTTTTAAAGAAGGAAAACCTTAGTAACGGAGTATCAGCCAAGATAGAAGATAACAAGATTAGGATAGATATGCACATTATTGTTTCTTATGGCGTAAACATTCCTTCTGTTTGTGACAACCTTTTCGAGAATGTAAAATATAAGGTTGAAAAGTTTACCGGTCTGAAGATTGAGAAGATCAACATATTTGTTGAGGGTGTCAGAGTAATCGATTGATTTGGAGGAACAATAAAGTGTCAGTTAAAAAGATAGATGCCGGACTGTTGAAGAAGATGTTCATCGGAGCTGCAGCAAGTCTGGAATCACAGAAAGAAATAATAAATGAGCTTAATGTTTTCCCTGTTCCCGACGGTGATACAGGAACCAACATGACAATGACCATCATGTCTGCAGTCAGTGAGGTAGAAGCCTTAGAAAACCCTAACATGGATGAACTTGCTAAGGCTATCTCGAGCGGCTCGCTAAGAGGAGCAAGAGGCAACTCAGGAGTTATCCTTTCACAGCTTCTTCGTGGCTTTACCAAGGGGATAAAGGCAGTAGATGCTATCGACATTGAGACTGTAGCAAATGCTTTTCAGAAAGCAGTCGAAACTGCTTACAAAGCAGTTATGAAGCCTAAGGAGGGAACTATCCTTACTGTAGCAAAAGGTGGTGCTGACAAAGCTATGGAGCTTGTTGGGACTACAGATGATTTTGTTGTGTTTGGTGAGAAAGTCATAAAATATATGGCTGAGGTTCTTGAATATACACCCGAACTGCTTCCGGTATTAAAAGAAGCAGGTGTCGTAGATTCGGGAGGAACCGGCTTGCTTGAATTCATGAAAGGTGCATACGCTGTTCTTTGCGGTAAGAAGCTTGAAGTTAAAGCTCCGGAACCTGCAAAAAAAGCAGAAGTCAAAGTAGTCAGCACTGAAGACATATCAACATCAGACATTAAATTTGGGTATTGTACTGAATTCATCATACTTCTCGATAATGAATTTACGGACCTTGACGAGACAGAATTTAAAGCATATCTGGAATCCATAGGTGACTCTATAGTATGTGTAGCTGATGATGAAGTTGTAAAGGTTCATGTTCATACAAACGATCCCGGACTTGCTATTCAGAAAGCTCTTACTTTCGGTCAGCTTACAAGAATGAAGATTGACAATATGCGTGAGGAGCATAATGAAAAGCTTGGGCTTGAAGCTGAGAAAGCTGAGGCTGTGAAATCCGGAGCTATAAAGGCAGCGGCTGTAAAAGTTAATGTTCTTCCTCCTAAGGAGACAGGTTTTGTAGCAGTTTCGGTCGGAGACGGAATTAATGAAATTTTTAAGGGCTTGGGCGTTGATCATATTATTGAGGGTGGTCAGACGATGAATCCCAGTACTGAGGATATGCTTAATGCCATTGCTCAGGTAAATGCAAAGAATATATTTATTTTTCCGAATAACAAGAATATCATTCTTGCAGCAGATCAGGCAAAAGCCATGACGAAGGATAAAAACATTGTAGTTATTCCTTCAAAGACTGTTCCACAGGGTATTGCAGCCATAATAAACTATGTTTCGGGTAAGAGCATAGAAGAAAATGAGGCTTCCATGAAGAAAGCTATGGAAAATATCAAGACCGGTTCAGTTACATATGCCGTCAGGGATACAAAAATTGACGGACTTGAGATAAAGAACGGCGATTATATGGGTCTTGATGATCATTCCATAAAGAGTACAGGCGCAGATATTGAGCAGGTTACTATCGATCTCGTTGAGTCAATGGTAGAAGATGAGAGCGAGCTTATAAGTATTTATTACGGTGCGGATTCAGATGAGGATTCAGCAAATGCCATTGCTGAAAAGCTTATGGAAAAATATGATTATCTTGATGTTGAAGTTCACTCCGGAAATCAGCCTGTATATTATTACATCATATCTGTAGAGTAATGATATAACAAAATTGACAATCAAATATAAAATAAGAAAGATATATTGAAAGCGGGCAACAAACAGTTTATTCCTTCATGAGCTAAAATGATTGGAAGATGTTTTTGACCCGCTTCATTGTATTTTATGGGAAAAAAAATAAAAATTTTCAGAAAATTAGCACTCACCACTTGACAGTGCTAACAATATGTGCTATAACATAAAATGTAATGTGATGTTGACTCAATATTAAAAAGAAAAGGCGGGTGATTTCATGAATATTAACAAGTTTACACAAAAGTCCGTAGAGGCTATTCAGTTAAGTGAGAAACTGGCCTATGATTATGGAAATTCGGAGATAGATCAGGAGCATCTGGCGATGGCGCTTGTTTCTATTGATGAAAGCCTGATCGCGGGACTTATCGAAAGAATGGGTATTAATTTAAATGCCTATCGATATGGAATTGAAACACTTTTGAATAAAAAAGTGAAAATTACCGGGAATGCAACAGTTACTATAAGTAAAGTAATGAATCAGGTTCTTACCGGAGCAGAAGATGAAGCAAAGGCTATGGGCGATTCCTATGTATCGGTTGAACATTTGTTTTTGAGACTGATTAGAGAGTCGACCGGGGATTTAAAGAAATTCTTTAAGGAAAACGGAATAAACAGAGAGAGCTTTCTTCAGATACTGTCACAAGTTAGGGGAAATCAGACGGTTCAGACAGATAATCCTGAAGCGACATATGATACTTTAAAGAAATATGGAACGGACCTGGTTGAACGTGCAAAGGCCGGTAAGCTTGATCCTGTTATCGGCAGGGACAGTGAAATACGTAACGTTATACGTATTCTTTCACGTAAGACAAAGAATAATCCTGTTCTTATAGGTGAACCCGGTGTCGGAAAGACTGCTGTAGTAGAAGGACTTGCTCAGCGTATAGTTGCTCAGGACGTTCCGGAAACTTTGAAAGATAAGACAATATTTGCACTTGATATGGGTGCACTTGTTGCCGGAGCAAAGTATAGGGGAGAGTTTGAGGAAAGACTCAAAGCGGTACTTGATGAAGTAAAGAAATCGGACGGAAGGATAATCCTTTTTATAGATGAAATACATACCATAGTTGGAGCAGGTGCTTCAGAGGGTTCGATGGATGCAGGAAATATGCTAAAACCTATGCTTGCGCGTGGTGAACTTCACTGTATAGGAGCAACTACTCTTGATGAACACAGAAAGTATATTGAAAAGGATGCGGCACTTGAAAGGCGTTTTCAGCCTGTAATGGTAGACCAGCCTACAGTTGAAGACACTATTTCAATCCTGCGAGGTATAAAGGAGAGGTATGAACTTTTCCACGGTGTAAAGATCTCTGATTCTGCGCTGGTAGCGGCAGCAGTACTGTCCGATAGATATATTTCCGACAGATTCCTTCCCGATAAGGCAATTGACCTTGTAGATGAAGCCTGCGCGATGATAAAGACTGAACTTGATTCCATGCCTGCGGAGCTCGATGAACAAAGACGAAAGATAATGCAGCTTGAAATCGAGGAAGCGGCATTAAAGAAAGAGGATGATTCATTAAGTGCTGACAGACTTGAAGTATTAAGAGAAGAACTCCAGAGACAGCGTGAGGAGTTTATGCAGCTCAAGACCAAATGGGAGAATGAGAAGAGCGAAGTAGATAAGGTTACAAAAGTTAAGGAAGAAATAGATGCACTTAACCGTGACATAGCTCAGGCTGAAAGAGAGTATAACCTGGAAAAGGCAGCTGAACTGAAATACGGAAAGCTTCCTGAACTTCAAAAGAAATTAAAAGAACTTGAACAGGCAAAGAACGGCAGAGAAAATGAACTTGTGCATGAATCCGTTGAGGAAGATGAGATAGCAAGGATTATTTCCAGATGGACCGGAATACCGGTATCAAAACTTTCTGAGTCGGAGAGACAGAAGACCTTAAAGCTTGATGAACAGCTTCATAAACGTGTTATCGGTCAGGATGATGCAGTTGAGAAGGTGACTGAAGCTATTATACGTTCAAAGGCAGGTATAAAGGATCCTTCGAAACCTATAGGTTCATTTTTGTTCCTGGGACCTACAGGAGTCGGTAAAACAGAGCTTGCAAAAGCATTGGCGGAAAGTCTGTTTGATGATGAAAGCAATATAGTGAGAATTGATATGAGTGAATATATGGAGAAATTCTCAGTATCGCGACTCATCGGAGCACCTCCCGGATATGTTGGATATGATGAAGGCGGACAGCTTACAGAAGCAGTAAGGAGAAAACCGTACAGCGTAGTTCTTTTCGATGAGATTGAAAAAGCACATCCGGATGTATTCAACATCCTTCTTCAATGCCTGGATGACGGCCGTATAACTGATTCTTTCGGGAAGACAGTGGATTTTAAAAACACTATCATTATACTTACATCAAATATCGGTTCACAGTATCTTCTTGAAGGAATAAATGATAACGGTGAAATAAGCGAAGAAGCAGAAAATATGGTTATGGATGAATTAAGAGCATCTTTCAGACCGGAATTCTTAAACCGTCTGGATGAAATAATCTGCTTCAAGCCGTTAACTAAAACCAATATTTCTTCTATTATCGGGCTTTTGGTCAAGGATATAAACAGAAGACTGGCCGACAGAGAGCTTTCAATCGAGATTACCGATGAAGCATGTTCTTTTATAGCAGATAACGGATTTGATCCGGTATACGGAGCAAGACCTCTTAAGAGGTTTATACAGAAAAATGTTGAGACCTTGGCAGCAAGGCTTATTCTTGAAGGCAATGCAGGAAGAGGAGACACTATAGTTATCGATCTCGATAACGGAGCGTTGATTGCCCGAAGAAAGTAAATGTTTTAGGTGGCACCTGATATTCAGGTGCCATTTTCGATTTTAAAAGGTACTTGCTTCGAAATTTGAAGTATGATAAAATATAAAAAAATTATAAACTGGTGTTGATTACGGAAGTACTCTGAAGAAGGATATGCGATATGAGAATAGCAGTATGTGATGATGAGGAAAGATTTCTGGAAGATATAAAAAATCGGATTTATACAATATATAACAGCCTGGATGTAATCGTGGACTGCTATGATAATGGTCGGAATTTATTAAAAAATTTCGAAAAACAACCGTATGAACTGGTTTTTCTTGATATTGAAATGCCGGAGATGGATGGGATCACACTGGCAAAAAAATTACGGGAACTGAGCAGGGAACTTAATATTGTTTTTCTTACCGGGCATGTAGAATATGCTCTTCAAGGTTACGAAGTTAACGCATTAAGATATCTTACAAAACCTGTCAGGGCGGATAAACTTCTTGAAGTTCTGAGATATGTTTCGGATAAACTGATCAAAAAACGTGTTATAAAAGTTAGGCTTGACGGCGAAGACAGATTTATAGATGTTAACGATATACTTTATTTTGAAGCTCAGAACCAGTATATTATGATCTATACTTTGGTAGGAGACTTTCTTGTAAGATATAATATTTCAGATTTTGAAAATGAACTTAGTAAAGATGGATTTTTCAGAACACATAGAAGCTATCTGGTATCTTTGGGTAAGGTAAAGAAGATTGGAAAAGCTGAAGTTGTTATGGAAGGAGAAAAGGCCGTACCTGTAAGCAGAGGAAATATAAAGAACCTTAAAGAAGCACTTTATGCTTATATTGAAAAATCCGCGTTTTAAATTTTGAAAAGTGAGGGAAGAGAACCGAAAACTTATTCCGGAAGGAAATATTAAGTATGGAAACAATACAGTACAGTTGGGGACTGATATTTTACAATTTGTTATTTAATTTTATTAGTGTTGTCTCCATGTCTCTGAATATTTTAAGTGTAACGCTGATAAAAAACTGTTTTTTGGGTGGAAATCTTAAATTTAATAAAAAAACCGTATACAGAGCTTTTTCAATTGTTCCTGCATTTATGCTTTTTTCGGTGATTGAGATAATTATCTATCTTGTTTCCTGCGGATGGGACTTTAGCAAACCTGTAGAAGTAAATGCTGACAGTAATTTATGGAGCATACTTGTTAAGCTGCTTATCTTTGGAGTTGTTTTTTTTACATCATTCGTATTATATGATAAAAAAAGATTCCTTCATTCGATTGGACTCTATCTGTCAATAGTTATCATAGAATTCTATTTTCAGGGGCTGGTCATGTATTCGGTAGCTTATTTTTCTGAAAGCCCGTATAAAACAGTAGCGTCCATTGCAGAGCTGAAAGTCGGAGATGATTATGTATATACGTTTATATTACTATATTTTGTAATTATTCTGTGTATTTTCCTGATCATGTATTACGGTTTTTATGCAAAAAGAAAATATATTTACATATCATGGGGGTATAGGATATTCTTCATATTCTGGATACTTATCATAGGCATCATACCGATGATTCCAATTTCCAAAGAAGATGAAGGCGGTATGTACAGAATGATGGGGTATGCCATCGGGATAATGATACCTCTTCTGATACTCGGAGTTCCGTTGTTTATTATAGCTATGGTATCCAGACGGTTTGCGGTAGAGAAAACAGAATTACAGGAAAAATATATCGATAATGAATTGGAATATATCAATCAGTATAAGAGAAACCAGAGTGAGACAAGGGCATTCCGTCATGATATAGTAAACAATCTGTCACTGCTGTCCATGCTTATGGAAAACGGTAAAACAGATGAGGCGAAAGAGCATCTTGAATCACTTTTGGGAAATATAAAAGCTCTTTCTCCAAAATACAATACCGGAGATGAAATGCTGGATTGTATAGTGACAATGAAAGCGTCGGTAATGGAAGAAAAAGGCATTGCTTTTACTATGGATGGAGTGGCCGACGGTGGATTAAATATGAAACCGGTGGATATATGCTCACTTTTTTCCAATGCTCTTGATAATGCTATAGACGCATGTATAAAGATACCGCAGGATAAAGAAAGAAAAGTATTGTTTGAAATTAAACGAACAGGAACCTTCTTTAATATAAGAATAGAAAATTCAATAACCGATTCTGTAAAAGGCTTAACAGAAAGGCTTTTTGAGGAATGGGATCGGTTTACAACAAAAGAAAACAAAAATTTACACGGATACGGTTCGCGGAATATGAAACAGATAGTTTCTAATTACGACGGAATGATAAAGGCGGAAATTGCAGATTTGCGATTTATACTGACAATTATGATTCCGCGAAAATAACAAAATTGTGACATTTACTTTTTCTGTGATTGAGCTAAAGAATTTTCCATCTGCGACAATTTTTATACATTTCACAACACTTTTTTCCCCTCTTTTAATAAAATAGGTTATAACTCATAATGTCAGAAGGAAAGAGGGTGGTTTTATTTTTGCCGAATCATATGCAAGAGGATGTAAAATATACTATATTAAAGAAAAAAAGCTGGATGCGGTTTTTTCTGATGAATATTTTCCATATCCTGACAATAAGAACGAGTTAAAAGAAGAGTGCCGAGAGTACTTAAAGAAAAAAGGTATTATATATACGGTATATTTCAAAAAGAAACTGATCGGCCTGTATGTATTCAGATGTGAAAATATGGATCTTATACTCGTTCATAAGATAACATATAATATGGAAGATATTGTCCGAGCAGAAGTGGAAAAGACGGTAAAGCTTCTTATACATATGAAGGTCGTAAACCGAAGATTTGATAAGGCTGTTTGGAACGAAGAGATTATTGATAAGAATTATGTTAAGACGAATAATTCTTTAAAAATATTATTTGCAATGATTATATTTATAAATATAGTTACACTTACAGCTAACATAATATCCGGAGGACCATGGCTGACCAGCCTTGGATTAAGCCTCGTACTTGCTTCGTGTACACTGACAATGATCGGATTCAGAGCACAGTTTGGAAAATAATACTGCTTATACAGGTTAACAGCCGTATATTATAACTTTGAAATCATTATAGGAGGATAAATAAGTGATACAGATTAATGAATTAACCAAAATTTATAAGCTTTCCGCAAAAAAGATGCAGGAGCTTAAAACTAAGCAAAATACCAAAATAGCTGTCAACAATGTTTCGTTGGAAGCAAAACCGGGTGAGATATATGGCCTTTTAGGTCCTAACGGTGCCGGAAAGACAACTACTCTCAGATGTGTAGCTACGTTGTTAAAACCTACCAAGGGAGATATAAAGGTATGTGGTTTTGACTCGGTGAAGGAAGGCAGTAAAGTCAGAGACAGCATAGCATTTCTTACAAATGAAATTAAACTTGATCCGAATTTCTCTGCGGATTACATGTTTAAGTTTTTCGGCAGACTTCACGGAATGAGTGAACAGCAGATTTTAGATCGACAGAAGGAACTGTTTACCGTTTTCGGAATCAATGATTTTAAGGATAAAAAGATAGAAGAGCTTTCAACAGGTATGAAACAGAAAGCAGCTATAGCTGTGAGCCTTGTACATGATCCGAAGGTGGTTATTTTCGATGAGCCTACATCCGGTCTTGATATAGTTACGGCAAGGAGTGTTACGGATTACCTGAAATATTTAAGAGATCAGGGCAAGACGGTTATCGTTTCAACACACATCATGAGTGAAGCTGAAAAGCTGAGTGACCGAATCGGTGTTATTATCAATGGACAGAAAGTAGCTGAGGGAACCTTAAAGGAGATAATCCAAAATAATGAAGCAACCGATCTTGAAGATGCTTTCTTCAAGCTGTACAGTAAGTATAATCCTGAAGGATAATGACATAGAAAAACCTGTGCTTAAAATTGATAATACGAATTTGATAAATATCGGAGGAAAAAATGAACGGAATTTCTATAATATTAAAAAAGGAATTAAAAAGAGTATTTGGCGATAAAAAGCTTGTGTTCAGCTTATTTATCCTGCCTGCGATCATTATGGTTGCATTGTATGGACTGATGGGCTTCATGATGGGTGCTATGAGCAGCGATATTGATGAACATGAAAATATAGTCTATGTTGTTAATGCTGATGAAAAACTTAAGGGTATAATTTCCAGTAAATTTATGAACGGTAATGATGTAAGGGAATTGAATGAGAATGAGTTCAGGGAAAAGGAAGCAGATATAAGAAATGAAATTTTAAATAATCAGTCCCAGCTTATCGTTTATGTTGAACCTGATTTTACAAATAAATTCAATTCTTACAAAAAAGAAGGAGATGCAATACCTTCAATCAAGTTATATTATAATTCTACAGAAAACTATTCAAATAATACATATGGAATGTTTGTTTCGGTAGTACTTGATGAGTATAAAACAAAACTTATTTCAGAAAGAATAGATAACCTTGAAATCCTTAATGTATATGATGTTAAGGAAGAGCTTATTGAAAAAGAAGCTAAGGCCAAGGGAAAATTTATATCTATGATGCTTCCTTATATGATGGTAATTATGCTCTTTGCGGGAGCAATGAGTGTTGGAGTTGATGCCATTGCGGGTGAGAAGGAAAGAGGAACCATGGCCAGCATGCTGCTTTCTCCTGTTAAGCGCAGCTCCATTGTTGCCGGAAAAATTATCTCACTTATGATTCTTTCAGGCCTTTCGGCTATAGTATATGTTGTTTCCATGATGATAGCTATGCCTGTCATGAATGCTATGGGCGGAAGTGAAACGGAATTATCGGGAGCACTTAGCGGTCTTGATCTTTCCATAGTTCAAGGACTTCAGTTATTGGCTATAATGCTTACACTTGTATTCCTGTTTGTATCAATTATTGCGTTGCTTGCAGTAAGGGCAAAGGATGTTAAGACAGCAAGTACTTATATTTCACCTGTATATATCGTAGTTATGGTTGCCGGAATGCTGACTATGTTCATGTCAGGAGCAGAAGTTCCCACAATCAGATATGCAATCCCGGTTTACGGAGGAGCTATTGCAGTAAAAGATCTGTGTACCGGAGAGCTCACCGCTGTCAACTTCCTTGCAAGTATCGGTGGAGCAATTATTGTAGCTATTATCTGTACGGTACTGATCACAAAATCGTTTAACGATGAAAAGGTTATGTTTAACGCATAAATATAACAAAATGGACATCATTTATAAAATTGGGCGGGAATGTCATTCCTGCCTTTTTTTGCGATAAGCGAATGCCATTGGCTAAGGCTGCTTATAAATTTTGACTAAGCCGGATGTTGGGAATAGACAAATAAAAAAGTCTTGACAAATGTATAAACATGAGTATAATAGTGTATATTATACATTTTTTGTGAAAGGGTTTAAAGATGAAGAAGATATTTATTGATGGAGCAGAAGGTACTACCGGACTTAAGATTTATGAAAGGTTTAAGGACAGAACAGATATAGAGATATTAAAAATAGACAGCGCACTTAGAAAAGATGAGAATGAGATTAAGAAATTTATCAATAATTCGGATATAACATTCCTTTGTCTTCCTGATGCTGCTGCAATAGATGCAGTTAAACTTGTAGAAAATCCTAATACTGTAATTATTGATACATCAACAGCTCACAGAACAGCTGAAGGATGGACTTACGGATTTCCGGAACTTTCTGCTGAGCAGAGAAATCTTATAGCATCTTCAAAGAGAATTGCGAATCCGGGATGTTACGCGACAGGATTTATAAGTTTGATATATCCTCTTATCAATGCGGGACTTATTTCGAAAGATTATCCTGTCTCATGTTTCGCTGTATCGGGATATTCAGGAGGGGGAAAGAAGCTTATAGCTCAGTATGAGGATCCTGAAAGAGATAAAAAGTTCGGTTCAGCCAGAATGTACGGATGGGGACAGAATCATAAACATCTAAAGGAGATGCAGGTTATTACCGGGATTGAAAAAGAGCCTCTGTTTTCGCCGCTGACTACGGATTACTATAGCGGTATGGTTGTTCAGATTCCGTTATTTACAGACCTTATGACACGTAAGGTATCTATTGATGAAGTAAGAGATATTTTTGCTGAACATTATAAAGGACAGAAACTGATAAAGGTTATTCCGATCGGTGCCGAAGCAGAGAAAGGAAACGTAATCTTTTCAGACGAAATGGCAGATAGAGATGACCTGTGTATTTATGTTACCGGAAACAATGACAGGATAGTTGTTGCAAGCAGTTTTGACAATTTGGGAAAGGGTGCATCCGGTGCCGCTATACAGAACATGAACATAGTTATGGGTATAGATGAAACTACAGGACTTGTATGGGAAAATATTACTTGACAAATGTATAAATATTAGTGTATCATCGTATGATATTCATTAAAATATACTTTTACTATGTATTAAATATTTATGTAAAATGATATATTGAATTATCATAGGTCAGAATATATTCTTTTAAAAGCGAAAATCTGGTTTATATGATATCCGCGGAAAGGCTTAAATATGATGAATAAAACAGATGGCGGAGTGACCGCTGCTTTAGGATTTAAAGCTGCATGCTGTGCAGCTGAGATAAAATATAAAAACCGTACTGATATGGCTATGGTGTATTCGGATATCCCGTGCGAATGTGCAGGAACATTTACCAGCAATGTAGTAAAGGCTGCATGTGTACAGTGGGATCAGAAGATTGTATATTCCGGAAAACCTATGCAGGCAGTTGTTTGTAATTCCGGTATTGCAAACGCATGTACCGGACAGGAGGGCTGGGATGCGTGTGAAAGTACTGCTAAGGCAGTAGAATCAGAGCTTGGTATTGATTTTGAATCTGTAGCGGTTGCATCTACAGGTGTTATAGGTATGCAGTTACCTGTTGAAAAACTGGTTAACGGTGTAACTGAGATGAGTAAAACGCTTTCAGACAGTATAGAGGCAGGTACTGCTGCATCTAAAGCTATCATGACAACCGATACAATAAATAAGGAAATAGCAGTTACGTTTGATATTGATGGAAAAACAGTCACATTAGGCGGTATGAGCAAGGGCTCAGGCATGATTCATCCTAATATGTGTACTATGCTCGGATTTTTAACTACGGATATTAATATTGAAAAGAAATTACTTCAGGAAGCTCTTAGTGATGTAGTAAAGGACACCTTTAATATGATAACGGTAGACGGTGATACTTCTACAAACGATACATTACTTATTATGGCTAACGGTTTAGCTGAAAATGAGAAGATTTCTGAAAAGAATGATGCATACAAGGAGTTTTACGATGCACTTTTCTATGTTTGCAGATTTCTTGCAAGGACAATGGCAGGAGACGGAGAAGGAGCTACAAAGCTTTTTGAAGCGAAGGTTATAAATGCAAAGTCCAAGGATGATGCAAGGACGCTTTCAAGAGCAATTGTAGGATCAAATCTTTCTAAGGCTGCCATCTACGGATGCGACGCAAATTTCGGACGATTCCTTTGTGCAATGGGATATTCCGGAGCACAGTTTGACCAAAATGATGTAGAATTGTTTTTTGAAAGTGATGCCGGAAGAATGCAGGTATTTGACAAAGGAACTCCGCTTGAATTTGATGAAGAACAAGCCAAGAGGATTCTGGCAGCTAAAGAAGTTACCGTTTTTGTTGATATGCATGAGGGTGAAGCCGAGGCAACAGCCTGGGGCTGTGATCTTACATATGATTATGTAAAGATTAATGCAGATTACAGAAGTTAAAAAAGATTTGCGGTGGGTTGCATATTGGATGCAATGTTGATTATATCAATATTGAAGATGCGGAACATCGTTTTGTTACCCGGGAAACTCTGAAAGCGTTTTCGAGGTGACATTGACACAATTATAAGAAAAAAGATATTGCGAGGAATAAGAAATGGGAAATGAGAACGTATTAACAAACAGTCAAAGAGCTGAAGTGCTGGTACATGCACTTCCTTATATCCAGAAGTACAACGACAAAATAGTAGTTGTAAAGTATGGCGGAAATGCTATGATAAATGAGGATCTGAAGAATGCGGTTATGGGAGATATCGTGCTTCTTAACCTCATTGGTATGAAAGTTGTACTTGTACATGGCGGCGGTCCTGAGATTACCGAGACCCTTAATGCTGTAGGTAAAAAGACAGAGTTTGTTAACGGGCTCAGAGTTACAGATGCCGAGACTGCCGAAATCGCAATGATGGTTCTTGCAGGAAAGATTAACAAAAGTCTTGTTAACCGTATTAACAAATTCGGTGCAAAGGCATTAGGTCTCTGCGGACTTGATTCTCAGATGATAAGAGCGGAAAAGCTTGATGAAAAGCTTGGCTTTGTCGGAAAGATAACACATATCAACGAGGATCCTATTCTTGATGTACTGAATATGGGATATATACCTGTTATTGCAACAGTAGGTTATGACGATGACGGAAATGTTTACAATATAAATGCAGATACAGCAGCTGCAAGAATTGCCGGAAAACTGAGAGCGGAAGCACTTATCTCTATGACCGATATAGACGGTATATTAAGAGATAAAGATGATCCTTCTTCACTCATTCATGAGATTAATGCCAGCGAAGCTCCGCAACTTATGAGAGAAGGTATAGTATCCGGTGGTATGATACCCAAGGTTGAGTGCTGTATCGAAGCTATCAGACGTGGAGTAAAGAAAGTATTTATCATAAATGGTAAGATACCTCATTCAATACTTATTGAAACAATGACTGATGAAGGTATCGGAACTATGTTTGTATGATTAAGTCACTGATGAAAGTATTTAATTTATATGATTAAGCCTTCCCCTTGAGGGGAAGGTGCCCCGAAGGGGCGGATGAGGTGTCAATGATAAAGAATCATAATCCTATGTTAACGTCATATTCTCAGAAACTAAGACGAGATATGACAAAAGAAGAAAGACATTTATGGTTTGACTATCTTAAATCCTTACCTATTACCATTAATCGTCAAAAAATTATTGGAAAATATATTGTAGATTTTTACTGTGCAAAAGCAAAAACAGTTATAGAATTAGATGGATCTCAACATTTTGAAAAAGATGGTAAAGAAAAAGATATTGAGAGAGATGGTTTTTTAAAATCTCAAGGTATAAACGTATTAAGATATTCAAATTATGATGTGAATTATAATTTTGAAACAGTATGTCAAGATATATACAATCACCTCATCAGTCAGCTTCGCTGACAGCTTCCCCTCAAGGGGAAGCCTATAGATTACACAATGAAAAGAAAGGTTTATATATGAATATAAAAAATAATGACAAAGAATACATAGCCAACACCTACGGGCGTTTTGACTTAGAGCTCGTTAAAGGCAAGGGTTCTCTTTTATATGATGAAAATGATAAAGAATATATAGATTTAGGTACAGGTATCGCAGTAAATATATTTGGTGCCGGAGATGAAGAGTGGAAGCAGGCTGTTATTGATCAGCTTAATCTTATCCCTCATACATCAAATCTTTACTACAGTGTACCTCAGGTAAAGTTAGCAAAACTCCTTTGTGAGAAAACCGGTATGAAGAAAGTCTTCTTCGGTAACTCCGGTGCAGAAGCTAACGAGTGTATGATAAAGGTTATCAGGAAATATGCATCTGACAAGTATGGTGATGAAAGAAATATCATCATTACACTGATTAACAGTTTCCATGGCAGGACAGTTACAACATTGTCAGCTACGGGTCAGGATGTATTCCACAAGAGTTTCGGACCTTTTACAGGTGGTTTTCTTTATACACCGGCAAATGATTTTGCAGCATTAAAGGCTCTTTGTGAGGAAAATAAAGGCAAAGTAGCCGGTATCATGTTGGAGCTTGTACAGGGTGAAGGTGGTGTTATCGCACTTACTCCTGACTTTGTAAGAAAAGTTGAAGCATATTGCAAGGAAAATGATATACTTCTCGGTATTGACGAAGTACAGACAGGTAACGGACGTACCGGTAAGCTTTACGCATTCATGAATTACGGTATAACTCCTGATGTAGTTTCTACTGCAAAGGGTGTAGCCGGCGGACTTCCTTTAGGTGCTTGTCTCATAGGTGAAAAGTGTAAGGACACAATGGGTGCCGGTTCACATGGCTCAACATTTGGTGGAAACCCTGTGGTGACAGCCGGTGCATATAACATTCTTTCGAGAGTAGATGATAATTTACTAAACGGTGTTAAGGAGAAGTCAAAGCTTATCATAGAAAAACTTACATTCCTTAAGCTGGATGATGATATGAATCCTGTCGGACTTTTTAATGAATGTGATGCAGATTCAAAGACCGCTGATGGCAAAACTATTGAAGATGTTATAAAGAATTATCAGTTTGGTATTTGGCCTTCATTCCGTAAAGGTATCGTATCAGTTTCAGGTATGGGATTAATGCTTGGTATTCAGACTGAGAAGGAAGCTAAGACTATCGTTAATAAGGCTATTGAAAAAGGTACGATTGCTCTTACTACAAAAACTAAAGTAAGACTTCTTCCGGCTTTGAACATTCCTAACGACTTACTTGAAAAAGGACTTGAAACTATTCTTTCTTCTATCGAGGAAGTTTGATTATGAAGATAGACATAAAACCTAATGAGCCTTGGTATCATGGTACAAATCTCATCTTAAATGAATTAAGAACCGGTAGTACCATTACACAATGGAGAGAATTGGCAGAAGGGTTTTCACATCAGCCCTCACGCCTGTCTTATGATGATGACGGTAAGATATATCATAATGGTAAGGAAAAAGGGTATCTGTATATTATTGATGAACCTATAGAGGTTGGAGTTGATATATACAACCATCCAAGGACAGTAATGGATGAAAATGCGGAGTTCCTGACTAAGAGACCGTTGAAGCTAAAACTGATTTGTGAACTATAAAAATGTAGATAAAATGAAGTGTAGAAAGGGGTAGAAAAATGAAACATTTACTTAAATTACAGGACTTAACAGCTGATGAACTTACCAGTATCTTAAACCTGGCCGATCAGTTAAAATATGAAAAAAAGCATAATATTGCGCATGAGCATTTAAAGGGACAGACTCTTGGAATGATTTTTACAAAATCATCAACCCGTACTCGTGTATCTTTTGAAGTAGGTATGTATCAGCTTGGCGGTACAGCACTTTTCCTTAGTGATAAGGACATCCAGCTTGGCCGTGGAGAGCCGATCAAGGATACGGCTCGAGTTCTTTCACGTATGCTTGACGGAATCATGATCCGTACATTTGCTCAATCTGATGTTGAAGATCTGGCTACTTATGGTTCTATCCCGATCATCAACGGACTTACCGATTACTGTCATCCATGCCAGGTGCTTGCAGACCTTATGACTATAAGGGAATATAAGCAGAGCCTTAAGGGACTTAAGTTTACATTCATCGGTGATGGCAACAATATGGCAAACTCCATTATAGCAGGCGGCATACTTTCAGGCATGAAGGTAGCTATCGGCTGTCCTGACAATCATCAGCCTGATGCAAAGCTTGTAGAGTGGGCACATCAGAATGGTGACCTTGAGATAACAAGCGATATTATGAAGGCAGCAGAGGGCGCTGATGTAGTTTATACAGATGTTTGGGCATCCATGGGTCAGGAAGGCGAGGCAGAGCAGCGTAGGAAGGATTTTGCAGGCTATCAGGTAAATGACAGGCTTATGAACGTTACAAATAACGCTATGGTACTCCATTGTCTGCCCGCACATCGTGGTGAAGAGATTACCGACGAAGTATTTGAGACTCATGCAAATGAAATCTTCGATGAGGCTGAGAACCGTCTTCACGCAGAGAAGGCGGTTATGGTTAAACTGATGAAGAAGGGAAAATAAAAAATATGAGAAAAGTATTCTCAATATTGGTTTCAAATACTTCCGGTGTACTGAGCCGTGTATCCGGCCTGTTTTCAAGACGTGGGTACAATATAAAGAGCTTAACTGTAGCTGAGACAGAGAATCCTGAGTTTTCAAGGATGACAGTTGTTGCTGACGGTGACGAACGTATTCTTGAACAGATTAAAAACCAACTTTATAAACTTGAAGATGTTAAGGATATCATTGAGCTTAAAAGCAGGGAAGCAGTATGCCGTGAGCTTATGATCATAAAGATCGGAGTTACTACCGAACAAAGAAATAACCTTGTAGCCATAGCAGATATATTCAGAGCTAAGGTAGTGGATGTTTCTGTTGATTCTATGATGTTGGAACTTACCGGAAATCAGGATAAACTGGATTCATTCATAAGGATGTTAAAAGATTACACCATTATAGAAATGGTTCGTACAGGTGTTACCGGACTCATGCGTGCTGATTATGAGGCATACTGTGATAATGTCTGAAAAAAATTTTTTAATCAATATTTTGAGAATTAGTAAAAAACTTCTTTACATATCTGAAAAAGAGTATTATTATATCATAACGATACAATCGAAACGCTGAAGGGCTGAAGGCGTTTTCGAGGTAATATTGACAATTTACAGCAAATAGGAGATTTTAAGAAGATGAGTGACGGATGTACACATGATTGTTCAACCTGTAATGTTGACTGTGAATCAAAGAAGGTTGACTTAAGAGCATATCTGAACAAAAACAGCAAAGTTAAGAAGGTTATCGGTGTTGTCAGTGGAAAAGGCGGAGTAGGAAAGAGCTTTGTTACTTCATACCTTTCAGTACTTATGAAAAGACGTGGATACAGTGTAGGTATTCTTGATGCTGATGTTACAGGACCTTCAATCCCTGCGGCATTTAATATCCATGAGAAAGCATTGGGTACGGATCTTGGTATTATGCCTGCTATTACAAGTAAGGGAATTCAACTGATCTCAGTAAACATGATGCTTGAAAAAGAGGATACTCCGGTTATATGGAGAGGTCCTGTGATTGCAGGCGTTGTAAAACAGTTTTGGTCAGATGTATTTTGGAATAATATAGATGTTATGTTTGTAGATATGCCTCCCGGAACAGGAGATGTACCGTTAACAGTTTTCCAGAGCCTTCCTGTTGATGGACTGATTGTTGTTACAAGTCCTCAGGAACTTGTATCGGTAATAGTTTCAAAGGCCGTAAACATGGCTAATGAGATGCATATTCCGATTCTGGGACTTGTAGAGAACTATAGTTATGTGGAGTGTCCTACATGTAAAGAAAAGATAGAAGTATTCGGAGAAAGCCATGCAGAAGAGACCGCTAAAAAATTCGGGCTTACTCTTCTCGGAAAACTTCCTTTGAATCCTGCTATTGCCAAAGCAGTAGATGGCGGAGCTATTGAAGAACTGGAAGGTACATGGCTTGACTCCGCAGCCGATTATATTGAAAATCAGGTTCTTGATGATTCTGAAGAAGAGTAAATTTACTTTTGACTGCTTTGGTATAAGAGACGCTTATTAGTTTGGTATTAGAAAACCTGTCGGATAACCCGACAGGTTTTTTACATAGATTTAAACAGTAATATCAGAAAACAGATTACATCCGCAACTACCAAAATCCCAAATACTTTTAATATGACAGGCTTTATGGTTTCTTTATGCTTAAAAGCTATGATCCCGAATATGATAAGTGCCAGACTCATAACGAATAAGATTATTTTTTCAATTGCGGTAGATTTATAATCGAGAACAAAACAATGATCCAGTCCATATGGATAAGTGACATAGGTTTCGGTTCCGTTATCAAGCAGGAGATTCTGGAACTTGTATGCTGCATCCTCTATTTCATAATACCATTTTGCACGGTAGCTTTTTGAGAGAGAGTCTATTTCAACTCCCTGAAGATCTAGGGCAAATCCTGTTCCACTGCTGAAATTTTTGTTATACCAGTCAAGGGAAGCTTTTACAACATATCCGTTAATATTTCCTTCGTTATCTTCATCATATGCCAAAAAATAATGATCGGTTCCTGTAGGAATTATATAAAACAGCTTATGATTTACCTCTAGGGCTTCATATGCATAAACAACACTTACCGTGTGCCTGTCTTCTGTATTAAAAAGATCGAGGATGTCTATAAAAAAATATACCATACATATGGCAACAATAATGATTGCAAATATACTTTTTATTTTTGACTTATTCATAGCTTTAACTTCTCTTAGTAATATTTTGTTTTTTTATTTATAGATTTTGATAATTATACTTTAAGTCATGCAATACATGTCCTATTTTACATCAAAAAAAATCTTTCTGCAAGGACTTTGTAGGTATCTATCAATATATACTATATATCATATAAAATTTTTTCAAAAAGTTGTTGACATTTTGAAAACATCTGATAAAATTATAGAGTATGTGTGCGGTGAAACGTCCGTGTCCGGATTCACCGGCTTATGTCATCAATATTCCATATTAGGAGGTGAGTTCATTGGCAAATATTAAGTCTGCAAAGAAAAGAATCAAGGTTATCGAGACAAAGACCTTAAGAAATAAGATGGTTAAGTCCAAGGCTAAGACATTATCAAAGAAGGTTCTTGCTGCTGTGGCTGCCGGCGACAAAGAACAGGCTTTAGTAAGCTTCAAAGAAGCTGCTTCATATCTTGACAAGTCAGGTGCTAAGGGTGTATACCACAAGAAGACAGTTGCACGTAAGGTTGCTAACCTTCAGAAGGCTGTTAATTCACTTAACTAAAGATAATCTTAAAATAACCCCCTCGGTTCATATGAATCGAGGGGATTTTATTATGTTTTATTCCTCATCAAGTTTCAGTACACTCATGAAGGCAGCCTGAGGGATTTCCACGTTTCCAAATGTACGCATCCTCTTCTTGCCTTCCTTCTGTTTTTCCAAAAGCTTTTTCTTTCTTGTAATGTCTCCGCCGTAGCACTTTGCCAAAACATCCTTTCTCATGGCCTTTACGGTCTCTCTGGCTATGATCTTGCTGCCAATGGCTGCCTGAATGGGTATTTCAAACAATTGTCTCGGGATATTGTCCTTAAGCTTCTCACACATCTTTCTTGCACGTTCATATGCATTATCTGCATGTATAATGAAAGAAAGAGCATCAACCTCTTCACGGTTTACCAGCATATCAAGCTTAACTAACTTTGACGGTACGTAACCTTTTAACTCGTAATCAAATGAAGCATAACCTTTAGAACGTGATTTCAGCGCGTCAAAAAAGTCATATATTATCTCATTTAGCGGAAGCTCATACTTTAACAGTGCACGGGTTTCCTCCATATATTCCATTCCTTTATATATTCCGCGCCTCTCCTGGCAGAGTTTCATAATAGCTCCGACGAATTCCGTTGTCACCATTATTTCGGCATCTACAAAAGGCTCTTCCATATGTTCTATCTCGGAAGGATCGGGCATATTGGTAGGATTGGTAAGATCAAACATCTCACCATTTGTCTTATATACCTTATAAATAACGCTGGGCGCAGTTGTTACAAGATCAAGATTATATTCTCTTTCAAGACGTTCCTGTATTATTTCCAGATGAAGAAGACCCAGGAAACCACATCTGAAACCGAATCCCAAAGCAACGGATGTTTCGGGTTCAAATTGCAAAGAAGCATCATTAAGCTGAAGCTTCTCCAAAGCGTCACGAAGATCGGGATACTTAGCACCGTCAGCCGGGTACATTCCACAGTATACCATCGGAAGTACTTTTTTATATCCCGGTAATGCCTCATCACACGGCCTATCTGCTATAGTTACGGTATCACCGACACGGGTATCCTTCACATTCTTTAATGAAGCTGTAACATAACCTACCATTCCGGCAGACAGTTCTTCGCAAGGGATGAACTGCCCCGGTCCAAAGATACCTATCTCAACTACTTCAGCTTCAGCTCCCGTAGCCATCATCCTGATCCGGTCGCCTTTCTTTACGGTTCCTTCCATCAGTCTGATAAAGACTATTACTCCTTTGTAAGAATCATACACAGAATCGAATATCAGCGCCTTTAATGGTGCTGAAGGATCTCCTTTGGGAGCGGGAAGCTTTTTTACTATATCTTCAAGAACTTCTTCTATATTGATACCGTTCTTGGCTGAGATCAGAGGAGCATCCTGAGCTTCAATGCCTATTACATCCTCAATCTCATTTATAACTCTCTGAGGTTCTGCACTTGGAAGATCTATCTTGTTTATTACCGGGAATACTTCAAGGTTATGATCAAGTGCCATATAAACATTTGCCAAAGTCTGTGCCTCTATTCCCTGAGCTGCATCGACTACGAGAACTGCACCTTCACAAGCCGCAAGGCTTCGAGAAACCTCGTAATTAAAGTCAACATGGCCCGGAGTATCTATGAGATTAAAAATATACTCTTCACCATCCTGGGCTTTATATACGGTTCTTACTGTCTGTGCCTTTATGGTTATTCCTCTTTCACGCTCCAGGTCCATATTGTCAAGAACCTGATCGCTCATCTCCCTTAAAGTCAAGAGGCCGGTCTTTTCAATTATCCTGTCGGCAAGCGTTGATTTGCCGTGATCTATATGTGCTATTATACAAAAATTTCTTATTTTACTCTGATCTACCATATTTTTACGATCTCCGCCGTTCTATCTGTTTACTTTTTCCATCAATAATTTTCAACATTTAGCATTATACTTTTAAGTAGATATAATGTCAATAGTGTCAGACTCAAAACTGTACATATATTAATAAAGATGCCATACAAATCATATAAAACAATTGTTGACAAGTCATATGATGAAGAGTAAAATATTATTTGTTGTTTGTTTATAAATATTTTAGGCATTATACATCAGTTTTTATAAGAGAAAAATATGAAAAGAAAGATTATTGTAGGAATTTTATATATTTTGTTAACCGTGATCCTTTGCGGGGGTGTTTTATCCTTTGCAAAGGATTCTTCTTTTGAAGGTATTCCGTCATCGGAAAATGAAAGACTGGAGTTTACAAAGGAGATAATAAACAGCGTAGTTTCACACAATATTGAAAATGCATCATTAAATAACATAAATGAATATATAGGCAAAATACTTTCGGAGGGAGTCGGCGGTACGGCGGACTGGTATGTTCTGGCTCTTTCACAATACGGCAGTTTTGATTTTACAAAATACAGACAGGCACTTGAAAAATACCTGGAAGAGAAGGATATTAAAAGTGCAACGACCAGACTTAAATTTGCCCTGTTGCTTCTTGCTACGGGAGGTGATGAGGCATATATAGAAAAATGCCTTAATGATGAAACTGTCGGCGGGCAGGGCATCATGAGCTATGTATATGGACTTCACCTGATAAATAACGGACGTGAAGGGAAAATTAACAGAAGTTCCATAATAGAACAGCTGAAAAATATGAGGCATCCGGATAACGGATGGTCTGTTACAGGTGATTACGGGGATGTAGATGTAACTGCCATGGTACTTCAGGCTTTGGCTCCAAGTTATTTAGATGGAGGGACACTTAGTACAGTCGAAAAAGAGAACGTAAAAGATCTTGTGGAAAACGGTATCGCTTTCTTATCTGAAAGACAGCTTGAAGACGGCGATTTTCAGAGCTTTGGTGTAAGAAATGCCGAGAGTACCGCGCAGGTGATAACGGCACTTTCAGCATTTGGGATCGATGCGGCAAAAGACGAAAGATTTATAAAAAACAACCATTCCGCACTTGATGGGTTAATGATGTATTATCTGAAGGACGGAAGTTTTTCACATAAGCTGAATGCGGAAGCAAATCCTAATGCTACGGTACAGAGCTTTTACTCTCTTGTTGCTTATGTAAGGATGTTTGACGGGAGAGGATCGCTTTTTGTTTTAGATAAAAATGAAGAGATACCGGTAACAGATGATAAAAAAGACGATACACATGATAAAGAGTCAGGGAACACCGGAACAGATAACAGCGAAAATGATAAGAAAGAGACCGAGGATTTAGAAAAAGATATAATGGAAGCCGAAAATGAAGAGGGCAAAAATTCAGAAAACGAGATAAGGATAGATAAAACAGAATCATCTTCGGTTAAGGGCAGCTATAAAAAATATGTTATAGGCGGGTTGATTATTCTAGCTGCTATAATCTGCATTATCTTGAGCATATTGAAAAAGCATATTAAAAACCATATATTTGTATTAATACTTACTTTGGCCGGGATTCTTTTTGTTATACTAACGGATTTTTCATCGGTCGATACTTATTACTCTGATACAGGGAAAAAGGATGATACGTTCGGAATGGTTACCATGTCCATCAGGTGTGACATTCTTAACGGAAAAAATACGGACGAACATATACCAAAAGACGGATGCATTCTTGATACAACAGAATTTGAAATATCGCGGGGAGATACTGCATATGATGTACTCCTTGAAGCAGCGAAGAAATATTCAATAAGCGTTGAACATGAGGGCAGCAGTGAACTGGCATATATTTCAGGTATCAATTTCCTTTATGAACATGATTTTGGAGATCTTTCCGGATGGGTTTACAAGGTTAACGGAGAGCTTCCTTCTGTTGGATGTGCAGGATATGTATTAAAGGATAAGGATGTTATAGAATGGTGTTATACACTTGATCTTGGAAATGATACTATGAAATAGAAACCGGGATTTAAATATTTTTAAACTTAGCATTAGGGAGAAAACTATGCGGGAATTTGAGGAGTATAATCCGATAACGGTAACAATTTACTATATGTCGCTGGTATGTATATCCATGTTTACCATGAACCCTATACTGCATATATTATCCTTTACTGCCGGATTAATTCATTTTTCAATGTCAAAGGCAGAGCATAAGATGTCGGCACATATATTTTTTATACTAATAGGTCTTATACTTTCTATCATCCGACCGATATTTTCACATAACGGCGCAACGGTCCTTTTTGTTGTAAATGATAATCCGATAACTAAAGAGGCCTTTATATACGGAATCAACTCAGCAGTAATGGTTGTAGGAGTTTTGTATCTGTTCAGAGTCTTTTCAACTGTGATGACAAGTGACAGACTTCTCTATCTTTTTGGCAGTCTGTCCCCGAAGATGGCGCTGGTTCTGTCAATGGGCTTAAGATACATGCCTATGCTGAGAAATCAAAGAAGAATAACTGCAAATGCGCAAACGGCACTCGGAATAAACAAGGATGACAATGCTATCGACAGGATAAAGGCAAGAATGAACGTTTTTTCCGCTACGCTTTCCTGGGGATTGGAGAATGGTATAATAACGGCTGATAGTATGGCTGCCAGAGGATACGGCGAGAAAAAAAGGATAAGATTTACTCTGTTTACTTTTTCAAAACAGGACTTTATAATAATTTCTTTAACGATCATATTTACGGGCTTTATTCTCGCAATGCTTGGGAAAGGAGCTTTCGATACAACGTTTTATCCTCTGTTTAAAATGGCAGAACCGGATATTTTTGCCATACTTGGTTATACAGCATACGGAATACTTCTTATGATTCCGGTGATTTATAAGATTGTGGGGAATATACGATGGAAATTATTGATGTCAGAAATCTGACATTTAAATATTCAAATGGTACAGAACCTGTAATTAATAAAATCAGCTTTACTGTCAGTGAGGGTGATTTTGTTGTGCTGTGCGGTGAAACGGGCAGTGGCAAATCCACCCTTTTAAGACTTCTGAAAAAGGAACTGAATCCTAACGGAGAAAGAACAGGGGAGATATATCTTGACGGTAAAAGGATACTTACGGATGAAGATGATAAGAAAGAAATAGATCCGGTACGTATCGGCTTTGTTATGCAAAACCCTAAAGAACAGACTGTTACCGATAAAGTCTGGCATGAACTTGCATTCGGTTTGGAAAACATGGGGCTTAACAGAGAGGTGATGGCCGCAAAAGTAGCCGAGACAGCCGGCTATTTTGGAATAGAGGACTGGTATGAAAAAAATGTGAATGAACTGTCAGGCGGACAGCTGCAGCTTCTGAATTTGGCTTCGGTCATGGTTATGAACCCGGATATTCTTATTCTGGATGAGCCTTCGGCACAGCTGGATCCTGTTTCTGCTTCAGAATTTTTTGCAACTGTACAGAAACTTAATATGGATTTTGCCTTAACGGTAATAATCGCGGAACATAGGCTGGAAGAACTTGTTCCCATGTGTAACAGGCTTATGGTGATGGAACATGGTGAAATAAAAGCTTACGGAAAGCCTAAGGAAGTTATAGGCAATATAGAAAAAAATGACGAAGTATTCGATTCACTTCCTGCGGCATACAGACTGTATTCTGAACTTGGAGAAAAAAGTAATCCTGACATCTTACCGTTAACGGTTAGAGAAGGCAGAATGCTTGTAAAACAATATACCGGTTTTTCAGAAAAAACGGAAGTGAATAGTTTTCAAGCTAAGCTTCCCGAAAAAAAGGCAAAAAGAGAACCGGCATTGGAACTTGATAATGTTTTTTTCAGGTTCAAACGTGAAACTCCGGATGTGTTAAAAAATTTAAGCCTCAAGGTATATAGCGGAGAAATATTCTGTATACTGGGCGGAAACGGATCCGGAAAAACAACTGCACTGAATGTATCAGCCGGTTTATTAAAACCTTACAGCGGTTCAGTGAAGATATTTGGAAAGAAAATTAAAGAATATAAAAACGGAAGTCTGTATAATAAATGTCTTTCCATGCTTCCGCAGGATGTGCAGACGGTTTTCTTATATAATACCGTAAAAGAGGAGATAGAAAACATGAAGGGTTCGGGAAAGCTTGAAGGCTTCCCGTATGATATTGGAAAATTAGCTGATAAACATCCATACGATCTGTCAGGAGGGGAACAGCAGATAGCGGCACTTGCAAAGGCTTATGTAACCGAACCGAAAATTCTTCTTCTTGATGAGCCTACAAAAGGACTGGATGCTTACAGAAAAAGAGAATTTTCAGAAATGCTGAAAAAACTGAAAGAGCAAGGCATCACATGTATTGTTGTTACACATGATGTTGAACTTGCCGCCATTATAGCCGACAGATGTGCAATGTTCTTCAGAGGAGAGGCAGTATCGGTCGGCGAACCTCATGATTTTTTCTCGGGAAATAATTATTATACTACATTGGCTGTAAGGCTGAGCCGGGGAATATGTGTTCCGGAGATAACTGTAAAAGAACTGGCAGAAAAAATTAGAAAATGAAAGATTTTGATAATTATTCGCAGAAAATGATAGGAAAAAGAGCAATTATTATCTATTAAATATTTGGGGGTTATGGTATTATTATGTTATGAAATAAATGTATACGGAGGTTTTACAAATGAAAAAACAGTGGCCATTAGACACAGCATTATCATTCGATCCATATTTTGGAGAGCCTAATCGTGATGGGGACCAGGGTTATGAATTACTTCCTGATGGAAAAGTGCTTATACACATTAAAGCACCGAATGCAAAAGAAGTGGTTATTGATCAGTTTGGAACTATTCACAAATTTGAGAAGATCAATGATGAAATCTGGGAAATAACTGCTGATCTCGGAAGAGGTTTTAAGTATTTCTTTATCAAGATTGACGGGAATGAAGTAATAAATCCTTATCTGCCCATAGGATACGGATGCTGCCGTCCGATGAATTTCCTTGATATCCCGGTAGAAGGGGAAGAGGACTGGGATACTCTTGAAGGTATTCCTCATGGAGGTGTGACCCGAAGATATTTCCCTTCATCGGTAACAGGCAAACTTGAGATCTGTATGGTATATACACCGGCTAACTATGACCCTGCAAAAAAATATCCTGTTCTTTACCTTCAGCACGGATATGGTGAAAATGAAACCGGATGGGTTTATCAGGGACATGCGGCACGTATTGCCGATAAGCTTATATATGAAGGCAAAATGACAGAGATGATCATTGTAATGGCATGCGGTATGACACAGTTTAAAGAGCCGCAGATGAGATTCCATGCATTCTGCGAGGTTATCTTAAATGACCTTATCCCTTATATCGAGTCAACATATAATGTATTTACCGATAAGTGGCACAGAGCTATGGCAGGCTTAAGCATGGGAAGTTACCAGACAAGTATGGTGACTATGAGTAATCCCGATTTGTTCTCTTATGTAGGTGTATTCAGCGGGTTTATGAGTTTCCCGAGGCCTGACGGACAGAAAGAGCCTCATCTTGCTCTTCTTGACGATACAGAGAAATTCAATTCCAGTTTTAAAGTATTCTACCGGGCAATGGGAACCGAAGATAATTATTTCGACAGCTTTGCCAAAGATGATAAGATGCTTGAAGGAAAGCCCCTAAATATTACAAGAGAGACATTCCCGGGAGGACATGACTGGAGTGTGTGGAGACGCTGTATACATTCCTTCTTCCCAAGAATTTTCAAGGACTGATAATTGAATAAACATATAAATGCGGCATTCTTTTAATGAGGTGCCGCTTTTATATTTAAACTTCTTCTTTACAGTAAGCTGAAGCTATGATAAAATCAAAGGTCGAGGATTAATGAACCTGATTGAAACAAAAAACAGAAAAATCTGAAAGGAACAGCAGATGGGAAACGGATTTAAAAATTCTGTAGATGAGATAAAAAACAATAAAGATATAACATATGAACAGCTAAAAACAGTGCTTGAGTGTAATGATAAAGATGATGAGGAATACCTGTTTGAGAAAGCCCGTGAAACGGCAGATAAGGTGTTTCAGAAGGAAATATATCTGCGCGGACTTATTGAATTTACTAATTACTGTAAAAATGACTGTTATTACTGCGGCATAAGATGCAGTAACAAAAATGCCGACAGATACAGACTGACAGATGATAAGATCCTCGAATGCTGTGATATTGGTTACGAATTAGGCTATAAAACATTTGTACTGCAGGGTGGAGAAGATCCGTTTTTTACGGACGAAAAGATCTGTAATCTGGTAAGAAGGATAAAACAGAAATATCCGGCGTGTGCGGTTACACTTTCTATAGGCGAGAAATCCTATGAAAGCTATAAAAGCTATTTTGATGCAGGAGCAGACAGGTATCTGCTCCGACATGAGACAGCAAATGAAGAGCATTACGGAAAACTGCATCCCGCTACACTTTCAGGGGCAAACAGAAAACAGTGCCTTAAGAATCTCAAAGAAATCGGATTTCAGGTGGGATGCGGAATAATGGTTGGAACACCATATCAGACATTGGAACATATTTATGAAGATATGCGTTTTATGCTGGAACTCAAGCCTCACATGATAGGCATCGGACCTTTTATCGCCCATAAGGATACTCCGTTTAAAGACGAACCGAACGGCAGTGTAAAGGAAACCATTCTACTGCTTGCGATATTAAGACTTTTGTTTCCTAATGTCCTTCTACCTGCAACGACTGCTCTCGGAACAGCAGATGCGCTCGGCAGGGAAAAAGGAATACTTGCGGGAGCAAATGTGATCATGCCGAATCTTTCACCGGCGAATGTTCGAGGAAAATACCTTCTTTATGACGGGAAGATATGCACAGGAGAAGAGGCGGCAGAATGTAATATCTGCTTAAAGAACAGAATAGAAAGAATAGGATACCATGTGGCTGACAGCCGCGGAGATTATCCCGGATGGAGAGACAGATGAGTTTTGTAGAATTTGAACATGTAAAAAAAGTATATCATATGGGCGAAGTTGACATAGAGGCACTGCGCGATGTTAACCTTAAAGTTGAAAAAGGGGAGTTTGCAGTGATAGTCGGTGCCAGCGGAGCCGGGAAGACCACAATTTTAAACATCCTCGGAGGGATGGATACCGCTACTTCAGGAAGGGTAGTTCTTGACGGAGAAGATATTTCGACGGCATCGACTAAGAAACTGACTACTTACAGAAGGTATGATATAGGTTTTGTATTCCAGTTTTATAATCTGGTACAGAATCTTACAGCACTTGAAAATGTTGAACTTGCTTCTCAGATATGCAAGGATCCTGTAGATGCCATGACAGTTTTGGAACAGGTCGGACTTAAAGACCGTGCCTTAAATTTTCCTGCCCAGTTATCGGGAGGGGAGCAGCAGAGAGTGGCTATAGCACGTGCTCTGGCTAAAAATCCCAAGCTTCTCTTATGTGACGAACCAACCGGAGCGCTGGACTATAATACGGGCAAAATGGTACTAAAGCTTTTGCAGGACACTTGCCGGAAAGACGGTATGACGGTTATCGTTATTACCCACAATCAGGCACTGACAGCTATGGCTGACCGAATTATAACCGTAAAGAGCGGTATGGTGACTGACATGAGAAAAAACGAAAATATTGTTCCGGTTGAGAATATTGACTGGTGATAGGAGCGATTAATGAACAGAAATATGTGGCGGACGACTTTAAGGGAGATCCGCTCCAGTTTAGCCAGATATCTTGCCATATTTGCCATCATTGCACTGGGAGTGGGATTTTTCTCAGGACTTAAAGTTTCACAGGAAGCTTTTCTTGATGCGGGTGACAGATTTATAAAAGAAAATAACATGTTCGATTACAGGCTGGTTTCTACCATCGGACTTACAGATGAAGATGTAAAAGAAGCGGAAAAGCTGCCCGGTGTTGAATATGCTGTACCTGCATATCAGGCAGAAGCCATAATATATGACGGATTAAAAGAATCTGTTTCAAGATTTCACAGTATAGATTATAAAATAAACACGCTAAGCCTTAAAAGCGGACGTATGCCCGAAAAAACAGGTGAGATATTGGCTGACGGAAGATATTTTTCTTCAGCTGATATAGGAAAAAAGATAACCATTTCGGATAACAACCGTCCTGAGGATTTGGACAAATTTATCATAAAAGAGTATGAGATAGTAGGAACAGCTTTTACTCCAATATATCTTAATTATGAAAGAGGAACCACATCGGTCGGGAACGGCACCGTTACCAGCTTTTTCTATGTGATTTCCGACTGTTTCAATATGGAAGCATATACTGATATATATGTTACCATGCAGGAAAAATATGAAATATATTCGGATGAGTATAGAGAATTTATAGATTCAGGAAAATCAGTTTTTGAAAGTTTCTTGGAAGAACGTGCCGATATCAGATATAAGGCGCTTTATTCCGATGCTGAGAAAGAGATAAACGATAATAAACAGAAGCTTGACGATGCCCTGCAGCAGTTCCTTCAGGGAGGCGGGCTTTTAGAAATCGGAAAAGAAGAGCTTGAAGAAAAACAGCAGGAATACAATAACGCAAAGCAGATGATTGAGGATGCGGAAAAAAAGCTGGCAGAATTTAAAGCTCCATCTACGTTTATACTTACCAGAGATGAAAATATAGGATATGTCTGCTTTGAAAACGATTCAGGAATAGTAGACGGAGTGGCAGTCGTATTTCCCGTTTTCTTCTTCCTGGTAGCCGCATTGGTCTGCGTAACCACCATGAGCAGGATGATAGAAGAGCAGCGTACGCAGATAGGCGTATTGAAAGCTTTGGGTTACAGCAGCATTGTCATCATGGGAAAGTATATTATATATTCAGGCAGTGCGGCCATAACAGGGTGTATAGGTGGTTTCTTCCTCGGATGTAAAGTATTTCCGTCAATTATATGGAAAGTATACGGGCTTCTATACGGATTCAGTGATATAAGATATATATTCAATGTCAAACTGTTTCTTATTTCATTGGCAGTTTCACTACTATGTTCTGTCGGAACAACCTGGATATCCTGCAAGAAGGATCTGAGGATGATGGCAGCTCAGCTTATGCGTCCCAAGTCGCCTAAAAGCGGTAAAAGGATTTTTTTGGAGAGAATAACAGGTTTGTGGAAAAAAATTCCTTTCCTTCATAAAGTATCACTTAGAAATATATTCAGATATCGCGGAAGATTTATCATGATGATGCTGGGAATAGGAGGGTGCACGGGATTACTTGTTACCGGCTACGGTTTAAGTGATTCAATAACGGAAATAGCTGACGAACAGTATACACGGATAATGATATATGATGAGCTCATAACCTATTCGGAGGTAATGGATGATGATGCTATCGTAGAATTTAAGGAGAAATTTAACGGGAAGATTGAATCTTTTATGCCAATATATCAGACTTCTGTAGATCCTGTCGATACCGGTGCGTACAGATCGTTGAGCCTTACGGTATTTGCAAGTGAGGAGGGTTGGACGGATGTAATCCTTCTTCATGATCAAACCGGAAAACAGCTGGATTTCCCCGGAATCGGAGAAGTAATCCTTACATCCAATGTCGCTAAAGCAAACTCGGTAAAAGTCGGAGATAAAATAACCTTCAGGGATTCTGATTTTAACGAGTTTCAACTGAAGATTACGGGAATATGTGAGAACTATTTTAATTCATATGCTTATATCAGCAGAGAAACCTATGAAAATGAACTTGAAAAGACAACTCCTTTCAAGTCGGCTTTCGTATGTATAAAAGACGGAAATGATATTCATGAGGCGGCAGCAGCTTTTATGGATGATGAGAATGTAAGTGCAGTTTCAGTAAATGCCGATACACGTGAAATGTTCTCAAAGATGATGCAGACAATGAATTATATAGTCATCCTTGTTATCAGCTGTGCTGCAGCCCTTGCATTCATCGTACTGTATAACCTTACAAACATCAATATTACAGAACGTATACGCGAGATAGCGACTATCAAGGTACTTGGATTCTATTCGGGAGAAACGGCAGCATATGTGTTTAGGGAAAACATAGCACTTACAGCCATGGGAGCCGTTTTTGGACTTCCGCTGGGATTTGCGCTGCAGCGTTATGTAATGTCTCAGATAAAGATAGACATGGTAACTTTTGATATCCACATAAACGGAATAACTTATGTATATGCTATTTTGTATACAATGGCATTCGCACTGTTTGTATCAGGTGTAATGTATTTCAAGCTTGCAAAAATAAATATGGCGGAATCATTAAAATCCGTTGAATGACAGGTACCGCCTTAAATATCAAGCATTAAGCTGTTTAATCCTAAAGAGTTAACATATTGAACCTTTTTAACCATCTTATAAGTCATTCTGATACCGATATGTTTTGAGAGATCACTGCTATCCTGACGGTTTAATTCCATATATTTTGTAGGATCGAAATGCTTACAGTTATCACGGATACGGATCAACATATGATTTTCTTTTTTTACAAGACGTATGTCAATCCGGTTATCCTTACCTTCGACAAAACCGTGCTGGATAATGTTATTTGCCATTTCTTCAATACAGAGGGCTGTATACATGCTTTTCTTTTTTGGCAGTCCTTTGATACGACAAAACTCTTGGGCAGCAAGAGAGGCACTTGTTATGCCTGAGGCGTCAAATACCGAAAATTCCATGGCGTCTCCGGGCTTTGCACCAAAATCTTCAGGAAGAAACACATAGCTGTCAAGAGAAAACATAGGTTTGCCGCTTTTTATATGGACATATATCGTAATAAACAGGAGCGAGAGTACTTCTCCGATAAGATAATACCACCATACGCCGTTTTTCCCGACTGTGTTACCGAGAATAAGAACAACAGTTGCAGGAAAAACAAAATTCTGCAGAGCTGAAAAAATCTCTGAAAAAAGAATATTACCTATTGCCTGATAATACTTTTTGAATGCAGCGTTTAAAGAACTGGGGATCAGGCTGACAGCAAACATTCTCAGACCGAAGATCGCATCATTTTCAGCATCGGGACTGGAGTCAATGAAAAGTCTTACAAGCGGAGTCGCAAATACTACGAAGATCAATGTAGCTGCCAGATTTATAAAGATGGCGTAAACAGACTGTACTTTTACGATTTCTTTTAAGGAATGTTCATCTTCCTCTGTATACGAGATACTGGTAAGCATAAGAGAGACTTCGGAAATTCCTCCGCCTATACAATAACCCAGATTGGCTATGGTAGAAACAATGGAAAAAGCAGCTACCGCGGTATTCTGTCCGGCACTCATCATAACTTTGTTGACAGTAAATACCAGAAGTACCAGGCTTATCTGGTTTATTACAGTGGGGATACCTCCGCTAAAGACTTCGAGTAATGCTTTAAGTTTAATAAGCTTCTTATCAAATTTGTAGATACATTTATGTGAAAAGAAATAGATACCGCCTATTATTATCGCGATATAGTAGCTGACTGTTGAAGCAAGCCCCATACCGAAAGTATCCTGCTTGAAGATATATACATTTAAAAGATCAAAGGCTATATCTGCAACAGTCATACAGAGAACTGCTACTACGAGTCTTATGCGTTCGCCTGACATCTGGAGAAAAGGAACAAGCATCTGTGCCGCTATGAAAGCGGGAGCGCCGATGATGAAACCTTTCAGGTAGTCCTTAGTGAGAGTGAATACGGGGGTACCCTCTTTTGCACCGAGAAGAACGCAGAGCGGATCTAGAAAAATAAGCACCAATGCAACACCGACTGCCGAAAAAACAGCAGCGACGGTAACGGCGACGGTAAAATATGTATTAAGCTGCTTATCATTTCCATTTCCCATAGCCTTGCTGCAGACTACCTGTATACCTGAAGAAAGCAGACTCCCGAATGCTGCAAAACCGAGGAGTACCGGATTGGCCAAACCATATGCAGCTACGGCATCAACTCCCAGAAAGCGGCCGATCATGATACTATCTACAAGCAGACAGAGCGTAACGGCCATGGCTGAAACAATTTGAGATATAAGAAGTTGTTTAAAAAGTTTATTTATCATAAAGTATTCCCTTAAATTTCAAAAAATATGAACATAACAAAACAGAAGATGCGGAGCATCGTTTTGTTACCGAGGAAACGCTAGATGCGTTTTCGAGGTGACATTGACATGCAATCCTAAAAGTCCATGACAAGGATTATAACTCAAAAGAAGTTTAAAATCAAGAGATTTATAGGTTACGTAATAGTTAAAAATATGTAAATGAGAAATTAGAATTTCATAAAATCAGGTTCTTGTAAAATATAATACATTGAAAATAAATATACTTATGCTATCATTTATACTTGGTAACAGAAAAAAGCTAAAGTCAGAAAGGTATTGTAATGAAAGAAAATTTTGAACTGCTTAAAGATGGTTTTTTTACAGGAGAGAGAGCTCTTTACGGAAAAAAAGATCTTAAGGTTGAGGACAGCGTTTTTGATGACGGGGAATCACCATTAAAGGAATGCAGAAACATAGAGCTGTCATGCTGCCTATTCAGATGGAAATACCCTTTATGGTATTGCGAAGGGGTATATGCCGATAACTGCACATGGTTTGATATGGCGAGAGCCGGAGTATGGTATTCAAAGGATATTGTTATAAAGAATACTTCTTTTCAGGCTCCTAAGAATTTCAGGCGATGTGAAGGAATTACACTTGAAAATGTAACTTTTCATAATGCATCGGAGACATTGTGGAGCTGCAGTGATATTAAACTAAATAATGTAAACGTTTCGCAGGCACCGTATTTTGCCATGAACAGTAAAAACATGGAGATATCCGGGCTTACCCTTGACGGAAACTATTCTTTTGACGGCAGTGAGAATGTAGTTATAAGAAATTCAAGATTACTGACCAAAGATGCATTTTGGAACAGCAAAAATATTACTGTTTACGATTCATTTATTTCAGGTGAATACCTTGGCTGGAATTCAGAAAACATTACACTTGTAAACTGTACTATAGAAAGTCTGCAGGGGATGTGTTATATAAGCGGACTGAAGATGAAAAACTGCAAACTTATAAATACTACACTGGCATTTGAATATTCAGATGTTGAAGCGGAGATTACCGGAAAGATAAACAGTGTGTTTAACCCTAAAAGCGGAACCATCACAGCAACGCAAATAGATGAACTGATAGTTGAAAAAGATAAGGTCGATCCCAAAAAGACGTTGATCAAATGCAGTAACATAATCAAAGAGTCGGACAAGCCGGAGTGGATAAAATGAAATATGATTTTGATACCGTATATGACAGAAAACATACAGGAAGCATGAAGTGGTCCGTACCTGAAGGAACTATCCCCATGTGGGTAGCGGATATGGATTTTAAGACTGCACCCGAGATAACCGAAGCACTTAAAAAACGTGCTGAACATGGAATCTTTGGATATACTGAAATAAGTGATGACTGGTATGATGCATATATCGGATGGTGGGAAAGACGGCATGGGTTTAAAATGAACCCATACAGGCTTATGTTCTGTACCGGAGTGGTTGCTGCCATCTCAAGTATCGTACGTAAGCTTACCACGCCGAATGAAAATGTACTTATCCAGACCCCTGTTTACAATATCTTTTTTAACAGCATAGTTAATAACGGCTGCAGAGTACTTGAAAATAAGCTGATCTATAAAGACGGGGAATATAATGTTGATTTTGAAGATCTTGAAGCAAAGCTTTCAGATCCGCAGACAACGCTTATGATATTATGTAACCCCCATAATCCTATCGGAAAGATCTGGGATAAAGAGACATTGAGCAGAATAGGAAATCTTTGTAAGGAAAACAAGGTAACGGTTATTTCGGATGAGATACACTGTGATGTAACAGTTCCGGGGAAAAGCTACATCCCTTTTGCGAGCGTTTCGGAAATCTGCAGGGATATAAGCATTACCTGTATTTCTCCTACAAAGACATTTAATCTTGCCGGACTTCAGACAGCAGCCATATATGTACCGGACAGGTTCCTTCATCATAAGGTATGGAGGGGCATAAATACGGATGAAGTCGCAGAACCTAACTGTTTTGCGGCCTTGGCACCCATAGCTGCATTTAATGAAGGTGAGGCATGGGCGGATGAGATGAATTCATATGTGGCGGAAAACAGAAAGACAGCCGAGGATTTTTTAAGCAAAAACGTTCCGTTTGTAAAAACTGTAAAAGGCGAGGCCACATACCTTCTTTGGATAGATATAAGCGCTGCGGGTAACAGTGATTTTGTATCAAAGTATCTGAAAAATAATTCCGGATTGAAAATAACTTCCGGTACGGAATACGGTAGTAACGGCGAAGGCTTTGTACGTATGAATCTTGCATGTCCGAGAATACTCCTTATGGAGGGATTAAAGCGATTTGGCGAAGGTCTTAATACTATGTATAAGCTTAAAACTTGACTTTAAAAAGGAGAAAATGCTATAATCATGAGAGCAGAGAGTTTATCTGAAAGACAAAATGATATTATCTGCATCGGAATGGCACTTGTGGATTCCATAATAAAAGGATTTGATCCGGAGCCGGTTTCAGCTTCGGGTTTCAGAGCGGTATCAGGTACACTTAATGTGGGCGGTGAAGCTGTAAATGAGGCAATCGCTGCTTCAAAGCTAGGAATGAAAACTGCCATTCTATGTGCTCTGGGATATGATACAGCAGGTGAGATGATACTTCAGGAGCTGAAGAAAAACAGGGTGAACACAGAGCTTGTACTTCGTCCCGAAGGACACAGCACGCCTGTTACCACTATGTTTGTAAATGATGACGGAACCAGAAAATCTATTACAAATCAGGCGCATCGTTATAATTTTCACCCTGAAGAGCATTTAAAAATATTGTCCAAGACACGTGCGATCATACTCGGTTCGATGTTCCGTGCACCGTTTGACACACCGGAGATAATATATAAATTTGTAACGGCAGCAGCTGCTGCCGGAGTAATGATAGTAGCGGATACCAAACTTCCAAATTTTAAAAAGATCAGTCTGGATGATATCAGAGAGTCTTTACCATATATAGATTATATTACTCCGAATGAGGATGAATCGGCATATTTTACTAAAAAAACCGATCCGGAAGAAGCAGCGGAAGTGTTTTTAGGTTTCGGAGTTAAAAATGTGATCATAAAACTCGGCGGTAAAGGCTGTTTTTTTATGAACGGCGAAACAAAACTCAGATTACCGGCACTGAATATAAATGCTGTAGACGCAACAGGAGCCGGCGATAATTTCGCTGCAGGATTTACAGCTGAGATATTAAACGGGAAAAGTAATAAAGAAGCTCTTATTTTTGCTACCGGCTGCGGTGCCGTGTGCACAACGGCAGTAGGTGCCGGAACAGCTTTAAAGTCTAAGGAACAGGTTTACAGATTTATAGAAGAACACAGCTGATTCTTTTGGATAAAGAGTCTTTTATTTTGTTTATTCAAGGAGAAATACATATGGCAAAGGTTATAGCGGGAATGTCGGGCGGAGTAGACAGCGCCGTGGCAGCATATCTGTTGAAACAGCAGGGCTATGATGTAGTCGGGGTTACCCTTCGTACCTGGCTGTCAGAAACAGGAGAAGAAGGAAGATGCTGTGAGATAGATGATGCAAGAGAAATAGCATTAAAGCTTGGTATACCGTTTTACCCTTTAAACTGCATAGATGAATTCAAAAAAAGTGTGATAGATCCTTTTATAACATGTTATTTAAAGGGAAGAACCCCGAATCCGTGTATAGAATGTAACAGGTTCGTTAAATGGGAACGCCTATTATACTACACGAAAGTGCTTAAGACCGATTATGTTGCGACAGGTCATTATGCATCTGTAGTAAAAAAGGATAATGGAAGATACACAGTGAAAAAGGCTGTCCATCAGGAAAAGGATCAGACTTATATGCTATATAAGCTGACTCAGGAACAACTGTCGAAAACTCTTATGCCATTGGGCAGCTTTTCGAAGAGTGAAGTAAGAAAGATTGCAGCAGAAGCAGGTATCCATGTTGCTGAAAAGCCGGATTCACAGGAGATATGTTTTGTTCCGGATGGGGACTATGCTTCATATATAAGAAAAATGTGTACTGATGAAAAAATATGTGAAGGAGATTTTGTAGACGAGCAGGGGAGGGTGATCGGTAGGCATAAAGGTATAATCCATTATACTGTGGGTCAAAGGAAAGGACTTGGACTCCCCTTAGGCTATCCTGCATATGTAAAAAGTATAGATCCGGTGAAAAATCAGGTAATCATTTCGGAAGAGGAAGCCCTGTTCAGCAATGAAGTCATATGTAATGAACTTAATTTTTTGAGTATTCCGGGAATTGAAAAGGGCGAAACGATTAAGTGCCGGGCAAAAATCAGGTATCATCATAAGGCTCAGGAAGCTATCCTTATAAGAATAGATGATGAAAATATAAAGATTATATTTGAAAGCCCCGTCAAGGCCGCAACTCCCGGACAGTCTGCGGTATTTTACGATGATGATGACTGTGTGATAGGAGGAGGAATAATAAGTGCTCAGCTATAATGAGGCTATCAGTTATATTGGGAGTATTCCATGGACTAAAAGAAAACCCGGATTACACAGAATGCGTATATTGATGGATATGCTCGGAAATCCGCAGGACAGATTAAAGTTTATCCATGTTGCCGGAACAAACGGCAAAGGTTCTGCCTGCGCTATGCTTGCATCGGTTTTCAAAGAAGCAGGATACAGAACAGGTCTGTTCACATCCCCACATCTTATAAAATACAATGAACGCATGAAGATTAACGGAGCGGATATAGACGATGAGGAATTCGCAAGGCTGATATCTGATGTTTCCGAGGCAGCCGGGAAAATGGAAGAGGGACCGTCTGAATTTGAGATTCTGACGGCAGCAGGTTTTTTATGGTTTTATGAGAAGAAATGCGATATAGTTATTTTGGAAGTCGGTCTTGGCGGAGAACTGGACAGTACAAATGTTATAAGCGCAAAGGAACTGGCACTTATAATGCCTATAGGATATGACCATACAGCCATATTAGGGGATGATATAAAGAATATAGCCGGTGCCAAGGCGGGGATTATCACGGAAAATGTCGATGTTGTAATGGCTTTTCAAAATAATCCTGCAGAAATTTCAGAAAAAAAAGAGGTTACCCCGGATAGTTTGAAAATAGAATCTGTTATCAGAAACAGATGCGCAAAGAAGAATGCTTTCCTGCATGTACCCGACGCAAAAGACTTTGAACTTATATCTTCGGATATTGAAGGACAGATTTTTAAAAATGCTTATACTGATGCTCCGGTTTTCTTGAGGCTTTCCGGAGCATATCAAAGGCAAAATGCTCTTGCCGTACTTGAGGCGATAAAAGTTATTAAATCTAAGGATAATGGTTTTGTGATCGAAGAACAGCATATACTGGACGGATTAAGAAACGTAAAATGGAATGCCCGGTTTGAAGTGCTTAACAGAAATCCTGTATTTATTTTGGACGGTGCTCATAACGATCATGGTATAAAAGCGGCGGTAAAGAGTCTTAAAGACATTTACCCGGATAAAAAGATAATATACATTCTCGGTATATTAAGTGACAAAAATATTGAAGAAATGTTAGAGGAACTTTATACAAATGCGGAAAGGTTCATTACTCTTACTCCTGATTCAGGCAGAGCACTAAGTGGAGATATTTTGGCCGAAAGAATAAGAGAGGCGGGCTTTGAAGCAGAAAGCTTAAACAATACGGAAGAGGCTATAATACGGGCTTTAGAATTATGTATGAACAGAAAAAATGATTTTAATGATCCTGCTGATGAGGGGGTAATCTGTTCGTTGGGTTCCCTGTATCTGGCAGGGGAGATAAGAAATTATTTTATGAAAGAATGAGTATTGACTTTATAATCCTTAAAAGGATATAATATATGATGTTAAGGTCAATTGTCCAAAAGCTATTCAAACTTGCTTGAAAAGGCTTTGAGACATTCAAAATACAGAACCTACCGGTTCGGAAAGAGGCACATATGTATAAATCAGATATTGAGATTGCACAGGAAAATGAGATGCTCCCTATTGATGAGATAGCAAAAAAAGCCGGAATTGATGAGAAATATGTTGAGCATTACGGAAAATATAAGGCAAAAATAGATCTGAGCCTGCTTAAGGAGAGTACAAAACCTGACGGGAAACTAATACTTGTTACCGCTATCACACCGACTCCGGCAGGAGAGGGAAAGACTACGACCACAGTAGGACTTGCCGACGGACTTCAGAAAATCGGTAAGAATGTGGTAGTGGCATTAAGAGAGCCTTCACTCGGACCGGTATTCGGAATAAAAGGCGGAGCAGCAGGCGGAGGATATGCCCAGGTTGTTCCCATGGAGGATATCAATCTGCATTTTACAGGTGATATGCATGCTATCGGAGCTGCCAACAACCTGCTTGCAGCAATGCTCGACAATCATATTTATCAGGGCAATGCCTTAAGGATCGATCCGAGACGTATTACATGGAGAAGATGTGTTGACATGAATGACAGACAGCTTCGATTTGTAGTTGACGGCCTTGGCGGAAAAGTAAACGGAAATCCGAGAGAAGACGGCTATGATATCACTGTTGCTTCAGAAATAATGGCTATACTTTGTCTTGCTTCGGATATAACAGACTTAAAGAAGAGGATAGCAAGGATAATCGTAGGATATAATTATGACGGAGAGCCTGTAACTGCAGGTGAACTTCATGCTGAAGGAGCGATGACGGCTTTACTTAAAGATGCATTAAAGCCTAACCTTGTACAGACCTTAGAGCATTGTCCTTCGTTTGTACACGGCGGCCCTTTTGCCAATATCGCACACGGATGCAACTCTGTTGTAGCAACACGTATGGCCTTAAAACTCGGAGACTATGTGGTTACCGAGGCCGGTTTCGGTGCAGATCTGGGCGCAGAAAAGTTCCTGGATATAAAGTGTCGTTTTGCTGGATTAAAGCCGAATGCCGTAGTGGTTGTTGCAACGGTACGTGCACTTAAAAATCACGGCGGAGTACCTAAGGCAGAGTTAAATAATGAGAACCTTGAAGCTCTTGAAAAAGGTATGCCAAACCTTTTACAGCATGTTGAAAACATAACCAAAGTTTATAAACTTCCATGTGTTGTAGCAATTAATGCGTTCCCTACTGATACGGAAGCTGAACTAGAGCTTGTTAGAAAGAAATGCAGCGAATTAGGATGTAATGTAGCGCTCTCAAAAGTATGGGAAAAAGGCGGTGAAGGCGGTATAGAGCTTGCAGAAGAAGTTGTACGCCTGTGTAACAGTACTGACAGTGACGGAGAACTCTTAAACAAGAATTTCTCATTCAGTTATGATCTTAACCTGAGTATTGAAGAAAAGATAGAGAGTATTGCAAGAAAAGTTTATCATGCTGACGGAGTAGTATTTACCGCTCAGGCTAAAAAAGATATAGATAATCTTACAAAAATCGGATTCTCGGATGTACCCATCTGTGTTGCTAAGACTCAGTACAGTTTTTCGGATGATGCTAAGCTGCTCGGAGCACCGAAAGGATTTGAGATTACGGTTCGCTCACTAAAGATTTCGGCAGGTGCAGGTTTTATCGTAGCACTTACCGGTGATATAATGACCATGCCGGGTTTGCCAAAGGTTCCGGCAGCAGAGAAAATAGATGTTGATGAGACTGGAAAGATTTCAGGTCTCTTCTGATAAAAGAAAAAGGCAGGAAATAAAAGTGGCTGAAGATTTTTTAGATGGAAATTTAACCATAAACAGTTTTCTTGAAAAACTTGGAAGCAAAGAGGCGGTACCCGGAGGTGGAGGAGCAGCTGCTCTCTCTGCTTCTATAGGTATAAGCCTGTGCAAGATGGCAGCAAATCTGACTGTGGGAAAGAAAAAATATGCAGACGTAGAAGAGAGAATGTATGAGATAATCTCAGAATGCGATAAACTTAAGGAAGAATTTATTATTCTTATTCAGAAGGATGCTGAAGGATTTCTTCCTCTTTCAAAAGCATACGGTTTGCCTGCAGAGACGGAAGAACAAAAAAAATTCAAGGAAGAAACATTAGAAAGGGAGTTAGTGGCTGCAGCTGCAGTTCCGTTCGAAATAATGGAAAAATGTGCTGAGGCTATTGCTCTATGTGCTGAAGTAGCTGAAAAAGGAAGCAGACTTGTGGTAAGCGATGCCGCATGTGCTGTTAACACCTGTAATTCAGCTTTAAAATGTGCATCATTAAATGTATATATTAATACCAAATATATGAAAGATACTGTCAAGGCTTGTGAAATGAACAGAAAAGCTGACAGTATAATAGCCGGATGTGATGAGATTGCGGAAAATGTGTTTAATAAAGTAGTTGAATCATTGAAAGGAAAGTAATTCCATATATGGATAAAAAAGAATTGCGTAAACGGATGAAATGTTTACGCGACAGCATCAGTGCTCAAAAAAGATCTGATCTTTCAAAAAAAATTGCTGACAGAATTTTTAATGATTGTCAGTATGCTGAATCTCAGAATATTCTTATTTATGTATCTATCGGAAGCGAAGCGGAAACATATCCTATAATAGAGGATGCTATGAAAAGATGTAAAAGAGTGGCAGTTCCGCGGATAGATATCACAGGTTCCGGAAATAAGCTTATGAACTTCTATGAAATAAAATGTTTAGAGGACTTAGAACCGGGCTTTTATGGAATTCCTGAACCAAAGAAAAAATATACGATACCTTTTGAACCGGATAAAGCTATTGTTATAATGCCGGGACTGGTATTTGACAAAAATCTTAACCGCATAGGATATGGCGGAGGATATTATGACAGATACTTAGCAGGTGATATCGGGAAAAATTATATGAGATTTGGTATAGCATTTGATTTTCAGATAACAGAAGAAAGAATAGATACGGACAGATATGATGTAACATTACATAAGATATTTACGGAAAACGAAATATACGGATAAAAAAATTCCGACACTTTTCAGTGTCGGAATTTTTTAATTATAGTATTAATTTTTTCTGAATCCGAGATGTTTTCTACAAGCAGTTCATCGGAAAGAGAAGTAGCTTTATATATTGCCTGGTTCTTCTCAGAAATGTCGGTGATCCTTTCGGCCGCATAATTAACAGTTTTGTTGATACCTTCAATGTTTTCTGAAATCTCTTGAACCGAATGTCCGAGTTCCGTGGCCATATCGGTTATGATATCCATTCTATTACCGAAAGCTTTTGCGTCCGCCGCATAGTGATTACCGACTTCGGAAAGCTCAGTAAAACTAGGAATAACATTCTCATCAATAAAGAGAAGCATATGATTAAGACTGTCAGCCATCTGCTTAACGTAATCACTTACTTCAGAGATAATAACGTTAATATTATTTACAGTATCGGTGGACTGAGCGGCAAGACCGCCAATCTCACTGGCAACAACCGCAAACCCACGGCCCTGTTCACCTGCGCGTGCTGCCTCAATGGCTGCATTAAGTGAAAGCATAGCGGTCTGAGTGGAGATATTTCTTATGGAAGCGGTCATTTCCTGAATCTTATCTACAGCGTTTGAGTTAGCAAGAGCGGTAAGAGTACGTTCTTTAAGCTCTTCATATATATGCTTGGTCTCATCTATGGAATTGTCAGAAGAAACTTTAAGTTCTCCTGCGCGTTTAATAATCTCGCCTGCAAGCTGTGTGCCGGAAGCCGCCTGATCTTCAATAGTAGCGGTTTTTTCACGTATACAGTTGATGCTTGAATCTATCTGGCCGGTTGAAGCTGAGGTAACCTGCATGTCAGCAACAAGTTTGTTAGTTGTAGTGGAATTAACCTTAGACTGCCTTGTGATTTCAGAGGAAAGATCCTGAATCTTGGAAGCACTGTTATGAACTGTATTAGATACTTCTGAAAGCTCAAACAGAATATTTGATAATTCATTACGGATCTTATGCATGTTAATGGCAACCTCACCGCATTCGTCTTTTCGACGTAAAAGATTCTGGGTTATCTTATCATCCTTAAGATCAAGGTTACCAAGTTTCTGGGACATTTTCACAAGCTGTTTGAAAGGTCTGGTTATGAAACTTAACACAATAACAGCTATCAGTATAAGTAAAACATTTGTAATAAGAGCAGCTATCAGGATGGCTTTCTGAGCATCGTCGATTGTTTCATCAACATCCGATTTATCCAGAGTGATAACAAGAATTGAATGATCGATATCGGAGATATGGAAGGAAGCAAGTTTTCTTGTTCCTCTGAAGAGATAATCAACAACATCTGCAGCACGGTAGAAATTATTACCTATATCGGCAACTAGACCCTGTACAACGGTATTTTCAACAGGTGAACCTATCTTTGAATCATCCGGGTGATAAAGGATGATTCCGCTGCTGTCTACGAGGTATGCATAACCGGAACGATATCCTTTTATTGAAATTGAACCGACAAGGTCTTTGTATTCTGATTTATCAAGAGGTTTTCCGCCATTTTCCTTCAGCTTGTCGTCAACGATGATGCCGTACGAAATAGCAAGGTTCAGCATATTGTTAGAAATGGAATCGGTATAAAGACTGTCGGACAGCTTATTGGCAACTATCCTAAGTGTACCCGACGTAACAATTATACAGCATAAAATTAATAACGTAATCTTATGTAGAAGTCCGAAGCCTTTTTTTCCCTGTCTTATCTTCAATGCTGCTCCCTCCTTTGTCAATGCTTATTATTAATATCTTACCATAACTTATTACATAAGACAAGAAGAATCTTAAACAGGGTGCAGTTTTTTAATCATTTCTTTTTTTAAGTTGAATGTTTGACATGGTGATGATATAATAAAACGAAGATGCAAAAACTAAATGTTTCAGTAAAATTTATAGCTGACATGTTTTACAGATTTTTGGGAGGGTATATGAAGCTTACGGAACTTGAAAGGAAAAATGCGGGCAAAGTCAGAGGTTTACAGGCTGAATGTACAGTTTTATTAAAGAAAAACGGAGATTTTCCGCTTGAAAAACCCTGCAGGATAGCTTTGTACGGAAACGGAGCAAGAAATACATTAAGAGGTGGAACAGGATCTGGAGAAGTATATTCCCATTTTACAGTTTCGATTGAGAAGGCTCTTGAAAAAGAAGGCTTTATCATAACAACAAAAAAATGGCTGGATGCCTATGATCATGTTGCAAAACAGAGCAGAAAAGCTTTTGTGCAGGAGATAAAAGAAAGAGCAAAGAAAAAGCACATAAATCCTGTTTTTGAGGGTATGGGAGCTGTCATGCCTGAACCGGAATACAACATTCCTTTAGACGGCTACGGGGAGGCTGCTGTATATGTTCTCTCCAGAATCTGCGGGGAAGGCAACGACCGGGTTGCCGAAAAAGGGGATATCCTGCTTACAGATACTGAAAAAAAGACTATACTTGAACTTAACAGGAAATTCGAAAAGTTTATGCTGGTCTTAAATGTCGGAGGACCTGTTGATCTTTCGGAAGTATCAGATGTTGATAACATACTTCTTCTTTCACAGTTAGGAGCACTTACGGGTTATGCTTTTTCTGATATAATCCTTGGAAAGAAAAATCCTTCGGGTAAATTGGCTACTTCATGGGTTTCATGGGCCGATTATCCTGAATTGTTTGAGTTTGGTGACGCGGATGACACAAAATACAAAGAAGGAATATATGTCGGATACAGATATTTCAATACTGTTGGCACCAAAGTATTATTCCCGTTCGGATACGGGCTTTCATTTACCGATTTTAACATAAGGTTCAAGGAAGCTGAGACAGAAGGTGAAAAAGTAACCGTAAACTTTATTGTTGAAAATATTGGTAATTATACGGGAAAAGAAGTTGTTCAGTTATATGTCTCAAAACCTTCAGGAAAGCTTGATCAGCCCTCATCGGAACTTGCAGGGTGGGTTAAGACGGAGAAAATTGCTCCCCAAAAGTTTGCTGAGGCTGAAATTACGTTTAATCTGTCTGACATTGCAAGCTTTGATACTGAAAGCAGCAGTTATATCCTTGAAAAAGGTGACTATATACTTAAATACGGAGCCGACAGCATTAATATCGTTCCATGTGCCGTTATAAAGCTAACGGAAGATACTGTTGTAAGGAAAGTTAAGAATATTTCGGGAACACCTGACTTTAAAGATTTTATCCCCAAGAAGAAAAAAGACGGGGAGACTAAGAACTCTGAAGGGACAGATACTGCTATACCCATATTGAATGTAAAATTCAGCTCTGTTATTAAGGAGAGTCCTGAGTATGATATCGAGCCTGAAATATCAGATGAAGTAAAGAAGCTTTCAGATGAAGATCTTGTTTATCTGAACATAGGCGCTTTTTTCGGAGGAGGAGTAGGAGGCAGTGTAATAGGTAATGCAGGCCGGCTGGTTGCAGGGGCAGCAGGAGAGACTACGGAGAAATTACGTAATAAAGGAATTCCGTCACTATCCATGGCTGACGGACCTGCCGGAGTACGCATCAGTCAAAAGTACTGGGTAGATGAGAACGGAGCACATTCTGTAGGCAATACTCTGCTTGAAGGACTTTCGGATTTTCTTCCCAAAAGTGAAGCCATCATGGCTAAGCTGTTTAGTTCAAATAAGCCTAAAAAGGGAGTTAAGGTAGAGACACATTATGCTACTGCTATTCCTATAGGAACAGCTCTTGCTCAAAGCTGGAATCTTAAGCTTTTAGAAAGATGCGGAGATATAGTGGGAAGTGAGATGCAAGAGTTTGGGGTACATCTGTGGCTTGCTCCTGCGATGAATATTCATAGAAATATCCTATGCGGAAGAAACTTTGAGTATTATTCGGAAGATCCTCTGATCAGCGGAAAAATGGCGGCGGCCATAACTAAGGGAGTTCAGAAACATAGCGGCTGTGGTGTAACAATAAAACATTTCTGTGTAAATAATCAGGAGTATAATCGTTTTTACAGCAACAGCCAGGTTAGTGAAAGAGCTTTAAGAGAAATATATCTGAAAGGTTATGAGCTCTGTATAAGAGATTCTCAGCCCGCATCTGTCATGTCATCTTATAACCTGCTCAATGATGTTCATACAAATGAGCGCAGGGATCTTTTAGAAAATATATTAAGAGATGAATTTGGATTTAAAGGTGTTGTTATGACGGATTGGCTTATCGGTATGGTTCCGAACTACGGATCAAAACATCCAAAGTCATCCGCCGCGAAAATAGCGGCTGCAGGCGGAGAAATAGTTATGCCGGGCAGTAAGGAAGATTATAATGAGATGATGACAGCATTAAAAGACGGATCACTTACAAGAAAACAGCTTGAGATAAATGGTACCAGATTGATAAGACTTATCCGGTCATTACGTTAGTGTTGTCAAATGTCAGTTTTTTTGCTATAATGAATAAGATATTTGTATAAAGTGTTTTTTCAGTCAGGGCAGATGGTGAATCTATGGAAAACGAAAATGAAATAATCAGGCACGTTGCACGGGCACTTGCGGGACGTTATGAAGTTATTTATTTTGTTGATATCGAAACAAATGAATATTCGGAATTTACTTCATCGGAACAGTATTCAAAACTGAATGTAGGAGCCGTTGGTACGGATTTCTTTGCCGCAACTCAGGAAAACATGAAACGTGATATTTTCCCTGATGATCTTCCTATGATGGCAAAGAGTATGGAAAAGGCAAGCCTTTTAAGTAATCTTGCGGAAAAAGGGAAGATAATAATAAATTACAGGCTGATGCTTGACGGACGTCCTCAGCATATGACTCTCATAGTGGTGTCTATTAAGGATGATAAAAACCATATCATTGTTGCCGTAGAAAACGTTGACGATATAAAGCAAAAAGAGCTTGCATTTGAAAGAGTCATCGGTTCGACGATGGATATGGCAAATAAGGATGCACTGACAGGCGTAAAGAATAAACATTCTTATGTTCAGCAGGAAATGCTAATGGATGACCGCATAGCCGGTGATGATGAATTTAAGTTTTCTGTGGTAGTTTGTGATATTAACGGATTAAAACAGGTGAACGATGAATTAGGTCATAATGCAGGCGATGACTATATAAGGAATGCAAGTTCTTTAATCTGTAAAACATTTGCTCATAGCCCGGTATTTCGTATAGGCGGTGACGAATTCGTAGTTGTGCTTACCGGAAGCGACTATGAGGAAAGACATAAACTTATTTCACATTTTGGTACCATTATTGCTGAAAACAGGGAAAAAGGTCTTGTAACTTTGGCTTTTGGAATGTCTGATTATAAACCAAAGAAAGATAACAGACTTCAGGATGTTTTCGAGAGAGCGGATAAGCTTATGTATGAAAACAAGAAGTGTTTCAAACAGGGAATGGGTATAGAAGATGCCATAAGTCCGGAAGAAGCGGCCTTAAGTTTTTACTCCCTTTATGAAAAACTTGTTTCGGCAATGACAGAAATCGGTAAAATAGATGTACCGCTTATAGAGAAAACGCTTGTTGAAATAGCAGAGATGCTCAGACTGTCAAAAGGGATAACCAGGGTATACAAGAATCCCCAGGAGGAAATGAGCGGCGGAGGGGAAACTCTATGCGCTTTTGATAAAGGGATAGAGGATGTACCGATAAGTACGCTGAGAGTTGTGACCAGTGTTATGTCGATTGTAACGGTGACAGTATATATGTCTCCCGATGAGAAGCCGCTTTCGGAAGAAGAAAAATGGCGGGTTGAGCTCGTAATGCGTACGACACTCAGCTTTGTAAGCAGAAACCGCTTAAAAGATATTGTTGAAGAACTCGCCTTTTATGATGAGAATGGTTATTCGAATCTAAGAACCTTCACACAGTATATTATGAAGCTTATAAATGCGAAGAAAATATACGGACGTATGGCTTTTCGTTATAACCTTAGGAATTTTTCAATAATAAATCAGGAATTCGGCAGAGAAGCAGGCGACAAGATAATGAAGTTACATTATGACGCCATGAAAGAAATAATGGGAGAAGATTCGATTATCACAAGACTTGGCGGAGATAATTTTGTCGGCATATGCCAGATTTCCAAACTTAAGTATGTTCAGGAGTTCCTGCATTTTACCAATGTCCAATTTGATGATAATTCAGTAAGTATTCAGACGAGAGCAGGAATTTTCTGTATTCCGGATGATTTTGAAGTGAAATCTCCGGGTGACATTTTGGCAAAAATCATAAATGCTTATACATTCGCCCGTGAGGGTGAAAAAAACACAATTGTTTTATATGATGAGGCTATGCTTCAGAAAAGGCAGAAAAGCCTCATGATACAGCAGCTTCTGCCTGACGCTTTAAAAATGAGGGAATTTGAGGCATATTATCAACCGAAGGTTAACATTTTTACCGGAAAACTTGTAGGGGCAGAGGCACTTTGCAGATGGTTCCATGGCGGGAAGATGGTTTTTCCGGATGATTTTATACCAATGCTTGAAGAAACAAGTGATATCTGCAGACTTGATTTTTATATTCTTGAAAGAGTATGTGAAGATATGCGCAGATGGATTGACGAAGGCAGGCAGGTAGTACGCACTTCAGTGAATTTTTCAAGAAAACATATAATGAATCTGGGTCTTCCGGATGTTATAGAAGAAATTGTTGACAGATATGAGATTCCGCATAATTATATTGAAATAGAGCTTACGGAGACAACTACGGATGTTGAGTTCGGTGATTTAAAACGTATAACTTGCAGATTACGTGAACTTGGATTCTGTATTACGGTGGATGATTTCGGAAGCGGTTTCTCTTCTCTGAATCTTATAAAAGAAATTCCTTTGAATGTACTCAAAATTGATCGCAGCTTAGTACCTGTAGATACATTTAAAGAAGACAGTTCGCAGATGATTATGTTTAAGTATGTTGTATCTATGGCAAGAGAGCTCGGACTGGAATGCGTCGCCGAAGGAGTGGAAACAAAAGAACAGTTAAAGCTTTTAAAGGCCAACAAGTGTGAACTGGTTCAGGGCTACTACTTTGATAAGCCACTCCCGATAAAAGACTTTGAACAGAGACTTATAAAAGGTGAATATGATATCTGAAAGTTTAAGTCCCAAATAAAGGAGATACGAAGCATTATTTTGTTATCAAGGAAACGCTGAAAGCGCTTTCGAGGTTGTATTGGCTATATTTTGTATTACCAACATAAAATTTGGGAGAAGAAGGGTATAAGTGAGAGAAGGAATATCAGTATATGTGATAGGCCTTCCCTCTTATTGTTTCAACGATAAGATCGGAAAAACAGAAAAAATTTGAAAGGCAGGATAAAAAACATATGGAAGATCAGGTATATCTTGAATATGTAAAAAGAATAGCTAATGAGTTCGGAAAAAGAGGAATGGTAGTTTATCTTCGTCAGATAGAACATGAAGGAAAGATTTTATACGGAGTACGCATTGTTGAAGATCCGAATTTCCCCGACGAACTGATATTTTGGTTTGACGAACGATTTGTATCTGCCGATCCTCACAGTGTTGAGAAATATGTGGATGATGCTGTAGAGAAGATGGGAAAAAATGTTAGCCCCCTGATGCATGCTCATAATGTGCTTGCAGAAAGAAGTTATGAAAACATAAAAGATAAAATAGTTCCTGTTTTTATTAATAAAATGATTTATAAGAAATTTATTGATACGGTACCGCACAGGGATCATCTTGATTTTACCATAACATATTGTTACAAGCATGGATCACAGATGGTTACCCTTAATAATGAACTTATTGCAGGGTACGGAATATCCGAGGAACAGCTTTATGTAGATTCGTTAAAAAATATACGTCCTCAGGATCCGGTTGATTTAAATGCGATTGTTTCTGATAAACAGATTGAGTTATATGAAGAAGTTGTTGTACAAAAAGAAATGGATCAGGATATACCTTTGTATGTACTTTCTAATATGGATTTTGTAAACGGTTCGCACGTAATCCTGCGTCCCGACTACCTTGAGCACGTTTCTAAAAAGCTTCAAGGGGATTATTATGTATTTACCGGGCTGAATTTGTTTGTAATAGCAACTCCTGTTAGGAAGAACAAAATAGGTGTGGATAAGCTTAACGAGATTGCAAGGAAAGTATATAAGCATTATGAGAAACCTGAACTTGTTTACTCTGATAAGGTGTATTTTTATCGTTCGCTAAGCGGAAAACTTGTACCGGTGTACATGAAGCCTTCAGAATAATAACAAGGAGTTAGTTATCTGTGATTAAAAGATGCAATAGACCATATTGGTAATTTTAATAAAATTTTAAGATATTGATAAATTTCATTGTATTTTGAACCTAAAAATGCTATAATGTATAAGGGGATATACATGGAGCGAGGTTATGAATATAGTGAAAAACAGATCAATCATAGATAAGATAATGCACTTCCTTGTGCACAACAGTTTATTGTTTACTGTTGTAATAATGGGCCTGGTACACGCTACATTGCTTTTGATCACATTGATCGCAGGTGCAACTACATTATGGTATTTTAACATATTAAGTGTTGTGGTATATGCATTTTGTACGGTACTGGGTAAAACCGGACATATTCTGCCGGTTTATATCAGTATATTTGTTGAAGTTTCGATATATGCTGTCATATCAGTGCTTAATATAGGGTGGGATTGTGGTTCTTATTATTTTTTATTTTCCATAGTTCCTATAGTTATATTTTTTGGCTGTTATATATTCAAAGGGTCGAAAAGATGGATTATTGTTCTGATGCTGACAATGTTATTCGCAACTTATATGGTTCTTTATATCGGATTCTGGGATACGAAACCGGTATACGAGGTATCTGAAACGATCAGGATGATACTTACTGTTTTTTCAGCGTTTGCAATGTACTTTTCTGTTGTGTTTTATATGGTAATGTATATTTATTCCAGTGAATCCGAGATGAACAATCTGGAAGAAAAAAACGTTAAGTTATCGGTTGATGCTCAGGCAGATGCTTTGACGGGCTTGCTTAACAGACGAGGTTTTCTGCCGATAGTTGACTCTCTTATGGAAAAAGGTAAAAAAAATCATTTCTGCTTAGCTTTTACAGATATTGATAATTTTAAAAGAATTAATGATTCTTTCGGACATGATTGCGGAGATGAGGTGTTAAGACATATTTCCGAGTTGATACAAAAGGAAATGATCGGATGTGATATATGCAGATGGGGCGGTGAGGAATTTATCATTCTGATGAAGAACTTTGATTTTAATACAGCAATTCAGAAAATGGAAAATATTAGGCAAATGGTAGAGTCCACACCGACGACTTTCTACAATAAACGTGTTGCAACAACTATAACTATTGGTGTAGAGGAGTTCAGCGATATTTATAATGAGCCGGAAGACATCATAAGGATTGCCGATGAGAGAATGTATTATGGTAAACAGCACGGAAAAAATATCGTAATCTTTGAGAGTGTTTCTAATGCAAATTAAGGAGCGATCAGCTGAACGTCTCTCTGAAATTTTGATCGAGATATTGGTTAATTAGGTTCAGAGGACGATTCTGAGGTTTGAATATATTTTATATTCGACTGAAGGATCGTTCTTTTTACATGGTATAACAAATTAAAAGATGTAGAGCATCATTTTGTTGCCGAGAAAATGATGAAGGCGTTTTCGGGGCGACATTAACTTGTAAGAAAAGAAGGGAAAATCTGTGGCTAAAAAGAACAACCTTTCAACAAAAATAATACTTATGGTGGAAGCAATTCTGCTTATTTCAAGTATTCTTTTCTGTGCAGTTTCTATATATAGGGAAAGAAACGGGATACGAAAAGCCATACAACAGAGAATGCTCGATATAGCTAATTGTGCATCGGGTTCAGTAAACGGAGATATTCTGGGAGCTTTAAAGGCAGAAGATGTCGGAAGTCCGGAATATAACAGTTTATACAATACACTGGCAGTATTTCGTGATAGTGTAGAACTGGAGTATGTATACAGTATTAAAGAAGCAGAGGATGGCAACTATATATTTACGATGGATCTTGATCTTTATACTCCTGCAAGCTTTGGAGACAGCGTAAAATATACAGAAGCACTTGACAGTGCCGGTAATGGAACGGCCGCAGTTGATGAGGTTCCTTATTCTGATGCATGGGGAAAATTTTACAGTGCATACAGTCCTGTTTTTGATTCTAAAGGGAATGTTGCCGGTATTATTGCGGTAGACTTTGCCGCAGACTGGTTTGAAGGCCAGCTTTCGGAACAGATGAGAGATACAGTGGTAAGTTATATGATTATTCTTCTGCTTTCGCTGTTAGTAGCTGCTATTCTTTCGTTCAGTACTGTAAGACCTTTTGTCAGAATGCAGGGAGAACTTCTTGAGGAAAAGGTTAGGGCTGAAAGTGCCAATATGGCAAAAAGTGATTTCCTGGCAAACATGTCTCATGAGATACGTACGCCTATTAATGCTGTAATGGGCATGAATGAGATGATACTCCGTGAGGGAAGGAAGGCACAGGAGATTAAGGATGGTACGACATCTTTTCAAATACGTGATTCTTTAAAGAATATTGTGATATATGCCGGTGATGTCGAGAACGCAAGCCATAATCTTTTGGCAATAGTAAATGATATTCTTGATTTCTCAAAGATTGAAGCCGGACGTATGGATCTTGTTGAAGCTCATTATCAGTTAAGCTCACTTTTAGTGGATATAAGTAACATGGTCCATCTTAAGGCCCGTGATAAGAAACTTGATTTTGATATAGATGTTGACCGATCCCTTCCGGATGATCTTTGCGGTGACGAAACACGTGTAAGGCAGATTTTCACAAATCTTCTGAATAATGCCGTTAAATATACAGAGAATGGTTCTATAGGATTTAATTTAAGAGGAGAAAAGAAGGACCGCGGTAATATTGTTCTGATCGCACAGATAAAGGATACGGGCATCGGAATAAGACAGGAGGATGTAGATAAGCTTTTTGTAAAGTTTGAACGTCTCGAAATGGAACGTAACAGTACTGTGGAGGGTACAGGCCTCGGTCTGGTTATTACAAAACGTCTTTTGGATATGATGGGCGGAAGCATATCTGTTGAGAGTGAATATGGCAGAGGGTCGGTTTTTACTGTCAGAATTCCTCAGAAAATTGTAGCAGATCTTCCGGTTGGAGATTTTCAGGCACGTTTTGAGGCAAATGTTCTGGAGGCCAAAGCATATCATGAATCATTCAGGGCACCAAAGGCACATATTCTGATCGTGGATGATACCAGGATGAACCTGACAGTAGTTACAAATCTGCTGAAGAATACAGGGATACAGATAGATACGGCTACAAGCGGCAAATCAGCTGTGGATATGTCGGAAAGATATTATTATGATCTTATCCTGATGGACCAGAGGATGCCGGAGATGGATGGAACGGAGGCCATGCATCTTATCCGCGAAGCTGAAAACGGAAAAAGCCGTGAGGTACCGATTATATGCCTGACTGCAGATGCGGTTGTCGGAGCCAGAGAGAAGTATATGGCTGAGGGCTTCTCAGACTATCTTACTAAGCCTGTCGATAGTACAGCACTGGAAAAAATGCTTATGAAATATCTTCCGGAAGATAAAGTTGAACGTATGCGAGAGGAAAAAAATAAATTCCCGGAAAAAACAGAGATTCACAATGATGAATTCGATTCATTACGAGCTATCGGTATAGAACCGGAGATAGGGCTTCGGTATTGTCAGAATGATAAGGAATTATATTTTGAAACACTAAAAGATTATGTTTCTTCTGAGGCTGAGAAGGCAGAGCTGTTAAAAAGATATTATTCTGAAAAAGACTGGCATAATTATATGATTTATGTACATTCTCTAAAAAGCAGTTCAAAACTGATTGGTGTTACTGACTTAGCTGAACTGGCAGCCGGATTGGAAGCTGCCGCAAATGCTGCTGACGCTGAAACAATATTCCGGGAGCATGACATTATGCTTAATCGTTATGAGGAAGTAACGAAAGTGATTAAGACGGTTATACCGGAAGATGCAGCTTCAGGATACGAAGGTGAAGTGATAGAGTTCTGGCCGGAGTAGGAGGGAACACAGGATGGTTTTTCATTGTTTAGAAAAAATTTAATTGAACAGAAGCAAAAATTATGGTATGATATATCGGTATGATTATGTGAAGCATGCAAAAATATGCATTTTTTCGGTGTGAAAGGAGAAAAAATGGCTGTTATTGTAAAAGGAGCGGATGTTGCCGGAAGTATAAAGGAGAACATTCGTGAAAGGATTATTGAACTCAATAATTTAGGTAAAAAGGCAAAACTGACCATGATCAGCGTTGGTGATGATCCGGCAAATGCTTCTTACGAGAGAGGGATTATAAAGGTTTTCAGTGAGCTTGGTATAGAGACAGAAAAAAAAGTACTTGATTCCAATATTGATCAGTGTGAATTTGACAGCGCCTTTACAGAGGTTAATGAAGATGCTGCAGTCAGCGGAATTTTGGTATTCAGACCATTGCCGAAGTCACTAAGCATAGAATTTGCAGCCAAAACAATTAACCCCTTAAAAGATATAGACTGTATGGGATATTATAATCAGGCTTCACTGGCTATGGGACGAAAGGATTGTTACTATCCATGTACTGCTGAAGCGGTTATCAGATTCTTAAAATATGAAAAGATAGATCTGGCTTTTAAAAATGTTGTTATAATAGGCAGGAGCGTTGTGGTGGGAAGACCTCTGGTTTCCATGCTTATTTCAGAAAATGCTACTGTTACATGCTGTCATACAAAAACAAGAGATATTACGGACAGGCTGAGAAATGCGGATATTGTTGTAACGGCTGCGGGATCGCGAGGACTTTTAAAGGGTGAAATGTTAAAGGATGCCTCTAAAGACTGTTTCTGTATTGATGTTGGTATAAATATGCGGGAAGACGGAAAGGGTATATGCGGTGATATCGATTTTGAAAGCACTGAACCTGTGTGCGGCAAGATAACTACAGTTCCCGGCGGAGTCGGATCGGTAACGAGTACATTGCTGGCAGAACATACTGTCAGAGCTGCAGAAAGCCTGTAAATAATTTTCTGTATTTCAAGCAGGAATTAACTGAATGTTTTAGGAATAAGATTTTTATATATTGGTTTCGGAATATATTATGTCAGGAGGTATCTGTAATGAATTTTGAAGACTTTAAGAAGAAGGCTGCAGACATAAAAAATGATATAGAACCTAAGGTAAAAGAAAAGGCAAAAAAAGCCGGAAAGGCTGTCTCTGATTTTGTGGATGAACATATCACCGGCAATTCAACTGAAAAAAATGAGACCGTTGTAAACGATGAAGGCAATGAACAGACAGAACCGGTTAACTCTGAAGCAGAGCGTGTTAATGCCGATGTTCTGGAAAATGATGAGAATAAAAAAGAAGGATCTGCCGACAACGTTTTTGATTCATTAAAAAAGAAACGGAATAAAAGAAAGGCTAAGAGCGTAAAATATAAGAACGTGGATGACAGTTCAGATAAAAATACCGAAGAAGCCGGCGAACATGAAACAGAGGGTGATAATCAGACTGCATCCGAGACCGGAACAGATGTTGATCAGCCGACTGACAGTGCTTCTGTGGAAACTGCGACAGATGAGCCATGCAATACTGATGGGGAAGATGCTGAAGCAGGGGACACCGAGAAACAGGATATTGAACATATCGAAGGTGAAGTAGTAGATTCCATGAAGGATAAATATAATCAGTTTGTCCAAAATGTTATGCCTAAAGTAAAGGACACTGCTTCTTTTGTCGGAAATAAGGTTAAGGATGCGGCTACGACTATTGGAAGCAAGGTGAAGGATGTTACAACAGATCTTACACCTAAGGTAAAGGATACAATTCATGAAATCGGTCCCAAAGCCAAGCAAACCGTTGACAATATCGGACCTAAAGTAAAAGAAACAGCTCAGAATATCGGACCAAAGGTTAAGGAAACGGTAAAACAGGTTGGCCCTAAAGTTTATGAAGGTGCAAAAAAGACCGGAGAAACCATAAGCTTCCAGGGATATCGCCTGAGAAAGACCATAGGAAAAAAAGTCAGAGGGTCAATCAAGGCAAAACTTGGCATTAAAGATGATGAGTTCGGTAACCCTGACGGGATAAAATACTACGAAGTAAAAAAGAAGAGTAAGAGTAAGCTGGTTGGCCATACCCGTACGGTTATGGCACACAGAAGAATGGTTCTTAAGCACTGTATTAAGGCCGGCATACCTCTTCAGGGACTTGTGCATGATCTTTCAAAATATTCCCCTTCGGAATTTTATTATGGTGTAAAGTTTTTCAAAGGGGACAGAAGTCCTAATGAAGGTGAGCGCGAGGATCATGGCTATTCATATGCATGGATGCATCATAAAGGAAGAAATAAACATCATTTCGAATATTGGAATGATTATAATATTGAAGCAAATAAGGCACTTCCTGTTAAGATGCCTCTGAAATACGTGATAGAGATGTTCTGCGACAGAGTTGCGGCTTCAAAAATCTATCTGAAAGATAACTACACAAATTTGAGCCCGTATGAGTATTTTGACAAGGGACGTTCAAGAAGAACAATACACCAGGAGACGAGTGATTTCTTGGAAAAACTTTTAAGAATGCTGGCTAAGAAGGGTGAGAATTATACATTCTTATATATCAAGTGGTACATGAAACACCATGATACTTATTGATAAAATATTTTTAGATGAAACGCATAAGGAAGGAACAAACCAATGAATCTTATTAAGAACAGAGTTTTCTATGTTGACGGAGAACTTATAGAAGGAAATGAAGCCGGACTTAAGAAAATGGCTGACAAGGGTGTGAAGGCTGATTCTTCGCTGAGAAATAATACGCTTGGCTTTAGAATTATGAATAAGCATAATGTGAGCGGTGATACCGAAAAGTTTAAAATCAAATTTGACAAGATCACATCTCATGATATTACATATGTAGGTATCATTCAGACAGCAAGGGCCAGCGGCCTTAAGGAGTTTCCGCTTCCCTATGTTCTCACAAACTGTCATAATAGTCTCTGTGCTGTAGGAGGAACCATTAACGAGGATGATCATATGTTTGGTCTTACTTCCGCTCAGAAGTACGGCGGAGTATATGTTCCGCCTCATCAGGCAGTTATTCACCAGTATGCAAGGGAAATGCTTGCAGGATGCGGCGATATGATACTGGGTTCAGATTCTCATACAAGGTATGGAGCACTCGGTACCATGGCTATCGGTGAAGGTGGCGGAGAACTTGCAAAACAGCTTCTCGGAAGGACATATGATGTTAACAGACCTGAAGTTATCTGTATTTATCTTACCGGAAAGCCTTCATACGGAGTAGGACCTCATGATGTGGCTCTTGCTCTTGTGGGTGCAACTTTTGATAATGGTTTTGTTAAGAATAAGATACTTGAGTTTGTCGGACCGGGAATAAAGAATTTAAGTGTAGATTTCCGTATCGGTGTTGACGTAATGACTACTGAGACCACGTGTCTGTCCTCTATATGGGAGACGGATGAGCAGGTGGAGGAATGGCTTGAGATACATGGAAGAAAGAATGCTTATAAACAGTTAGGCATTGACGGCGCTGCAGAATATGACGGAGCAGTTGTTATAGATCTTTCAGAAATCAGGCCGATGATAGCTATGCCTTTCCATCCAAGTAAAGCATATGCTATCAGTGATGTTAAGGCTAATATCGGAGATTATTTAAGAGAATGTGAAGAGCGAGCAAGAGTAAGCTTTGGAGATAAGTGTGAGTATTCATTAAGTGACAAGATCATAGACGGAAAGCTTTATGTGGAACAGGGTATTATTGCCGGATGTGCAGGCGGTGGATTCGAGAATATCTGCGAAGCAGCTGACATACTTAAGGGTGCTGATATCGGAAACGGAAAATTCTCATTGAGTGTATATCCTGCTTCAATGCCCGTATATGCCGAGCTTGTCAAGAACGGTGCGGTAGCCGATCTTATTGAAGCCGGAGCAGTAATTAAGACTGCATTCTGCGGACCTTGCTTTGGAGCCGGAGACACTCCCGCAAATAATGCTTTCAGCATCAGACACAGTACACGTAACTTCCCTAACCGCGAGGGTTCAAAGATACAGAATGGCCAGATTTCTTCAGTCGCACTTATGGATGCAAGATCAATCGCAGCTACCGCTGCAAATAAAGGTTTCCTTACAGGTGCAGATGAGCTTGAAGGTATTGATTTCAAGAAGCGTAAATATTTCTTTGATAAAACTATTTATGACAGAAGAGTTCTTGATTGTGTGGGAAAAGCAGATCCTGCTACAGAGATTCATTTTGGCCCTAATATTAAGGACTGGCCGAGAATGAACGCTCTATCGGATAACCTTCTTGTAAAGTGTGTCAGTGAAATCCATGATCCGGTTACAACAACGGATGAACTTATTCCTTCAGGTGAGACTTCATCTTTCAGATCCAACCCATTAGGGCTCGCTGAATTTACTCTTTCACGCCGTGATCCTGATTATGTAGGAGAGGCAAAGAAGATAAGAGCTGTTGAGAAAGACAGACAGATCAGGATGAACAGAGCTCAGGGCTTAAATACTGAAGTTTCAGAAATCGACCAGTACGGTTTTGCAAAGGATGCGGGAGAACTTAAAGCCGAATATGAGACTGTGTTTAAGAAATTAACCGAAAAGTTCGGAGTTGAAGAAAAGAATATAAGCGTAGGAAGTACTATTTTCTGTAATAAACCGGGTGACGGTTCTGCCCGTGAACAGGCTGCATCCTGTCAGAAGGTTTTAGGAGCATGGGCTAATATAGCATGCGAATATGCAACAAAACGTTATCGTTCAAATCTTATCAACTGGGGTATGCTTCCTTTCCTGTATGATGGAAAAGAGATACATAAGGGAGATTATATATTTGTACCGGATATAAGAAAAGCTATCGAAGATAAGATTGAAGTTATTAAGGCATATATTATAGGAGACGACATAAAGGAGGCTGAATTCAGACTCGGCTCGCTGAGCGATGATGAGAGAAAGATCATTCTTGACGGTTGTCTTATAAACTTCTATAAGAATTGATATGATAAAGATAAGATTAAAGAATCGTTCCTATGGGTTTATTTATTCGGAATCACTTCCGGATAACGGATATGAAGAGGTAAAAATACCCGTAGACCGAAAAAGGGTATCCATTACCGGAGATTATTTTGATATTGCGAATAATCATTGTGCCTGTGTCTGTACGATGAACATTGCATTGATCTTGAGAAAACATCGTATTGGAGATATAAGCAGATGCCGGCTTGGTAATGACAGGCTGAATATGTTCAAAGATATTCACAGTATAGTCGGAGACGGTCCGGTTTTTCTGTATAAACCAAAACTGAACAGATATCTGAGATCAGTGGGTTCTAAGATACGTGCGGTTCCGATTACTGAACTTAAGGACATAGAGGATTGCATTGAGTCCAATATTCCCGTGGCTATGCTTGTTAATGCCGGAATCACTAACTGGCACTGGGTATTAGTTATCGGTATACGCAAATACTCTTCAGGAGATATTTACTTTAATATACTGGATGGATGGAACAGACGGACAGACAGGTATCTGAAGTATAACGGAAGAGAAACATTTATAAGAGCCTTAAGGCCTGTTGCCAAGCGTTGACTGTTCAGGGTTTGGCTATTGTGTGTAGAAATAAAAGATTATTGAAAATATTATATTATGAAAGGAAACTTGTAAAAGGCAGGATTTAAAGAGTATGGAAAAAATCAGGATGACAACTCCGCTGGTAGAGATGGATGGAGATGAAATGACCAGAGTAATATGGAAGATGATCAAGGATGAACTGCTCACTCCATATATTGACTTAAAGACGGAATACTATGATCTTGGATTACCGGCAAGAGATGAGTCGGATGATCAGATAACCGTAGATTCAGCAAATGCCATAAAAAAATACGGTGTAGGAGTAAAATGCGCTACCATAACTCCAAATGCTGCCAGAGTTGAGGAATATAAACTTAAAAAAATGTGGAAGAGTCCGAACGGAACAATCAGGGCAATCCTTGACGGAACCGTTTTCAGAGCACCGATCATCGTTAAAGGAATCGATCCATATGTTCCACATTGGAAAAAGCCTATAACTATTGCACGTCATGCTTACGGGGACATATATAAGGCAACTGAGATGAAGATTGATCGTCCCGGTAAAGCTGAACTGGTATTTACCGATGAAAACGGAAATGAGACCAGAGAGCTTATTCATGATTTTAAGGCTCCCGGAATCATTCAGGGCATCCATAACCTTGATGAATCAATAACCGGATTTGCTAAGAGCTGTTTCAATTTTGCACTTGATACTAAGCAGGATCTTTGGTTTGCTTCAAAAGATACAATTTCGAAGAAGTATGATCACAATTTTAAAGATATATTTGCAGATCTTTATGAGAATGAATATAAAGAAAAGTTTGAAGCAGCAGGCATAACATATTTCTATACTTTGATTGATGATGTTGTGGCCCGTGTTATCAAATCTGACGGCGGATTTATCTGGGCATGTAAGAACTATGACGGTGATGTTATGAGCGACCTTCTGGCTACGGCATTCGGCTCACTCGGAATGATGACATCTGTCTTGGTTTCTCCTGACGGTAAGTATGAATATGAGGCAGCTCACGGAACTGTTCAGCGGCATTATTATAAATATCTTAAGGGAGAGCCCACATCCACCAATTCTGTTGCTACTATTTTTGCATGGACCGGTGCTTTAAGAAAGCGCGGTGAACTCGATGGTATAAAAGAACTGTCAGATTTTGCCGACAAGCTTGAAAAAGCAACTGTTGCAACAATAGAGGGCGGTACAATGACCGGTGATCTTGCACTTATCAGTAAGCTTTCCAATGTTAATAAGGTTAACACCTTAGAATTTATTAAGGCTATCAGAGCCGAATTGGATAAATTGATGTAATATCCCGTAACTGCAAAACAGGAACTTATAAAGTTACTATTTTAAAGGAAAAAGGAATTATATATGTTTGGGCAGAATATATTTGATGATTTGATGGGATTTCCTTTTCAGGGCGAGCTTATTCTGAGGATTCTGTTATCATGTTTGGCCGGCGCTATAATAGGATATGAAAGAAAAAAGAGAGAAAAGGCAGCCGGAATGCGTACTCATATTATTGCAGCTATGGCCAGTGCTATTTTCTCAATATGCTCAAAATATTCTTATTTTGATATTTTGGAATATCAGGGTTTGAGCGTGGATGCATCACGTATTTCAGCAAATATAGTTACCGGAATATGCTTTCTTGGAGCAGGAGCAGTCTTTGTAAAAAGCAGAAGTGTTGTCGGTTTGACAACCGCTGCCGGGATATGGGCTGTTTCCGGAGTCGGGATGTGTTTCGGAAACGGTATGTATATTGTAGGTTTTGCTACAATGCTGATCATGGTGATCCTACAATATTCACTTCATAACAGATTTGATCAGCTTGAAGGTTTTCAGCCGAAGGAGTGTACTGTGTTGCTCGAGGAAGGAGATAAGCATATGGATGAACTCCTCGGTGAATTAAGAAAAACGGATCCGATGCTTAAGGTTATTCATATTTCCCGTGAATCTGAAAACCGTATTTTGCTAAAAATATATATACATCCTACAGATATGGAGATGTACACCGATATTTGGAGTTTTATGAAGAGGTACAGTTATGTCATCTCGTGCGACGTATAATGTTCCATATGATATGAATGAAAGAGACAGACGAAAGAAGGCCTTTATCCGTAAAAGAAAACGGAAGAGGGTTTTAGTAGTGTTGTCTCTTTTTGCAATAGCCATAGGATTAGTTGCTGCGATTGTTGTGCTTCTCGTAAACATTATAAAGAAGAATTATGATGAACGTCAGATCAGGGAGACGTATGTTGATTATACCGGAGAATACAAGGATATTTGGCTGGTGGATAATTCTTTGGCCGGTAGAGAAAAAAAAGAGGCTTTCTTTGAGATAGAGGATGAACCGCAGGAAGAAAATGTCGTAGACTCAAGAACCGAAAAGTATAAAAATATTATCCCGGGAAGTAAGGGACTGGTGATAGTCGATGCCGGTCATGGGGGGTATGACGGAGGCGCTGACGGTCACGGCCTGCAGGAAAAGGATGTTAATCTTAAAATTTCCTATTTGTTAAAGGATGAGTTGGAATTAAGGGGATATTCCGTTAAGCTTACAAGACCTGATGATGAATTTGTAGGACTTACCCAGAGAGCATCAATAGCAAATGCTCTTGATAATCCTCTGTGTTTTGTGAGTATTCATCAAAATTCACTTGATGAATCTGAAGGATCGGCAAGTGGCATGGAGTCGTGGACATATGACAGAGAAGGCTGCGAGGAACTTGGAAATGCTATAGTTGAAGCTGCTTCACAGAAAACCGGAGCAAGAAACAGGGGAACACATTTTAGAAAAAATCTTGTTGTTACAAGCAAGACTACAATGCCGGCTATAATTTTTGAATGCGGTTATCTGACGGATGCCGCAGAGGCTGAAAAACTTGCGGATGAAAACTATTGTATGCTGATAGTCGAAGGTATAGTTGACGGCATTGACAATTTTAGAGAAAGTTATTACGGACGTTAATTAATAGAATTTTCATAAATTTTTAAACAAAAGAGTTATTTACTTTTATTATCGGCAGTGCTATATTTTATGGATGGCATAAACATAGTATTGTTTATTGATAGAATATATATAAAGGAAAGGAAGACCGTTTAGGGTAAGGTGAGAAAATGACGAAAGTTGATATTTTTTCAGGATTTTTAGGTGCAGGGAAAACTACACTGATCAAGAAGCTTATTGCAGAGGCTTTTAAAGGAGAAAAGATTGTTCTTATTGAAAACGAGTTTGGTGAGATAGGTATAGACGGGGGCTTTTTAAAGGATTCCGGTATACAGATTACCGAGATGAATTCAGGGTGTATCTGCTGTACGCTGGTAGGCGATTTTGGAATCGCTTTAAAGGATGTGATGAAACAGTTTACTCCCGACAGGATTATTATAGAGCCTTCAGGTGTAGGAAAGCTGTCCGATGTTATAAAGGCTATTCAGGATGTGGCTGAAGAGGCAGGCATTGCTGTAAATAATTTTGTTGCAGTTGTTGACGCCGGAAAATGTAAGATGTACATGAAGAATTTTGGTGAGTTCTTCAATAATCAGATAGAATATGCCAAAACTATAATTTTAAGCCGTACACAGAATATAAGTGAGGAAAAACTTGCCGCTGCAGTAAGTCTTATCCGTGAACATAATGATAAAGCTGTTCTTATAACAACTCCTTGGGATGACCTTGATGGAGCAAAGATCTTAGAGGCTATGGAAGAAAAATCAAAATTCGAAGATGATTTACTTGAAGCAGCCGGTATCTGTCCTGAGTGCGGTCACCATCATGAAGACGGGGAAGAGTGCTGCGGCCATGACCATCATCACCACCACGACGATGACGATGACGAGGATGAGCATGAGCATCACCATCATCACCACCATGATGATGACGATGACGAAGAAGAGCACGAGCATCACCACCATGATGACGACGATGATGAGGAGCACGAGCATCACCACCATCACCACCACCATGACGACGATGACGATGATGAGGAAGAACACGAGCATCATCACCATCATCATGCAGATGAAGTGTTTACGAGCGTCGGCATAGAGACAACCAAAAAGTTTACCGAAGCCGGAATTAATGAGATATTAAAGAAACTTGATAATACCGAGGAATTCGGTATCATCCTCAGAGCTAAAGGTATTGTAGCTGCAGAAGAAGGTGAATGGATACATTTTGACTATGTTCCCGAGGAATCCGATATCAGGCGCGGCAGTGCTGATGTTATCGGAAAAATATGCGTTATCGGAAGTAAAATTAACGAAGATAATATAAAAGCACTGTTCTAAAATGTTTATAGAGGATGAAACATATGGAAATACCTGTTTATATGATAAACGGTTTTTTGGAATCGGGGAAAACCAAATTTATTAAGACGACGCTCGAGGATCCGGAGTTTATTAACGGGGACAGGATACTTCTTATCGTGTGTGAAGAGGGCGAAGAGGAGTATGACGAAGCTAAGTTTAAACGCAAGAATATATTTACCGTATATATTGACAGCCGTGAAGAGTATACTCCGGAGAAACTTTTGGAACTGAATGCGGAGTATCATCCCGATAAGGTTATTATTGAAGTAAACGGTGTCTGGAATATGCAGGAGATACTGGGAATGAGCATGCCCAACGGATGGATGATGGTACAGCTTATTACTATGGTGGATGCTTCAACCTTTATGAACTATATCAATAATATGCGGTCCCTGATAATGGAGCAGATAAAGTATTCGGATACTGTCATTCTTAACAGATGTAATGCTTCAATAAAGAAGACTGACGTAAGACGTATTATTAAACCGGTGAACAGGAAAGCACAGATTATTTATGAGAGCGCCGATGGTACCGACATGAGCGGGGAGGAAGAGGATGAGCTTCCTTTCGACGTAAATGCGGATCCTATAGTTATCGAGGACGATGATTTCGGGCTTTGGTATCTGGATATTCTCGATTTCCCTAAGAAGTATAACGGAAAGAATATATGTTTTAAAGCGATGTTTTTTAGAGACGCCAAGATGCACAAGGATACTTTCGTTCCTGGAAGGTTTGCTATGCAGTGCTGTGCAAACGATATAGGATTTATAGGCTTTTCAGCGAGGATACCTTCATATTACGCAGATTTTCTTGCTGAACATAAGAACCGTGACTGGATTTATGTCGAGGCAGAAATCAGAATCGAGTTCAGGCGTGAGTATAAGGGCAAGGGGCCGGTTCTTTATGTCAAAAAGCTTGAGGATTCTATCCGCGCTGAAGAGGAGATTGTTTACTTTACATAAACTTTTTACTGTCGAAAATTTTTCTTGACTATTTTTATAATAATTATTATAATAAATTGGTTGCTTTAAAAACGAAAGGCGGAAAAATATATGCTGAAAAGTATGACCGGTTTTGGAAGATACGAGTCCGAAACACCGGAGAGGAAGATTTCGGTAGAGATGAAGGCTGTAAACCACAGATATTGTGAAATCGGTCTGAAGATGCCGAAAAAGCTTAATTTCTTTGAGTCGGCCATCAGGAACCTTTTAAAAAATTATATTTCCAGAGGGAAGGTTGACGTCTTCATTACCTATGAGGACTTTACCGAAGGCAGGGAATGTATCAAATATAATGAAGATCTGGCAAAAAGTTATTTTGAACTTATAAAGAAGATGAGCAGTCAATTTGATATTGACGGTAACATAAATGCTTCGCAGCTTGCAAGATTCCCCGATGTTTTTGTTATCGAGGAACAGCAGGCAGATGAAGGTGAGTTGTGGAGTTTTATAGAGAATGCCATTAAACTTGCTGCCGAGAATTTTGTTAAAACCCGTATCATAGAAGGCGAGCATCTGAAGAACGATCTTTTCGGAAAGCTTGACGGTATGATCGGAATGATAGATTTTATAGAAAAGAGATCGCCCGAGGTTGTCGATGAATACAGAAACCGTCTGTATGCTAAGGTAGAAGAGCTTTTGGGCAATACGAATATGGATCAGGGTATCTTGGCCACAGAGATTACTGTTTTTGCCGATAAGATATGTGTTGACGAGGAAACGGTAAGATTGCGTGCTCATATCAACAATATGAAGAATACTCTGAATGAAGCTGAGAATGTTGGAAGAAAGCTTGACTTTATCGCACAGGAAATGAACCGTGAAGCCAACACGATACTTTCAAAGTCAAGCGATCTTGAGATTACCAATACAGCTATAAATCTTAAAACAGATATTGAAAAAGTAAGGGAACAGATTCAAAATATTGAGTAATCGTAAGCCGGATGGATTATGAGTTGAATTTGAACAGACGGCAAATAATCCGTATAATATTAGGAGGAATTAATCATGTTACATCCGTCGTATACCGATCTGATGAAGGTAGTAAACAGTGACAGTGAAGCTAATAACACACAGCCCATAGTAAACAGCAGGTATTCTATAGTTCTTGCTACGGCAAAGAGAGCAAGACAGCTTATTGACGGGGCTACACCGTATGCTTATCCTAAGTGTAACAAGCCTTTATCTATTGCTGTTGAGGAGCTTGCAAACGGAAAAGTAAAGATTTTAAATGAAGAAGAAGCTCTTCAGGCTGAAAAAGAACAGCAGGAGTTATCTTCATACGATGGAACAACAGAGGAAGATATCTGACAGAAGTTTTTTATCTGTTAAAGTTTCAGTAAAAGAATGTTTTGGCTTGAATTAATAAATAGATATTTAATAAAAAATATATTGCTTTTTTTAAAGATTCAAGTTAAAATATTCACGATGTTGGTTTAAAGGTTTATGGTCCGACTCGGACGTAGACGTTTATACAAGCTAAATAAAAGTATTTTTAGGAGGTCATTTGACATGGCAAATGTAAGAGTTGCAATCAACGGATTCGGCCGTATCGGTCGTCTTGCATTCAGACAGATGTTTGGTGCAGAAGGTTACGAAGTAGTAGCTATTAACGATTTAACAAGCCCTAAGATGCTTGCTCATCTTCTTAAGTATGACTCATCACAGGGTAAGTACGCTTTAGCTGATAAGGTTACTTACAAGGATGCTATCTTTGAGGAAGACGGAAAGACCGTTAAGGTTCCCGGTTCTATCACAGTAGACGGAAAAGAAATCACTATTTACGCTATGCCCGCAGCTAAGGATCTTCCTTGGGGCGAGTTAAAGGTAGATGTAGTTCTTGAGTGTACAGGTTTCTATACAAGCAAGGCTAAGGCTCAGGCTCATATCGATGCCGGCGCTCGTAAGGTTGTTATCTCTGCTCCTGCAGGAAATGATCTTCCTACCATCGTTTACAATGTAAACCATACAACACTTAAGCCTGAAGATACTATCATTTCAGCAGCTTCATGTACAACAAACTGTCTTGCACCTATGGCTAAGGCTCTTAATGACCTTGCTGGTATCAAGTCAGGTATCATGAGCACAATCCATGCTTACACAGGCGATCAGATGATCCTTGATGGTCCTCAGAGAAAGGGTGACCTTCGTCGTTCACGTGCAGGCGCTTGCAATATCGTTCCTAACAGCACAGGTGCTGCTAAGGCTATCGGCCTTGTTATCCCTGAGCTTAACGGCAAGCTTATCGGATCTGCACAGCGTGTTCCTACCCCTACAGGTTCAACAACAATCCTTGGTGCAACAGTAGAGAAGAGCGTTACCAAGGAAGAGATCAATGCAGCTATGAAGGCAGCTTCATCAGAGTCATTCGGATACAACGAGGATGAGATCGTTTCTTCAGATATCG
>JAFXXN010000079.1 GCA_017542245.1 Lachnospiraceae bacterium
CTGTACGTAAACCCTGCGGAAGTAGAAAGTCCTGCCCCGGCTCCAATAACAATAGCATCAGCTGTCTTTATTTCTTCTTTTAATCTGTCAAGCTGCTCTATATCATCATCTTTCCCGAGGGACATACCGCTGATAAAGCTATGTATGGCACTTAAACCTTTTTTTATTGTTTCCTGATATCCATTTGGCTGAAACGATCTGATCTTAGTCGTTGTCATTATAAAACACTCCTTATAGCTTAACCATTTAACAGTTTTTCATATATTTCAAAATCAAGATTCTTAAATACATTGAAAACAATCTTCATCTTGCTGCCTGTCTCATCAAGCCAGTTTTTAACTGTCTCTACAGCAATCTCAGCAGCTCTCTGATTTGGGAACATAAATACTCCAGTAGAGATACAGCAAAAAGCTATCTCAGTAACTCCATTCTTATCCGCAAGATCAAGGCACGACTTATAGCAAGAAGCAAGCAAATCTTCATGCTTCTTTGTTAATGGTCCCTGAACAATTGGTCCAACTGTATGAAGAATATAATCACATGGTAGGTTGTATGCTGGAGTTATTTTGGCTTGTCCTGTAGGTTCCGGATGTCCCTGCTTTTTCATTATTCTAAAACATTCGCCGCGAAGCTGAATCCCAGATTTCGAGTGTATAATGTTATCTGCGCAGGAATGAAGTGGCTGAAAACAACCACACATACGGTCATTGGCAGGATTCGTGATTGCTGAAATCCTTAATGCAGTTATATCTCCCTGCCAAAGATATAATCTGTCATCGTTTTTGGTAGGAGTTAAATCATTCACATCTGTAATTTTTACAGAATTATTCTCTTCTTTTAGATATTCATCCTGAATATCAAGAAATTCCTGACTAATAGGCTTAGGTTCTCTAACATTCATAAGTGCTCTGAGCATATCTTTCTGCTCATTAGTATCATTAGGAATTGTATAGCCTTTATAATTTAAATCTTCATCCAGCAGTTGCTGAATCATCCATACTCTTTGCTCAGCATGATTCAAGAAAATCAACTCCTTTCTCTTCTGCCAATCTCTTAAATTCTCGGAACCTTTCCTTAGATGGAAACGCTATTTTTCCTCTAACTTTGCCCTCACGTTCCCATCTACTAATCGTCTCAACAGAAACTCCAACGAGCTCTGAAAATGCACGCTGTGACATTCCATATACATTTCTAAGAGACTTTATCTTAGCTCCAAATCCGTTTTGGCAAAAAACTTCATAATCATCAACCTTGGCCAGTTCCTCATCTATTGTGTCTAAATCAATCCCATGTTCTATAGCTACTTGTTTGATTTTTTCAAAATTTTCTCTTCCCGGTCTTCTGATTGTTCCTCTTTGAACTAATTCAGACTCCCAGATAAAAATAGTTTGCCTGCTTACTCCAATAACTTCTGCATACTTTTCTGCCGACATTCCACAGATATTTCTGATATATCTTAATTTCTTTCCACAACCTGTTACACAGAACCTATCGTAATCATCTTTGAATACATCAGGATTGTCATCTAAACTTTCAAGATTGATTTCTTTTGCTTCTGCAAGTTTCTTTAACTCATCGAAATACTGGCGCCCCATGATACATTGACCTCGTTCCCATGTACAAACAGCATTTCCTGAACAACCTAGCATTTTACCAAAGTCATCAGTAAAAGCTCTGTACTGCAACCTAATATATCTAATCTTAGCGCCACTATTCTTCTCTACAAATCTTGAATACTCGTCCTTATAATAATCCGGATTAGCATTTAGCTTGTTAATGTCTATACCCTTTGCTTCTGCCACAAACTTTATCCTATTATAGGCCTTTCGAAGCGGTTTCTCAGTCATGGATTCCCAATTACATGATGATGTCCCACTTGTATATCCAATCATATTACAAAACTCTGTCTGTGTTACACCATAAGCAGAACGGATATATTTTATTTTTTTACCATAGTCTCCTGTTAAGAACAGTTCATAATCATCGATGAAGCTGTCTGGATCACTATTAAGACGGTTAATATCTATATTTTTTTCTTCAGCAATTTCTTTCAGTTTGTAATAGAATACTGAACTTGGATGGTACTCACCAATTTCTGCTTCCCAGCAGGATAAAGTCGATCGGGTAACACCAATCATTTTAGAAAACTCTTCCTGAGTTGCGTCACAAGCTCGTCGAATAATTCTTATCTTCTCTCCATAACCTGAAGCACAAAACCTTGCACTTTCATCAATAAAGATATCTGGTTCAACGTCAAGTGCATTTCCAAGTTTCAATGCATCATCAAAATGGATTGGATTAAATCCATTTTCAAGATTAAACAAAGCCCCTGGAGCAATTTCTAATTTATCAGCAAGTTCTTTTCTACTAATCCCTTTTTGTCTTCTTATAAATTCCAGTTTAATTCCTGGCCTAGCGTCTTCATCCGGCATAAGCATAGGTAATGCAATGTTTACGAGCACCTTGCCATTCTTTTGTTGTATGCCTGTGTGATTGAGGTAGGTGCCGCTTTGTCGATACAGCTGTGGCAAGGCTGCCAGCATCCCGTCATGCCGCTGTTGGCTGCATTTACGATTGCATCTACCCTGAGAGTGGTGATGTCGCCGCGCCACAAAAACAGGGAATCGCCAAACAAGTCCGGCGCTCCCGCGCTGAAACGCCTGTCGATACTTTCAATGTCCGCGATGTCCGTTATTCCGCGACCACGGATGGATTCCTGCAGGTATTCGTCCTGAATCCTGTAGAATTCATC
>JAFXXN010000080.1 GCA_017542245.1 Lachnospiraceae bacterium
CTTGAAGGAGCATTGTCTGGATATCCAGAAGCAGGCGGAGGAGAGGATGGAATTCCTCACATCGCAGATGCAGAAGACCGAGGGAGTGACCGAACAGCTGAAAGCGACAGATCAGATGAAGTGGGTCGGCATGATGAACAATATCAGGGCATCGGCAGAGGAGATAGTTCTCTCGGAGCTGATCTACAGTTAAATGATGAAATTCTCACAGTACCGGATACAGAATTAAAACAATTAAGTTTCTTCGATATGTTTCCTCAGATAGAGGAGCAGATGGGAAACATCACAGCAGCGGAAGCAAGTGCTAAACACACTAAGCCCGCTGCTTTTTCTTTGTCCGAAGACCAGATTGATGAAGTGCTTCGTCTTGGCGGTGGTCAGGACAATTCCAGAAAACGGATATATCTTAAATATGCCGAGGGTAAGTCATCAGAAGAAATACAGGACTTCCTTAAAAAGGAATATGGCAGGGTAGCTATGGGATATACCATTGACAATCATCCCGTATCATTTTGGTTTGATGAGAATGGTATGAAAGCCGGATATGGTACATCGGCATTTAAGAACGAGATCCTGAATCTTTCCTGGGAAGAAGTAGAAAACCGTATAAGGAATTTGGTTGAAAACGGTTCATATATAAAACGTGGAGAAGCATATCTTGCAGAAGTAGTAGAGAACAGGAGAATGTCAGACCGTTTGTATTTCTTTTACAGGGATGGCATCGGTGAAATACCGGAACGCCTGAATATAAGAGGTTACAACTATCCAGAAAGCATGGAGAATCTGACGGAACTGTTAAGCAGCCATGATGGAAGGCTTGTCGCTATGGCATTGCTTGACAGGTCAAAGGTAGAGATAGAACTGGGAGCTAGACAGGTTCCCAGATGGATGTTCAATGCACCTGATGAGCTGATAGAGGATATAGCGGATTTTGACCGCCCAAGGATAGAACTGCCTTTAAATGATGATATCACAGTAAAATATCCCGATTTTATCACGCAGGATGAGATAGATGAGGTCATTCGTGGCGGCAGTGGTTTCAGTGAGGGTCATTTTCGCATTCAGGATTATTTTTCTGAACATCACGATAAAAAAGATAATGTTGCATTCCTAAAGCATGAATATGGTATCGGTGGCCGTTCTGATGCAATCATCGGTACTTCGCATAGCTGGGAAGATCACGATGCAAAAGGAATAAAGCTCTCTAAGGGTAATCTTGCAGATCCTTATGCAAAAATACTTCTCAAATGGGAAGTGGTCGAGAAGCGTATCCGTGAGCTGGTAAATGAGGATACATACTTAAGACCTCAGGCCAAAGAAGAGTATGAGCGCAGGAAGCTCGAAAAAGCACAGGCGGAACTTGAATCTGAAAAGACAGTGGAAACTACAGATGTAGAATCACAAGAAACATCAACATCAGAGACAATGCTCTCGCCTGAAGAAAAGCTGGAAGGATATCTTGAAAAGATAGAGAACGCAAGCACCGTAGATGATCTGATAGATATCAGAGCCGAGTACATGGCTGATGAAGACTTCCCGGAAGAGTACACGGATAGATTCAGTGAGGCTTTCCTGGAAAAAGACAATGAGATAAAGACTGAACCGGAACAGGATAACACAGAACATACCGTTACAGCACATCCTGAGATAGAAATAACAGGAACAGAGGATATCGACCGCCAGGTAGCTGAGCAGGAAGTATTAGAGCAGGAACAGCAGCAACGGATAAAACAGAAAATGGCAGCCGATGCACGTAACTTCCGTATCACAAACGAAGAACTGGGTTACGGCACACCGAAAGAAAAGTATCGTAATAATATCGAAGCCATAAAGACCTTACAGCTCATAGAATCAGAAAACCGTATAGCCACACCTGAAGAACAGGAGATCCTCTCAAAGTATGTAGGCTGGGGCGGTCTTTCGGATGCTTTTGATGAAACAAAATCCAACTGGTCATCGGAATATAATGAGCTTAAAAATATACTTTCTCCCGAAGAGTATGCCTCTGCCCGCAGCAGTACCCTTAATGCTCATTTCACCAGTCCTACAGTTATTGGTGCTATGTATGAAGCATTAGACCATATGGGATTCTCAAAAGGTAACATCTTAGAGCCTGCCATGGGTATCGGTAACTTCTTCGGTATGCTCCCGGAAAGTATGGAGAAAAGCCGATTGTATGGTGTGGAGCTTGATTCTATTACAGGACGTATAGCAAAGCAGCTCTACCCAAAGGCAAGTATCCAGGTCAAAGGCTTTGAGAAAACGGAATTTCCAAATGACTTCTTTGATGTAGCCATAGGTAATGTGCCTTTCGGTGATTATAAGGTACCGGACAAGGCTTATGATAAAAACAATTTCATGATACATGATTATTTTTTAGCCAAGTCCTTAGATAAGGTTCGTCCGGGCGGTGTGGTAGTCTTTATCACCAGCAAGGGCACTATGGATAAACAGAACCCGTCAGTAAGAAGATACCTAGCACAACGAGCGGAACTACTCGGAGCGGTCCGCCTGCCTAATACAGCTTTTAAAGAGAATGCCGGTACAGAAGTAACTGCCGACATTCTTTTCTTTAAGAAACGTGATAGATTGATGGATATAGAGCCGGAATGGGTTAACCTTGGGATGAATGAGGATGGTATCACCATGAACAGTTATTTCGTGGATCATCCGGAGATGATAGCGGGAAAGATGGAAATGGTGACCGGACCCTTTGGTATGGAAAGCACCTGCCAGCCCGATCTTTCAAAATCTTTAAAGGAACAGCTTTCGGAGATAGTGAGCCATATCACCGGAACCTATGATGCACCGGAGCTTTCATCAGGCATAGGAGAAAACGGTCTTGACTCCATAGACGGTTCAATAACGGCAGACGGTAATGCAAACAGTGATATCATACCCGCAGATCCAAATGTCAAGAACTTCAGCTACTGTCTTGTGGATGATAAGGTATATTACCGTGAGAACAGTATCATGCACCCTGCCGGAGTATCGGAAAACATGGAAGCACGTATTAAGGGGATGATAGGCATACGTGACTGTACACAGCAGCTGATAAACATGCAGATGGATGATTATTCCGATGAAGCCATAAGCTCCAAGCAGAAGGAACTGAATACCCTTTATGATGATTTCTCAAAGAAATATGGTATCATCAGCTCCCAGACAAACAAGAGGGCATTCAATCAAGATTCATCTTATTGTCTTTTATGTTCCCTTGAAAAACTTGATGATGAGGGTAACTTCCAGGGAAAAGCCGATATGTTCACGAAACGTACCATAAAGAAGGCACAGCCCGTTACAAGCGTAGATACGGCCTCGGAAGCACTTGCGGTATCATTATCGGAAAAAGCAGGCATAGACCTCGAATATATGTCAAAACTCTCCGGTAAATCACAGGATGAGATAACGGAGGAGCTTAAAGGCATAATCTTCAGGAATCCCGTTTCAGAAAAATGGGAGACAGCCGATGAATACTTGTCTGGTAATGTACGGGAGAAGCTGGGGATAGCACGTACCTTTGCAGAGAGCAATCCGGAGTACGCCGTAAATGTACATTCGCTTGAAAGAGTACAGCCCAGGGAACTTGATGCTTCGGAAATAGAAGTGAGGATAGGAGCCACCTGGATAGAGCCGAACTATATAGAAGACTTTATGCGTGAGACCTTCCAGACACCTGATTATCTCTTAAACCGTGGAGTGGTCGGGGTACAGTATTCAAATGTCACGGGACAGTGGAACGTAAGCGGTAAGAATGCCGATTATGGAAATACACTTGTACATTCCACATTTGGTACCGGCAGGGCAAATGCCTATAAGATACTCGAAGATTCCCTGAACCTTAAAGATACGAGAGTATATGACCTTATAACCGAGGATGGCAAGGAGAAAAGAGTATTAAACAAAAAAGAGACAATGCTTGCATCCCAGAAGCAGGAAGCTATCCGAGAAGCATTCAAGGACTGGATATTCCGTGATCAGGAGCGTAGAAACGAGCTTGTAGCAAAGTATAATGTTCTCTTTAATTCTACCCGTCCCCGTGAGTATGACGGATCACATCTGACATTTCCGGGTATGACACCTGATATAGAATTAAAGCCGCATCAGAAGAATGCGGTAGCTCATGTTTTATACGGAAATAATACACTTCTCGCACATTGTGTCGGTGCGGGCAAAACATTCGAAATGGCTGCATCCGCTATGGAAAGCAAACGTTTAGGCTTATGTCAGAAGTCTCTTTTTGTAGTTCCGAACCATCTGACAGAACAGTGGGCAAGTGATTTCTTACGCTTATATCCCGGAGCATATATCCTTGCCGCAACAAAGAAGGACTTTGAACCGGCGAACAGGAAGAAGTTCTGCTCCCGTATAGCCACAGGTGATTATGATGCCGTGATAATCGGACACTCGCAATTCGAGAAAATCCCATTATCTACCGAGCGTCAGATAGCTATAATAGAGCGTCAGATAGATGAGATAACCCTTGCGATACAGCAGGCAAAGGCTGACAGGGGCGAGCGTTATACCATAAAAGAGATGGAGAAAAGCAGGAAGAATCTTGTAGCAAAGCTTGATAAATTAAATGATAACACACGTAAGGATAATGTCGTAACCTTCGAGCAGCTGGGCGTTGACAGGCTTTTTGTAGATGAAAGCCACAGCTACAAAAATCTATTTCTTTACACAAAAATGCGTAATGTTGCAGGCATAGCACAGACCGAGGCACAGAAGTCCCAGGATATGTTCAATAAATGCCAGTACCTTGATGAACTAACAGGCGGAAAGGGAGTTACATTTGCTACGGGAACACCGATTTCGAACTCTATGACAGAGCTTTATACAAATATGCGTTACCTCCAGAACAGTACCTTGAAGCGTCTGGGATTAGGTCAGTTTGACAGCTGGGCGGCAACATTCGGAGAGACACAGACAGCCATAGAGCTTGCACCTGAAGGAACCGGATACCGAGCAAAGACAAGGTTTGCGAAGTTCTTTAACTTGCCGGAGCTTATATCTTTATTCAAGGAATCAGCAGATATCCAGACACCGGATATGCTGAAACTCCCGGTACCGGAAGCTGAGTATGAGAATGTGGTATTAAAACCATCCGAAGCACAGAAAGAGATGGTGCAGTCCTTAGCAGAAAGGGCGGAGATGGTGCGTAACCGTATGGTCGATTCCTCAGTTGACAACATGCTCAAGATAACCAATGACGGAAGAAAACTTGCTCTTGATCAGAGGCTTATATCCGATATTTTACCTGATGCAGAGAACAGCAAGTCAACAGCCTGTGTGGAGAATGCTTTTAAGATATGGCAGGATACTATGGAAGAGAAATCAACCCAATTGATCTTCTGTGATCTTTCGACACCAAAAGGTGACGGAACTTTCAATGTATATGAGGATATAAGGGATAAGCTCGTAGCAAAAGGAGTACCTAAGGAACAGATAGCCTTTATCCATGATGCAAACACGGAGCTAAGGAAGTCGGAACTTTTTGCAAAAGTCCGTAGCGGTCAGGTTCGTTTCCTACTCGGCTCTACTGCAAAAATGGGAGCAGGAACAAACGTCCAGGACAGGCTGATAGCCTTGCATCACCTTGATGTACCATGGCGTCCGGCTGATATCCAGCAACAGGAAGGTAGAATACTTCGTCAGGGAAATATGAATGATAAAGTAAAGATCTTCCGGTATGTTACGGAGAACACATTTGACAGTTATTCCTGGCAGTTGATCGAGAATAAGCAGAAATTCATAGGGCAGATAATGACGAGCAAAAGCTCGGTGCGTAGTTGTGAGGACATAGATGATGCAGCTTTATCCTATGCGGAAGTAAAGGCGCTTGCAACAGGTAATCCATATATAAAAGAGAAGATGGACCTCGATATCCAGGTGTCTAAGCTTAAACTCCTGAAGGCAAACCATACCAGTCAGAAATACCGGCTGGAGGATCAGATAGCCGTACATTATCCGAAACTTATAGAAACGCTAAAGGAGAGAATAGAAGGCTTTAAAGCGGATATAGCATTATATAACGCCAATAAGCCTGTGGAACCTGAGAAAGCTGAGGTTTCAGAGCAGAACGACAAAACTACTACACCAGTGGAAAAAGAAGCAAAGAAAGATAATACAGAAAAGACCGATAATTTCCGTATGATAGTAGCCGGAAAGCTCTATGATGATAAAAAGGAAGCCGGTACTGCGATTATCTCCATGTGCAAGGAACTTAAAGCCTTTAAAGAAGCCACGGAGATAGGAGAATACTTAGGCTTTAAGATGTCTGCAAGCTTCGAGCCTTTCACGTCAAAGTTCAAGCTGACACTTAAAGGGCAGATAAGCCATGAAGTCGAGATAGGCGGTGATGCTGGAGGCAATATAGTCCGTATCGGAAATATGCTTGAAGGTATGGAAAAGCAGCTGCAGGAAGCGGATCTGAGACTGTCAAATGCCGAACATCAGCTTGAAACCGCCAAGGCAGAAGTCACAAAGCCGTTTGAAAAAGAACAGGAGCTGAATGACAAACTTGCAAGGCTTACGGAACTTAACGCACTCCTGAACATGGACGAAAAGGGAGATAACACCCTTGATGTTGACGAGGAATCAGTAGGTGACGGTAATCTTGCCATGGCAATTGAGAAGAAAGCAGTATATATGGCATCGGAACCGGAAGTAGCATACACACCTGTACCTCAGAAACAGC
>JAFXXN010000081.1 GCA_017542245.1 Lachnospiraceae bacterium
ATATCCCCCACCTCTTAGCGTAGCGAAGGTGGGGGGAGATCTTCGTTTCAGGCGGGGTTCAAGCCCCGACTGAAATGAGATGCGGAGCATCGTTTTGTTACCGAGGAAACGCAGAAGGCGTTTTCGAGGTGACATTGACTAAAAATGACATGATATCTGTACAGTAAAAACGGAGGAAAAGAAATAATGAAAAAAGTAGCAGCAGTATTATTAATCCTTACCATGATCATGTCACTTGCGGCATGCGGCAAGAGTGAAGACAATGGAAAAAATGGGAGTTCGGACCAGATAAAAGTGGTTGAGCAAACCACAAAGACGCCTGAGCCTACCAAGGAGGCAGAAACAACCAAGACTCCTGAAACAACCAAGGAACCCGAGGTGACCAAGGAGGCAGAGACAACACCTGAGGCTACACCTGAAGCTACGCCTACTCCTACGCCGGTTATAACAGAGGAACCTACTCAAGAAGAGGATGAATTCTATAGTGAAGGACATGGATTTAACGGAACATGGAAGGCAGACGGTTGTACTCTGGTTATTATGGCTGAAGGCGCTGCGGATGTCATCTATGCCTGTTTCGAAAACACAGACCGTGAATCTTTCGGAAGCTGGCATGAGATCTGGACAAATTATGATGAGGATAGGAGAGCATTTGTAGGTTCAAATGATCAGTATTTCTATTTTGCTAACGGTGAATTACAGTGTGATAACATTGAAAGTGTTAATACTTTCAATGCTAAGGGAGACAATATGTATTGGGTCGAGGAAGACTTGGGATTTAAAAGGACTTCTTATGAATGTGAGGAACTTGTTTTTGTAGAAAAGGAAACAGAAAATGATTACTGGTATGAAGATGAATTTTATAATCCCGGCCATAGATACTGCGGAGTTTACAAGGGCGACAGAGGCTGCCTTGATATAGACGGGGAGGATTATGCCATTATTATAAGAGTATGCCTTGACCCTGATGCAGATCCTTATGGTAACTGGAACGAGTATTATGAATACTGGGTGGATTATTCGGAAGAGGAAAAAACTTTCAGATGCCAATCTGAATATGCAGCACGGCACAAGTTCATTGTTGACGATGAATTAATCAGCGAATATGTTGACACTACATATTTCGTTATCGATGACTCAGGTGAGACGCCTCTTATCGGATGGCCTATAGAACAGGCTGACTTTTTCCAGATTCGTAATGATGGGTACGATTATTGATGGCAAATTGATAAAATTTAAGGGAAAGGACGGAAGAAAAGATGAAAGCTAACATCATAAAAAAGGTTATAATTCTAATCCTGATTGCAGCTTTTACAATAGGAACAATGCCTGGCTATATATCTGTATCGGCCGCCACAAAACCTGCCAAGCCGACGATAACTGTTAAGGTAACAGATGACGGAGAATTTGCTAAGGTAACGATTAATAAGACAAAAAATGCAGAAGGTTATCAGGTAGCTGCAAAGCTTCCCGGGGCTGAGAAATATAAAAAAATAGCTACGGTAGAGCTTAACGGAAAGAAGAAGAGAAGTATTACTTTGAAAAATCTTCCTTATGGAACTTGCTCCATTAAAGTCAGAGGATATACAGTAAGCGGCGGAAAAAAGGTTTACGGTAAGTACAGCAAGGTTAAGACCATCACTATAGAGAAGTCTGAAAGCATTATCACAACCGACCTGAACGAAGCTAAAACAGGTGATATTATCGAGTTTGGCGTTTATGAGCAGGACAATAACTTTGACAATGGCAAAGAACCTATAGAATGGGTAGTTCTTTCAAATAATGGCTCACAATTGTTCGTAGTCAGTAAATATGCCATTGAGGCGGGAGTTATGGGTAACAGTTATGTTGAGGCTGAAAATGAGGATGAATATGACATATTGTTATGGGCAGCCAGTCCTTTAAGAAAATGGCTGAATGACGAATTTATAAAAGCGGCCTTCAATGAAACAGAGACGGCAATGATCGCAGATACAGAACTTACTGATTCTCAAACTATAGATAAGGTTTTTCTGCTTTCAAAGGATGAAGTATCAAATCCTGAGTATGGATTTGTTGATTACAAGTCACGCAGATGTGGAGCAACAAAATATGCTAAATCCAGCCATGACAGGGATGGAGACGGATATGAGGAGTACGTTTGGACCTGTGATCCATATTTGGACGGAAAAATTCACAAGACAAATGATGGAAAGTATGCGTGCTTCTGGTGGCTTCGGACCGTGTTCGGGGATGAGGAATATGGAGAATACGAATTTGGAATAGTTTCTGAAGTTGGTTATATAACAACGAATGATTGCTATGGTGATGAAATGGATACCGAGCATTATGACGAGGATGAGGATTTTGGAGCCGACGGTTTTGGTATCAGACCTGCAATAGTAATAAACATAACATCTGCCTGACAATTTTATTGCTATAATAATTTAAGATCTATAAATCAAAAAATATAAGCCGGGAGATATTTGTATAATGAAAAAAATATTATTATTTTCTTTTGTCGTCATGTTAATGTTTTCTTTTTCAGCATGCGGTTCATCTGATGGTAAGAATGGATCCGGAGGTAAAACGGATATCAATATCGTGGATAATCCGTTTAAAAAAGATTCCGCAGGCAAAGACAACGACGAAGGCGGACAGGATAATAATGAATCCGATAACAGCATATCAGATGATAATATATCTGATACGGAAGAGAACAACGTGGATGAAGTAATATATACATATTTCAGCGTAGATACATCTACCGATTTCTTCTACATGGATACAAGCTTTTTGGGAGTTTCTTACAGTGAATTCACGAAGAAGCTCAGCTATTGTGAGCTGACCCCGATTGAGGACTGGCCTTGGTGGGGAAAGAATCTGGAGATAGTATATGTTACATATGATGATGAATCATATAGCTGTCTTTTCCAGAACAGAAAGCTTGTGTATGTGTATCGCGACTCAAAGGATGAAAAACAGGGCAAGAAATATTCTACTGCAGTATCATATTATGGCGAACCTTCGAGCACATCAGATTATTGGAGCGGCTCAAAGGATTACATCTGGAATCTTGACGGCTGTCATTACCAACAGCATGTAGAGATTTATTCAGAGGGTGACGGGCATTACAGACAACAATATGTTTCTAATGCTTACGTCGAATGATCATACCTAAAATTTTATTAGGATAAATTAAAGAAAGATGAGGAAAACAAAAAATGAAAAAGAATGTATTAAAAAAGATTCTTGCAGTTGTTCTTGTATTAGGAATATTTATAACAATATTTCCGAAAATTGAGCAGATATCAGCAGCAACCAAACCTGCAAAACCGAAGATAACCCTTAAGGTATCGGAAGACGGGGCATCGGCTAAGCTGACAATTAAGAAAACAAGCGGTGCTGAAGGATACCAGATTGTTGCAAAATTACCGGGAGCAAAGAAGTACACAGAAATTACTACATTAAAACTTGATGGAAATAAAAAGAGAAGCTTTACTTTAGAGAATGTTCCCGGTGGAGAGTATTTTGTAAAGGTAAGAGGATATGCTGTACAGAATGGAAAGACTGTATGGGGTAAATATAGTAAGGTTAAGTCAGTAACGATAGAAAATAAAATCACTGATATGGGAATAGAGAAAGGTGACATTATAACATTTGGATCTTTTGAACAGGACGGAGATCTTGAAAACGGCAGCGAACCTATTGAATGGATAGTTTTATCCAAAGAGGATGGCAAGCTGTTCCTTACAAGTGTTTATGTACTTGCACCCGGAAATATTGATGATGGGGTCGGATTAATCTCATACAATGATGAAGATGAAGATGAGGATGAGGATGACGACGATGAAGATACCGAATACTTCAAGAGTTGGAGTAAAAGCGGTATGAGAAAGTGGCTTAATGGCGAATTTCTTTCCAACTCTTTTAATGAGAAGGAAGCTGCTATTATAGCTGATACCGAATTAAAGGATGCAGGATGCACGGATAAGGTTTTCCTTCTGTCAAAGGATGATGTTAAGAATAAAGAATATGGATTCATCAGTGCTGCTTATCGTGCATGTGCTCCCACTCATCATGCTTTATGGTTTGAGCTGGTAGATGATTACGGAGACGATTTTTATGATGGCGTCTGGACATGGGATGAAGGCGGATATTATGAAGTAAATGGCCGTACAGCTTGTTATTGGTGGCTGCGTACTATGGGAACCGGAACCAGTGAATATTATGTTGTAAATGACGACGGATCAATGGGAAAATCTTATGGTGATGGAATTGATTATTACGCCGGACATTCTGACTATGATGAAGAATTTTATATTGAGAATGGCGGAATAGGTATCAGGCCTGCCCTGGTGATCAATATAACCGGTGATATGAAGAATTATATTACTAAGACCGGTAACACCATGCAGGACGAATGGTCGACAGCTAAATGGGTAAGTGAAGATTATGATGATGACGATGATGATGAGGATGACGACTGAGAATAGATATTTATGTTCTCGCTATTTTCAAAAATGATTCGGAGGGAAAAATGAAATCAGGATTTAAGATGTTTACTAAGGTGCTTGTTGCATTAGCTATGGCACTATGCATAGTGTTTACGGTGCTTCCGGGATCGGATGTGCAGGCGGCCAAGAAGATGACAAACAAAAGTGCACAGAAGATCTTAAAAAAGAAGATTAAGAATAAGTTTTGCAGTTACACATTCGCAGATATTGACAATGACAACATTGACGAAATGTTTGTTCTGAGATACAGCAGCAAATTTATTGACGGCGATGCGAAGATGAAGAAACTTATTGTTTATAAAGTAGTTAACAATAAGGCAAAGGCCATTTTTACTGATTCAATAGAAGGAGATATGTTCCACCCTACAATTACATTTGAATTGTTCAATGGTGATAATTTCTATATGACAGTAAACCACGATCATGAGGATTATGCGAGTTCTGTAGTGTATATGTATGGAGCTGACAGCTTTAATGAGATAGCCAGACTTGAAGCTGATTTGGCAAGCAATGAGGTAGAATTTCGTATCAGAGGCAAGGTGTGCTCGGAGGATGAATTCTTTGGGTTCATTAGTTCTGTTGATGCAGACCCCTTGGATTATACTCTTGATTCCTGTTCCACAAAGGTTGCTAACAAGTATCTTAAGAAGATGTTAAAAGCAGAGTATAATTACAGATGCAAGACCGGTATTTATAATAAGAAGACTTCGAGCATTGTATATAGTGATGAGGACGGTGACGGAATTGACGAACTTATAGTAAGGATAAATGCTGTAAGCGGCGAAATCCTTTATGCTATCCGTCCTAATGACAGTACAGGCGACTACTATGTTGACAGCATATCTTATGCTATCGAAGATGGGAAAATCGTATATGGTCTCCCTGTTGATTATGAAGGTGATGAAAGCTTGGGAGAATCTGACGGCGAACAGTTCCTTGGAAGCTATCAGTGTGACAGATGCGGTATCGATATAGTAAGAGAAGGCGAATCAGCTTTCGTATTTGATATTAAGTGGGGTTCAAGTGCATTTGAAACAGACCAGTGGATTTACTTCGCATTCTATCAGGGCGAAGATAATGAAGGCAACGCATATTTCGTTTGCAGCGGCGGCGGTTCACATGTCAGACATATTACTGATATGGATACAGAAGAAACAGTTGATGAAGTCATAGGAGATGATCTGGCAGCTGAATTTGTTTTCAAGAACGGTAAGCTCTACTGGCATGATCTTTCAGATAAGGACAGCAGTGTTTCCGATATGGAATTTGAGAAGATAAAATAAAAAAAGTTGTTGACAAATGTATAAAAATACGTTAATATACTTTTTGGCAAAGGCAATGGGGTCTTTGGGCACACGCCCGAAGACTCTGTTTTTTTATGAAATACGCAGATTTCGAAGCAATCTGCACAAAAAAATACATTTAATAAGCCATAAGGCAAAAGGAGGAAAAAATGTCATACGTTGATGAAGTAATCGAGCTGGTTATCAAGCAGAATCCCAATGAGCCTGAATTCCATCAGGCAGTTAAAGAAGTTCTTAACTCTCTTCGTCCTGTTGTAGAGAAGAATGAAGAGAAGTACAGAAGAGATGCTCTTTTAGAGAGAATCGTTAACCCTGAGAGACAGATTAAGTTCCGTGTTCCGTGGGTAGATGATAAGGGACAGGTACAGGTTAACACAGGTTACCGTGTACAGTTCAACAGTGCTATCGGACCTTACAAGGGAGGTTTAAGACTTCATCCTTCAGTAAATCTTGGTATCATCAAGTTCTTAGGTTTTGAGCAGATCTTTAAGAATTCACTTACAGGCCTTCCTATCGGTGGTGGCAAGGGTGGTTCAGACTTCGATCCTAAGGGTAAGTCAGACAGAGAGATCATGGCATTCTGCCAGAGCTTTATGACAGAACTTTTCAAATATATCGGCGCAGATACCGATGTTCCTGCAGGTGACATCGGAACAGGCGCAAGAGAGATCGGATATATGTTCGGTCAGTACAAGAGACTTAAGGGCGTATTCGAGGGCGTACTTACAGGTAAGGGCCTTTCATACGGCGGATCTCTTGCCAGAACAGAAGCTACAGGCTACGGCCTTCTTTACATGACAGAGGAAATGCTTAAGTCAAACGGCATCGACATCGCAGGCAAGACTTGTGCAGTTTCAGGTTCAGGTAATGTTGCTATCTACGCTATCCAGAAGGCTCAGCAGTTAGGTGCAAAGCCTGTTACATGTTCAGATTCTACCGGCTGGATCTATGATCCCGAAGGTATTGATGTTGCTCTTCTTAAGGAAGTTAAGGAAGTTAACCGTGCTCGTCTTACCGAGTATGCTGCAAAGCGTCCTTCAGCTCAGTATCATGACAAGGCTACCGAGGGAACAAATCAGTGGGAGGTTAAGGTTGACATCGCTCTTCCTTGCGCTACACAGAACGAGCTTAACCTTGACGATGCTAAGAAGCTTGTTGCAAACGGCGTAATCGCTGTTTGTGAGGGTGCTAACATGCCTACTACTCTTGAGGCTACTGAGTACTTCCAGGAGAACAAAGTTTACTTCGTACCTGGCAAGGCAGCAAATGCAGGTGGTGTTGCTACATCAGCACTTGAGATGAGCCAGAACTCTGAGAGACTTTCATGGTCATTCGAAGAGGTTGATGCTAAGTTAAAGGGAATCATGGTTAACATCTTCCACAACCTTGACGACGCAGCAAAAGAGTATGGCTTAGCAGGCAACTATGTTGCAGGTGCAAACATCGCCGGCTTCAAGAAAGTTGTTGACGCTATGAACGCTCAGGGGATTGTTTGATAATCTCAGAAATTTTAGCGAGAAAGCTTAAGCTTTGCTTAAGCGCCGCGTTAAGAAATTTCTGAGATAGTAAAAAATTTCTGAGACAGCAAGAAATTTTAGCGAAAAAGCTCAAGCCCATACAACATTGAGTTTGTGATTTTGGGTGGCAGGTCTGAAAAGGCTTGCCACCTTGTTGTGTGTCAAAGGAAAAGCTCTTGACAATATAACAAAATAGAAGATATCCCCCACCTCTTAGCGTAGCGAAGGTGGGGGGGAGATCTTCGTTTCAGGCGGGGTTCAAGCCCCGACTGAAATGAGATGCGGAGCATCGTTTTGTTACCGAGGAAACGCAGAAGGCGTTTTCAAGGTGACATTGACTCACATGGCGACAGGGGACGGTTCTCTGTCGCCAAAACAAGAACTTTTTGACGACAGAGAACCGTCCCCTGTCGCCGCATTGGAACCGCAGCAGGCACGGTATCCGATGTGCAGCATGCCTGCGATAAGGTATAAAATATGTCAAACTGTGCTATTGTAGGTATTAACTGGGGAGATGAAGGAAAAGGCCGTATGGTCGATTTAGTCACAAAGGATTATCAGGTTGTAGTCCGCTATCAGGGTGGCGGAAATGCAGGACATACTGTAATAAATGAGTATGGAAAGTTTGCACTCCATCTTCTTCCGTCAGGAATATTCAGAAAAGATACAATAAATATTTTAGGAAACGGTGTTGCGCTCGATCCCGAAAATCTGATGAAGGAAGTAGAGGAAGTAAGGGCAAAGGGTGTTGCCATTACACCCGAAAATCTTAAGATCAGTGACAGGGCTTCACTGCTTCTGCCTTGGCACAGAGATCTGGATGGGCTTGAAGAGGCAAGACTTGCAGATAAGAAATACGGTTCGACCAAGCAGGGTATTGCTCCGTTCTATTCTGATAAATATCAAAAGAAGACTATACTTGCGGGTGAACTTTTCTATCCTGAAGAGTTAATGGAACATTTAAAGGATCTGATGGAGTGGAAGAATCTTACCCTTGAGAAGGTATATGGCGCAAAGCCTGTTACTATGGATGATCTTAAAGCATGGCTTGATGAGTACTGCGAAAAGATTAAACCTTTTGTGGCAGATACGGGTGAAATTCTTAAGGAAGCTGTAAAGAATGGAAAGAATGTGCTCTTTGAAGCACAGCTTGGTGCACTTCGAGATCTTGATTACGGTATCTATCCTTACACCACTTCGTCTAATACACTTGCAAGCTTTGCACCCGTAGGTTCGGGACTTCCGGGAGCAAAGATCGATAAAGTTATCGGTGTTGTAAAAGCATATTCTACATGTGTTGGCGAAGGTCCATTTGTATGTGAAATGTTTGGCGAAGAGGCTGAAAAGCTGAGAGCAGAAGGACAGGAGTACGGTGCTAAAACCGGAAGGCCGCGTAGAGTAGGACCTGTTGATATAGTTGCTACCAGATACGGTGTAGAGTGTCAGGGGGCTACAGAGATAGCTCTTACCAAACTGGATGTTTTAAGTTATATGGAGAAGATTCCGGTATGTACAAAGTACAAACTCAACGGAAAAGAAACCGATCGCTTCCCGTTCCCGGCAGCACAGAACCTTGCAGAGCCCGTTATTGAATATATGGACGGCTGGAACTGTGATATCTCAAAGGCAAGAAGCTGGGATGATCTTCCGGATGCAGCTAAGAAATATGTAACATACATTGAGAAAGAAATAGGCTGCTTTATTAAGTATGTATCGGTCGGACCCGAGAGGGAAAGCATAATTATAAGGTAATTAAAGAATAGATGACAGGAGGCAGGCTTCTCCTGTCATTTTTTCATGATAACAGGATGACTTTATTGTTAAACAGACTATTCAAAATAAAGAAACAGATTCCCAAAACATTATTACGTTTTCATTAAATGTATGTAAACTATTGGCTTTATGGTTGACGTTAAATAACTGATATGATATACTACCTTCACGGACGGGGGAAGACACCCATGATAAAAAAACAGCAGTCCGTATAAAGAACCGTGCCGTGTTTTATGATAGGCACATTATTTACAATTTAATAAAGGGGGAGACACCCATGGAAAAAAACGTAACTATAATTGACACATCAGGCAGAAAGATAGGCGAAACTTATCCTAAAAGGGCAAAGGGGCTTATCAAAAAAGGTCGGGCAGAGTATGTCAGCGACTTTTGTATTAGAATGCCGGATACTCATGTTCCGACCGTAGCGGATAATATAAAAACTATGGAGGAAAATAATATGAGTAAGGTTATAGGTTTTGAAGCAAGAGGATTTAAGATCGATCCTACCTGCAAAGGAAATAATATTGCTAACAGAATGTTCGTTACCGATGCGCTCGGCAACAATGTAGAGGTTTATGAGATAGGTGATTACGGTTCAAACTGGACTCAGATATCTTATGAGATGCCGGTTGAAAAGAATGAGGACTATGAGTTCCTATTCGCTATGACGGGAGACATTGACGCACTTAATTCTCCCGGAGTAAAGTGTAATTTCATAATTATGCCCATACATGAAGAAGATTCTGATCAGGATTGGGACAATCGATATCAGTATAGTTTGCTACACAGAGACTATAGACCTGATATGGAAAAGTTTTGGAACGGTTCAAGTATAAGGTTTTACCGCATACCGTTTAATACAGGTGATGCAGTAAAAATCCGCTTTGTATTTGTTGCATTCCAACGTCCTTACAAGGTTTTTCCTGTTAAGAATTTTGAAGAATACCGGTCTTTAGAAGATTTTAGGCAGGAATATAATGGTGGATGGCAGGCATTTAGGAAAGACTTTAAGCGTGATTTCAAGGGCAATCCTTGGAATTCTGACGGAAACAGAACTCAGAATTATAATTATAATGGACCTAAGGATTTCAAAGAAGCCGAAAAGATAATGGGTAATATCGGAGCTGTAGTAAGTAAGGCCGTAAAAGAAGCTTTAGAAGGTCTTGATAAGATTCAGAAAGAAGGCTTTGGTAAATGGCAGAAAGACGACAGGTCAAAACAAAAAGCAAACAGAAATTATTATTCTGACAGAAATTCAGATTATACGAGGGAACCGGATTGTGAAAAATCAGGCACTTCCGTCGGAAAGAGGAAAATCTACGCCGATCATCTTCAGGCAATTTTAAAAGGTCTGGAAGAAGATGATGAAAAGCTTGATCTGCAAGGCTGTGATATTGAAGGCGATAAAAATTTTATTCCCGGGAATGGAAATGATTCCTACACGGTTGACAGTATTACATTTGCTTTGGATAATTCTTCTATGGACGGTGACGCGTTCTGGAGGATCATGGCTAAGGTTGGCGACTGCTGTACGGTAAACGGAAATAATGCTGTTTTAGGATCTTCAGAATACAGACCGGAACTTGCCGGAGCTTTTGAAAGCAGATCAGACGATAGTAACTTTAATTTTGTGAATGCACAGATAAGTGAAGCTGCATTTATCAGTATACTGTCAAAGATTGGATGTTGTTGTAAGGTTAATTTCTCTAATGCCGACATTAAAGATTTTGAAGAATTTCCGGATCTTTCGGGCTTTTGCGATGAAGCTTTTGATGATACCGAAATCATTCTGGATAACACTACTATTTCCCAACGTCTCTATCAGGCACTTGTTAAGTGCATGGGAGAAGGTTCAAAAATATCAGGGAAAGCGGTTATAATCTAACTTTACTAATATAAAAAATTAAAGATATCCCACACCTTTTAGCGTAGCGAAGGTGAAGGGATATCTTCTTTTGTTACCAGGAAATGCTGAAGGCGTTTTCGAGGTGACTTTTTTAGCCTGTAAGTAATTTGATTTCATCCTCCGTATATTTTTTACGTATACGATCTATTTCATCTTCCATTATAGAATTGATGGTACTGTTATCAAGTTCCATATCTTTTCTTGCCGCGGCAGAATCATCGGCGAAGGTATTGAATTCTTCCTGTTTCTCATAAAGTATCTGCATGATCCGTTCTTCTATCGTATTTGTACAAAGCAGCCTGTGGACAAGAACATTTCTTGTCTGCCCCATACGGTATGCTCTGGAAATAGCCTGGCTTTCAACCGATGGTTTGTACTGAGGCTCACAGATTACAACAACACTGGCAGTCTGGATATTTAATCCTGTCCCGCCTGATTGTATCTGCGCCGCCAGCACAGTTCCCGGACGTGCAGCGTCAAATTCATCTATGATTTTCTGCCTTTCGGCAGGAGGAACCGAACCGTTGATCACACCGACACAGCCCTGACCGAATATTGTCTGCACTTTTTCAAGGGTATCCAAGAAGAAAGAAAATATAATTACCTTTCTTTCTTCCAATGTTGCATAATCAACGATTTCTCTTAGACGCTGTACTTTTACCGAAGAATTAAAATAATCCGGATTTCTCCAGGATACTCTTCTGACATCCATAATATTTTTGGCCACTACATCCTTGATATATTGAGCTTCATCCTCATGTGTCATCTCACACCAATCCTGCATTTGGACAAGTTCAGGAAGCTCTGCAAGTACATCTTCACGTTTGCGTCTGTAGTATACCGGAGATATCCTTTCTTTAAAATAATCGGCATATGCAGATGTACTTACATCCTTTGCCATATCGGCTATCTCGGGCTGAAGGAATCCTAACAGCCGTATCATCTCGGAAACATTGTTTTCAAGCGGAGTTCCTGTCATGAAGAGTATTCTTGAAGTATGTTCGCATAAATTTAAGACATTCTTGCTTCTTTTGGTAGTTACATTTTTTATATAATGAGCTTCGTCCACAACTACCATGGATATCCTAAAATTTACGGGAATAAAGAAATTACCAGATAAAGTTTCGTAATTTGTTACAGCAACCCCTCCATTATCAAGCCACTGCTGGAGTGTTAGTTCTTTACCGTTTCCGTGAACTTTGTAAACATTAAGATCGCTTTTGGATGCGACTTCCCTGCACCAGTTGATAATAACACTTGCCGGACATACTACGAGAAAGTGATTTTCACCCTGATTTCTCAAAGCTACCATAGCAGCAATGGCCTGAACAGTTTTTCCGAGACCCATTTCATCACCAAGAAGCACTCTTTGCTGACGAAGAATGTATTTTACTCCCCAGACCTGATATCCTCTTAATGTACAACATAGTCCTTCAAGGTTCAGCTGTGTACTTTCTATTTCATATCTTATATCATCACTCAGACCGTAGCCGTCATTTATGGTGTTAAAATGCTCCGGGACTATGTTTTCGAGTGCATTGAAGAAAGAGACTGAGTCGGATGCGAAATGTTCCCAGGCGTCACTTGCCTGCAGATTCATTATATTCTGTATTTTGTCGGATAAAGGTCCGGGATTGACTGCAGACATACCGTTTATAAGCCGGTTATATGCATCAATGGCTTCCAGCTTTTTGCTCTCGGAAACAAAAAGCCATTTGATAGGATTTGACGCCCTCTTGATGCTTTTTAAATCTATGTCTGCATTGGGAGGTATTTCATTGGCAAGTTCTTGACATTCAGAACCGAGAGACACAGCATGTATATACATTGATACATTTTTTACGAGAAGCGAATATTCATCACTCTTATTATCAAGGTTTAGTTTCAGCTTTATATGTTTCTTTATGTCAAAAGCTATCCTTTGAGCGATGGTCATGGTTTTAAGAGCCATGTTTTCACCTATGCCGTATATAGATGCAATTCTTGGTTTGCCGGCATTTAGAACATCGTAAATACTATTTAAGCCATGTTCTTTTAGAAGTCCAGTTCTTATTCCTGATTTATCGACATTGATCTCTTCGACCGGAATAGTTTTAAGTACAGAACCATATTCCTTTTCTATAACATGCTGAACTGCATCCATGACTTTCATGCGGGATTCGCTGATAAGTCTTGAGGCATCGTCTACCGTATTACGGGCATTACGGACTCTTTCGGTTATATGTCTTATATCTGCCCGGCGAAATTCTCGTTTTGTCAAAGGGATATCTCCTTATAATTTTATTAAATTTGAATAGTGACAATACATGAGTAATCTGTATTTTCATCCTACAACACGGTTATAACACTGTCAAGACAAAAAAAGCAGAACCCGGTTGTTTTATATGTTGATACTAAAGAAAAATATTAAAAATGCCGATATAACAAAATAGAAGATGTGGATTATTATTTTGTTACCGGGGGAAACAATGGAGGTGTTTTCAAGGTGGCATTGACTTATATATTAGAGAAGTACAGTCCGGAACAAAAATTTATCTTTGGTTCCGCACCGGTGTTTAACAGGCAGGACATCGGTGTTTTACAAAGCCTGTAACAGGGATATGGTATGAAGAAAAAATTAATGTATTTCATTGCGGTTCTATGTATTACCACAGGTTTGATCATATATACGGATAACGAAAGAACACTGGCGGGAGCATATGACGAAACAGTCAGAAATGAATATGGATATACATCGCTAAATGATACAGAGAAAAAGGTATTTAACCTTTTAGGCGATAAGCTTGAAGATTTTATTCAGAGTGAACTTTATTTGACCGATCTTGATTCGGAAAACGCAAAACTAAAGATAGAGTTTACTATGGATCAAGGGGAAAGTATTACGGTAAAAGACCTGAACAAAATTGTAATAAGGTTTATATATTCAAATCCTAAGTACTACTGGCTTGAGAACGGTTTCTCTTATGGTACATCTGGGAATAATAAGTTTTTGGTAATGTTCAGGGTTCACCCGTATTATTATGAGTATCAGAGCAGAAAGAATACAGACGATGCGATAAACGGTCTGCTTGGTGAATGGGTGGAAATGATAAAATCAGAAGCTGTAAAAAAGGATGATTTTTATGCGGCCCTTTTAGCTCATGACCTTATTATCCGCAATATTGATTATACATATGATTCAACAGGCAAACCGGAAAGTTCTGTATGGGCACACTCTATAGCCGGTGTATTTACCGGAGAAGGCGCAGTATGTGAAGGTTATGCCAAAGCCTTTGAATATATCCTTGATCTTGCGGGAATTCAGAATATTTATATAGTCGGGAAAGGTGATGGAGACAGACATGCATGGAATGCCGTAAAATATAATGACGGATGGTATCTCTGCGATGTTACATGGGATGACCCGAATGAAAAAACTGTTGTTGGATTAAAGGATTCAGACTATACTTATTTCTTTACTCCGAATTCTGTTTTCCGAAAAACACATTCGGTTTCATCGGATACATCGGACTATCTGTATGATATGCCATCATTCTCGGATAATATGGATGAATCATACTATGGGCGGTTTAAATGCTATTCTGATATATCTGCATTTAATGAGGAGACCGGAGCAGAATTTGCAAATCGTGTTCTTGCCAACCGTTACTATGGGAATGACTTTATCTTTATGGCTTTTCCAAAGGATGCTTCAAATTCGGTAATAAATTTCGTTGTACCTCAATTGGGAGTAGAAAAAAGTAATTCATATTCATTTACAGTGTCCGATTACGGATATATTTTAAAACTGAAAGCTCCGACTATCGATAATCCGGCTCAAACCATCGGACTTGATAAGGAAGAAGCTTCAATAGATATTTCAGCATCGGTTACTGTAACAGCAGTGCTTCCTGAAGGCTGTGATGACAGGATTATCTGGACTGTTTCAAATTTTGACGAAAAAGAAACATTTTCTCCTTTACGGTTTATAAAACTTTTGGTAAAGGATGATAAAGCTACAGTTGAAGGATTAAAGAACGGAAAAATTATTCTTACCGCAACGGCATATAGTTCCGCTGAATCTGAAAATCCGGTTAAGGCATCCTGCATCATTACTATAGGAACCGGTGAATCGGGGGCGGATACTGTTATCTGGCAAAACGGTACAAAGACTTATAAAAAAGTAAAACTTGAAACCGAACTGACCGCACATGAGTGGAAAGACGGAAAAGGAAAAACAAAAAAAGGAAAGCTTGTGTGGTATGTAGCGGATTCACCTTTGGTTCCGAGTTTTAATTCTTCGAAACATTCTGTAAGCTTTTCATCACCAAAGTCAAAAAAGGCTTCTGTTAACGGAAAGGGAGAAGTAACTGCCAAAACGGCAGGTACGGTATACGTATATGTCTGTGATACCGGCAGTATGGCTTTTGAAGAATATTTAGTGGAAATACTTGCAGCTCCTTCGAAGTTATATGTTACAGAGGTACCGGACAGTACAGACAAAGATGATATAGTAAAAAAATACTATATGGATGCCGGGACCTCGGATTATCTGTACATAACTCCTTTTGTAAAGAACGGAACAGCAGATAAGAGCTGTACTTATACTGTCAGGATAGTAAAAGATGAACAGAAGAAATATGCGACAGTCGGCGATGTAATCCTGGATGATAAAGGGAACCCGTATTTTACGATTGATACACTTGATTTTGATCAGACAAAAAATAAAACTGTTTCTGTAAAAATTGAAGTTATTTGTAATGAAAGTAACAAAAAGGCTAACATGACATTGGTGATCGGGAATACGGTACTTGGTGCTAAACTAATATCTGCCGGATCTTCGGAAACAATCCTGTCAAAGAAGGGCGATTCAGCATCATTTAAGCTGGAAATCTCAACCCTTCTGGGCAAGGACGTAAGTACTACCGACAAAATAAAGATTTATGTAGGAAAAACTTCAGTCAGGCTGGATTCGGACGATAAAGTGATCGCCGACAAAGGAGCCAGAGTGAAAGTGAAATTTGATCAGAAAACAATGACACTTACACTTACTGCACAGGCTGATGCAGGAAGTACCGCGGTTATTTCGGTCGCATTTTTGAATCCGGTTAACAAGGAAGTGTTCCTCACAGAGCTGGCCAGAGTAGATGAAAATGGCATAATAAAGCTTACGGAAAAGACGTTATAACAGAACACTTTTTACATCGAGATCATGAGATGAAGTCTGTGGATGAGGTAAGTTCTGCGGAAGTGTTTTTTCATCAGTTTAATAAACAGATTTTTTCGGTCTGACAATTCTTTCCGATCCTGTTCATCAGGATCGGAATTTCCGTATATAACAGATTCATAAGTACTCATAAAGTGCATATCGGAGATGCCTTCAAAATACTTTTTTAAATTGATTTTGCAGATGATATCGGAAATATTTACTGAGCATCTGCGGGAGAACTCTTCTATGGTCTCTTGTTTTTCTCTTGTCAGCTTAAATTCTTCAAGAATATGAAGGACTTTATTGAACTCAAAAATATAAAGTTCTTTTTTTGTCATTTTTTTCTGCTTAAGATGTGAACGGATTATATTTACGGTAACCAGAAGAATGATACTGATAACTATGATTGCGGCAATAATCAGGATAAGAAGCCATGAAACCCGGCTTTCCGTATGCTCAAGTTCATATTCCGGATCTTCTACAGGTACTGGAATTTCTGTAGGTATAGGCGGAGTATATGTAAAATCATATCCTTCATAGTCATTAAAAGGACCTGACATTACTTTCCAGCCGGAATATCGTTTGATACCGAATCCGGGTGTGGGCTCAAATGCAATCCACCCTTTGTTCTCAAAGTATACTTCGGCCCATGTATGACCTGAACTGGCGGGAACCGATACAGTGGGGTCTGATTTGGGCGGCGCAAGGAAACCCTGAACAACACGGGATTTGTATCCAAGATATCGCGCAATAAGACAGAAAGCGGTAGCATAATGCACACAGTAACCGCTTCTTTTTTCAAGCAGGAAATAATTCAGGAAGTCACCCTCAGAGTCAACATAGTCCGGAAGCTGTCCTCCTTCTAAACGATATTCCATACCTGAAAGCGCACTTTCTACAGCTTTTAGTTTTTCGTAATCGGTATTTGAACCAGAAACAATCTTTTCGATATAATTCTTTACGGAATCCCTGATTTCAGGTTTGGAAGAATAGGAAGCATTAATATAGTTACGATATTCTTTCAGGTCATCAAGTGTAACTTCATTATAAAGATTATACAGATCGTTGCTCTTGACATAATTAAAGGCTGATTCCTTATCGGTCAGAACAGTTTTCATATACTCATTAAAAACCCTGCTGCCATAGTTTAACTGAAGATAATTGACGGAATATTCCGTACCGTAAGTTTTGACAGTATTAAACAGGATATGTTCATTTCGATAGTTGAGTTCTTTTTTTATGGATCTGTCTATAGAAGCCGTCTGCTTTGCCGGTGTAAAAAGAATAGAGGTGGCAAAATCGATATAGCGTATTTTTAGGGTAGCAGTTTTAACTAGACCGTTTTTGGCTTCAGGAGTAAAATTTATAATACCGTAAGTGCTTTCCAATGCATCGAAACAAGAGTAATCCTTATCGGATTTAAGAGTGTTTCTCCATTGTCCGCCGCTGAATTCATTGAAATACTCACCGTTAAGATAGATGCCTTCGCCGACTTGTCTGTTAGGAGTTATTTCCATGATAATATCATCGGTAATATTATTGTTGTCATAGATCATTTCATCATTCATTCCGAAATTTATGCTCAGGGAATCGGTACCTTCGGAAGATGAAAATTTAATAGACAGCTCATGCCCGATTTCGTTTATTTTGTCTACAGCGTAGTCATAAAGTCTTTTGGCCCAGTCCCAACTGATAGGTGATTCGGGTTTGGGAACGATTATAAGGCTGATAAGAATAACTGCCAGAAAGGGATAAAGATAGGCAATATAAGTACGTACCCGGGCTTTATCAGTTTCTTTAAGACCTTTTCTGAAGAAACGAGTAATGGAAAAAGCAACATAAAATAATCCTGGAGCCGGAGTTACGGGATGGATAGAGGTTCCTCTGAAGAGGGATATAAGCAGATAAGCGATTATTCCGGCTGAAAGAATCAGATTTATCCTTACAGTCATATCAGAGATAAGAAACAGGATAAAAGAACCAAGCCCGATAAGGACAAGTTTAAAGAGCGTGCTGTTAAGGATCATTTCGGCATCTTCTGCGTCTATGATAAATGAAAAAACAGTAATAACAAGAAAAATTGCAGGGAAAATATAAAGATGGATCTTATGGTACAGGATAATGAGGACATTAAAAGAAAGGCTTATCAGAAGAAGAGAAATAATATTTCCCTTTGTTATAAGCTCAGGATCATAGAAATTATAGATTTCCAAAAACAAAAATACCGCAATGACCGATGTTAGAACAAAGCGGTAAACCAAATCCGTAAGTTCTTCTCTGAATGTCATTTTAACTTTCCTCAATATGTCTGACAATATTGCAAAATATTTGGTCCGAATTACAATACCGTCTCAAGGTCATCTTCAGGATGTATAGGGATGACCCGGAGGTTCTGGAGCTCCATTATATCTTCCGTTCGCGGATTATAGCCTACATAATATACAACTATATTAATACCGAGAAGAGACAAGGCGTACAAAGCTTTATTAAGTTCCGCGTCAGCTCCTGTTATGACCAGAAAGGCTACCAGGCAGTTTCCAAATGATGTACCATTGATGAGAGAATCAAGAAAAACGGCACTGTTTTCACCTGTCCTGAATTTAACATTTGATACCGCCAGACGAAATTCCTCCATCTCATGAGCCATACTGCATGTTGCGGTGGAAGGCACAGATTGGTTGTAGTGGAATGTTACCGGTACGGAAAAAGTTGAAAAATAATCTGTCAGGGCAAGAATGATCTCGAGACATTTGTTTTCAACCGGAATAAAATCATATTCATCTTCACTTATTCTGTTTGTATCCAGAAAGAGTGAAATTCCCTGGCGCTGTTCTCCGTAAGTGAGCCTGCTTTTAAGCTTCCCGGTTTTGGCAGTTGCTTTCCAGTTAATACCTTTAAGCAAGTCGCCGGGGACGTAATCTCTGACCGCAGCATCAAAATCTGTGGAAAGACTTGGATTTTCCTTAAAAGAAGAGAGGGTTATGTCAGGAATACTCTTTAAAGAATCCAGCTTGATTATCCTGGGAGAGACAACAGCATTTATCGGCTCAGGTACACGGTAGGTAATTTTGAAAAGCTTAAAAAAATCAATAATGGTGATTTCTTTTATTCCTATAAAATAGTCGCCTCTGTATCGGCAGATAAGAGAGGTGTCATATCTGACGCTTTCACCGGGAAGAAGTTCATATTTTGAGGAAGTACCGGCAGCAGTCGAGGTCTTGCCTTTTTCCTGATCAAAATCTTCGATATAGGAAAAGGTGGAATACATATTTATACTTATATTGCAAAAGTTAAGCAGGTATTCATTCTGAAGTACAAAATAATACGGGACCGGCTCATATGCCGTAATGTGCTTGACTCCTATAACCTGATAGAGCCGAAAAAAAGCATATACAAAAAGCAGATATACAAGGGAAATAGGCGCTATAAGGAGCAGTCCGAAAAGTAAGGAGTAACTTACGGGACCGCCGTAGAAGCTTGCCAGCACGACAGCAGATATACAAAGAAGTAAATATATTATACGGTTTCTTTTCATGATCAGTTTACAGGTACGTTTACTGTTGCGATAAGCGAACGGAGAATTGTTTCGGGATTATCGTGTGCCATACGTGCTTCAATGGACAGTGGCAGACGATGGAGAAGAACCGGAACATAGAGCTGCTTAATATCATCGGGCTTTACAAAATCACGGCCATCCATTAAGGCGTAAGCCTGTGCGGCACGTATAAGGGCAAGCATGGCACGGGGACTTGCACCTGTGCGGAAACGGGTTTCATTTCTTGTTGCGGTAATAATGCTGTGTACATATTCAAGGATATTATCTTTTATAGTTACCTTTTTTGCCATTTCCTCCAGTTCGCACACATCTGAGAGCGAACATACAGGCTTAAGACTTTCAGCGGTTTTATCATTCAGAAACATTGAGGCCAACCTTAATTCATCCTCTTTTTCCGGATAACCCAAAGAGAGTTTCATCATAAAACGGTCAAGCTGTGCTTCGGGCAGAGGATATGTTCCGGCAAATTCTATAGGGTTCTGGGTTGCAATTACCATAAAGAGTCCATCTATGCTGTGAGCGGTTCCGTCAACAGTGACTTTGTGTTCCTGCATAGCCTCTAAGAGTGCGGACTGAGTTTTTGGAGGAGTACGGTTTATTTCGTCTGCAAGGAAGATATTGTTCATGACCGGGCCGGGTCTGTATTCGAATTTTTTTGTCGCAGAATTATAAATAGTGATTCCGGTAATGTCGGACGGCAATGTGTCAGGTGAAAAAGATACTCTTCCAAAGGAACAGCTGATACTGTTCACCAGGGAAAGTGCGAGAGTAGTCTTTCCTACACCGGGAACATCTTCGAGCAGAAGATGGCCTCCCGAGATCAGGCAGCAGAGAAGCCGGTCTATTACAGATTCTTTTCCTGCAAATGCGATATTGATATTGTCTTTGATCTTTTTTATGAGTTGTGCAGCATCCTGAACCATGTTGAAATCTCCTTATATGGACCCTGTCCGTAGCTTTCTTTTTTATTGGGAAAAGTACGCTTTTATTGTATAATATTTGCATTGACGCGTCAAGATAATTCTACCTTATGGTGTCCAACAAAACAGAAACAATCAAAAAGACGGTTCTATGATCGACTTACCTATCCATCATAGAACCGTCACCCTAAACGATAAACTTCTTATTCAAATATCCAGTCAATTATTTCATAACCCTCGCCCTTAAAGGTAAAGAAGATGTCTTTAAGACCTGAAATGGAACTGTCAAGAACTGCCTCACAGACAGTTGTCTCGTTTCCGTCACTCTTAACAGGGATGTAACCTGCAACTTCACCGTTTACCTTTCCGGTTGTTACACGGATAATACCGTCTTTCCCATTGGTCTTTACGGTTGCTTTTACTTTTGTTGCTCCCTTATCGCCAAAGTCTGCTCCCTGAAGTTTAACATAGTCACCGTCATTGATAGCGGTAAGAAGGAGCTTGCCACATCCGTACTTTTGCGATATCTCATCGGCGGGTGCCGTATCAACACCTCCCATAGCGGCAAATGTAGCACCGTTTATGGTTTCAAAAGGATTAAGGGTTCCAACCTGTTTCCTTATATTTTTTGTCATCTTGATATCGCCTATTGTTCCGTCTTCACCCATTGTAAATTCATCTATACTGGTTGAACGGTAACCTTTGAGTATACCTTGAGCCTGTTCAAGAATACGTGTATGGTAAGTAATGTACCACTGATCTTTAAACTTAAATACAGCGTGATGGTTATTTCCTCCAAGTCCGAAGAAATGTCCGGGATTTTTAAGAATCCTCTCTTTGAATGTGAACGGTCCTAAAGGATTCTTGCTCTCCATAACTATTATCTCGCCGTTCTCAAATCCGTATTCATCGGTTCCTGCTTTATCCACACTGAAGTTACTGCAATATGTATAATAGTAAGTATTATTATACTTATGGATTCCTGAATCCTCAAACAGATATGGCGCATCAATTGTAACAGGAACATCTTTAAGGCTCATCATGTCTTCTCCGAGTTCGGCACATCTGGCAGTCATGGGATGGGCCGCCTTGGGCTGTCCGTCTTCTCCTCTCGGAACGCCGCCTCCGAAATAGATATAAGCTCTTCCGTCATCATCAACAAGTACTGCCGGGTCAAAGAGCCACTCTACATTACCGCAATTCTCCATATCTCTTCTGATAAGACCGTGTCCTAATTCGTCCACAAAAGGTCCTACCGGGCTGTCGGAACATACCACGCCTATTCCGCCGCCGTTATCTGCAAAATACAGGAAGAACTTAGGTTTGCCATCTATCATTTTCCATGCGGCTGCGGGTGCCCATGAGTTATGTGCCCATTTTGTAGCTCCGTTTGTTCCTGCAATCGTTATCTCACCATGGTCGGTAAAATTTATCATATCCTTGGTTGAAACCACATAAAGACTTCTGATCTGGCTGTAAGAATTTTCCTTTATTTCGCCTGCTGCGTCATATTCATAAGAATCGGCAGTCATATAAAAATACACTGTGTCTTCATATACAAGTGCAAACGGATCTGCTCCATAATGCTGCTCAATGATGGGGTTATTGTTGTTTACCCCCTTGTAACTCATAGAAAGTATCATTCCCTTAAATGCCTCTGCATAATCCATCGGTTCTTCCTCCTCACCGGCGGTTTCATTTATTCCGCCTTCACTGTCATCTTTTTCTTTAATCCCTGCTTCCCAGTCCTGTTCATTTCCGGAGACTTCCGTGCTTTCTGATAATCCGGGCGTTTCATTTTCTTTTCCGGATGTATCCTCTGCCACAGCCGGAGATATTTCAGTTCCGGCATCAGACTCCGGAACCGGCTCCTGTTTGGTTTTGCACCCTGTAAGTCCTATGAGCCCCGCAATAATCAGAACAGTCACAGTATTTTTCAAAATTTTGTAAATCATATCGTTCCTTATAAAAGCCTCCCAATATAATATACTTATTTATAATACACCATTATTCTTCAGAATTCTAATACATTATTGCTCATTTCATTGTGATTCATGCCGGACGGAATAAACTCTCATTCAGACTCCGGCATCATATCCTCTGGGTTATAGCTGATACTTACCAGTTTAAGCCCTTCGGCGGGAGCCTTGGGGCCGGCTGCCTTTCTATCACGGCTGTTCAAGATTTCTTTCACATGTTCCGGCGGATAAAAATGATAACCGACTTTACACAGAGTTCCGACTATAATGCGCACCATATTATATAGGAAACCATTTCCGCTGATCCTGATTTTTATGTCATGAGCGTCATAAGTCCGGCGGCTGTTTTCGCCTGTATCATTCGCCTCACTGTTTTCACATATTATATCAAGAGAATAGATATTTCTGACCGTTGTTTTCACTTGTGCATGTGCTGAGCAGAAACTTGCAAAATCATGCTCACCTTTAAGATATTCTGCTGCCTTTCGCATCGCTTCCACATCAAGAGGCACATAAACAAAATACGAATATCTTCTTTTCAGCGGATCAGGATGAACTGCATTATATATGGAATATTCATAGGTCTTAATACAATCAGCATGTCTTGGATGAAAGTCCGGTTTAACCTCACAGCTTGACAGACAAACTATATCTTTGGGCAATCTCTGATTCAGAGCAAAACAAATCTTATCTGCCGGAATGCGGGTTTCCGTATCAAATACCGCTACATTTCCCTCAGCATGCACACCCGAATCGGTGCGTGAAGCTCCGGCTATAATAATATCTTCTTTAAGAAGCTCACTCAATGCCTTATTAATTACCTGTTCAACAGCTGTCCCATTCGGCTGCATCTGCCATCCGACATAATCCGTACCGTCATATGCAATTTTCAGCATTATGCGTCGCACCTGTTCTCTCCTTTTCAACTTTTAAAACTATCCGAGTAATTACGGAATAAATACTGCTCCGACAATAAGCCCTATAAGTGCCAGATATGCAAAAAGATCACGCAGATGATATTTTAAGGGTTTCATTTTTGTTCTGCCGGCTCCGCCATGATAACATCTGGCCTCCATTGCTTCTGCAAGATCTCCTGCACGCCTGAAAGCAGATAAGAATAACGGGATAAGTATCGGAACCATAGCTTTAGCTCTCTTTATAACTCCGCCGGATTCAAAATCTGCTCCTCTGGCCTGCTGTGCTTTCATTATCTTATTAGTTTCTTCAAGTAATATAGGTATAAATCTTAAAGCTATGGATATCATCATAGCCAATTCATGCACCGGTACTTTTATAACCTTCAAAAATCCAAATACACTCTCCATCCCGCTAGTAAGTTTATTGGGTGTGGTAGTATACGTCATCAGTGAGGATCCAAATACCAGCATAATTAGTCTCAAGCCCATGAAAAGGGCGGCATATATACCTTCCTTCGTTACCTTAAATATCCACCATTCTCCTATTACCTCTCCCGGAGTCAGCAGAAGGTTGAATATCATCATAAAAAGCAGAAGGAACAATATCGGACGAATTCCTTTTAAGATATATTTTATCGGAATCCTTGCCAGAATAGTTACTCCGATCACAAACCCTCCGCATAGCAGAAATCCCCAGAAGGTTTTAAACAAAAATACGGAAACTATGAACATAAGTGTTCCCAGAAATTTAGTGCGGGGATCAAGCCTGTGGATTACCGAATCGACCGGATAGTATTGTCCTAAAGTCAAATCTCTAAGCATTTTTCTTCCTATTTATATACAATATTTATGATGTCGGGGGCAAAACCCTGTCTTGCTCCAAGCCAAAACATTCTTCTATAGAAGCAATTGCCTCTTCAACAGTCAGGCAGCTTTCATCAACATCAAACCCGACAGATTTTAATTTTCTTACCAGTTGAGTACATTGCGGGATTTCCAATCCCATACTCCGCAGCTCTGCTTCATGTCCAAAAACTTTTCTTGGTTCATCGTCAAATCTTATTTCACCGTTATGTATAACTATTATTCTCTCAGCGTATTCAGCAACATCTTCCATGCTGTGAGAAACGAGAATTATCGTAATTTTCTTCTCTTCGTGCAATTTTTTCAGAAGATTTAAAATCTCCGTACGGCCTGCAGGATCAAGGCCTGCAGTTGGTTCGTCAAGAATAAGTATTTTAGGATTACATGCCAGCACTCCCGCTATGGCAACTCTCCTTTTCTGCCCTCCCGAAAGTTCAAATGGTGACGCATCGATCAGATCCTCTCCGATCCCAACCGCTTTTAAAGCATCATATGCCGCAACCTCTGCCTCAAGTTTAGAAAAGCCCATATTATTCGGACCAAAAAGAACGTCCTTAATGACAGTCGTTTCAAAAAGCTGGTGCTCAGGATATTGAAATACAAGTCCGACCTTGCGCCTTAACTCACGCATTTTGAAATCTTTGTCGTAAATATCGGCTCCGTTAAAATATATATTCCCCGATTCCGGTTTTATAAGTCCGTTCATATGCTGTATAAGTGTGGATTTACCGGATCCCGTATGACCGATGAGTCCGATAAACTCGTCATCCGGTATCGCCAAACTTATATTTTTCAAAGCTGCCGTTTCAAAGGCAGTCCCTTTTCCATAATAATAATTTATCTTATCGAGTATGAGAGACATTTTTTATCAACTCCGTTTCGGTCATTCATCCGGTAACTATCTTTTTTAGTCCTTCAGTCAGTTCATCAACAGTAAGTACACATTCGGGCAAGGGAAGCCCCGCTAATCTTAACCGGTATGCTATTTCAGTCACCTGAGGAACATCAAGTTTATATTCTGCCAGTTCTTCTACTTTTGAAAATATCTGTCTTGGAGTTCCCTGCATGACTACACTGCCTTTTTCCATAACAAATACCTTATCTGCCCCGATAACCTCAGACATATAATGTGTTATCAGAATGATTGTTATTCCCTCATTTTTGTTAAGTTCGGCTATAGTTTGTATTACCTCTTTTCTTCCTTCCGGATCAAGCATGGCTGTAGGTTCATCAAGTACAATACAATCAGGTTTCATAGCCAGTATCCCTGCTATAGCCACCCTCTGTTTCTGACCGCCCGAAAGATTATTTGGCGACTTCTCCCTGTAAGCAGTCATTCCTGTTTTTTCAAGTGCTACCGCAACTCTCTCCCAAATCTCTTTTGTTGGAACACCCAGATTTTCGGGACCGAATCCAACATCCTCTTCCACAAGGCTGGCTATTATCTGATTATCCGGATTTTGAAAAACCATGCCTGTTTTTTCGCGAATGCTTAAAAGATTCTCATTCTCTTTAGTATCAAGATTTTCAATATAGACTGTGCCTTCCGTTGGTTTGAGTAAAGCATTTATATGTCTTGCAAGGGTTGATTTGCCTGAACCGTTAGCTCCCAGGACAGCTATAAATTCTCCTTTTTTTACATCAAGGTCTATCTCATTGAGAGCTTTATTAATGCTTTCAACATTTCCTTCCTCATCACGTCTTATGTAATCAAACGACACTTTGTCAAAATTAACCATAATTCCGCTCCGTATACACCATTCATCCCTGATCTTGTCTGATAATACTTCTATATTATGCTTATAGGCAGCTTGATTGTCAAGCTTTTTTAAAAAAGAAAAAACCGTACCTTACATATAACATGGAAAGTACGGTTCTTGTTTAAAACAATTACCAGTATATAGGATTTGCAACTATTACATTTTCCTTAAAATCTTTAACGTTGATCCAGCCCTTAACTCCACCGCTGGTCCTTACGTATGCAGCAATAACGTTTCCTTTCTTATCCTGCCTTATCTTCTTTATGGTAAAGTCTTCCTTCTTTCCGAGTAAACCTGCAACAGAATCAAATTTTAAACTGGTGTATATATTAGCGCTTACAACTGATGTATGCTTAGGCTTATATGTTGCAACAGAAGTATATGAAGTAAGTTTCAATTTCTGTGTTTTTGTACTGTACTTATATACCTTTGAAACATATACGCACCCAAAAGGCCCGCCTACAGTTTCAATAAATGTTACACGGTTCTTTTTTGTCTGAGTTACAAGACAGTCTTTTGCAGAAACATGCTTTCCGGAGAATTCTGCTGAGAAAAGTTTAGTAAGATTTCCTTTTTTATCGTATCTGAAAACAGTAAAATCAGAGCCCTCACAATTAAACTCTACAACAACTTCCTTGTACTTATCCTTTGAATAAATATCAAGAACAGAAACCGTACACCGATCATAAGTCTTGCTTCCTGCAGAAAGTACAGCTACTTCTTTTCCGTTTATCAGAAGCGTAGCCCTATCAACAGAATTTCCTTTTGTGGTATAAGTGACTCTTATAGATTCTTTCTTGCCGTTTCCGTTAATGTCCTTGTAAATTGTTTCTCCGGCCTCATACGCCGAAATCTTTACATTTCCAGCACTTACCAAACCGATCAATACTACTGTGAAGAAAGCCAGTAATAATGACCATCTAAACTTTTTGTTCATATTTATTATCCTCCCTCAAATTTAGTTTCTATAGTATACCTCAAAATCAGCTTTTTTTCAAGTTTTTTTTCAAGACTATATGACAAAAAACTATAAATTGAGGACCAAAGCTGTACGCAAAATACAAAAAGATAGACCAGATACTATTGATATAAAGTGTGTATTATGGTATACTATAAATATCTTTTATATAAAGAAAATGTTATAGCATTTAATAAAAAACGACGTAAGGAGGAGTTTATATGAGGCTAGATAGCTATAGGAAAAATAATTATAAGGCAACATGGTTTATTATGCTATGAGTATACTTTTGGTCCTTCAGGAGAAGAACGTTCGTTTGAATACTTTTTTAATAACGAAAGCTACTACTTTGATTTAAGTACCGGTAAGTATGAAATAGAATTTTCCTATGATGTTGAAAAATCCGGTATAGACGCATTTTATATAGAGATAAAAGAGTATGATTCTGAAAAAAGAAAAAGTTGATTTCTGTTATAAAGCAATATTATTCGGGGGAAAGAGAGGTCGAATAGAATATTCAAGAAAATAAAATTATTCAGCTGAAAGGTTTGCCTGAATGATATGTATTTCGGAATCAGTGTGGTATAAATCTGAATCCGGAAAGAAGCAACTGAAGTTATAGGTGAAGAATGCAGGAAGGAGATACAGATTAATGACAGTAGACAGGGATAGTAATCGTAGAAAAAGAAAGGTTGATACGATGAACAATATTATAAAATGTGTCTTAGTAACTATTATAAGTGTTTTTTGTTATGCATCTGTTTCTACTTTTGCTGACGAGAACATAAAAAAGGGTGACTTATTGCTTTTTGGAACCTATGAGCAAGATAATAATTTAAAAAATGGAGCTGAACCAATAGAATGGATCGTGTTGGATGTTGACGAGAATAAAGGAAAAGCATTGCTCTTCAGTAAATATGTTTTAGATTGTAGATTATTCAATGAAGTAGAAGAATCCTGTAATGTGACATGGGAATATTGTACTTTAAGAAAGTGGCTGAATAAAGACTTTTACAACATAGCATTTACAGACAAAGAGAAAGAATCAATAGCTCTTACAAAAAATAAGAATCCAAAGACAAGTGGATTTACTATTGATGGAAATGACACTAAAGATAGAGTGTTCTTACTAACACTATATGATCTTTTAAACGAAGACTATGGATTTTCGAAATTCTATAGCATTGAAGATGAAAATCGTAGATGTGCCGCGACTCCATATGCTGTTTCTTTGGGTTTGTTTACACTAAAATATCAAAAAACAAAAGATGGATTAGACACTTGTGGCTATTGGCTTAGATCATCGGGAGACAGCTTGCAAGACGTGGTTACGGTAAATGCAGATGGCTCAATAGAAATAAGGGGGCAGTATGCGAATAATAATGAGCTGCCATTAATATATTCTCGCAATGGTGTAATAGAAGACAGCGATGCTTTTAAAAGATATAACTTTGTAGGAGTTCGTCCTGCACTTTGGGTAAATTTAGCTGATGGGTTTGACATATTAAAACATGAAAAGCCTACCCAGCCAATCATTTCTGCGACTCAAAAAAATGATCAAATTATTCTTTCAATAGATGAGGCGTATAATGCAGATGGATATATTGTTTATGCCAAAGTTCCTGGAAAGAAAAAATATAAAAAAATCAAAACAATAACCGAAAAAGGAGAAAAGCATTATACATGTATAATCAAGAAAATAAAAAAAGGAACATACAGTTTTAAGGTTAAAGCATATCGCTATGTTAATGGAACAAAAATATTAAGTGATTATAGTAAAGCAAAAAAAATAAGTATAAGTGAAAAAACTTTTGCTGATAGCTATAAATCAGTGAAAGAAGGGGATACAATAACTTTTGGTTCTTATGATCAGAATTTTAATCTATCGGATGATCCTGAGCCTATTGAATGGAAAGTGTTATCTGTAGACGATACTGGGATATTGTTACTAAGTAAGTATGCTCTTGATACAAAAGAATATCAGGAATCTGGGATGGTAGATTCTAGGAAATTTACAGAGTGGGAAGAGTGCTCTTTACATACATGGTTGAATGAAATTTTTTATTATAAAGCTTTTAATTGTGATGAAAGAGCTTTGATAAAAGAATCAATAGTGGATAATTATGGGCAAATTTCAAAAGATAAGGTTTTTCTTCTTTCGTATGATGATATAACCAATTCAAAATATGGCTTTTTGGATAAGCTGTCCGAAGAAAATAAAGGACGTGTGTGTGTTCCAACACAATCGGTCATAGAAAATAGTATATTATTTAGTAACTCTAATATAAAAGAATATACATGTCGTTGGCATATATTGAATCCGTATGGTCATGTTAGTGATGCTCATTATATTGACACATTTGTAGAATTTAATGGTGTTGTCAACGTTGCAATATGTCATTTGGGAGATAATGAATATTGTGTTCGTCCAGTGATAAAGTTAGGTTTAGACTAAGTTGATTTTTAGTCTTGTTTTCTAAATATATATTATGCGAGATGAGGATACTATATGAATAAAAGATATTTTTTAAGTATTGTTATGGTAATATTGATCGTCTTGGTAATGATACAAATACCTTGCTTAAATAATTATGATATATACGCTGGCGGCATACGACATGATGATGAAACTGGGGATGTCGGATTTGACGAAGCATATAAAAAGCAGGTTTCCCAAAAATTGGAAAAGATATATAAATATTTTAGTAAAAAGTATTATACTAAGCTGGATTATGAAAAACTGACTCAGACCTATAAGGATTGTGTTGCTGTGTTAAAAGAATGCGACTTTTGGGGAGATGTTGATGAAGTTTATTATAAATATAAGTCGGCGTTGAAGGACATTGAGCCAACTATTTTAGTTAAGTATCAGAAAAAGATTGAAAAGAGTTTAGATAAGACTTATACAAATCTTCTTAAGTCGAAAAATTATACCGATTATGCTAAGTTTCTTCTTGAAGACATAAAAAATGAGGGTGTATTTGATATATATAATGCAAACACTAAGAAGAAAACTAAAAAAGCAAAAACAGAATGTATAAATAAACTAAAAGCTGTAGCCACAAATGTTGAAGAACCTAAGTATATTACTGTTGAAGAAATAGAAGAAAAAATTAAGCGACTGTTAATAAAATACCCTGAATATCGCGAGGATGAGATCAGGTGCTTAGTGGCTGCGGCTAATATGGATTTTGTTAAGGATGAAGATATATTTACTATATTCAATGTTAAGAATATAGAGGAATTAAAAGTTAAGGAAGAAGAAATAAAAAGTATTATTGATTTTACAATTGAGGCATACGCTGCTGAATTGTGTGAGTATTGTAATTCGCACGGGCCTGACTATTGCGATATTATAAGGACATATGAGTTATTTATTAATAAAGAGATGAAGAACCACGCAAGATTTATGTGGGATAATACAAATAAAAAAATAGAAGCGAAAAAAAAACATGGCGGAAATTGGCTTGATTATACATTTGAAGAACAAATTGAATCTAGATATTCGTTAGCATATTTTTATGGAATAAAATATTACGATGTAAGTGACTATTTTAATTATGATGATATAAATTCAATTCCAATTAACGATGATAGATTAAATGGAGTTGGAGGTTACATAATAAATTCTCTACATCTTGAATCAGGAAGTATACATCATTATATATTTCGTGAATTCTTTGATAGTGGGAAAAATTATGATTATGATACTACAAATTATTTAAAAAAATATGATGAATGCATAACAAATAGAGTAAAGAGATATTTAAAAGGTGATGAAGGAAAAGAAGTAGATATAACTACGATTATTCCCGAATTCACCCTAAAACCAATAAAAGAAAGTACAGGGTTCAAGATCAATATTGGAAAGACGGAATTTGCGGAAGGGTATGATATATCCATTTCAGTGGATTCAGATAATTCTGAGTATTATAATGGGTTTAAATACAAGGATGAAAACGGTGAAATTAGTTTTGTAACAGAGGCTATAGAGCATATTGAAGAAAACGGGAAAGTCGAGAGGAGTATAACTCACAAGGATTTGCAACCTGAAAAGTATAAAGTGAAAGTAAGATGCTGGTATATAACGAAAAATGGTATTAAGGTTTATAGTAACTGGAGTGATGAAAAAGAAATTGTCCTCAAGGAGTCTGCGACAACAGGATATTTGGAGTCATATAATTTTTCAAAAGTAAAAAAAGGTGACATTATAAAATTTGGTTCATATGAGCAGGACCTAAATTATACTAATGGTAAAGAACCTATAGAGTGGATAGTATTGGATAAAACAGACGATTCTGTTTTCCTTTTGAGCAAATATGCGCTTGATCGTCTTCCTTATAATGATGAGTATGCTTATGTTACATGGGAAACTTGTTCACTTCGAAAATGGCTTAATAGTAATTTTATAAAAAGTGCATTTAATAAAACTGAACAGGAAATGATAAAGACAACTAAAGTAAAAAATACAGGAAATAATGTTTCTGGTGGAAAGGATACAAAAGATAAAGTATTTCTTTTGTCTAGTCAGGATATGATTAACTCAAAATATGGCTTCCCGGCGGAATACATGAGTTATGATTATGAAAAAAATAAGAAACGTAAATGTGCATTTGCATGGAATAAAGGAATTAAATATATCCCGGATACTCATAATGTAGTTCAGCCAACAACTGATGGGGAAGAACCCTGCTGGTGGTATTTGCGTTCTCTGGGAATGGAAACGGATAGAGTACCATATGTAACTGCGGGAGGTGATGTTTATACGTATGGGGCATCTGTTGATGATAACGGAGAAACGAACTATTATGGTGATCATAGTGGCGCAGGTGTTCGGCCTGTTATGTGGGTGAGTCTAAAATAAACATATAATTTGGATTTGAAATAAAACATTATGATGAGATCATCGTAGAGAATGATTAGAGTTTAAGGTTTTACTTTATGATAAGTTACTTTTACTATTTGTAACAATGAAGTATATTGAAGAGTCTGTATCTTTTGCCTCGGTTAGGACGAGGTTAGAGATAACTGGTTTATTAGGTACATTAGCGTTACTTGCACTTCCTATCTTAAATAAGTGAAAAACCATGTTTTTCCAGACTGGGCGGTATTGCAGTAATAATTTTCTCAAAACGCTCACGAGGTTTTTGACAACTAAAAACCTTGAAAATACATGGTTTTTCTTTTTGATTGAAAAAAATAAAAAAATGCTTGCATTTTACAAAAAACTGTGATATGATTGTTCGTGCTGTGAGTTGATAGCGTAGAAGCGTGAGGTTGCTGCAGCGTAAAAGCTGCAGGTTTTCCGTGGAGCGAATGTCAAGTTTACAAAACTGACGACAAGTCACTGTACAATTAAATTTCTGCCGCGAGCAGATAAACCGTGGGTAAATCACAGTTTCTTAAGCCAGGCAAAACCTGGTTTGAATTTTGGAAGAGGCATGAAACACACGGGTGAGTGTACAGTCGCCGCTTGTTGTACTTTTAAAAAAGTGCGAAAAGGAGGAGACTTTTTTTATGGCAAATCAGGTAATGAGAATCACTCTTAAGGCTTATGACCATCAGTTAATTGATGCATCTGCAGCAAAGATCGTTGAGACTGTTAAGAAGACAGGTGCTAAGGTCAGCGGACCTGTTCCGCTTCCTACCAAGAAGGAAGTGATCACAATTCTTCGTGCTGTACATAAGTACAAGGATTCAAGAGAACAGTTCGAACAGAGAACCCATAAGAGACTTATCGATATCATTGCACCTACAGCCAAGGCAGTTGACGCTATGTCAAGACTTGAAATGCCTGCCGGTGTATATATCGATATCAAGATGAAGTAATTATATAATAAGTAACTTCGTCTTTAGTTTATTAAAAAGCATGATAGTAATTTAGATATAATATAGGAAAGAAACGTACCGGTAAACCGGAAAACAGACTCCTGTACGACCATCTAGAATGACCGCGAAAGCGGTCCGCTGTAGATTACTATCTAGAATGACCGCGAAAGCGGTCCGCTGTAGATTAAAAGGAGGAAAACAAATGAAGAAAGCTATTTTAGCTACGAAGGTCGGCATGACCCAGATCTTCAGTGACAACGGAGTTCTTACTCCCGTCACAGTCCTCGCAGCAGGTCCCTGTGTTGTAACACAGATCAAGACAACTGAGAATGACGGCTACGAGGCAGTTCAGGTTGGCTTTGGCGATATCAGAGAAAATCTGGTAAGCAAGCCTAAGAAAGGACACTTTGCAAAAGCAGGTGTTGCTTCAAAGAGATTTCTTAAAGAGTTCAAGTTTGAAAATGCAGCTGAGTATTCTTTAGGACAGGAAATCAAAGCAGATATCTTTGCAGCAGGCGACAGGATCGATGCTACAGGAATCTCAAAAGGAAAAGGTTTCCAGGGTGCCATCAAGCGTCACGGCTTAAGCCGCGGACCCATGAAGCATGGTTCAAAGTATCACAGACATGCAGGTTCAAACGGTGCAGCTACTTCTCCCGGTAGAGTATTCAAGGGAAAGCACATGCCCGGACAGACAGGTAATGTAAAGGTTACCGTTCAGAACCTTGAGGTTGTCAGAGTTGATGTAGAGAACAATGTCATCTTAGTTAAGGGAGCTGTTCCCGGATCAAAGAAGGCTATGCTTGTTCTGAAAGAAACAGTAAAGAAAGCAAACTAAACGCTTTAAGAAAGGAGGTTACTTCAAATGGCAACAGTTAAAGTTTACAATATGGAAGGCGCTGAAGTTGGTTCATTAGAGCTTAATGATGAAGTATTCGGCGTTGATGTAAATACACATGTAATGCATAAGGCAGTTGTTTCACAGCTGGCAAATAAACGTCAGGGAACACAGAGTGCCAAGACCCGTGCCGAAGTAAGCGGCGGCGGAAGAAAGCCCTGGAGACAGAAGGGAACCGGACATGCACGTCAGGGTTCTACAAGATCTCCTCAGTGGAAGGGCGGCGGTGTTGTATTTGCTCCGAAGCCCAGAGACTACTCATTCAAGATGAACCGTAAGGAAAAGGCACTTGCTATCAAGTCAGCACTTACATCAAGAGTAGTTGAAAATAAATTCTATGTATTAGATTCACTTGCATTTGACGAGATTAAAACCAAGAAGATGGTTTCAGTGCTTGACAAGCTCAGCATTGACAAGGCTCTCGTAGTTCTTGCAGAAAAAGATGAGAACGTAATCCTTTCAGCAAGGAACCTTCCGAATGCTACAACAGTTACATCTAATGCTCTTAACGTATATGATATCCTTAAGTATGACAAGATGATCATTACCAAGGATGCAGTAGCAAAAATAACGGAGGTGTACGCATAATGGCAGACTTAAAGTATTATGATGTGCTCTTAAAGCCCATCGTTACAGAAAAAAGCATGGCTATGCAGGCTGATAAGAAGTATACATTTTCAGTAAATCCCGATGCTACTAAGGCTCAGATCAAAGAAGCTGTTGAGAAGATGTTCAAGGATGTTAAGGTTTTAAAGGTTAACACTATGAATCTTGAAGGTAAGCTTCGCCGTCGTGGAAACACCATGATATACGGAAGAAGATCAGCAGTTAAGAAGGCAATTGTTCAGCTTACAGCTGACAGCGCTGATATCGATCTGTTCTGATAACAGATGCAGAAAAAACAAAAAATATTGCATCATACCCCGTATTTACGGGTAATAAATAAGGAGAATAGAAATGGGAATTAAGAAATACAACCCCTATACACCCTCCAGAAGAAGCATGACAGGATATGATTTCCAGGAAATCACAAAGACTGTTCCCGAGAAATCACTTACAGTTACACTGAAGAAGAATTCAGGACGTAACAATCAGGGTAAGATTACTGTCAGACATCAGGGTGGCGGATACAGAACAAAATACAGAATTATTGATTTCAAGAGAAATAAGGATGGAATCCCGGCAACCGTTAAGGCTATCGAGTATGATCCTAACAGAACAGCAAATATCGCACTCATCTGCTATGCAGACGGACAGAAGGCATATATTCTTGCTCCTCAGGGTCTTAAAGTTGGCGATAAGGTTATGAATGGTGAGAATGCAGAAGCATTTACAGGAAATTGTCTTCCTTTAAGCAAAATCCCGGTTGGTACTGAAATTCATAACATCGAGCTTTATCCCGGACGTGGCGGTCAGCTTGTAAGAGCAGCAGGAAATGCAGCTCAGCTTATGGCTAAAGAAGGAAAGTACGCAATCCTTCGTCTTCCTTCAGGCGAAATGAGAATGGTTCCGATCATCTGCCGTGCAACAATCGGTGTAATCGGAAACGGAGAGCATAACCTTGTAAATATAGGTAAGGCAGGACGTAAGAGACATATGGGTATCAGACCTACCGTTCGTGGTGCAGTTATGAACCCTTGCGACCATCCTCATGGTGGTGGTGAAGGTAAGAACGGAATCGGTCGTCCCGGTCCTTCAACTCCTTGGGGCAAGCCTGCTCTCGGTCTTAAGACACGTAAGAAGAACAATAAGTCAAACAAGCTCATCATTCGTCGTAAGAATGGTAAGGCTATAGCAAAGTAAGAAAGGAAGGTTGACACATGGCACG
>JAFXXN010000082.1 GCA_017542245.1 Lachnospiraceae bacterium
TATTATCGATGTAATAATCAAAACTAAATATCTTTCAGTTCGTTTCTTGAAACATCGATAGTTCTTCTTTCGTTCGAGTCTGTGAAAAAAAGTCTGTAAAAACCAAATAGGTATGTATTATTGAGGTCTCCTAAGATAAAATATAAATATCTTAAGGAGGCCTTTATTATGGCTAGAGAAAAGAAAAACGTACACAAAGTCCAGATGACAGATGGTAAGCGTCAGATCATCCAGCAGCTCCTTCAGGAGTATGACATCGAAACAGCTGAGGATATCCAGGATGCTCTTCGTGATCTTCTTGGTGGAACCATCAAGGAAATGATGGAAGCTGAGATGGACGACCATCTTGGCTATCACAAATCAGAACGTAGCGAAAGTGATGATTACAGGAATGGCTACAAGTCTAAAAGGGTTAATTCAAGCTTCGGTAGTTTTGATATTCAAGTTCCACAGGACAGAAATTCAACCTTTGAGCCTCAAGTAGTCAAGAAAAGACAGAAAGATATTTCTGAGATTGATCAGAAGATTATTTCTATGTATGCAAAGGGAATGACTACCCGACAGATATCGGATACTCTCATGGATATTTATGGATTTGATGCGTCTGAGAGTTTTATTTCTGATGTCACAGACAAGGTTCTTCCACAGATTGAAGAATGGCAGCACAGGCCTTTAGAAGAGGTTTATCCTGTACTTTTCATAGATGCTATCCATTACTCTGTTCGTGATAATGGAGTAATAAGAAAGCTTGCTGCTTACGTCATCCTTGGAATCAGCTGTACCGGTCATAAGGAAGTCCTCACCATACAAATTGGTGAAAATGAAAGCGCTAAATATTGGCTTTCTGTTCTTAATGAGCTTAAAAACCGTGGCGTTAAAGATATCATGATTATCTGCGCTGATGGACTAACTGGGATCAAGGAAGCTATAGCAACAGCATTCCCTAATACAGAGTATCAGAGATGTCTTGTTCATCAGGTTCGCAACACCCTTAAATATGTTCCTGATAAAGACAGAAAGGCTTTTGCTAAGGATCTCAAGACAATCTATAATGCTCCTACCGAAGAAGAAGGAAGAAAAGCCTTAGATGCGGTAACAGAAAAGTGGGACGAGAAGTATCCTCGTGCTATGAAGCGCTGGTACGATAACTGGGATGCTATCTGTCCGATTTTCAAGTTCTCGGCTGAGGTCAGGACTGTCATCTATACCACCAATGCCATCGAGAGTCTTAATGCTACCTACCGTAAGTTAAACCGTCAGAGAAGCGTCTTTCCAAGTGATCAGGCTCTTCTGAAAGCACTGTATTTATCTACCTTTGAAGCAACAAAAAAATGGACTATGACACTACGGAATTGGGGTAGAATCTACGGCGAGCTTCAGATTATGTATGAAGGCAGACTTCCTGAATAATAAAAATCTCTCTGGCTCTGTTCATAAGAACAGAGTCAGAGAGGCTTTGTGCGATTATCTTCCGGTTTTCCTTTCTATAACGATTCAAGTTTTTTATTTTCTTTGAGTTAAGATATTTCTTTCGCTTTAATTAATTCATTAATTTTATTGATTTCCAAATTTAATTTATCGATTTCTTTTATATGTATTTGAGCTTCTTTTTCTAAATTCGATTTTTCAACTTTTTTACCATTCTTCTCTTTTTTCCAAAGATATTCCACATAAAGCGGCTTAAAAAAACAGCGTATTGCTCGAACCCACATAGTTATATCTAATATGAAAATAGATACCATAAGATATCCTGTAACAGACGAATTTATTTTTAATACATTTGCTATTAAAAATAATAAACCTGTCAATCCAAGAAATGGGTATATTGCACCAATTTCCATGCGCTCATGATTCATCATTTTTTCAAGCTCAATATTATCGAGTAATCTATTTTCGATTTGTAATTCTACTTCTATCGCATCTCTTCTGTTTTTCAATTTTTCGATTTCAATATGACGTTCTGCTTCGCCATTATCATCACGAAGTTTCATTTTACCATCAATATCAACCACTAATAATTCTCCTCGAAAACCAAATCAAACTAAACTTCATAGCTCTTTATCCTGAAATATAATTATATACCAATTATATCATAATTCTTGACGAAATCAATGGGATTAGGTATAGTCAAAACGAGCTGGACGACGGTAATCTTACCGCCATACAGCTCGTCAATTATCTTAGGATATCTTATTTACAGAAAAACTTTCACACACTCGGATTTGAAGAAATAATACCGCCTCAAGATTAATCAGTAATATCTTTCGTAATATAGTCTTCAATCACAAAATCATTATTATTAATTGACTGCAATTTCTGAACTATTTGCTTAATTATGCCAATCATCTCTTCATACGCTGCCTTATATCCATCCTCATCAAAAACGCATGCGCTATCGTCTTCATTAAATGAATAAAAAGAATCATATAGATTTCTTGCTTGTTCATTCAGTTTTTTTAAATCTTCATCGCTATCGATTAATGGATATTTCCTTCTTATAAATCCCTCTTCATCGTATACCCATATAGGGCCATGAAGATACTCATTCATCAATTTGATTGTATACATTATAAATCATCCTTGTATTTCCTTCAGCTCATGTCAAATAAAGTCTCAGAAAATCTTTTGAGTTTTTCTGACACCTATCGATTAAGTATATCTGTTACTGAATCAATCAGTTCCTGCCATTCAGGAACTCTTTCGCGAAACAGTTTCCAATCCGCCTTCGATATCTCCACCATAATCCAATCACCTCAATCACAAAACCGTTTCAGTTCATCTATCATTGCTGATCTTCTGGGATACTGTGCTCTATACTTTGCTGCCAGCTCAGTAGCAATCTCCTTGCCTCCCGGCTGTGCTGCTATTCTCTTCAAGGTCCTTGCTATATACTTGTAATCCCGTCTGTTTTTTGAAGCACGGGCCTGTCTGTCAGCCGCATTCGCCAACACCTTCAGGCACCTGTCCGGATACAGGCCAAACAGTTTCTTTCCATAGGCATCAATAATATATTCATTATCGGGCTCCGCATTTTCCATGATCAGGTCATATCTTTCTTCAATGCTTAGCCAAAGATTGATTGCCGGCAATTTATCTGCAAATTCGTTCAGTAATTCTTCCCATCTGACCTTCCACTCTTCAGCGGTGAATAGAGCCTTGTATTCCAGATAATACTTCTCATCACCGGTATGAGCTATCATCATATTGTAAAGTTCTGTGTTATAAGCCGCCGTATCTCCTTGTATCCTATATATTTCCATCAGAGCTTTTCTCGGTCCATCAGACCAGTATGAGTCCGAACGACTACCTATCTGTTCTCTGTAGAGCCTGATTGCTTCATCATAA
>JAFXXN010000083.1 GCA_017542245.1 Lachnospiraceae bacterium
AAATGCTCCGCATACAGCCCACGCTATGCGTCAAGCTGTCGCTTGACTGACGCGTTGCCTGTCCAAGGCACATTTATGCAAGCATAATGTGCCCTCGACAGGCTTATCGCGCAAAAAAAGAGTCATCTGAGTAATTCGGTTGACCCGAACTCGCCTTTTGAACGGACGCAAGAATATTATACCATAGAAACTGATTACCGGTCATTTAACTTACTTAACCACTTCTCCGTCCCAATCTATAATTCCGCCGAATTCATACACATTTGTATATCCAATCTTTGCCAGTTTCTCCGATGCTTCCTTGCTTCGTCTTCCGCTTCTGCAATAGACCAGAATAATCTGATTCAAATCAGGCAATTCTGCCGGCATTGTGTCACCGATTTCTTCATTGGTTACACGTATTGCTCCGGGAATATGCCCGGCATTATACTCATCTTCTCTGCGTACATCTACGATGACATGTCCGTCATTCTTCGCCATCATTTCCTTGGCTTCGGCCTGGGAGATTTGTGTATATCCCAACTTCTCCTCAGAAGATTTATTGCAGGCTGTGAGCAATACTGTTGCAAGGACAAGCAGTAAAAGCAACACGCCATGTTTTATGCTCTCTTTGGTCATAACTATTCCCCTAGCCCAAACTCCTTGCAAAGATTATCATACCGTAACTGTTCTTTTTCCTTAACCGGCTTGGACAAATCATTCATAACATGATGCATCACATCGGCATCCTTTAACACTTCATCCATCGGGGAATCTATATTTGCCTTATCGTCGTGGTGATAAATGGCAGAACAGATAGTATCGATTTCCTCTTCCGTCATAAAATCATGTTTTTCCAGTATCTCTCGTGCCAGTTCCGCACCTTTATGTGCATGGTCATCATAGGAACCGGTTTTATATGCATAAAGGTCATGAAGCATGGCCGCTATGGCTGCAATTTCCGGATCAAGCCCACGTTTCTTTGCTATTAAAGTAGAGGCCAACGAAACGCCATACAGATGATTGACCGCGCTGTTGCGCTTATCTTCGTCGTCCATCTTATTCAGTTTCTTTTCTACTACCTTGCGGATTTCTTTTAGTCTGCTCATGTACTGTTCCTCACAATATGATAATTGTTTTACCTTGAAATCACTTTGTAAAAATCATAAAAATACTGCATATCCCTTGTATAATACTTGATATCCAAAGTTTTATTATGGCAGGATTCTTTCATGTGGTGGTTTGCCTATGACTAAATTATATTTTCTGCCTTATATTATTTATATGTTCCTGCTTCTTTTCTGCAGAATTCACATTATGATATAAAATGCAATTCGCAATATTATCTACCTGCTGCTTTGTTAAAACCGGCTGTGTACAGTGTGAATAGATGGTATTTGGTACGTTTCCAAAATAAACAACATCTGCTCCGGTTACCTTTACTCTTATCTCCGCGTTCCCGGAAAAAGCAATAATCGGAAAAATTAAAAAATCCGCTCCCATGATACCAATAGACTGAGCATTCTGCATTAGCAGGTCCTTCAATGTCTTGGTATGCTTATAATTCTGTTTCAGCGGATTATAAAACTCATACTTATTACCGTGGGAGTAATACTGCCATTTCTGTGATTTTTCCGTTCCGTATATCTTCCCGGCATAATTCTTTGTCTCAATCACAAAAATGCCGTAAATGGACACTACAATATGATCTATCTGTGTGGTTGGTATCTCGCCCGATTTTGCCTGTTGCTTTTCAAACATGATGTCGTTTAATATGACAAACTGTTCCGGATTTAACTGTTTTAAGATATTGGCGACCTGCCACTCCCCGACATTTCCTCGGATGTTGCTACGGGTTATACCGTTCTTACGAAGAACGACTACCAGTAAAACGATAATTCCAGCTATGGCAAATGCGCCGAGCATAAACAGGAATGATATTACATATAAACTTGAAAAGGGATTATTTGCGGTCATATCAATTCCATACCAATTGTTATATTATATACAGAGGCTGTCTTTTTGCGGGAAAATAACCATTCTTATTACCCCAATCACTCCGCATCGAAATTCATTAAATTCTAATACAGACATTTCATAAACTTGATCCACTAATCCAAAGTAAGTAAATCCAGTACGTTTAAATTATATCAATAATCATTCTGTTTGGGAACAGCGTAAGTTTGCTTCAGTATTTGATGGATTACAGAATAATACCCTATCAAGAGCGGATTTGAACTATGAAAGCGGTACAGTAAAGAATGTGCATTACGGTGATGTGCTGATAAAGTTTGGAGACTATATTGATGCTGCCGAGACAGAGTTACCGTACATATCCGATGATGCAAAAGTCGATAAGTTTAAGAACTCTTTTTTGCAAGATGGGGACATCGTAATTGCAGATACAGCTGAGGATGATACCGTCGGTAAATGTACAGAAATACAGGGCTCCGAAGGTTTGAAACTGCTGTCAGGACTTCATACTATAGCTTGTCGTCCGAAGGAAAAATATGGTCCGATGTTCCTGGGGTACTATATCAATTCCCCTGCATATCACAACCAGTTAAAACCGTTAATGCAGGGAATAAAGGTTACTTCAATTTCAAAGTCAGCTCTTCAGGATACAGATATGATTATGCCAAAATCTATAGATGAGCAGATTAAAATCGGGGAGTATTTTTCAAACCTCGACAACCTTATCACCCTTCATCATCGTAAGTATTTTCCCAAGATATTCGGTATGAAATCATCTATTCTTCATAAAAATATCTGCTATTCTACTAACGGGTGGGAACAGCGTAAGGTTGGAGATACATGCAAAATAAATGGTCGTATCGGATTTAGAGGATATACGGAAAAGGATATTATTTCAAAAGAAGCAGGTGGAGTTCTTACCTTTAGTCCGACTAATATCGTAGATAATAAACTTACAATGGATTGTAAGAATACTTATATCACGAGAGAGAAGTATGATGAATCTCCGGAAATCATGATTAAGAATGGAGATGTTTTGTTTGTAAAAACTGGTTCGACTTTAGGAAAAAGTGCCTTGGTTATTGGGCTTGAGGAAGATGCATCTATAAATCCACAGATTGTTGTCTTGAGAGTAGAGGAAGGAACCGAGACATTTTTTTCAAATGTACTCATTACCCCAAATGTATTAAAGCAAGTCGCAGCAGTAAGAATCGGTGGAGCCGTTCCTACAATGACAGAGACTGAACTTAAAAATTTCACTTATTATGAACCAACTTCTAAAGCTGAAAAAGTGAAAATCGGAGATTATTTCAGGAACCTCGACAACCTTATCACCCTTCATCAGCGTGAGCTCTTTTATACAGAATTGGAGGTACAGTATGTTAGATCAAGTAAAAAGTACAGACTTGTTTATTGATTACTATTCCCAGTGGGTTCGTGTCTACAAAGAGGGGGCCATTAGAAAAGTAACCTTAGACAAGTATTTAATGACTCAAGCTTGGGTCGAAAAATTGATTCCCGAGTTAAGAATGTGCGATATGACTAGAATTACATATCAGCAGCTTCTAAACGATTATGCAAAGAGCCATGAAAGACAGACAACGATGGATTTCCATCATCAATTAAAGGGGGCAATTTTAGATGCTGTTGACGAAGGATTAATCGATCGGGATCCAACAAGAAAAGTCATCATCAAGGGAAAAACTCCTACTGAAAAGAAAATTAAATATTTAAATCAGTATGAACTTCATACATTACTAATAAATTTAGACTTAGGAACTGAGGTTAATTGGGATTGGTTTATTCTTTTAGTAGCAAAGACCGGTATGCGTTTTTCCGAAGCCCTTGCACTCACTCCAAAAGATTTTGACTTTTCCCACCAATCATTATCAATAAATAAAACTTGGGACTACAAAGGGGACGGCGGCTTTCTTCCCACTAAGAATAAGTCTTCTGTCCGGAAAATTCAGATTGATTGGCAAACCGTAATTCAGTTTTCAGAACTTATTAAAGATCTTCCTGAAAATAAACCCATTTTCATTACTAAGGAAAAAATATATAACTCCACAGTTAACGATATTCTCGAAAGACATTGCAAAAACCTGAATATTCCGGTTATTTCCGTCCATGGCTTAAGACATACTCACGCATCATTATTGCTTTTTGCAGGCGTTTCCATTGGAAGTGTTGCAAGAAGACTCGGTCACGCTAGTATGACAACCACCCAGAAAACATATCTTCATATTATTCATGAATTAGAAAGTCAGGATGTAGACCTAGTTATGCGATCGATTTCGAGTTTAAGTTAATTTTCAATCTTTGTAACCCTTAAATCACTCACGCTGATGAAGGGTGATAAGGTTATCGATTCCTTTAAAGTAATCACCGATTTTTCTCTGTTCCTCATACGAAGGAGCTGCTGTCTCAACATTGTTTATAATCACTTTCGAGAGACTTGGTACCCCTGTAGATTCATCCTTTTTCTTCCAATCAACATTTTGAAAAAGGCAGCTGGTAAAATCCAAATCATATCCATCCTTAGGAATGCAGTAAAATAGCGTATCCACAGTCCAAAACGGAGCTCTCAGAATATAAGGTTTATCAATAGTTCCTTTTCGACCAATTCCAATAGCATCCTTATCTTCGGATAACGCAGCATCAACACTCAGCATATATCCGCCGGTACCATAGACGGGAATATCGCCCTCACCAAGATGCTTATAATCCATTCCACTGCCAATTTCTACCACATCAGAAAACTTACGCTGTTCCCAAGCATCAGTAAATCCAGAAAATCTGATCTCTGGAAACTGCTCGCCATTTTTGGGGAACATTTTTTGAAGCATATATTTTTTTAGAGATTTTGTCTCATCACACTTACGCTGATGAAGGGTGATAAG
>JAFXXN010000084.1 GCA_017542245.1 Lachnospiraceae bacterium
AGCTTTCTCTACATCCTTACGATGTGCTTCCTTCTCCTCCTCGAGCTGCTTCGTCTTATCTTCCAGAAGCAGCTGCGCCGATTCGTTTTGGGCGATCAGCTTGTCCTTCTCGCCGATCTGTTTGTACAGCTCCGTGATCAGTTCCTGCGCCTGTAAAAGTTTGTCCTGGGCTTCGAGAAGTTTGTCCCGGCTCTCGTGATCAACCACGACCTCCACCGGCAAGGGTAACGGATACTGTTTGTCGAGCATCCGGTACGCAGCCGAATTTATGTCTATACATTTGTCCTTGCCCACCATCGTGCAGCCCTCATCGACCTCCGGGTGCTTCCTGATCCACGCCGCCACGGTGCCCCTGTCCTGCTGCCGTGATGATGCAAAATCACTGATAGATACGAGGTTTTCTGACATTACGCCCATCTTTTTCCCCTTTCAAACGATTTTATCGGCTATTTATCGGCTATTTATCGTTTGACGATTTTCAAAGCCTCAAAAATGCCCATTTTATGCTTGTTTTCATGCGCTGTGCTTCAAACGATTTTATCGGCGATAAGTAGCCGATAGCTCTCTTGAAATCAATTTTAGCAGACTTGTTAATACCCGTCAAGCCCCTAAAACAGTATATTTTTCCTGTATTACCATTGTTTGTTATTTTGATTAATTGTACGGTTGAAATAAACTATGTGATATGCTATAATATATTCAACGGATATAAAACACGGAGGGACATGTTTTGGAGCATTTATTTCACAACGCAACCGGCTCGGAGATAAAGAGAACTGTCAAGGACAGTGTTTTTGGTGATCTTTTTGGCAACCCCAAATACCTGCTCCAGTTATATCAAACACTGCATCCTGAAGATACAGTTACCACAGAAAAAGATCTTAAAGAAGTTACAATCACAAATGTCCTTACCGACCAGATGTATAACGACCTCGGATTTCGTGTAAGAAATTCCCTTTTGGTACTCGCTGAAGCGCAGTCCACCTGGACGGTCAACATTCTCCCACGAATGCTCATGTACCTCAGTGAAACCTGGAACAGATACTTCGCAGAAACAAACGCTGACCTGTACGGAAGTAAGAAAATAGAAGTTCCAAAGCCCGAATTATATGTAATTTTTACAGGAGATAAGGATACCATCCCGCCGGAAATATGCTTCAAGGACGAATTTTTCAATGGTCAAAATATTGACATCGACATAAGAGCAAAGATTCTTGCCGGTGGTTCCAATGATATTATTAGTCAGTATGTTACTTTTTCAAGAGTAGCTACTGATATGATAAAGAAATATGGTAAAACATCCGAAGCAATAAAAGAAACCCTACGAATATGTAAGGATAAAAGTATCCTCGTTGAATATCTCAAAGAAAGGGAGGCGGAAGTCATGAGTATAATGGAATCTTTATTCGACCAGGAAGAAATAACGAGAAGATATATGTTGAGAGTGGAAAAGGAAGCCATAGAGAGAGGCATGGAGAAAGGCATAGAGAAAGGCATAGAGAAAGGCATCATGGATATGCTTACGCGCGGAAGAACTCCGGAGGAGGTATCCGAATTCTGCGGATACCCGATAGAGATGGTCAAAAAAGTTCAGGACGAAATGCTTGTCTCATCGTAAGGGAGACTGAACAATGAAAAAATTTTTGTTTATATTTTTGATTGCTTTATTATCTTGTGCTTGTCTAAGTTGTAATAGCAAAAAAGGCGGTGGGAATGATACGAATAGTCCCGAAATTACTGAAGGCACTCTTTTGGGAGCTGATGAAATATATCCGACGGTAATGGTTAATGGCTATCTATACGAATGGCGCAGAGGCAGAGCACTACATTATCTTCCCAACGACAGTATATATTACGGTGATATTAATCATATTGATGGGAAAAATCCGGAAAAAAATTGTGACTTCGTGTCTGTTTTTCCGGTTTCTGGTCAGATTTACACTGTTCCAGACAATATTGATTACGTGTATCTCCAATTAACAACAAATTGGGCAGAGGAATTTACTGTTGTTTTCGACTTAATAGAATGAATGCTTTAAAACAAGAATATTGTTATGCCATGAACGCTAAGAATCTATTATTAATATCGTTTGTTTTTTTATTAATCATTATGTTTAGCTGTGTTGTTTTTAACAATTTATCACTTTCGGAAAAACATGCAATACCAATTGAAAAATCTTCCTTAAAAACACCGCTGACTTTTGATTGTTCATACATTAAAAGCATAATCATTTGCGATGGCACAACTGGTCTAACAAAAGAATTAACTCCTGACGGAGTAGTCCTTTTGACAGATATTTTAAAAGGAATCGTCCTGTATGATTCCGATAGTGAATATAGAGGGGGGTGGGCTTATGGAATTTCTCTTTTTTATAGCAATACCTCTACTCCCGTAACATTTACCATTTCCAATTCCTTTATAACTATTGATGGCATCTGTTATACTTTTATGCATAACGAAGTTGATTTGTGTTCTTCAGTAAAAACTCTATGGAATAATTATGCTTTGAAAAACTAAATATTTAATAATGAGGCAAGTACCCAAATTCATTTAGGCGAAAACAAACATAACATTTTTTAGAATAATCAATCTTTTTTGGGGTCAGTCGTGAGGGACTGACCCTTTTAGAATGCCCTTTTGGGGGCTACTGTAAAATATGAAAATCAAGTTGTAATCCGAAATAGCGCATCGTTCAACCATTATTTCGCAAGTTTGATATACTTGTAAATCGTAGTACGAGACACCCTCAGCATCCCGGCAAACTCCGTGATGTTAATCTGTTTGTTCTTATACATATTATAGGCTTTCCAGAACTGAAGTGGGAGAGTAGCAGC
>JAFXXN010000085.1 GCA_017542245.1 Lachnospiraceae bacterium
GGGTTATCTCAATAATGAGGTAACCCTTTTTATTTTTCTCTATTCGTTTTTATGTTCTTGACATTCCTACACGCAAGGAATAAACTTACCTAAAAGGTAAGTTTAGGGGTTGGACGATATTAGGTTTGAGTATGAAGATGAAAGGATTAAAGAATTATTTAACGATTTGAATGACATACGTTGTTCAAGAAATTTAATGCGCAAACAGATTGGTCCTGAACTTACAAAAGCAGTTAAGAAAAGATACAACGAGATTAAAGCGCATAGCTGTTTTTCTAAATTGCAGCAAGGTCCGGGAAAGATAGAATCGTTAACAGGCAATCTTAAAGGATGTTATTCGTTAAGATTAAATGCAAATTTCAGGTTGATAATTAAGCCTAAATCATACGATCTTTCTGTTGAGAGTTTAAATAATTGCGATACAGTTATTATTAAGGGGGTTTTAGATTACCATGGCACAGGGAATAGAAGAAATTGGCTTATCCCGTGATCTTATCATTCATCCTGGGGAGACTATAGCAGAGGTAATTGAGGAAAGAGGCATGTCTCAAAGAGAACTTGCCATTAGGACAGGTATGACCGAAAAGCATATCAGTACTGTCATTAGCGGTCAAAAAAATATCTCACCATTATTTGCACGAAGACTTGAATATGCGTTAGGTATTGATGCCTCATTTTGGATGAACCTTCAGAATAATTATGATGAAGAGATTCTCTCGTATGAAGAGATTCATGCTATTTCTGATGAAGAATTCAGCATACTTGATAATTTAGCCGTTACCGCAAATTCATTAGCAGATTATGATTTTTTCAAGGTTTCTGATGATAAAGTTGAGATGGTATTAAACTATCGTAAGTTTTTTGGAGTAAGTGATCTTACCAATATTCCCAAGTTATCATCTTTGAATTCATATTCTTTCCCTGCCAATTCAAACGCTGAGCTGTATGCTCTATTTACTTGGCTTAAACTATGTGAATTACTTAATAAAGATAATGTGATTACTCATAATTTCGATCTTGATAAACTTATGGATAGTATTCCTGATATAAAAAAAGGAATGAATGAAAAGCCGCATATGATTCAAAAATACTTATCGGATATCTTTTCAAAATGCGGAATTGCTTTCTGTATTGTTCCGAAAATCAAAGGGATTTCTGCTAAAGGCTATATAAGAAAAAATAATTCAGGGGCTGTTCTATTTTGTGTTACCGGTAATCAGAAATATGCTGATGAGTTTTGGCTAGACATTTTTCACGAGCTTTCACATTTAATCAATGGTGATGTCAAAAACTCATTTATAGATTTTGAAGACAGCAATGAAGGTATTGATCTCAAAGCAGAAATTAAAGCAGAAAATTTTCTGATAGAACGTCAGGATTATATTGAATTTGTTGCTTCAAAAAAGTATGAGAGGATTGTTGAGATTGAGCGTTTTGCCAAGAATCAGAATGTTCCTGATTTCATTGTTAAGAGTCGGCTGGCAAAAGATAAGTATATTACTTGGAATGAACGCAAGATTTTTGAATGGGGAGCTTAAGATTTCTCGATAATAGCTTAAGGTGACATTTTAGTCACAATAAGAAATCTTACATTTTTAACAGTGATTTGACATATTTGATATCGTAAAATATTTGGCTTGATGTCCGCTAATATTATTTTTTGGGGGAAGTAGTAATGAAAAAATTTGTAAGTGGCTTGATCGCCTGCGTGATGTTGTTTAGCCTTGCATCCTGTGATCTTGGTGGTTCCGGGAAAGATAAGCGTGACAGGGAAAAATCCGATGACATTAAGACGGAAAAAGAGTTAGAAGAGACAGAGACTGAAACAACTGTTACAAGCGAAACGGAAGAAACAACTACAAGTGTTGTTTTCGAAGAACCCACAGAAACAACTACAGTTCCTACATTTGCTAAGAATGACGGCGATCTGCTTTATAATCTTGATGATGTAGTAGCTTTGACTGTTGCCGGTCTAGGTAGTGATTATAAAGACTATCTGAATTTGAAATACATGGATCCGGAAGCTTCTTCGAAAAATCTGGAGAAGGGTATAAGAAACTATGCTTATATCTGGCGCGGTGATTCTGATACTGACCCCGTCAGCGGTGATATAATTAAAGAATTAACAGTAAATATCTATATTTTCGAAGTCGATACAGCCTCAGACAATTATAAGAATCTTAAAGAAGGCGGAATGCTCACATTCTTTAACGGTTATGGTACTGAAGCAGCCGTAATTACTGCAATTAACAAGCAGTACGTCTTATGCATTTATGCTAAGGAATTCAACAAAGACGATAAGACAATTGAAGAGACATTGCCTGAGTTTACTTTGGGCAATGCTCAGGCAGGCTACAAAGCTTTTGTAGATATAAAGTAATCCGGCGGGGTATTTGGAATGAAAAAGTTCATATCTGCAATATTAGCAGGCTCTGTTTTAATGTGCCTTGCTGCCTGCAACACTGAAGTTTCCGAACAAACTGAAACAACAGCTCAGATCTCAACAGAAGTATCGGCAACCGCTACCGCAGAAGAAACTACAGTAGAAACAACCGTTGAAACTACTGCTGAGACAAGCGAGGAAACAAAATACGAAGAAATGTTCAAACTGTCTTTGGAAGAGATCACCAACAGATTCTTGGTTGACGATTTTGATCCTCAGCATGACGGACACAAGTTGATAAAGACACAGATGGATCCTGAGCTTGCTAAGAAGAATGCACTTTTCGGAGTAAAAGACTATTACAGGATCAATTATGATTACGCTGACGTTCCTGACGCTGAGCAGGATCCATGGTCCAAATATCTGGTCTATATCATTGAGCTTGATATGGATATCTTTCACTATAAAAAGCTTGCCGAAGGCGATAAGATCACGTTCTTTGTTGATGCCGACAAGCAGATAGATAACGACTGTGTTGTTTATCTTATCAGGGGACAGTATGTATTATGCATTGTCGTCGGTGAAGATGAAGACTACAAAGATGTGCTGGCTGATAATCCCGCATACGATAATGTGGACTTCGAGCGGGCGTGCATCAACTTCAAGCGTTCAGCTTAAAACATTGCGGTGTCTTAACTTATAAGACACCGTTTTTATTGATAGTTACGCAATCTGCCGCAGATCAAAAATCTTACATTATTAACCAATATTTGACACGCTTGATAATATAAAATCGTGATTGTTCAGTTGTTTTGTTTTCATACGCCTTTGGGGAGGTAAGACATGAAAAGATTAGTAAATTGCTCTTCTTATGATTTTATTAAACGTTCGTTATGTACTGTTGTTGCCGGTGTAGTAGTATTATCGGCAGCATCCTGCAATCAATTGACGTCTGATCAGACAATAGATTCTCTTAACGTTAACAGTGAAGAATCGTCTGATACGACATCTTCTGAAGAAACAAGTAAGGCCGTAAATCTTACTTTTGAGGAAGTTCAAAGGACAGTATTAGAGAAGCTTGAATATGATGAATCTGACTTGAAAAAGCCGAATGAGGAGGACATGATCAAAAACTCTTATATTGGCATCGTAAATATGGTCAGGTTCAATCCTCCTCATTTTTCAGAAAGCAGCGACACTAAGGAAGATGATGTTCTTGTCAGAGCCGACATTCTTGAATTTGACACTAATTCATTTGAATACAGGAACTTAAAAGTCGGAGATGAAGTCTCATTCTTCTCAGGCTTTGGTTTCCCGGTTGGAGCAACAGTATCTGCAATTAATGGTAAATTTGTAATCTGCTTATGTGGAACTAAAGGGGAATCCGGCACTGATTCATATGTATCCGAGCATTCTCCTGATTATACTTTGGGAAACCTTCAGGAGATTTATGAAGCATTTGCAAAACTGCCGGAAGTATTCTCGAAGCCTGCTGACAAACCGGAGATCACCTTCGATTATGTCTTTGCCAAAATGCAAGGCAATCTTGGTTCGTCTTTTATGAATTATACGACTCAGAGTTCTGAAACAGCTGAGAATAATAAGAGTGTTGGAATATTGAATTTTGTATACATCTGGCTTGATTATCCCGGCGAAGGAGAAGGCGAAAACGCTACGTATCTTCAGCATTATGCCAGGGTTTTCGAATTTGATGCTGATTCCGATGAATACAGAAAATTAAAAGTCGGAGAGAAATTTGATTATTATTATGGCAGCGAAAAGAAAGAATGCGTCGTTACTGCGATAAACGGAAAGTTTGTAATTTCGTTCAGCGTTTACAAGACACCGGTAGGAAATCTGAAAGAACGGACTGAACAGACAGAACCAGAATTTGCAGATAAGGGCATGCAGAAAGCCTATAACGCTTTTGTGAGTATGTAATCAACAAAGGGCTGTTCTCATAATGAGGCAGCTTTTTTTCCACGAGTTGCAAAGGGCAAAATCGTACGTTTTTTGAGGTAAAAAACGTACGATTTGAGGGCTTGCAAGTTGCAACGAGTAAAATCGTACCTTTTTCGGGGTAAAAAACGTACGATTTGAGGGTTTGCAATATTTGCCTTGTGATTAACTTGCCGCCGTTTCCCAGAGATTTTGCGATTTCACCATTTTATATTATTATTAATAAATAGAAATGGTGGTGTGCTTATACTTATGAGAATTGCAATTCTATCGGATATTCATGGAAATGTATCCGCTTTGGAGAGCGTCTTAAATGATATCAGGGCGAATGTAAAGCCTGATCACATCGCGCTCCTGGGTGACCTGATCAACTACGGAATGCGCTCCAATGAAGTGATCTCGATGATCAAGACCCTTGATATTCCGATCGTATGTAATATCTGGGGCAATCACGAACAGTCGATAATGGAAGACGATTATGCCCATTTCTCGACCGAGAGAGGCGTTCTGTCTGCAAAATATACCAAATCACAGCTGACTCCCGAATCCTTGCAATATCTTAACGGCATGGAAGGCAAGTCAGGCAAGACCGAATTCGAGCTAGAAGGGAAGAAGTTCCTGGCTATCCACGGAAGCCTTGCTGATCCTTATTGGAAAGCTATCAAGCCTGACAATGCGAACGGCTCAGACGGCGCCTGGGAAGGCTATGAAGGGTACGATTATGTCTTGTCCGGCCACAGCCATTACACGCATGTTTTCGATATGTTCTATAAGGTTGATGATCCTTCGATGCGCAA
>JAFXXN010000017.1 GCA_017542245.1 Lachnospiraceae bacterium
GACATAACCGGCACCAGGAGCCTGTCTTCGTCCAATGGAAGGACAACAGAGACAGAAAACAGATCCGTACGTTCCTTCTTCAATTTAACGTTATATTCTTTTCCTTCGGAAGGAATGATCGTAAGCACATAATAGAATTCTGATGATGAACTGCCTTGATCAGTTGCGTTTTCTGCGAGGATCGAATAATCACCGACCTGGAATAATGCTTTACTAAAGCCGGAATATGATTCGGCACATGCGCGTTCATCAAGTTTTTTCCCCGTAAGGACGTCATTATCCATCTCTACGGTGCGGCCGCCCTTCTCATCCTCTATATATACTTTTGAAGTGATCTTTCCGTTGAAATACTTGACATCATTAATAAAGCCATTGCCTGAAAGATATTGACCATAATCGATGGTGTTGATCTTATCACCCGTATTCCGGTCAATTACGATGGCCATATAGTAGGAATAATCACTTGTGTAGTATTCCTCATTTGGATTCGGATTAACATAGTAGCCATATGAGAATACTACGATATATTTGTCATCTGCACCTGCAAGTTGTTGCGTACTAAAGTTGATCTCTTTACCGCCGGTATCAAGATCCGGCTTGATACTGTATACCTTGTAGTCGAACCAGGGATCATCAGAAGCTATCTTTTTCTCCGCTTTCCCGGAGGTCTTCTTTCCGCATGATGCGGCCGGAAGCAGCATTGCAGATATTAAAATCAGAGATAATATTTTGTTTATAAGCTTGTTTTTCATGTCTTTCCTCTATGGCATTTTGCTGACAGATTTCCTATTAAGGATCATTGATGAAATGAATCCCACTGTTTTTTCACAGAATCTATATAGGCATCAATGCCATCTGATTTAAACTTCCCGGAATACGCACTGACAGCTTCATCCAATGACTTTTGGCTAAGTTTTTCCATAAATAATTCGAGATCATTCGAGATAGTACCGGCACCGGCGTAATCTGCTTCGAATCCGATAAAAGGTGATAGTTTAATATCATCATAGAATGCGAAAAAAGTTTCCTTGCGGTTATGTGTAAATATGTCATCTTTAACCGGATGAACATTTATAAACAGGTTCAGACAAATCTTTGCAAGATAATTATCGTGAACTTCAGAACCATCCATGTTTACCGGGAAACCGTCTGCAAGCTTATATTCCTCATCTTGTTTGCCGTATATTAAAATGTTTGCATACTTTTCTTCACTGTATAGAATGCCCAGAAAGTCCACAACTGCATCCTGATTGCCGGTTTCTTTTGAGATTCCGATGGAGCCGTTTATCCTTGATGACAGGTAAGAATTTGTTTGTTTTATGCAGATATTATTCTTTAATAAGTATTCATCAGGTTCACCTGTTGCTAATACAACAAGAAATTTACCCGAAGTTAAGTTTGCATTCTCGTCGGCATATGAGGTGTTCTGATAGTATGACACGGAATCAGCCAGATACCCGTCAGACTTCATCTGCTCAAGCACTTTAAAGTAATTGATGAATTTCTCCGATTCCAAAGGGTTCTCTATTTTCATGGTGTCATAATCATAAAGCAAGCCATTTTGGAACTCACATCTGATCATATCTGCAAAATCAAAATCGGATACCAGATACTGAAGGCGGGGAGCTTCCTCATCATTCCATTTAACGTTCTTAATTATCTTGTAAATGCCTTCAATGCTTCCGTCCCAGCTTTCAATCGCAGCTTCTTCGATGTAATCCTTATTAAATGCTGCATATACACCGAGATCGCTGGCATTAGCGTTCGGTATAGAATAAGCGTGGCCGTTACACTTAACAGACTCCCATAAAGCTTTTGGGAAAGAATCATATAATGCTTTCCCTTTTTCTGACGAGAGTATCTCGTCAAGGTTAAGTAACAAGCCTGAGTTGATTAGGCTTATTATACTGTTGCTTCCATCACCTAATCCTAAAAATGCAACATCTACATTTCCGTTTTTCAATTCATTCTCGAGACTCGAAAAGTATTCTTCGTCAGCAAGCGTCTTTATCTCAAGTTGATAGTTGTGACCGTCATTTTGAAGCTCCTCATTGAAAAGCTTCAGATGATTACTGTCGACTTTGCAAAAATCGGGCACGGCGAAAGTAATTTTAGTAACATCCGCATTTACAACATTTTGATCTTCCTGCGAGGTGCTTATGGTTGTCCAGCTCTCGTCCTTTTTACCGCATGCTGCTATTGGCAGAACCATAGCAATAAACAGTGTTGAACAAATGACTTTTTGTAAGGCTTTTTTCATTCCTATTCTCCTTTTCTTCCATCAAAATTTTTCCCACAGGATTAATCTATAATGTGCATGTGTCCTTTGTATGACCTCAAATGCGAAAGCAGCCCGGCATTATTACTACGAAAATGTCTTGTTTTTGAAATGACACCCACTGCTTTTATCATGCCGTCTGATTAGAGTATTTAAATTCGCAGTGGTATTGCTTTTGAATGAGCAATACCACCGCAGTTCATAAGATGCAAATTGATCTGAAGATCAAGCAGTTATAATCTGATTAATAATCTGCAGACGTTGATGCATGCCAGCTCTGACCAGATGCCGATACATTATGGCTGCTGTTTACACATACACTCTTGTAGCCGGAAGGAGCGTTTAAAGTTGTTGATACAGATGAGGTATAACCGCCGTTGCTCCTGCTCATAGAGCCTGTACTAAGGTTCGATGATTTAAC
>JAFXXN010000018.1 GCA_017542245.1 Lachnospiraceae bacterium
ATCCGGGAAATTTTTTTCATCAATAGATACATTTTCTATATTAGGTAAAACGGTAAGTGTAGCAATACTTGAAGTAACTGTAGTATTCTTCTTATCAGTTACAACACATCTGAACTTATATCCATTTCTTGCCTTTGTTGCCAAAACGGTAAGAGTATCTGTATTATATCCGCTCAAACTTGAGTCAGTCCAGGTATTTCCGCCATCCTTGCTGACCTGCCACTGGTATTTAAGACCAGTTCCAACAGTCTTAACACTGAATTCTGCGTTAGCTCTTTCTATAATAGTAACGTCAACCGGCTGCTCTTCTATTGTTAATGTCACATATGATGTTATTTCTACCTCGGGATCAAACATCAAAACACATAATGTCTCACCATCTTCAGTTGATAACCACCCCGAATATTCTCCGGGCGTAGTAGATCCCATATCGTATATTTCACAAAGATATTTACAATTTGAAATGTCAAGTTTTGATATTCGGTTTTTATAACAATATAACGATTCCAGTTTAACACAAGATGTTATATCAAGTGAAGCAATTTGGTTATTTTCACAAGAAATAAATGTAAGTTCAGGACATGACGCTGTAGCAAGTGTCTTTATTTTGTTACTTCCACAAGTAAAATCTGAAAGCATTGGGCAAGATGCTATGTCAAGGAACTCTATTTTATTTAACCAACAATTTAGAAATGTCAATTTAGGGGATGATGATATATTAAGTGACTCTAACTGGTTGTTTTCACAAGAAAGCTCTATAAGTTCTGTGCAGGATGTTATATCAAGTGACTTTAATTTGTTTCCCCCACAATAAAGGTCTTCAAGGGATGGACACCCTGTTAAATCAAGTGCCTCTATTTGGTTGGAACTACAGCCAAGGCTTGCAAGCATGGAACATGTTGTTATATCAAGTGACTTTAATTTATTTTCCATACAATAAAGATTTGTAAGGGACAGACATTCTGTTATATCAAGCAGCTCTAATTGATTATTTCGACAATCAAGCCATTTAAGCACCGAACAGCCTGTTACATTAAGTGTTGTTATTTGGTTATAACCACAGAACAGCTCTTCTAATTTAGTATTTTTACTTACATCCAATGTTGTTAAGCTATTTCCTTCACAATAAAGAATCTCGAGAGAAGTTAAAAATTCAATTCCCACAAGAGAGACGCACTCAGTACCCTCTATATCTACCTCTTTTATCGCTGCTATTTCACTCTTTGAAAGATATCCATTGTAATCAGTATCAAAATTTTCTGAAACATAGTTTCTGAAAATTGCATCCGGGAAGTTTTCCTCATTTATGCATACATAAACTTCTCCGTTAGCGAATACTGCAAGGGTTACAACATCTGAAATGATAGTCTCATCCTTTTTGTCAGTTATAACGCATCTGAATTTATATCCGTTTCTTGCCTTTGTAGCAGTAAATGAAAGCTTAGCCTTGTCATATCCGCTCAAATTGGAATCAATCCAGTTTTTTCCGTCATCCTTACTAACCTGCCATTGATATTTAAGACCAGTTCCAGCCACATTAACTATAAACGTTGCTGTTTCCTCTTCTTTAACAGCGACATCCACAGGCTGTTCTCTTATCTCCATTGGCATGTATGATATTATTTCTATATCAGGATTAAAATATAATTTACTTGTAAATCCTATATATTCGTCATCACCTACTTCCAGATCAATCCAGACAAACTCTTCATATTCTCCGATAACATCAGATCCTTTTTCGTAAAGATAACAAAGAATTCTACAATTCGCGATATTAAGTTTTGTCATCGGATTACTTCTGCAATCCAATTGAAATAGCACTGGACATGATACTATATCAAGTGATGATATCTGGTTATTAAAACAGTATAACTCTGTTAATATAGGACATGATGTCAGATCAAGTGTTGTTATTTGATTGTCATTACATTCTAATTCTCTTAATTCCGGACATGATGTCACATTAAGTGTTGTTATTTGATTATCATTACATTCTAAGCGTCTTAGTTCCGGACATGGCGATAAATCAAGTGTTGTTATTTGGTTATCATTACATATCAAGCGTCTTAATTTCGAACATGCTGATAAATCAAGTGATGTTAACTGATTGCCCTCACATTCAATTTTTGTTAGTTCTGGACATGATGCTATATTAAGTGATGTCAATAAGTTGTAATTGCAAGATAAAGTTTCTAACCTAGGGCATGATATTATGTCAAGCGACTCTAAATCGTTTCCTGGGCAATATAATTCTTCTAATTTAGGACAAGATGTTACATTCAGCGACTCTAATCCGCAGTCTTTGCATTCAAGGTAAACCAATTTAGTATTATTAGTAACATCAAGTGTTTTTATACTTTGATATTTTACAGTTATACTTTCGAGTGAAGTCAAAAACTCGATTCCTGAAAGTGAATAACACATATAGCTCGGTGGAACATCTGGATCATAATACATGTATACAGATTTTGCACTTTTAACCTCTTTCACGGAAAGTGTTCCATCTCCATCAGAATCAAAGTGTTCTGAAACATAATCCCTAAAATCATCATCAGGGAAGTTTTCAGCGTTAATGGCTACATTATCGTTTGTAACATAATCATCCTCAGCCTTAGCTTCCTTGCCAGGCATAAGCCCCGCAACAATAAAAGCCGATAAAAACAAGCTAAAGAAAAACAGTCCTATGCCTTTTTCGCACAAAACTGTCTTGATTTTAGTTTTTTCTCTTCTTCCTTTCAAATTTCTTTCGTCAATACCCATATTACCTCTCCTTTCCCTGGACGCCGGAAATTTTAAAATCCGACCCGATAAAATGATATTTATAGTATACTACTATATGTTAATAATATCAATAGTATATATAGATTTTTATGAAAATATAATTATTATCAATTCAAACTTTAGAGGCATATTTTATCAGTTTCTATAGTATATCTTATCGTCAAATTTATACTTATAGTATATAGCCTTTCTTTTTGTTAAAATAGATGATTATTTCATGTTTCTATTTACCATTATTAAAGGAGGTTCCATATGGATAACTTCAGATATCGCTTAGGACAGAGGCTTAAAAGTTATCGTCTTCACCTGGGGCTGAGCCAGGAAAAGCTGGCGGAGTTAGCTGATTGTCATCCCACATATATAGGTCAGCTCGAGCGTGGTGAGAAAAATGCGACCATAGAAAGCGTTTTAAAGCTGAGCAAAGCCTTAAATGTTAGCCTTTCAGAGCTTTTTGATAAGCTTGATCCTCCTTGTGGCGATACCGATATCGATACTCCGGAAGTACCAAATTATCCTTCGTGCTGTTATGACCTTATCCTGTCCAAACCTCTGCCCGATCAGAAAAAACTTTACGAAATCATTGTTTCTATAGAAAAATACAAAGGTACCATAATTTAAGAGCCGCGGAATTCACCGCGGCTCTCGTTATTTTCGCTTGTCATTTGAAATATTTCGTTGTATAATCCTTCTATCCAAAATTGCGGAGGATATTATGATTGAAAATATCTTACCTGTTGCAAAGCAGGTTTTTATATTGTTTCTGCTGATTTCAGCAGGTTTTACGCTTACTAAATTCCATATACTTGATAAATCGAAGGTATCCGGGCTCATAGATATAGTTGTATATATCGTTACTCCTTCTAACCTTATCATATCATTTCAAAGGGAGTTTAAAAGTGAGCTTCTTATGCAGTTAGGGCTTTCCTTCGGGCTTGCTTTTCTCGTATTTTTTGTTAATTCCGTTTTGGCTCGGCTGTTGATCAGAGATAAGAATCCGGACAAGAACTGCGTCCTTCAGTTTGCTTCAGCCTATCCTAATGCAGGATACATGGCACTCCCCCTCCAAAGAGCTCTACTCGGGGACATAGGTGTGTTTTACGGTGCGGCCTATATTGCAATTTTCCATTGTTATGTATGGACATACGGAGTAAAGCTTCTCAGTAAAGATAAAGCAAAGATCAATTTAAAGAAAATCCTTCTCAACCCTCCTATCATAGGAATCTTTATCGGGCTTATTATGTTCCTGACCCAGTTCAAACTCCCGGAACTCATTTATTCACCGCTGGAGTATTTTTCCGCACTTAATACTCCTCTGCCGATGCTTATCATAGGATTTTATCTGGCAAATACGGATCTTAAAGCCACTTTTACAAATGCATGGGTATATGTAGGCTCCTGTTTGAAACTTCTCGCGTCGCCTGCCATAGCAATTATATTATGCCTCTTGTTTAAAGCCGAAAAAGAGGTTATGACCGCCTGTGTTATAGCCTGTTCCGCTCCGTCTGCGGCACTTAGTGGAATGCTTGCCATGAAATACGACCGGGACACAGAAGTTTCCGTCGGGATGATATCCCTAACTACTATTCTCTGTATCATAACCATGCCGGTGCTCGTTGCCTTAGCACAGACACTTGTATAGGGCAGCAAATCTCTTAGCCAGTTGTATAAAACAAAATACCATTAAACCAAAAGACCTGCTCTCGTTTCCAAGAACAGGCCTATATTATTACATCATTCTATTATCTTTAGATCAACTCAGATCTTTCCACCTTTTTCAAGCGCAAGTGTTCTGGTTGTGAGGTCACAAACCTCTGCAGGTCCGTAGTACTGGATAGCACCGGGATAGGTGAAGCAGGTCTCTACAGCCCACTCTTCACGATGAGCAGCAAAGTACTTGAAAGGTTCGCCGTCGAGCTCAACAAGTGCCTTTCTGATAACGGGCTTATCCTTTCCGTTACGTCTCTCTATGTTCATCATCTTAGTGATGGGCATACCGCCCGCATTCCACTCTTCAGCGGGCTTTGAAAGGTTAGAAACCTTTGAAAGATATCCTGTATAGCCGTACTGGATGAGCATAAATGCGTTGTATCCGAGTGAGTAGCAGTAATCTGCATCGAAGTTTGAAGGGAATGCACATCTTCCTTCATATCCGAAGAAATGATGCTGTGTTCCGAACTTGCCGGTATAGGTTCCTGCTGCCTTTCTCTTCTTAAGTTCTGTTGCAACCATCTCTGCAAAAAGCTTCTCTGATTCAATGAGTGAAACCTGTACGTTTCCGTGAGGATCTCTCTCAAGGAAGAGTTGCTGCTGGATACCTTGAGGAAGGATATCGAATACCTTAAATGAATCAGCTGTAAGACCCTTCTTGATGAACTCATACTTTGCATTCCAGTCGGGAAGTGCATTGAACTCGTCAGTCTTGCTGCCTGCAAGAAGCTCATTGATTTCTGCGATAAGTGCAGAGAACTCGGGAACAAACTCTACGATACCCTCAGGAATGATAGCTACACCGAAATTCTTGCCTGCATTTCCACGCTTCTCAACTGCGTCTGCAATATAATTTGTGATCTGGGCAAGAGACATCTTCTTAGCTGCTACTTCTTCGCCGATAAGGCAGATGTTAGGCTGTGTCTCAAGAGCGCACTCGAGTGCTACGTGAGAAGCAGAACGGCCCATAACCTTGATGAAATGCCAATACTTCTTTGCAGAGTTAGCATCTCTCTCGATGTTTCCGATAAGCTCTGAATATGTCTTTGTAGCTGTATCAAAACCGAATGAAGCTTCAATATCCTCATTCTTTAAGTCACCGTCGATAGTCTTGGGACATCCGATAACCTGAATACCGGTATCGTTAGCTGCCATGTACTCAGCAAGTGTAGCAGCATTTGTATTGGAATCATCACCACCGATGATAACGATAGCTGTAAGTCCGTTTACTTTTGCATTTGCAACTACTTTTTTGAACTGCTCTTCTGTCTCAAGCTTTGTTCTGCCTGAACCGATGATATCAAATCCGCCGGTATTTCTGTAATCATCAATAAATTTGTCTGTAAACTCAACATAATCGTTATTAAGAAGTCCGTCGGGGCCACCCTTGAATCCTAAAAGTACATTATCTTTATTTGTAGCCTTAAGTGCATCATAAAGACCTGAGATAACATTGTGTCCACCGGGTGCCTGTCCGCCTGAAAGGATAACGCCAACTACCTGCTTCTTTGCTGCAGAGGTGTTTGTACCCTTTACAAATGTGATCTCCTCTTTTCCGTATGTATTAGGGAAAAGTTCCTTGATCTTGTCCTGATCTGCTACACTCTGTGTAGGTGCGCCTACTTTAACACTGATTTCTGAGATACCGCCTCTGAGCATTCCGGGAAGCTTCGGAGTATACCCATATCTGGCCTTTTGAAGTGGTGAAACGTTCATTATTTTTCTCCTTTATAAATATATTTCTTTGCAATATGGAAGTTATTATATCACATACATTTTCCGTTGCCAATATAAAATTTTATAATCTCTTAGCAAGCTCCTTGGAAAGCTCCTCATATCCGGGTTTTCCCAATAGAGCGAACATGTTTTTCTTGTAGCTTTCCACACCGGGCTGATTGAAAGGATTTACGCCCAAAATGTAACCGCTTATACCGCATGCAAACTCAAAGAAATAGAACAGCTGTCCTAACGAATGCTCACTTCTGTCAGGAACATAAACCTTGAGCTGAGGTACTCCGCCGTCGGTATGTGCAAGCTGGGTTCCCTTCATAGCGCTCTTATTTACAAAATCAACAGTTTTTCCTGCAAGATAGTTAAGTCCGTCAAGATCTACATCTTCTTTCTCGATAACTAAATCGGTATCTGCTCCGTCAAGCTCGATAACGGTCTCAAAAAGAGTTCTCTGACCGTCCTGAATAAACTGACCCATGGAATGAAGATCGGTTGTAAGGTCAACTGCTGCCGGGAAGATTCCTTTCTGATCCTTACCCTCGCTCTCGCCGTAAAGCTGCTTCCACCATTCTGCTACATAATGGAGTGCAGGCTCATAATTAGCTAAAATCTCAATCGACTTACCCTTGCGAAGAAGAATATTACGGGTTGCTGCATACTGAAGTGCAGGGTTCTTGTCATACTCTGCCTCAAGACAGATCTTTCTCATATCCCTTGCACCCTTCATAAGAGCGTCAAGATCTGCTCCGCTGACTGCTATTGGAAGAAGACCTACTGCTGTAAGTACTGAGAAACGTCCTCCGATATCATCCGGTACTACAAACTCCTCATATCCTTCCTCATCGGCAACCTTCTTTAATGCTCCCTTTGCCTTATCTGTTGTAGCATAGATTCTCTTGTTAGCCTCTTCTTTACCATATTTTTCTATCAGCTTCTTCTTGAAAATTCTGAAAGCAATAGCAGGCTCGGTAGTGGTTCCCGATTTACTGATCATATTGATCGAGAAGTCCCTGTCACCGATAACATCCATAAGATGAGCCATATACTGGGTGCTTATGCTGTTTCCTACATAATAAATCTCAGGAGTCTTGCGCTGTTCCTTCGAAATATTGTTATAAAAGCTGTGGCGAAGGAAATCAATGGCTGCTCTTGCGCCAAGATATGAACCTCCGATACCGATAACCAGAAGTACGTCAGAATCTGATTTAATCTTCTCTGCTGCCTTCTTAATGCGGGCAAATTCATTCTTGTTATATTTTGAAGGAAGGTCTATCCAGCCAACATAGTCATTACCTGCTCCGGTTTTGTTCACAAGTTCTTCTTTTGCGCTTAAAACCGTTTTTTCCATATTTTTGATTTCATCGCTGCTAACGAATACTTTTGCTGCCGAATTATCAAATATTACTTTTTTCATCATGATCACGGTACCTTGACGAGACTTAACCCAAGATACCATCCTCCTTTTTGGTTTGCTTATTTATTTGTTTTATTCGTCTTCGTCTCCGAACATTCCGTCATACTCTTCGTCATCCATAAGCGCATCAAACGCTTCACTGGCCTTCTCGAATTCCTCATCATCTTCGATATCGTCCAGTTCATGATCTCCGTTCTCGTCATAAATAAAACGATAGAGCAGGAAATCTCCGTCAGGATCATCCTCCGGAAGAAGTGCGATATAGTCTCTGTCTTCGCAAGGGAACACTGCTATAACGTCACATGTCATTTCCGAGCCATCCTCTAATGTCAGAGTCACCTGATCAAAAGAATCCTCAAAGTTCTCATCTTCAAAACTTTTGTCGCTCATAAAACCCTCCTTGTTTTTGTTAATATTCTAAAACCGCAGTCCCGCGGTAAAAGTTCACATATAAGTATCATTCTTCAGGCTTGTTATTTACTATGGCGTTATCCATAATAACAGCTTCTGCCTTGTCATGAAGAACGTAACCCTCTATTATCTTGCGGGCCTCTTCTTTTGAAATTTCAGCATATACATCCTCTTCTGAAGCAAATCCGTAATAGTTATAAAAAGTCTCTTCAAACTTTGCTTTATATTCTTCCTCTGATACGGTAAAGCCTTCAGCCTTTGCCACTTCATCAAGAATGTAGTTATATTTTACCGAAGTCTCAGCCTCTTCATGTACCATGGCATAATATTCATCCTGGGTAATGCCCCAGATATATCCGAAATATGTGGCGCCGTCAATACCAAAGTTAGCCGAACACATAGCATCGTAATACTCTATGGCATCCTCTTCTTCATACGCGATCTGTTCCTGTATCTGGCCGGTAAAGGTTGCTCCTTCGATGACCTTATTCATTATATCGTTCTTCATCTGTGAATCGGCATATTCCTTTGCCTGCTCTTCAAGCTCCTGGCGAGCCATATTCCTGTATTCCTGAACGGTTTTACATGTGGAATTCTCTGCAACAACCTCATCTGTAAGTTCAGGAGTCACTTCCTCAAGACCTGATTTAATGGTAACCTTAAAGTTAACAGCTTTTCCTCCCAGCTCTTCTGAATAATTTTCAGGGAATGTCAGATCAAGGGATACGACATCTCCGATATTTTTTCCTATAAGCCCGTCTTCAAATCCATCAATAAATGTATGGGATCCAAGCGCAAGCTCATAGTCTGTACCCGAGCCGCCTTCAAAAGCTTCTCCGTTAATGGTTCCTTCAAAATCAATAACTGCAATGTCGCTTTCTTTTAAGGCTCTGCCCTCAATTTCTACTTCTTCTGTAAGAGAATTTTTGAAATACTCTACGGCTCCATCCACATCTTCTTCGGTAACGGGAGGAAGCTGATAGTCAACTTCTACGCCCTTGTACTTTCCGAGTACGGTGGTAACATTAAATTCAGGTATAGTCGTAACCTCAGGTTCTGTTGTGCCTGAGTCGCCATCTTCTTTAGTATCGCCTTCTGCGCTTTTTTCGGTTTCAGGCGTAACAGTAATATCCGTAGATGTCTGAGTCTGTGCTGTGTCGGATTTTTTATCCGATTCATTGTTTTTATTTATGATCACTATGATCAGGACTACTACCAGGCATACTATAACAAATGCCAGTGCGATCACGATTCCGGTAAGCCCCTTCTGAGGTTTCCCGACGTTACTGTCACCTGAAATATCTGTCTTTTTGGGAGAATCATTTGCAGGTTTGCTTTCAGGCAGTTCCTCTCCGCTCTCTTCTGTTTCATCGTCTTCTGAAGCTTCGGAATCTCCATCTGCCTCAGCGTCCTCCGGTAACTCGGAGTTCTTCACTTCAATATCCTCCGATACTTCGGATTCTTCCTTAAGCTCATCCATTTTTTCAATTTCATCACCCATAAATTTTATTTCCTTTCAAAAAAAACTTTCCCGAAGATAATACCACTATTTTAAAATTTTTTCAACTACAAAACCATCGGCCGGAAGCTCCGCAAGGAAGTACCAGTCCGTTTGCCTTTACCGGAAGGCCGATTTCGGATGCTTCCACACTGCCTCCAAAATGTTTAACTATCAAAGTATTAAGCATATACGAGAGTACCGCAGGCTGAAGTCCGGTAGTATAAGAATTGATCAATACAAAAAGGGGATTTTCGGATAATACTCCGGTACATAATTCCACAAAAGGATACAGGTTTTCTTCAAGTTTCCATATCTCTCCCTTCGGTCCCCTTCCGTAAGAAGGCGGATCCATGATTATACCGTCATAATGATTTCCTCTTCTTATCTCACGTTCAACAAACTTTTTGCAGTCATCTACGATATATCTTATGGGAGCTTCAGCCAGTCCGGAGAGTGCGGCATTTTCCTTTGCCCATCCGACCATACCTTTTGACGCATCAACATGAGTAACGCTTACCGGTCCCGAGCTTGCACATGCAACCGTTGCTCCGCCTGTATATGCAAAAAGATTAAGGATTTTCAGACTCCTGCCCGGCTCTTTTTTTAAAGTTTCCTTTATCAGAGTGCTCATCCATTCCCAGTTAACGGCCTGCTCGGGAAATAATCCCGTATGTTTGAAGCTGAATGGTTTCAGGTTAAAGTTTAAAATATTATATGAAATGCTCCACTGTTCGGGAAGACTTATAAATTCCCATTCTCCTCCTCCTTTAGAGCTTCTATGATAATGGGCGTTAAGTTTTTTCCACTCCGGGATTTCTTTAGGCGTATCCCATATAACCTGCGGATCCGGTCGAAGAAGAATATACTTTCCCCAGCGTTCGAGTTTTTCACCGCCCGAACAGTCCAGAACCTCATAATCCTTCCACTTATCCGCTATCCACATAAAATCCTCCGTTTACGTTACAGGTCTTCTTCAAATATCTCGTCAAAGGTAAATATAAACTCGGTTCCTTTTCCGACCTTGCTCTTCACATCTATTGTACCGCCGTGTTTTAGGGCTATCTGTTTTGCAATGGGCAGTCCGAGTCCTGTTCCCTTTGCATTCTGTCTCAGTTTCGATTTATAGAACTTCTCAAATATGTTCGGGAGTTCTTCTTCACTTATTCCTATTCCTTCATCCTTTATGCTGCAGATGACTTTTCTCTTTTCAGATCTTAGATTCAAGTGAATGGTTTTCCCGGGATTCGAAAATTTAATGGCATTATCAAGTATTACAATGAACATCTGGCGCAGTCTGTCATAATCGCCCATGATCATATATACATTGCTTTCCCGGTGCATAGCTATCTGTATCCCTCGCTCTGCACTTATGGCTAGGGCTGAACGGACTATTTCTTCAAAAATATGTACCAGATTTACCGGCTCTGCATCAATCTTAAAATCAGGATTCTGCATCTTCGACAATGTAAGAAGATCCCCTACCAGACGTTCCATGCTCTTGCACTCGGCAAGTATCCTCTTATTGTACTGTTCGACTTTCTCAGGGTCTGTAACAACACCGTCCACCATAGATTCCGTGTAAGCCCTTACTACGGCTATGGGAGTCCTTAACTCATGAGAAACATTTGCAAAGAAATCCTGACGCATCTGTTCGATATTATCGGCTTCCTTCTGATTCTGATAAAGGCGGTCTGCAAGCATATCTATGCTTTTTGCCATCTCACCCAGTTCATCATTGGTGACGAGGCCGGTTTTTGCTGTATAGTCACCGTTCTGAAGAGCTTTTGTAACTCCTCTTACCTTCATGAGCGGACGTGTAATCTGGCTTGCAAACAGTACCGAAACCGCTACTGCTACTATCATTGCTCCGGTGGCGCTTAAGAAGATCATGTTTACGCCGGTGCTCTTGATCTCATCCAGATCGGTAAGTGCCTCCGTTATGATCAGCGCTCCGCATACCTCATTGCCCCTTCCGTAGATCGGAATCCCGGCTGAAATAGCCGTAGCATAGTGTATATTGCTAAAGAAAGAATTTGTTTTTTTCTTGCCTGACAGTGCCAGTTCAAGCAGTTCTGCAAATTCAGACTGCGAATTTACAGTTTCTGTTTTTACGGTCTCAAGTCTTTTATTGAGCGGACGGTTTGCATCCGGATTTGACAGTATCCAGATTTCTCCGGATTGAATCTCATTAAATACTTCGAGATACGAAAGTGCTCCTTCGTAATCGTTGTCCAGAATAAATTCCCTTATGGAATCCGCTGCAATCTTTCCTACTCTTTCCAGTTCCTCGCTCCTGTATTCAATGTTCGAATTACTGTACATGTTCATGAACGTAACTCCGAGGATAAGCGTAAACAGAAGCAGGAGTACCAGATAATATCCAAACAGCCTTAAGAATATTCCGCTTATTTTTTTCTTGCCTTTTAAAGCCAAAGCTTTTCACCTCATAGATCAAAGATGTTTTCAGTTCTTTGAGTCCTTATTGATCACAAATTTATATCCTGCGCCCCACACGGTCTTTATACTCCATTCCGGATGCGGATATGCGTCGAGTTTTCCTCTGATACGCTTAATATGTGTATCAACCGTTCTTGTTTCCCCGTAATAATCGTAGCCCCAGATACTGTTTAAGAGATTGTCTCTGGTAAAAAGCTTTTCGGGATTATTTGCGAGTGTCCACACGGTCTCCAGCTCTTTTTTGGTCATGTTTACCTGTACGTCATCCATGTATAATGAATATTCTTTTATATCAATGGTCATATTTCCTATGGTAAGACGTGTCCGTTCGCCTTCGGCATGTTCCTGCCTCGTCATACGGCGGAGTACCGCACGTACCCTTGCCATGACCTCACTGGGGCTGAACGGCTTTACTATATAGTCGTCCGCACCTATATCAAGTCCCATTATCCTTTCAAAGTCTTCACCGCGTGCAGTTACCAGGATAACCGGTGTATCCGAAACCGCTCTTATGTTACGGCAGACTTCGTATCCGTCCATTTTGGGCATCATTACATCCAAAAGTACTACTGCTGGGCAATACTCCTTAAACTTATTCAAAGCTTCATCCCCGTCAGCTGCGACAAGCGGCTCAAAACCTTCTTTTTTTACATAATTAGCAAGTACATCCGTAATATCCGGATTATCGTCAGCTATAAGAATATATTGTACATTTCCTGAACTCATATCTATCATCCTCCGGTTTTTTATATCAATGTCACCTCGAAAACGCCTTCTGCGTTTCCTAGGTAATAAAACGATCGGATCATAAGCTTAAATCCGTTAAAACAAACTAAACCAAATAACATTTTAACAGATATTTGTCAATTTGACTATTAAAATATTAAAAATTTTTTAAGTTCACATCTTTGTTACAAAAATGCCTTGTTTTTGCCAAAAGGAGGTGCTAAAATTGATTTGCTAAAAAATTGGAAGGAGGGTACGTCATGAAGAGAAAAATATTCATATCACTGCTTAAAACTGCAGTTCCTGTACTCATCCTTGCACTCTTCTTTATAATCGCTCCGCGTTCAGCAGAGGCCAAAGCCGCCGAGGCTGAAGTCAGGCTGAATGTAAGCGAGACTTCCATTGCAAAAGACGGAGTCTTCCGGCTCCGTGCATATAATGTTCCTCAGGATGCGAAGATTGTCTACCGTTCAAGTGATACTTCCGTTGCCTATGTAGATAACAGGGGCTACATCACCGGTATATCAAACGGCGAATGTGTTATAACCGCCACCGTTATTTCCGACAATTCAGCCACCCAGACTTTAAAATGCAACATAGTTGTAGGTCCGGCTGCCATAAGTATTAAACTTACGAAATCGGAAATAGTTCTTTGTGTAGGCATGAAGAAGACCCTCAGATCTATAGTATCACCGGTTAACACCGTTGAAAAGCCGGCATTCTATTCCTCTGATAAAGGTGTTGCTTCTATCACTTCCATAGGCCGTGTCAAAGCAAAAAGCACCGGTGAAACATCAGTATTCGCATTCCTTGCTAACGGAGAATCGGCTGAGTGCAGGATTTATGTCTTAACAGAAGAAGATTATGCTAAATATCTTGAAACAGGTACTTTGGAGGGTATCATAGAAGGTTATTCGAGAGAAGACGGCGACGGCAGTTTTGAAATCACACCTACTCCTGAACTCACGGATGCTCCCGAAGAAACATCCCCCACTGAACCCGTAAAACCTGAAGCTCCGGCTCCGTAACGCATTTATATGCTTATAAAGTTTCAAATTAATACATATTTGTTAGAAATTAAAAGCCACACTTGAATTTTTCTTTCAAGTGTGGCATTCTTATATAAAAAAGAGGTGAATACTTTATGAAAAAATATATTATATTGCCTATCCTGCTGTTAAGCTTACTTTTCACAGGATGTGACAGCGGAAACGGAGATCCTGCCAAGGACAATACTCCGAAACCTTCAGAAACAAATAGTGATCCCGGTGATGCGGGTGATCTTGAAATGTTTTTCTTTGAAATGGGAAAAGCCGATGCTTTTCTTATATATAACAAGAAAACCGCTATATTGATCGATACAGGTGAAAAAGGACAGGGCAAGGACATCCTCCAGTATATGGAGAACAATAACATTGCCTCACTGGACTATCTTATCATAACCCATTTCGATCAGGACCACGTCGGCGGGGCTAACAAAGTCCTCGGTAATATCGCCGTAAAACAGATTTATACCAGTAACTACCCAAAGGAATCAGAAGAATATAACACCTTCATGGGTAGGGTCAAGGAGAAGTCCATCCCCACAACCGTTCTCAGGGAAGATATCTCTTTTGATATCAACGGTATAAAAGTCGAAATCGATGCACCTGAAAGAGAGGTTTATGAGGCTGATCCCAGCAATAACTCCTCTCTCATCGTGCGGATCACATATAAAGATAACTCCTTCGTCTTTATGGGCGATGCAATGTCAGACAGAATACGTGAATATATCGCTACCGATCCCAAGAGCTGCGATGTATTAAAAATGCCGTACCACGGAAAATTTATGGGATGCCTTTCAGAGCTTATCGATAAGTTGAAACCAAAATATGCCGTGATCACGTCTTCAAAAGAAGATAAGGAAGCTGACGAAACAAAGGATTTACTTGAATCGGCCAATGTTAAACTTTACAGAACCCGTAAAGGAGGAGTTCACATGCAAAGTGACGGAAAAGAAATTTCCGTCTTCCAGGGGGCATGAATTAATTGAACAGACGTAAATCATATGAAATGAATATGTGTGAGGGAACAATACTTCCAAAGATGCTGAAGTTTACCGTTCCCCTCATGTTGTCAAGCATCCTGCAGCTTCTTTTTAATGCTGCAGATGTAGTTGTTGTCGGTAATTTCGCAGGTGATGACGCACTTGCTGCTGTCGGCTGTACCGGTTCTCTTATTAACCTACTGATAAATCTTTTTATCGGGTTAAGTGTCGGTGCCAATGTCATGGCTGCCCGCCATTACGGTGCAAAGCAGGAAGATGAGCTGAAAAAAAGCGTACATACTTCCATGCTGCTTGCAATATTCGGCGGCTTTCTGCTTAATGCTGTAGGACTCCTGTGGACCGAAGATATATTGAGACTGATGAATACTCCTGAGAGTGTCCTGCCTTTAGCGGCATTATATCTCAGGATATATTTTATCGGAATGGTACCGAATATGCTCTACAATTTCGGCAGTGCCATATTAAGAGCCATAGGCGATACCAGAAGGCCTATGTATTTTCTTACCCTTGCGGGAATTGTAAATGTCATTCTGAACCTTCTCTTTGTCATCAGATTCGAAATGGGTGTCGCCGGAGTAGCTATAGCCACTGTTATATCGCAATGTATCTCGGCTACACTGATAGTACTCTGTTTGATAAAAGAAAAGGGAGCTATCAGGCTCATCCCAAAGGAACTTAAGATAGACAAAAAGGAACTGATCGGAATACTCAGGATCGGACTTCCCGCCGGAATGCAGGGCTGTATTTTTTCACTTTCAAATGTTATTATCCAGAAATCGATAAATGGATTCGGAAATATTGAAGTTTCCGGAAGTTCTGCCGCATCCAATCTTGAAGGCTTCGTCTATGTATCCATGAATGCCTTTCATCAGGCCACTCTTTCTTTTATGAGTCAGAACTTTGGTGCCGGGCGATACGACAGACTTAAAAAAATAGCGGTCTGCGGGCTTTTATGCGTAACCGTTACAGGACTGGTATTAGGCAATCTGGAGGTGTTTTTCGGAAGATCGCTTCTTGGTATCTATACTTCAAGTGAAGAAGTTATTGACGCCGGGATAAGAAGAATGACATATATCTGTACCGTATATTTTCTCTGCGGAGTAATGGATGTAATGGTCGGCGCATTAAGAGGCATAGGCCACTCTTTCGTTCCGATGGTCGTATCCCTGTGCGGTGTATGCGGTATCAGACTCGTATGGATATTCACTGTTTTTGAGATGGAACAATATCATCAGATACAGACCGTTTACATTTCATATCCCATCTCCTGGTTTGTAACATTTGTCATACATCTGACCAGTTATATCATAATAAGCAAGAAGTTGCGGAGCAGATTATTACTAACTAAACGCCCCGGTTAAGCATAAAAACAAGATTTTATAGAAGAACAGGTATCAGATATGGATATCATTAATGAAAAGGATCATATCCGTAACAAACTCATAGTAATAGCCGGAACAAATGCTTCGGGCAAGAGCGGACTTGGAATAGAACTCGCACAAAAATACGGTGCCGAAATAGTTTCCGCTGACTCAAGGCAGGTATTTAAAGGTCTTAACTTAGGAAGCGGAAAGGTTACTCCCGAAGAGATGAAAGGGGTTCCCCACTTCCTTCTTGATGTTGCAGAACCGGGCGATTTCTTTTCTCTTAAAGATTTTCAGCGACTTGCTTTTGAAGCAATAGATGATATCATCTCACGTAATAAGCTGCCTTTTCTTGTCGGCGGTACCGGATTGTATGTCAATGCAGTGGTCGATGGCTACAATCTTACAGAAGCTCCCGTAAATGAACTTTTAAGAAAAAAAGTGGAAGCTCTAAGCCGCGAAGAACTTATAGAACTGTTAACAGAGAAGCTTAAAGAACTTCCCTCCGGACTTGATCTTAACAACAAAAGACGTCTTGAACGGGCTGCAGAAAAAGTTCTTATGAATAAGCCTTTAAATCTGGAAAGCATAAAAAGATATGATACCCTTGTCTTAGGCGTTACCTGGGAGCGGCAGAAATTATACAAAAGGATAGAAGAACGTCTTAATAAAAGACTTGAAGAAGGCATGATAGAAGAAGTAGAAGGTCTTATAGAAAGTGGTGTTTCCGATGACTTTCTCTACCGTTTAGGACTTGAATACAGATATATCCTTCTTTACCTTCGCGGAAAGTTTAATTCAAAAGAGGAATTCAGGGATAAACTTTTTATGGAAATACGGCATCTTGCAAAAGAGCAGATGACCTGGTTCAGAAAAAGAAAAGACATCCTGTGGATAGACATGGAAAAGGATCCTATAAAAGAGGCTTCGGAATTGCTCGAACGTTTCATTACAGATCAGTTGGTTACGGAAAGCGAGGTTAATAAATGAAGTTACTTATACTTACCGGAATGAGCGGCGCCGGCAAATCGAAAACCATGAAAATGCTTGAAGATAACGGTTTTTACTGCGTGGATAATCTCCCGACAAAGCTTTTGTCAAACTTTGTAGATATGATGCTGCAGATGGACGACTCTCCCAAGTACGTGGCTATAACGGCTGATGCCAGAAACCCTCACATAGCAGAAGAATTAAGCGATGAGCTGGGAGAAGTTAAAAAGCTGACCGATGTAAGGGTACTTTATCTTGACAGTGAAGACGGCGTCCTGCTTAAGCGATATAAAGAGACCCGAAGGCTTCATCCCCTCATGGTTTTTGACAGTAAACTCGATCTTAACAGTGCTATCTCTGCAGAACGTAATCAGTTAGAAAGTATAAGACAGATTTCCGATTATATCATTGATACATCATCTCTTTCCACCTCCGAGCTCAGAGAAAAACTACTTCAGGTTATAAGTGCGGAAAATGATGTAAGGATGCACTTAAACTTTGTGGCTTTCGGATATAAATACGGTATCCCTTCCGACGCAGATATAGTATTTGATGTCAGATGTCTTCCGAACCCGTTCTATATTCCAGAGCTTAGAAACCTTACCGGAATGGATGTCCAGGTACGCGATTATGTCATGGCGCAAAATGACTCAAAAGCTCTTTATAAAAGGATAGTCGATTATCTCGAATGCACTCTTCCCATGTATGAAAAAGAAGGGAAAGCCCAGCTGGTAGTAGGCTTAGGATGTACGGGCGGTCAGCACAGATCCCTTACTTTTGCCATACTTCTTTCGGAATATTTCTCTAAAAAAGGGTATATTACTCAAAAATGGTCAAGAGATAAGAACAAAAATGTGGCAGAGATATTGAGCCGGTAGGAAGTAGAAAAAAACATTAACGAGTTAAATAAACAGACAATAAACAGTAGACAGCAAAAGTGAGCAGGTAAGTCATAAAATCATGACTTACTTGCCCATTTTTCAAAGTCTTCAACAGGCATTGGCTTTGCAAAATGATACCCCTGGAACAGATGGCAGCCCATCTCTGAAAGCATCTTGTATTGCTCAGCTGTTTCAACGCCCTCGGTAAGGGACTCAATCCCTAAATCATAGGTCATATTAAGTATATTACGAAGGATTTTTACAGATCTGTCTTCAGCTTCCGATTTTTCAAGGAAGCCCATGTCTATCTTTATTATATCAACAGGCATTTCTTTAAGCATGTTGAGCGAAGAATACCCGCTTCCGAAGTCGTCCATTTCAACCACAAACCCGGCATCCTGGAATTTTTTAATGATTGCTATACTGTTCTCCGCATTTGTCATCATAACGGTTTCAGTAATCTCTATACGCAGTTTTACAGGCTCAATTCCAAATTCATCAACAAGATTTGTAATCTCCTGTACTACATCCATGAAATAAAAGTCCTTTGGAGATATGTTTATAGAAATAAAATAATCTTTGCCTTCTTTCTTCCATCGTGCTAAAGTCTCGCAGGCACATCTCCACATATGCTTGTCTATTTCAGCGATCATGCCGTTCTTTTCAAATACCGGAACAAATAACCCCGGTGACATAAATCCAATCTCCGGATGGTTCCATCTGACTAAAGCCTCCGCTCCTACCGCCTTTCCGTCGTTATTTACAATCGGCTGAAGGTAAGGAAGTATCTGTTTCTTTTTAATGGCGTTAGACAATTGCGAAGAAATACTCTGATCCCAAAGAACCTTTGATCTCATCTCCTCATCATAATACGATATGAAAACCTGATAGTTATCCTTTATAGATGAAAATGCCATTCTTGCCCTGTCCATCATGGTAGCTGCCTCTACCTCTGTTCCGTGAGGTATACGATATGCTCCCATATGTATCAGTACATTATGGCTTCTTGAGCCGGCGGTTACGCGGAAATGGGCCAAAGTATCAACAAATTTCTTTTCTTCAAACTCTGCTTCGGGCATAAATATTCCAAAAGTATCACCGACAATACGTCCGTAAATACAATCAGCTTCGAAATCCGATACAAGCGTCCTTATCTTATCCGCTATAGCCTTTAATACACAGTCTCCGAAAGTATTCCCGAAGACATCATTTATCATCTTAAAATTATTAACATTAAAATAGATTACCATGTAATCCGTATCCGAATTCGGCCGGTAAGTCTTATCTATGCAGTCAAAAAAATGTTCCCTCGTAAACAGATCCGTTAAAGCGTCATGCGTGGAATTATATATCTGCCTCTGTAGAGCGAGGTACTCAACCGTATTATCCCTGACACTTAAGAAGGAACCTGCATTCTTGGTTTCTGAATAAGGTACCGTATTCATCTCCAGGATATAATGTCTCGTTCCGAATATGGTATCAACGTCAACATTTGTTGTCCATTCCTCTTCCTCACGTTCAAGGCTTCCGAAAGTCTTTTCCAAAATTCCTTTTGCCAAAGCATAATCATTATCTTCTATCTCTACAAGCTTTGTACCTTTTTCGTTTGCCCAGATACATATTCCGTTCATATCAAAGAAAAACAATGCTTCAGGCATCTCCGAAGCCATACTCGCAAGCATTCTGTCGAGCAGACGCAAGGGTCTGTAATACAGTGCAAAATAAAAGATCAAAATACCGATAGCCGCAAATCCAATCATAGCTCTGTCGATCGGAGTCTTTGAGAAAATATAAAAGCTCTCCCAAATACCGCCGCATATCATGGCAAAAAGGATTATAACATAACGCTCTGCATATATACGTACAGACTTGATTATTTTTACAATGAAAACAATAATAACCGCACCGAATATACTGTAATCGACAATACGGTGAAATGCCTGTCCGGCTTTGGCAATAATCCGGTAATAAACCGCAAACTCCATTTGCATTTGTTCCGTTTCAAATGCATGACCAAAAATGGGATTTAACAATAGCTGAACCGCATCTATTGCAAGAATGGAATAAACAAAGATACCTAGAAGTTTATGCGGCCATTTGACATTACAATATTTTGCTGTAAATCCGATCAATGCAAACATGATCAGATCCATTCCCAGAAAATATATATAATAGCCTACGGTAGCAAATAATTCATTTCCTGTACAGAGAATAATAAGATTTCCAAAAACCGGCGGGATAAAAGAAGACACAAGAAAAGCAACAGCCCCACTTATTGCCTTACGCGAACGTTTTGCCAATAAAGTACAGACTGTCAGGATTATGATCAATATTGAGAATATAATAGCAACCCGAATCCTCATAGCTGACATCCTTTTCCCTGTCCAAAAATCCTCTCCCTAAAACTACAACCTCTTTATCTTGAAAAATAGGTATAGTTATCCCTATAAGATATATATCGGTATAAACAGGAAAAAAGAATAGGTGTTTATTGAAAAATTTTTATCGATCTGTCAAGAATTCCCTGAATATACGCTATAAGAATTCCATAATTGGTTACAGGTACGCCCTGGTCTGCGGCGCATTTTATACGATAGCCTATCTCCCTCTCGTTAAGCATGCATCCGCCGCAATGGATAACAGCTTTATATTTTCCGAGATCATCCGGGAATTCATATCCGGAGCAGGTGTCAAAGCTCACTTCAAACCCAAGTTTTGCCTTAAGCCAGTTAGGAATTTTTACCGTGCCAATATCATTACACTGTCTGTGGTGGGTACATCCTTCGGCAATCAAAACCTTATCTGAAGGCTTAAGACTTTTTATTGCCTCAATCCCTTTTAAGGCACTGTCAAGATATCCCTTATATCGTGCAAGAAGAATAGAAAATGATGTAAGAAGAACATTCTCGGGAACTATTTCTGCACATGCTTTAAAAACCTGACTGTCGGTAATGACCAGTCCTGGATTATTCTTTAATGCTTCAAGAGCACTTCCAAGCTCATCAGTCTGAACACACAGTGCCATAGCATGCTCATCAAGAATATCCCTTATCATCTGTACCTGTGGAAGAATAAGCCTTCCTTTAGGTGCTGCTACATCCTGAGGCATAACCAGTACCAGCATATCCTTAGGTGAAATGAGATCGGCGACAAGCCTTCTGCCTGACGTTTCAGGTTTCATGGAGCCTATAAGTTCTTTAAGTTCATATATATTAGTCTTTTCAGAAGAAGAAACAGCTATACACGGACAACTGTTATCCCCTGTCATCTGTCTGAACGAGGCTGTCAGTTCCAGTGCATCCGTTGACGAAGCATCGCATTTATTAAGCACAACAATAAAAGGGATATTTTTCTGCTTAAGCTTATTATATATCTCTATGTCATCCTGTACTATTCCGGAAAGCATGTCTATTACCAGGATTCCTATATCTGTCTTGTTCATAACCTGACCGGTTCTTAAGACTCTTAGACTTCCAAGCTCTCCCTCATCGTCATAACCCGGAGTATCGATAATAACTACCGGTCCTAAAGGAAGCAGTTCCATAGATTTATAGACCGGATCGGTCGTGGTTCCTTTTACCTCCGAAACTATAGCCATCTCCTGCCCGGTTACTGCATTTACCAAGCTTGACTTTCCTGCATTTCTTCTGCCAAAAAAGCCGATATGTATCCTGTCGGCTCTTACCGTATCATTTAAACTCATGTTTTTCTCCAAAAGCCTTAAATCTGTTTATTTATCGTCAGGATGTTTTTTCCGTCCTCACGTCTGTATTTCATACCGTCCATGCTCTTTTTTACCATATATATACCGAGACCGCCTATCTGTCGCTCCTGCGCCGAAAGAGTAACATCCGGATCTTCCTTTGCTGTAGGGTCAAAAGGCTTCCCGCTGTCCGTAAGAGTTATCACTGCCTGTTTAGGCTCTCCTTCAAAATCTATGCTTACGGTTACCATTCCAACCTCGGGGGTATATGCATAATGTGCAACATTTACATAAAGCTCCTCAACCGCTACATCTATCTGCATCTGGATTTTCATACCGCAATCGGCACTTTCAAGTTCTCCGTCAATGAAATCAAGAACATTCTGCAGATTTTCAATTTTAGCTTCTATCGTTAATTCTTTCATTGTCTACCTCATTCATTTCCGAAATAGTTAAAGCACAGCATTGTAATATCGTCAAACTGCGGTGCATCTGCCACAAATTCCTCTATAGAGTCCATAACATTCTCAAGAATCTTGCTCGGTTTAGCGCCGGATTCTCTGTTAAGGCTCTTTAACATTCTCTCGCTTCCGAACAGTTCGTTATCCGCATTTGTTGCCTCTGCTACACCGTCGGTATAAACAAAGAATGCATCCCCTGGTTTAAGTTCAAATTCATGCTGTCTGAACGGTATTCCCGGCATAACGGCAAGTGCAGGTGAATGCTTATATTCAACCAGTTCAAACTGACCATCCTTACGTTTTAAGGCAGGGTGTTCATGCCCCGCATTTGCGGCAAGTCCTTTACCTGTAGTTAAATCTATTATCGCCATCCAAACGGTAACAAACAGTTCTGCCTCATTTCCCTCACATAGCTGGTCATTTACATCCGCCAATATTTCAGAAGGTGTTCCACCCATCTGTGCTCTATTCTTTAACAGCGTTTTTGCAATTACCATAAACAGTGCTGCCGGAACTCCCTTGCCGGATACATCCGCCATCACTATGGCCAAATTATTCTCATCTACAAGGAAGAAGTCATAGAAATCACCGCCAACCTCTTTTGCGGGGTTCATTGAAGCAAACAGATCAAATTCGTTCCTGCCAGGGAACGGAGGGAATATCCTCGGAAGCATATCAGCCTGTATCTGCGTAGCTACATTAAGCTCGGCTCCGATCCTTTCTTTCTCAGCGGTAACCCTTGTTATCTCTTTAATATATTCTTTGGTTTTCTGAGAAAGAGCAGAAAAGCTTTCCGCAAGAACCTGGATTTCGTCCTTGGTCTTGTATACCTTTTCCATTTCAAAATCCAGATTGTCTCCGTTTATCTCTGAAACCTTTTGAGCCATGATATTTATCGGCTTTACTATCTTCTTTGCAAGTACTAACGCACTAAGAGTTCCGAACACAAGGATGATTATGAGCAGGATCAATATCATCCTCTTGGAGTTACCGTAACTATCCTCAAAGGAAGCTACCGCCTCATCGTTTATCTTCTCATAACTCTCCATCATGTTTTGCGCCGGAATATCGGTAATATCTTTATCCACAACCGAAACAACTGCCCACCCAACGGTAGACATAACTGAGCCGGACATATAATACTGTTTTCCGTCAACAGTTATCATCCTTACATCTGTATTACCGCTTAATGCATCTTTAATAAATCCGGCAAGTTCTGTATTCTCATTTGTTCTTAAGTCAACGACATCTTCAAACTCCTTTACACTGAAAATACCGGTCTTCTCAGGTGAAAATATAATATTACCGTCATTGTTTATAATAAATATGAATGATCCGTTACTGTTGGAAGATTCAACGGCTGCCTCCACGTTGTCTAAGAAAAGATCTGCACCGACAACAGCCACCAGCTTTCCTTTTACATAAACAGGCAGTGCACAAACAATACCTGTCTTTCCGGTAAATGAATCCCTCTCAACATCCGAAAAATAGATATCTCCCTTTGCTTCAGCTCCCTGATACCATGGTCTGTCCGAAGGCATGATATGAATGGCATTTCCGTCCTCATCAAATTTAGCGGAAGGCCTATCGTCAGCCATTATCGTAATACCGTCATAGGTAGATATAAAACTCGAACTTATGTTAGCGGCTTTATACATTGAGCACATCATATCCGAAAGATTGCCCAGAAGTCCTATCTTATCTGTCACGGCAAGAGCCTGAATATTTACCTTTTCTCCATACATAAGCTGGGCTGTGACAGCTCCGTCATCTTTTGGATCGGGATCCTTTACCGCTATCCTGGGATAAGAAGCAGGATCCTCCAAAAGCTTTTTTGCATAATCTCCGAGCATCCTCACCTGAACTTCAACCTCATAGAAAAGTCCATTGGCAATATATGCCTTTAACAATGTAGACTCGCTAAGGCTGGAATTAACTACTGAACTCATGGTATTGGATGCGATAGAGTTCATGGATTCCTTCTGTTTTTGATTTGTCTCCTGTGTTAATTTCGAAAGGTTATTTGACTGATAGTAGCTGACGGCTCCAAACGCCAACACTACGATCACAATAGTAATAACGACCAGATTAAAAATCTTGGTCTCAATTCCGCCGATTATAAATTTCCCAAACTGTTTCATTTATGTTACTCCTTATCTCAGAGCATTTTTTTATTTTCATATTTTAATATATCAAAAATCACAATATTTTACAACTGATTTTTTGTCACCATCATTCGTCGATGTCACCTCGAAAACGCCTTCAGCGTTTCCTCGGTAACAAAATGATACTTATCGCACAAAAAAAGGAAGCCATATGTTTCCATATAACTCCCTGATTCCGCATTATTAACCAATTGCCGGCTTTTCATTATCTTACAATTATTATCTTTCTCGGACATTTCTCGGCACACTTGCCGCAGCCTACACACTTCTCATAGTCGATATGTGCCAGATTGTTTTCTACTGTAATGGCTCCTGCCTGACACTGCTTTGCACATAGACCGCATCCTATACAGCCTGCCGTACAGAATACTCTGGTGTCCTTGCCCTTGTCTTTTGAGTTACAGCCTACCGCATACTTAGAGGTTACGGGGCGAAGCTCTATAAGATGGTTAGGACATGTCCTGGTACATACGCCGCAGCCGGTACACTTGTCAGTATCAACAAATGCTACACCGTTTACGATATGGATAGCATCAAATTTACATACGCTTACACAGCTGCCATATCCCATACATCCGTATACACATTCCTTCTCGCCATGTCCGGGGATAAGAGCAAGTTTTCTGCAATCAGCAATACCCTGATATCTGTATTTTACAGTTGTCTTGTCACAGGTTCCGCTGCACTTTACATATGCTGCCATCTTTACGGTCTCAACCGCATCGGTTCCCATAATGGCTGCTATATCGGCATGACGTCCGCCAGGGCACTGGTTTATGGCTGCATCACCCTTTACTATAGCCTCAGCACAGGCATCACAGCCTGCGAATCCACAGCCGCCACAGTTACTGCCGGGAAGGCATTCCCTTACAAGTCCAACTCTTTCATCGGTTTCTACAGCAAATTTCTTAGCTGCCACTCCCAGAAGAAGACCGATAATAAGACCTACGCCTCCGACTACTCCACCGGCTATCAGGACACCGTTTATATTAAAGGCCAAAAACATGGTTAGATAACTCATATCCTTTCCATTCCTTTCATGTATATCAGAGACAATTCCCTGATTCTGTGATTCATAAAGATCCATCGTTTATGTTAATGCCACAAAGAGGCATTTACTTGGTCTCTTGATGACACTTTTGTTTTTTCAATCAGAGAACCGTCCCTCTGATTGATTTTAAATCAGTCCTGCAAATCCGCAGAATGCGATAGCCATAAGGCCTGCTGTTATGAGCAGGATAGGTGATCCTTTAAGCACATGAGGGATATCGTTGTTTTCGGTTCTCTCACGGATACCTGACATCAGCACGATAGAAATGCAGAAACCAAGCGAGGTACCGAATCCGTTTATAACACTCTCTAAGAAATTGTAATTGTTCTGAACATTCAGGAGTGCCACACCGAGCACGCAGCAGTTGGTAGTGATAAGAGGAAGATATACACCAAGCGCCTTATACAGTGAAGGGATAAACTTCTTTAAGATCATCTCTACCAGCTGTACAAGTGCTGCTATAACTGCGATAAACACGATAGTCTTCATGTATTCAAGCTCACAGGGTACAAGAATGAAATTGTAAATCAGACTTGCTACCGCTGAAGCTACTGTTACGACGAATATTACCGCACTGCCCATACCCACGGCAGTTTTTGTTTTCTTTGATACTCCAAGGAAAGGACATATTCCAAGGAACTGGCTGAGCACTACATTATTTACAAGTGCGGTACTTACTAAAAGGAGGAGCATTTCTTTCATTACTTATTACCTCCTTTTTCTACCTTATCTCCGGCAGTCTCAGGAAAAGCTTTTTTTGTATCTGCTTTTACATCAGCCTTTACAGCCTTTGCTTCATCGAGTTTCTGCTCTATAAGGATACGGTTCTTTGTACAAACCTCACCCACACACTCTGCGCAGTTTCCGCCACATGCAAGTGTTGACTGGGATAAAGGTGCATCACCGTTTGTTGCGCTCTTAAGCTTTAATTTATTCTGTATCGCAGTAAGGATAGCAAGTACAAAGAAAGCTCCGGGAGCCATGACAAATATAGAGAAAGGCTCATAAGCATCAGGAAGAACCTGTGCTCCGAATGCCGTTCCTGCACCGATCAGCTCACGGATAAGTCCGATAACTGTAAGTGAGCAGGTAAATCCAAGTCCCATACCGATACCGTCAAAGATGGAGGGAAGCACGGGATTCTTGCTTGCATATGCTTCGGCACGTCCCAAAATGATACAGTTAACAACTATAAGCGGGATATATATGCCCAGTGAGTCATTCAGTGAAGGAAGGAATCCTTTAACCAACAACTCAACTATAGTTACGAATGAAGCTACTATTACGATAAATGCAGGCATCCTGACCTTGTCAGGAATAACTTTTCTTAAGGCAGATATCATAAAGTTCGACATAACAAGAACCGCTGTGGTCGAAAGACCCATTCCGAGTCCGTTAAACGCAGATGTGGTAACTGCCAGTGTAGGACACATACCAAGCATCAAGACCAGAGTAGGATTTTCTTTTACAAGTCCATTATACAGACGTTCCGTACATTTATTCATGTTGAAAACCCTCCTTTATTAATCTATCGATGCTGCAACGATAAGACCTGCGTTCAGCATGTTTGTCACTGCGCTTGTTGTGATGGTTGCACTGGATATGGCATCTATTTCCGTTGTTCCGCTCATGTTGATATTTCTCTTAGTGAGCTTGTAGCTGCCGGGCTGTACATTTTTAAACTGATCCTTGAAATCGCCCTGTTTATCGGGATCATCGTCCTTAGCCTTCATACCAAGGCCGGGAGTTTCGCTGATACTTAAGAACTCAATACCCTTTAAGGTTTCATCATCGGAGACGCCCATGATGATGGTAATCTGTCCGCCGTAGCCCTTCTTTGAAGTAACCGTGATTATATCACCGATTTTATTGCCATTTTCATCAAGTGCCTGTAAAATTTCATCAATCGTTATGGTATCAAATTCTTTATTATTCTTCTGATCTATAAGTATCTGTGCTTTTTCTACTTCACCTTGAGGAGCTTCAGCAGTTTCTTTCATTTCCGTAAATACTGATTTTGCCGCCTCAGTCTTTGCCTTTGCCTCAGCCTCTGCTATAGGGTCCTTTGTAATCTCGTATACGGCACCCAAAGCGAATGCTGCAATTATTGTTATTGCAAAAAGTATTATGGCGTCCTTTATCAAGGTGCTTTTCTGTTTGTTCTCACTCATTTCGCAGCACCTCCCTTTTTCTTCTTAACAACACCAAAAGCTCTGGGCATTGTAACCTTCTCTATAAAAGGAACAAGAAGATTGCAGAAAATGATGGCATATGAAACACCTTCTGCCGAATTACCGCAGACTCTTATTATACCTGTAAGAAGTCCCAAAAGTATACCGAATACTATCTGGCCGCCCTTGGTGATAGGACTGGTAACATAATCGGTAGCCATGAACCATGCACCGAGCATCAGACCGCCGCCGCAGAGTTCACATGCTAAATAGTAGAAACCGTCGCTCTCAAAAGCATGTCCGCCAAAGATATAAACAAATACTGCAAATGTTGCAATATAAGCAACAGGAATTCTCAAACTGATAATCTTCTTTACAAGAAGATAAGCTGCGCCGATAAGAATGGCCAAAGTACTGGTCTCGCCGATAACACCGCCCGTAAAGCCAAAGAACATATCTTTAAGGCTTACTTCAGAACATATATCCTTACCTGCTTCCAAAGTTTTAATAACTGCAAGAGGCGTTGCCGATGAAATTCCATCAACAGAAGCTGCTCCGTACATGAAGTGTGAAGAAGCCTTTTCAACTCCGAAGGCTGTCATCCTTCCTGCGAAACAGATCAGCAGGAAGCAGCGGGCTCCGAGTGCAGGATTCATGAAGTTCTGTCCGAGGCCGCCGAACATTTCCTTTACTACTATTATCGCAAACGCCGAACCTACAACCGGTATCCAGAGCGGAACCGAAGCCGGAAGATTCATTCCGAGCAGTAATCCGGTAACAAGCGCACTGCACTCATAAGGCGTCTTCTTCTTTACAACAAATCTCTTCCACAAAAACTCAGCTATCATAGCGGAAGCAATACTTGTTAAAAGGACCAGAAATGCGGCAAATCCGAACTGATATACTCCAACAAGACTTGCAGGAGCAAGAGCTATGGCCACATCTCTCATTATCGAACGTGTAGTGACTCCGCTTCTGACATGGGGTGAAGCAGAGACATTATATAATTCTCGCATGATATTCTCCTAATATTTTCTACTTTTTCTTCCTGTTATCTAAGATGCTGCGTCTGGTCTGCTTAAGGCTCTGTGTAAGTTTTCTTCCCGCAGGACATACAAATGTACATGAACCGCATTCCATACATTCCATTCCGCTTATTGCCTCAAATGAAGCATCATCAAATCTCTCTGCCGCATCCATCATCATCTGAGGGATCAGGTTCTCGGGACATGCCTCAACACATCTGCCGCATCTGATACACGGTCCTTCCGGAACAAGAAGCATCGGATCCTTAATAAATGCAAGAAGTGCGGAAGAAGTTTTTGTGACCGGAATATTCACATCAAACAGACCGAGTCCCATCATGGTACCGCCGGAAATAAGCTTCTCGGGCTTAACCTTAAATCCTCCTGCTGCCTCAAGTACCTCTGAGTATTTTGTACCGGTCTTCACATTAAAGTTCTGAGGATTTACGATTGCGTCTCCGGAAACCGTTACTACTCTTCTCATAAGAGGAGTGGTTTCCGCTACCGCCATATGTATTGAAATAACCGTATCTACGTTATTAACCACGCAGCCAGCATCAGCCGGAAGCATGGAAGAATTAATCTTTCTTCCCGTAACTGCCTTTATGAGCTGACGCTCACTGCCTTCGGGATATTTGGTCCTTACTACCTGAACTCTTATCCTCTCTTCGTTTTTTACAAGCTCACTGATATGTTCGATAGCCTTAGGCTTGTTATCCTCGATAGCGATAACGCCCTCTGCATTATCAAAAAGCCTGAGTATGATCCTTACTCCATCCACAAGTTTCTCGCCTTCTTCAAGCATCATCCTGTAATCCGAAGTAAGATACGGCTCACACTCGGAACCGTTTACGATAATATGATCTATCGCATTTTCATCCTTAGGCGTCAGCTTTATAAAAGTGGGGAAACCTGCTCCGCCCATGCCGACGATACCGGCTTCTTTTATTATATCCCTTATCTCCTGTTTGGAGAGCTTTGTATAATCCCTTTTATCACCAAGTCCGGGAACCGGTGTGTACTGTTCATCGTTTTCAATATAAATAGCATCACAGATACTACCCGAAACTGTAAGCGTAGGCTTAATTTCTTTAACGGTACCCGAAACCGAAGCAGATATCGGTACGGATACAAAACCGCCCGCTTCGGCTATCTTCTGACCCATGAGAACATGATCTCCGACAGCCACACAAGGCTTGGCAGGAGCACCGATGTGCTGTGACACAGGGTATATCAGTTCTTTTCCGGGAAGGAGCTTAACCGTAGGTTTATCCATCGATAATTCCTTACCTTCATAAGGATGTACCCCACCCTTAAATGTTCCCTTCTTCATAATACCTCCCTAAACAGTAGAAGCAATAATTCTCAACTTTTCATCTTATTTTACATGACATGGTATAGATTGCCACATCATGCTAACCGAATGGATATTCTACACCTTGCTATCCTGAATGTCAATAAGATTTTTCTTCCGCCGGTTTTCCTTACGTATTTCTTTGCGCTGTTCGCGGTTATCTGTCTGCATCTTTTTTATTGCCTTTAAAAAAAGTCTGGTGGTTTCTCTCATGATCTCCCTTGTTTCATCATCTATCTTGCCCACCTTCTTCATCATATTTGCAGTAGATTTAAGAGTAAACAGATCCTGAATATCATTTACGCCTGCGCTTTCAACCACACTCCAGAATCCCTCTATCATTTTTTCACGCTTTTCCTTATCCATGGAGAGCAGCCAGTTCTTAAGGGTCGCATCCACATTTCTGCTTAATGTCTTTACATCCGTTTCCCTGATAAAATCTCCCCGCCTTACTTCCCATGAATAAAGAGAATGCTGCCAGAATGCTATTTTGCTGCTGTGGACCACGCTGTGTTTTTCCCTGTGCTCCAAAAGCATACCGACAATGGATTGCTGGGGGACAAAAGTACGGAGCCGGTCCCTGATGGACAGGAATTCCTTGCTCTCTATCCTCTCCTTTGAAAATCCCGGACCGTCAAGGTTTACAATTTCCTTAATCCTTCCCTTAACTTCATCCGAACAGTACGCTGCGGAATACATTGCAAGATTACCGCCCTTCGAATGACCGCAGACGTAAATATCTCCGTGAGAATGCGAAGCGGATTCCTCAAGATATTTCAAAGCATCCTGTTGAGACGGGATGGAATCAAGATACATCATATTAAAATCTTCTTTCCACCCTGTAAGCGTTTTGTCGGTGCCCCTGAAAACTATCATGGTCTGGTTATTTGGCAAGAGTATTGTCATTGCGGAAAACTGTTCTTCCTTTTCAACATCAATCTTATTTCTGAAACCTATAAGCCCCAGACTTGTAAAACGCGGGCTGGTCATAAGCCTTGCCGTCATCTCATCATCTTCACTGTAATGAAAACACCTTCCGTCACCCTCAAGACTTTCAAGTTCCCGCAGCCGGTTTATGGCATTCCACATGCTTACCGGTGCTGATTCAAAATCCTCCGGTACTATCCCGTCAAACGGGAAATAAGAACAGCAACCGATAACGGCATAATCGGCTTCACACAGAGGCAGCCTTGCTATACTGATATCTCCCCGCCATTCCAGATATGAAATGATGTTCATTTTATTTAAACCCTTTCATACAGAAAATCCGGTCTTAAAAATGACCGGATTTAATTTTTTATTTATGATTAAGCTATTTCACACTTACTTGTTATATAGTCCTTTATCTCAGATTTCTCCATTTCAAGCGGAAGGCTTAACTCACTATATAAACAGTTCTCTGCGATCATGAAATAACGTTCATCCATAGCTGTAAGCTTCTTACCGATAGCATCCCTCATCTCCTTGCGGGAATGTATCTCTTTTATTAACTGGATCACTTCACGAAGGTCGCAGTTATGAATGACTTCCTTATATCTCTCTTCACGTTTCTTTTCGTCTGTAATATCAAGCTTTCCGATTTCTTTTATCTCAGCAATAAGTTTATCTGCTTCTTCACGGTTAACAACTCTCCTGATGGTGACTTTCTTGCCGTCAACAGGAGCAAATATTTTTCCCTTTCCGCTCTTTCCTAACGGAACCAATGTATAAAAAAGCTTTTCCTTGGATATGCCTTCCATATCCAACGCACCTACGGACTCAACACGGCATACGCCATCGCTTCCGAAAACAACAAATTCGCCAACATCAAACATGTCATACCTCCATTTCCTTAAAGCTGTCTCATTCACATCAATTAAAAAAGAATACATAGTTATTATAGCATACTTTTTAAAGAAATGTAAGTGTTTTTTACTATTTATTTCCCGATTTTCTTGTAAAAAATCTTTTTTGGGTGCTTTATGTTCTCATCTACCGTTTCTGAACAACTCATATGCAAATATCCACTGCTGGACAATGCCTCTGACGCCCTTAAAATCTGAAAATCCTGTATCCGTCACCGACATGTATTCCGAATACGAAAGACTGTCCAGAAGCTTTTTTCTCGGCAGCCCTGAAACATCTGAACTTCCCGATCCGGATTTGAGCTTATCCTCTGTTTCCTTCTTTTTCTGTTCACATATAAACTCACGGTACAGAATATCTTTGATATGGACATCTATAGGAAATGCATCGGTAAAGCCGCAGCCAAACAGACAGACACAATCTGCTACTTTTTCTCCTATCCCTGGAAACGAACACAGATATTTTTTTACATCCTCATAAGACATCTTGCGGATATCGCTGTCAGGTATCCCGTCCTTAAGATATTTTACGGCTGTCCCGTAAATGTATTTTTCACGGTATCCCAAGGACAGCCCCTCTACTCCCGAAGGCCCTGCCGAAGCTATTTTCTCTGCGGTAGGAAAACCGTACCATATCTCTTCCTCTGTGTCATTATCGTTTATGCTGCCGGAATGTTTCTCTCCAAATCTTCTGCATAACGCTTCAATGCATTTTCTTATTGATGGAATCTGTTTCTGCTGAGATATGATAAAAGAGATCATCATCTCCCAAATGTCCTGATTCAGCACTCTGATATCCGATGCATAGTCACAGGCATTTTTAAGAAATTCCGCTCCCATGCCTTTCTTATCTGCTGCCTTTTTTACTATCCCCGCATAATCCCTCTTCAGATCGAAATAATTCTCCCAGTAAGAGGTAAACTCTTCCTCACTGCAGCAGAAACATACCTCTTCATCGTTTTGAATCAGTTTAAGCTTTTTGTTCCCTGAAAAAACAATAAAAGAGCCTTCCGGGTTTTCATACATTCTGAAAATCTGTCCGCTGTTCATTATCTTCCTGAGATCAAAATGATCGATATTTTTCTTTATAGCCTGCATACTCACACTTCCGTTAAAACAGGGCCAATTAAACCCGGTCCCGATCACTTAAGCCCTTTCAGGGTTTCATACAGTTCAAGGTCTGATGCGGTAACCTTAATATTTGTCTCTATGACTTTTCCTTCAGGATCGGTAACCGAAATCCCGATTACGGTTCCCTCTTGTATGCCTGTATTCTGAACGGCTTCCAGGAAAAGCGGGAATTTGGGATGCTCCTTTGTAAACTGTTCCCATGCACTCTTAAGTTTCCATATTGCTGAAATATTCATAATTATCCTCCTTAAAAATCTCCTGTTATGAAATATGTCAGTGAGCCGAAAGCCCACTGACATATTTCCCCAATACCTATATATTATAGTCTCTGCTAAGCGTTTTAAGCAAGTTTATTAACCATTTTAACTATCTCTTCCGGTTCAAATGGCTTTGTTACGAACTCGGAAGCACCAAGTTTAATAGCATCTATCATTTTATTCTGCTGACCTGCAGCCGTAACCATGATAACCTTTGCAGCGGGGTTCTCAGCCTTAATGTTCTTTAAAGCCTCAAGACCATCCATAACGGGCATAGTAATATCCAATGTTACAATATCAGGATTAATATCTTTAAACTTATTAATCCCGTCCTGACCGTCCATGGCCTCGGCTACGATTTCATGTCCTGCTGTCTCAAGTATATTGCGCAGGATCTTTCTTGACGTTCTGGAGTCATCTACTATCAAAATTCTGCTCATGGTTTACCTCCATCAATCTCAGATATTAATTATGCCATCAAAGGTAGATAGAAGCTGCATCTCTTTTCCGTTAACATATACAGGAAGCTTAAGCATCCTGCCGCCGGTAACGGTTACCGTTTCCTCTCTGTAAATAGGAGGAAGCATATCCACAAATACCTTTGAAGCGATCTTAGTTGCAAACATACCGTTGATACAATTGATAAATTCAGCCACGGCATCTAATGAATCAAGATCAACCTTATCAAACTCTTCTTTTGCAAAAGCTCCTGCGATACTCAGTAAAGCTTCTTCAGTTCCGACTATACCTATGGCTGCTTTTGTGTCTCCCGCAAGGCACTGGAAAGCCACTCCCTTTGCCTGTAAAGAAGATACCCATGATGCTCTTCCGATATATGCATCGTTATCGATAAGACGGAGAAGTGTACGAACTGCCACAAGCACATGCTCTAACTGAAGTTCTTCGCAGTCCTCGGGAACAAACAGCGGAACTATCCTGTCTGAATCTCCCGATTTAAGAGCCTCCATATCCGTAGTCGTAAATGCAAGCGCTTTCTGGTAATCAACAAATGCACTTTCAAATTCCTTCAGCGTCATAAATCCGTTATCCGTAACTGCCTGAGCAAATGTCAGATACTGATTACCCTGAAGTCCTAAAAGCCTGCCAACCTGGTCATCCGTCAGATAGCCTTTCTCAACAGCAATATCGCCGAATCTCTTATCCATAACAGCCTGAAGTTTATTAACCTCTTCGGACTGCTCCAGTGTCATAAGCTTTTCAGTAACAGCTATGAGTCCGAGCTTAACCCTTACTTTTTTCTGAGTTTCAAACGCCCTCTCAAGCTGGTCTAAAGTAAGCATCCCTGCCTTTACCAGATAATTGCCAAATAATTGATTGATCATAACATACCTCCTTGCACGCTACTCTACAATCATTATACTACAATTTTACCAAAAATGGAAGAGAAATTTTAATATTTTTGCACTTTTTAGCTAAATTTTATCACCGATTATTCTTTCTCCTCGGTGCTTCCGGGCTTCTCAACCTCAGTGATAGCGGTCTTTTTCATAGGTATACGGCAGTTTTTGTTGCTTCCGAATTCAACTATTACCACCTCATCCATAACATCTATGACAACACCGTAGAAACCGCTGGTAGTAAGAACACTGTCTCCGATCTCAAGCGCCGAAACCATAGCATCCAACTGTTTTTGCTGCTTCTTCTGTGGTCTGAATATTACAAAGTAAAATACAGCACCGATGATAACAATATAAATAATCGGTAAAAGCATTCCTCCAAGAGGATTGGATGCTTCACTGCTTGCTGTTGCATCTGCAGTCAAAAAAGTTAAAAAATTCATAACTGATCTCCTTTTTTCTTTTCTCTTGAAAAGCCCTCAAACTTTTCTTTTTTATATTCCGCATATCTTCCTTCTTCTATAGCCTTCCGGATTTCCTCCGTAAGATGGTTATAAAAGTAAAGATTATGTGTCACCATAAAACGCATCCCCAGCATTTCCTTTGCCTTAAGGAGATGTCTTATATATGCCCGCGAATGATTCCTGCAGACAGGGCAGTTACATTTTTCATCGAGAGGTCTGTCATCAGTCTCGTAACAGGCATTCATCAAATTGATCTTTCCTTCGGAAGTGTAGGCATGCCCATGTCTTCCGTTTCTTGTAGGATAAACGCAGTCAAAGAAGTCAACGCCTCTTTCCACAGCCTCCAGAATATTCTCCGGAGTTCCCACACCCATAAGGTATACCGGTTTATTTCCCGGAAGTTCCGGAACAACAGCATCAAGTATCCTGTACATTTCGGAATGTTCTTCGCCGACAGCAAGCCCTCCGACAGCATACCCGGGAAGGTCAAATTCTCCTATCCTTTTCGCATGTTCAATACGTATATCCTCGTAAACACCGCCCTGATTGATTCCGAACAACATCTGTTCCCGGTTGATCGTATCATCCTTTTGGTTCAGTTCGGTCATTTTTTTAATACACCTTTCAAGCCATCTGGTCGTCCGGTCTACCGATTTTCTGATATATTCCTTTTCAGCAACACTCGAAGGACATTCATCAAAAGCCATGGCTATGGTAGAGGCAAGATTTGACTGAATCTGCATGCTTTCTTCAGGCCCCATGAAAATCTTTCTTCCATCCACATGGGAATTAAAGGAAACACCTTCTTCGGTTATTTTTCTTAAATTTGCCAAAGAAAAAACCTGAAATCCTCCGGAATCCGTAAGTATCGGTCTGTCCCAGTTCATAAACTTATGCAGGCCGCCAAGTTTCTTTATTACTTCATCTCCCGGTCTGACATGCAGGTGATATGTGTTTGAAAGCTCCACCTGTGTACCTATCTCTTTAAGGTCCTCTGTAGAAACAGCTCCCTTTATTGCTGCTGAAGTGCCCACATTCATAAACACCGGTGTCTGTATGGTACCATGAACCGTTACAAACTCACCACGTTTAGCTCTTCCGTCTTTTTTAATTATTTTAAACACTATGTGCTCCGTTTCTTCTTGGTTACATATACACATTTCTTACAACCGGAAAAACATCCTGACTGCATTTCCGTATTTTATGTCGAAATCTCTTCTATTATATATGGATTTTTCAAAAAAGGCAAGTAATTTATTTTGTTTTAAGAATTACCCGGATTATCTTGACACATAAGTACAGGATATGTATACTTATAGAATATAGATTATGATGATCGTCCGGAGGAAATGTCAATGGAAAACAAAACCCTTCTTACTCAAACAGAAATCGATACCCTGATCACATTTCTCGAAAACCATGATGATACACCCATAGGCGCAGTCCTTGACCAGAGCAGCATCGATAAGCTTATAGAAATCATCAAATACAATAATAATAAAGGTATCTTTTTCAGTAAAGAAACCTCTATCGATCTCACATCTCAAGAAAATGCTTTACAATTAAAAAATTCATCAGGGAATATCCTCGATCCCGAAGCTTGCTCAATTATTTATGAAAAGGGAGAGGACGGATTTGCAAAAATCTTCTGTTTGGACAGTACAACCAATACCCTCATAAAGCTTACACCTTCATGCTTAATCCAAAAAGATTTCATAGAGGATGATTCAAAATGGGGATTTGCAGTTCCTCCCCGTACACTTTTAAAACTGTCCAGACTCTTTAATATAAAGTGTTCTGCAGATACTCTTCTTAATGCAGAGCGGGATTTCGCTGAGATTATGTACGGTGACAGGAACGCTAAAATTGCTGATTTCTATATGAAATAAAAAAAATTGTTGACAATAACGAAAATTTGTAGTAATATCTTCAAGTACGTAAAATAAAGGGGTATAGTTCAGCTGGTAGAATAACGGTCTCCAAAACCGCAGGTCGTGGGTTCGAATCCTACTGCCCCTGTGTAACGGCTCATCACGAGCCGTTTTTCTTTTGCCTATATAGCTTTCCCTTGACAAAAAGCCGGTACAGGGATACTATAATTATATATAAATCAACCTATGGAGGTTCTGTATGGGACAGCTTATAATGATTCAAAAAGCTTTGGCTTTAAAAGAAAGCTATGAAGTCTATCTGGATAATGAATTAAAGTATTTTATAAAGAAGCGTAAATTATTAAAAACAAAACCGGCTTATGATATTTCAACCGAAAACGGTGTCGTTGCTACAGCTGAAGTGATCAGTGCTACCTCACCTCTTATTTACAAACTCACCTTCGGTGACAAAGATTTTGGCGAAGTCTGTTATAAGGAAGTACCCGGCGTCAACAAACTTACATTTACGGAAAAAGGCCTGGAAATTGACGGAAACAGTAACCTGAACGAATTTACGGTAAAAGACAGGGACAAAAAAATCATAGGTACCGTTAAGAAGACCATTGTCTCCATAAAAGATACCTATGAGATAAATTACATTAATGATTCCGATGAGCTTCTCTTTGCTATTATAGGACTTTTGATAGATGAAACTTTCCATGGCTGATTCTTTTTCTCCATGACAGTCATCTTTTTAAGAACTCATTTCGGAAGAAGCAGGTTTCCGTTGCTCCTTTCAGCATCGTCAAGCATCTTTCCAATAACTCCGCCACTCAGCTTAGTCTCAAGAAGACTTTCCGATACGGCCTTGTCATAGTCCATAGTCAGAAGCTTAATGGTCTTATCCAGATTGCCTCTGATGATATCCATACATTCAATGCTGTTTGGAGTTTCAATACCATTTTCATATAATTTCCCGTATAGCTCAAGTGTCTTCTGCATTTCGGGCAGATAAAAAAACTTCACTTTCGACTTTGCGGTTTTATTTCCGGTCTTTTCGAGTGCCTCGAAAAGACCGTTTATTTCATCTACTTTTTCTTTAATTCCGGAATCTTCTATTCCTTTAGCATCAAGTCTTAAATTATCAGGCGAGATCTCAGGTTCTGAAACAGATACGCTTAAGAGGTTTTTTTCATTTCTTATCAGTCTTTTCTTTCTGTCTTTTACCACTGCCTCTTTTACTTTTTTAACATTATATGATACTGTAAGAGTCGCCATACATATAACTACTATGGCAAAAACAGAAATAGAGATCGGGCTGAAAGATAATGCACATACTATCCCGGCAGCAACTGCCAGGAACATAAACAGAAGATTCGAAAACATTGATTTTGAAAACTCAACTTCTATCCCGTTTTCGTCCTCAACCTCATTCACCGAAGGTAATGCTGCCTGTTCAAGAATCTGTTCTTCAGAGGTTATCCTTTTAAAATACTGGTACAGTGCATACTTTATGTATGAATTGTCAAAGTCATTACTTACATCATCAAATTTTAATTCTTCGACACATCTGTCACAAACCAGAATATCCTCCGAAATTGCAGTCCATCTAAGACCATGCAAAAGTACTGCCTGTCCCTCGTTAAAAACTATTTCTCTTTTTTCACCGGGTTCATATTCTATTACAGGCCTTAACCCCACTGTAGTATCAGAGCAGAAAGTTCCGAATCTGTCTATCACGCCTTCCTCGTTTACAAAGCCGCATCGTTTTGGCTGTGTTTCGGCTTTATCAAGCCAAAATCGCCGCCCCGGATTGGGAAGAATATATTTATGCCGGTCATACTCTTCTGCCGTAAGTATCCTATATTTCATAGCTTCTCCATATAGTTTAATACTTCTTGAACATAGCCTTCATTCTTCCGAGTTGACTGTTGTTCGGATTATCGTAGAAAATAACTGAAACCATTCTGTTTCCTACACTTCTTACACAAAAATAGCATTTTAGCTTAAGTGTACCCTGCTGTATATCAATAGATCTGCACTTGTATACGCAGTCACCTAAAAGCATATCCGGTTCAGCGACATAGTTACTAAAACCTTGGAATAAATCCATACCTATTTCGTTTTCAGCTAAAAAATCTTCCTCGCTTTTTCCAAACCATCCGGTTTCAACATTGAACACCAGGATTCCTATTCCGGTTCCTTCCATGTAAAAGAATTCCAGATCGATTCCGCTTGTGTTGTTAGCGCTTAAACCCATTCTGCTTGCAATGGCATTTCCGCTCATATAACTGTATCTGTCGGTATATGCTCCGATATCTTCAATCCTCATCTCTGCCCACTCATTTGAATAACTGACCGTGAGCTTTCCGTCAGTAACATGCTCAGAAATTATACCGTCTTTGCAATCGTCATACTTGACGCCCTTATCATTTGCTTTCAAACTATTGATATGGAAGATCACATATGCCCCTACAGCAATAATAACAAGGGCTATGAGCAGCGGCAGTATCTTTTTAAAAGTACTCGGTTTTTCAGTCGGTATTGCATCATATGAGCCGCGTGAATAAGGAGAAGCATATTGTGAATTAGGTGCTCCTGAATTATCCATTCCGCTTCTATAACTTTCATACCGGTTGCTCACCTCGGTACTAAACTGCTTTTGTGTTGAGCTGAACTGATTCTGGGGCGTATTGGGCGACGATCCGCTCTGCCATACGGCTCCGCCATATCTTGAATTTACAGCTGAACCCGTACCTGCTCCGGAAATACCATAAGATCCCGCACCTGCAGAACCGCTCGTCTGAGCTGTGCTGTCAGTTTCTCCGGTATTTACCCTATATACACGTTCCCCATACATGGCACTGTTCTGTGCATTCATTTCCGAAAGCTTTTTGGCTATCGGATCGTACACTTCAGGTTTTTCCTCTACAACAACAGGTTTACTCTCGGCTTCGGTTTTAGCCTCTTCTGTTACTGTTGCGCTGTCTTTTTCCTCCAATGAGTTTTTAAATTTCTTAAATGCAGCATTCGGATCAAATCCCCCCGGATACTCTGTCTTTGTTTTTACAGGTTCTGCCTGGGGCGTATCTCCGGCTTTAGCCGCACGCTGTCTCGCAGCCTCAGTATAGTCCATACCGCAGCTTGGACATACAAGAGCACTGAACATTTTCATCGCTCCACAATTCGGACAAAGATCCGATTCTGATGAATATGAGCCAAATCCATTCAAATCACTCATTTGATTTTCCCCTTCCTAGAAAACTCCAATAATGTCAAATGCCTTCTTCTAAATACAACATGATGACAATATCATCATATTCTACATTATCCTAAAATTTTAGGTACATGTCAAGATTTTTGTGCAAAAAATAACCCTGTCTATTACATACTTAAATCTGTAATAAACAGGGTTAAATGTTTTAATCGGATACTACGGCGGATATTTACCGATCCGTAGCAATTACTCCTTTATCCTTCGATCATTATGGTCTTCTTCTCCGGAAT
>JAFXXN010000086.1 GCA_017542245.1 Lachnospiraceae bacterium
GGCTCAATAGCTTTCATCCCTGCTAACTCGCTATCTACGCTTCGCATCAGTCGTTACCGACTGCTACGCAAGACTCGCTATTTGCTGGTTGGTTAGACCTTTGCAAAGCAGGATTTCCACCCGCCTGATTAAGCACCCTTGGCTGGGCGCACTCCTGAAATATAATACTAACTAATTATAACATAACTCTTGACATAGTCAATGAAATAATATATAGTCAAAACAAGCTGAACAATGAATTTTACCATTATCCAGCTCGCTAATTGTCTTAGGAGATATAATTTACAGAAAATCTTTCACACACTCACATGAAAGGCGACAAGATAGTACCTAAACCCAGCGGAGTTTTATACTCCGCCTTTATTCTATTGCCACTATCGAAAAACTACTGTTTTTCTGAACACTTATTTTGCGGTACTCAGCCCTGCTATGATATCCCTCTGTTCGTCAACCTTTGCTCTAAGCTCGTCTATCTTTTCCTGTAACTTATCAGCTTTTGCCTGTGCCTTATCCCTTTCTTCCTGCCTTGCATCCGAAACGGCAGCTTTAAGATCCGCTGCGGCCTGCTTTTTGAGAGTTTCAATCTCTTTCTTATGGGCTTTTTCGGTGGCTTCAGCCTGTTTCTTTGCCAGATACAGCTCCGACTTATCTTTTGCAGCCGCTGCAGTCAGAGTAGCAACCATCCTTTCTGATGATGAGAGAGAAGATCGAAGCTCCTGTATCTCCTTATCCAAAGACTTCATCTTTGCCTCTATCTCAGCCTGTTCCGGAAGCCGTGCATTGAGACTGTCAATGATGGCATTCTTATCTTCAAGGGATTTCTCCTTTTCAAGTACCCTCTGCTTGGTTTCCGCAAGCTCGGACTCCCTCAGCATCAGATCCCCTTCAGCCTTTTTATAAGAATCCTGCAGCTCATCAATCCTTGCCTTCTGCTGTTCCTTAGTTTCCAACAGATCTGCAATCTGCTTATCGTTGTTGTCAAGCCGCCTCTGGAATTCCTGCCGTACCCTTTCCTCTGTCTGTGCGTTTATTTGGTATGCATCCTGCTGAAGCTCGTAAGCGGAGAGCAGTACCTCAAAAACTCCATTCTGATTTAGTCCCAGTTCCTTAGCAAGTGAGGCTATTTTCTCAGCCGTTTCATCATCCACACGGTAACTTCTTGTATTTATCTGTTTTTTCTCTGTATCAGCCATAAAGCCCTCTCTTTCTTTCGTGTTGTAACACAAACACATATAACACATATAACACATATAACACATTTATAATAATATAATTCACCTTCTATATCAACCCCAAAAGACTAAAAATGTAGGTCTCTCTTTGTTGGGTGCAAAAAGGAGAAAATCGAGAATCCTTTATCGCAAATATCATATGTTATTTAGCAATTTTCGACTTGTTCTTTCTTTTCACAACCAGTATACTTATAGAATCAAGTAGTGGTCAATACCGCTTAGTGCAGATCATAAAAAAACAATTATTTATACGTCTTAACGAACTTCCGAAAGGCACCATTCAAGGCGTTCAGATTGATATAAGAGGTCAAAATATTAGCGATTCTATATTATCTGATCTTTATAGTAAGATTATGAATGCTACTAACAACAATATAATAATATATTTCAAAACAAACTAAATGAGTTCGAGGATAAAAAAATGTCTGTTGGTTTTGTAGTAAAATACTATTGGTATCAAGTAGGTAGTTCTGATTTTCTATACTCTTTCTTTTCAACTGTAGCATATAATTTAGAAGAGAAAAAATGGGGGAGCAAATATCCATATATAATGCTTGAATTGTATGCTGGTTGTTTAAAGAAAAATCACATCAAATTTGCTATATCGGAGTTAGATGCTTTAACAAAAAGGCTAAAAGATTTTGATTGTAGTCATGTTGTCTGGAATTTTGAAAACTTATCGCTTCTACCACCTTGGGGTAATAATATAAGCCCCGATATTACTGATTTGTCAAACTATTTTGTTACAAGTGATGGCGAGGACTTCTTGACCATTTTCAGGCATGCTCTTGAAAAAGGACTTGAAACTGATTGCGATGTATTAATAAAAAGCCTATAATATGATGTTGGATTCAAAAACCCTGTTACTATGACTCTAACACTGTATTGATATTCAATTATTTCTAAAATCCACTCTATACATTTCACATAATTCATTTATGTCCATAAAATTATCCGGGAACCAGTATACCCTAGTTCTATATCCCCGACTCCTGTCTTCATTATGATATACCCACTTTACAATCTTATAAGTTAATGCTGAATAAACTTTAGATCCTCCATCTTCTAAAGTTCCCCGAGGTATCGGGAAAAACAGCACAAGCAAAACAATAATCGAAATGACAATAATTTTTTCTTTTTACTCATATTTTTAATCCACCAAAATACGATTTTTCTTCACTTCAGATACCTCCCCTGCTAAAATAGTATATATTAGACGAGATATGTATATGGATGGTTTCACAAATTTCAAAGGATCACATGGAAAAACACAAAAAAACACAAAAGTTCTACAGTTCAAGTTTCAGTTTTTTCATCTTTTATCCGAAATATATTGAGTCAACTATTTTACTTATCTGCAATAAAAACAAATTCTTCCTCTGGCGAGTTATCATATATTTTTTTCTTTTCTATTTGTTCATTATTTAATACTGTAAAAACAGGTCTCAAATAATGTTCTTCCCATGATTGAATGTGACTTCCAGTCACACCACCATTATAACAAAGTGAAACATGAGTATCATCACCACCAAGTCTTTCTGATCGCAGCCAAGTATAATACTTTATTGGATTTTCATGTACTGCTGGAATAACTGCACCCTCATCGGTATCCTCAAATTCGTATAGTTTTCTTCCAAGGTTATCAACGGAAATGTATCTGAAGCTGATTTTCTCAGCCTTATACAGTCTACTATCACAAAAGCAGAATACAAAACAATAACAGCCAAAAATATGATCAAAATCTTTTTCATCCTATTCTCCATCTGTATAATTCATGTTCAGAACCTTCCCTTCGGCAGCGTCAATATAGATATATACCAGTGGATTAAACATCGAATCTTTTTCTCCTTCTTCAGTTTTAAGGATAAGTTCGACCATCCAAGCCACCGTATCCTCATCCGTTCTATATACCATTTTTTCAGCACACTGCACATTCATATCTTCAGAAGTGTCAAGGATTATATAATTCCAAGGTAATCCATCATCGTTCCTGTCTTTTTCTTCAATCAGATAAGAATAAGCTATGTCCAATGCCTTATTTTCATCTATTTTATCATAATCCTTACTTCTGTCAATTTTTTTATGAGAGCCTTGAACAAATATCAACTGTCCATCATAAGAGAAATTTATGTGTGCCCTGTTTACCTGTATATCATCAATATAATCATATATCGTATATTGATAGTATTCCAGCGGACTGCCTGAAACTCCCTTTTCTACATCTATTTTCATGGTTTCAGTGTTATACTCAGGAAAGTATTCGTGTACAAATGCCAAGATATCTATCTCAGCTTCATCCACATTGCCTATATTCTTTGCATTTTCCGTGATTTCCCTCATCATATTATCATCTGCTACCAGAATAGTATCTCTCACTGATGAATAGTTTTTATAGTTAGCCTTAAAGAGGGCAACATCATAAACACCGTATTTTTCCCTTGTATACAGTCCACTTTCTATTTGTTCCATAGTTATCGAAGCATCAAGAGGATATCTTCCGGTATAATCGCCTACCGTCCAGTACACACCATTCTTTTCATCATATCTTAGGAAATATACCCATTCACTGTCTTTAACCATAGGTGTCATATCACTAAAAGTTATCAGCCTCTTATTTTCTTCATCAATACAGTATCTCTGAGATATACTGATCTGTTTACTACCGGCATCACCCTTAACAGTCTTGTATATTTCAAACATATTTGTAGAGACACCATCATATATTACTTCCTTATCGTAGAATTCATTATACATCATAGAAGTTTTCTGGGTAGCATCATCAATAAACCTTCCGGTAACTATGAGATCTGAAGCATTATAAAGCTTGTCGTAGTCATCATATATAACTCGGTCTGCCATATTTTCTATCAGCTGATAACGGATACCATTTATCATATAGCCGCCTGCTAAAGAGCTGATACTGTTATTTTTTTGATCATCCTTTGGCCTGCCTAGAATGATAATAATACCAACGGTAAATATAAGAAGTAATCCTGCTGCTAAAGATCCATATTTGATCAATTTTCTATTCTTTACCTTTTTCTTAGTCTCAAATCTATCCACATTGTAAATAATGTCATCAGGAAGATTCCCCATAGCATCTATAAATAAATCCCTGTTCATACAACATATCCTCTCTTTGTCAGAAAAACTTTAAGTTTCTGTCTTAAACGGAACAATATGGTCTTCACCGCATTCTCAGACTTCCCGCTTTTCATAGAAATATCCTTTATCGAATCAAAATGATAATATCTGCTGACAAACATAAAGCATTCCGTCTCTGATAAAGCCCTGACAAAAGATACTATTTCTCTCTCAAGTTCTTTTGCCTCCAGCTCATCTCCCGGCGAGTTTTTATCAGCCATGCAGTCCGAAAGCTCCTCATACGACAGATCAAATTCTGAGCCACCCCTCTTTATACGGTTCTTCATCCTATGGATACTGATAGATATTCTTCTTGTAATCTTACCCAAATACACCGATAAAATATCCGGTCTGTTATCCGGCATAGAGTTCCAGGCTGCAAGGTATGTATCATTAACAGACTGTTCACTTTCCTGATAATCACCAAGAATGTTAACAGCAATCTTCATAAGATATTTTTCATATTTCTCTTGAGTAAGCTTTATCGCATTCTCATCACGCTTCCAATATAGATCAACAATATCCTTATCTTCCATAGGTCTCCTCTTAGCCCTCCTACATATATAGTCGCCAAATAATCAGGCAGGTTACATGAAAGTAAAAATTTTTTTCAATTTTTTTTCAATAAAATGAAAATTAATTCTTTAATACAGCATACCCTTCATCGTTTAACGCTTCCGAAAGCATATCGTTTATGTATTTGTCATCATCTATGATCAGTATCTTTTCGTCCATATTCCTTTATACCTTCCTTATAATTCAAAAACTGTCCCGATATGCACTCATTGTAACATACACGGGACAGTTTTTTCAATATGATATATTATCCTTTGTTAAGATCAATTTAATGCCTCCATTATGGATGATATCGCTCTGCCAGATAATACACTTCACCATCTTTAAAACAACATTCAAAATCCATAAGGTACTCACTTATTGTTCCTGCATCCGAGAAATAATAGTAGTTATCTACAAGATATTTAAGATCCTCTTCAGTTATTTTTCTCCAATTCCAGTCACTGATCTTCTTAGGGAAGTAATATATAAGACAGTCATCCGACAGTTTTAAAGTAATCTCTTCAGACTGTTGCAAGACCTTAGTGAAATCCTCCGGTTCATCAGGATAATCACTTTCATCCTGTTTTAGGAATTTTACAACTATATTTCCATCAGGACCCACAGACACGATCTTAACTCTTCCGGTCTCATATCCATCCTTAAAAGTATACGGGTTTGACACTAATACTTCAGTCCCATCTTTAGGATCGGTTACAAGATATTCATCCTTTTCAGAGAATATATATTTATCCGAAAAATCAATCTCTCTTATATCCATCCCGAATCTGCGTATACGAAGATCCGTTATCCTATATTGTCCTTTCCCTTCGTACATAACATCTGCACTTATAAGCGGTGCATAATCATAGGGATCAGAGTTTTCACTATTTGCAAGCTTCAAACCGGCCCTTGTCTTTATCGGAAGTAACGGGCTCTTAGCATATATACCATATCCTCCATCTTCATTCCAGACACTAATGCCTTTAAGCTCATATTCTTTATCTTCAAGATCATGACCGCTTTCTACTACTATCGCAGGAGTCCCATCAAGGAAAAACTGAGCCCTGTTCGTACTGACATCCACTTTTTCAGTTATTCTTTTGCGGATCTCATCCCAAAGTACCGATTGATCAAGTTCATACATTTTGCATCTGTCCGAAGCCTCGTCAAGCCTTTCTTCAACACAAATGAAAAATTCAGCTGTTTGAGTTCCTCCTATAGGATCTATGATCTCATATTCATTTATCCCATCATTATTATAGTCAAACGAAGAAATATATATTCCGGATTTCTCCAGACCGGCCGGAAATTCCAGATGCAGGACTTTTTCGTGATCCAAAAGCAGCATTTCATCCATAGTATAACCGTCAGGAGTAACAAAATCAAAGAGACTGAGCGAATACACGCTGTGCTCATAATTATAATAATTTGTCCATGCCCTGTATAAACCAAGATAATGCCTCTCATGCATATCCGAGACTTTGTTATTCTTTTCGGGAGCAAGTATCCTTTCAAGATGCTCGGCATGTATTGAATTTATCGCCGCTCCCGATCCGCCATCCTTAAGTATCTCCAGGCCTTCAGCAAATGACGATATCTCATCGATTCCGAGTCGCAGGTCATCCTTCTTGTAGCTCTGCTGTGGAGCAGTCTCCGGAAGCCTGAATACATACACATAGTCCTTTGAAAAGATACAGCATCCAGGAAGCTCGTCAACCATCTTCCAAGCTTCATCCACGCTTGTTACAGGCGTTATACTTATCAGTTCGGAATCTATCGGAGCACTTATATTCGTATATCCCCGGAATATTATACTGTTATTCTCCGAAACATGATAATGAACATTTCCTGCCCATTTCTCAGGTATATTTATCCTGTAGAGAGCTGTCTCAACCGTCTTTGTTCCATCAGGGATAAGAGTATATTTCTTTCCGTCTAAAACATACTCGTCAGCCATGCCTTTTTTATCCGGGATTTCTTTTCCACCTTCCGGGTCAGCTGAAGGGTCTTTAGTCTGTGCGTCATTTTTACCGCGATTATCGTCTGCATCTGCGGTATCTTGTGCTTTATTATCTGTTTCAGTGTTTTCTCCGGATTTTGAGCCGGACTTCGTAAAGAAAACTATACATGTCCCGACGCATATAATCAAGACCACTATGAAAATCCAAAATCCCGGCTTTTTATAGTTCAGTGCCGCTTTTATCCTGTCCTTTACAGCTACTTCTCCAAATGCCAGCGGACATCCATATACCAGATACGCGCCGGAGCTGCAGCTTAGCAGAGTATTGGAGTATTCCTTGATTGAAGCGGTATCCATGCCTGCTATGACCTGCTCGTCACATGCATATTCAATATCCCGGCAAAGCAGTATATATGCTATCCACATAAGAGGGTTAAACCAGTATACCGTAAGAAGCAGGAAACCAAGAAACTTCCATATATGGTCACGCCTCAGCAGATGCCTTTTTTCATGTGCAAGAACGTTTTCATATTGTATCTCAGAAAGTCCAGGTGGCAGCATTATGGTAGGATATACGGTCCCTATGATAAATGGTGTTTCTATCCTATCGCATAGTTTTACACCTTTTTCTCCATACACTACCGATTCTGAGGTGATCGATCTCATTCTGATATAGGCGGCAAGAGCATAAACCAGCATAATAAGCATACCCAGTATCCAGATATACCCAACCACCTCAAATACGCTTTCTGTCCTTAAGCCAAATAATGATTGTCTGTTTTCTTGTATGTCATTCTTACTTACCTCGTCATTTATTGATGCATCAGCCTTGATGGGTTCCATGTTATCTGAAACAGGCAGGTCATTGCTTATTGTATCTGTTTTAGCATTCCCGTCAACAGATTCTATACTACTCTTTTGTATTCCATCTGCTCTGAAAGTATCCGGATCATTATCCGGAATTACTTCTTGTAGGTAACCATCTGGCAGATTATTTATATCAGTTACATTATATTGATCCGAACCATAAGGCTTCAGATCATCATTGGTATTTTTATCCTGAATATTCTGTTTACTTTTTTCAGCAGAATAACTGTCCCGGTCCGAACCTTGTATCTTCTCTGGGACTGTAACATAATCATTTCCGGGAAGAATCCCAAAATCAGTCTCAAAAGTTACCGGGAGTATAAGCCTCAATCCGACAACTGCCCACAGAAGACATGCTGCAGAATGAGAGCGTTTCTTAATAAAGAACCTGAAAAGTACGATCAGTATCGTGATCAGTCCGGCGGAAATACTTAGATTAAGTATTTTTACAAATATATTTGCCATATCTATTTCCCTCCCCGTAAAGATTTTTCCATAAAAGAATCATATATAACTTCTATCATCCGTTTTCTTTGTCATATGCATCAATCATGACCTTTATCTCAGCTATCTCTTCCTTCGTAAGCTTTTTTCTCTTGGTAAAAGCAGCAAAGAAAGCCGGAAGCGACCCCTTAAATGATTCGTTAACAAAATTCTCGCTTTTGGCACTGTAAAACTCATCTCTGGAAACGCATGCGGTGACTACTGAGTTTTCCAACTTAAAAACTCCCCTCTTGCATAATCTGTTAAGAACAGTATATGTTGTAGTACGTTTCCATCCAAATTTCTCCTGACTCATAGCTATCAGATCGAGGCTGTTCATTGGTTCATTTTCCCAGATCAGATCTGCAAACATCCCCTCTATTGTTCCCATATTTGTCTTTTCCATCTTATTTCCTTTCCGGTCTTGCAAAAGCCTTATAAAATATTTAATGACAACGTCTCGTTATCAGTCTACATCATGTAGTGTATATAGTCTACATCTCGTAAACTGATTTGTCAATAGTTTTTTTCAAATAGTTTTCAAAAAAATATCTCGCTCCTTATAATCACCTAGATGGACCGCAGGTTTTCAATCGTACTATATTATAAAAAGCCTATAAAAATCCAAACCGATAACCGCTGCACTATAGCACACATGATCACTGCAGCCAATTTGATAACCGCTATCCTCTACAAAATGAAGCTCAGATGTTTTGTATCTTTCTATACACTTTTTTAGCTGTTTTCATAATCACAATGATTTATCCAATGCAGCCCCGGAATTATCTTCAACCAGGCTTTGGCATATATTTTGTCCTTATGTACGAACCGGAACCTGTCCGGATCATAATCAGGATCAGATGGATCATCCACCGTATTATCCCATTCTCTTGCATCTGAGGATTTATTCCTGTTATCGCCTAAGCAGAAGTAACAATCATCAGGTACATAATATGGTCCAAAATTACCTAACGGTTTTTTATCCAAATAAGGTTCACTTAAGGGAACAATAAAGTCGTTAATATATATCCTTCCTGACCGAATCTCTATCTTTTCACCTGGAAGCCCTATTATCCGCTTAACATAGACCTCGCTTTCATCATGATATTTGGGTTCAGTATCTCCAAGTTCTGTATTCATACAATAAGTAAGCTCCGGATCTATAGCATACAGCTCCTTATAGCTTTTGGGATACTCGAAAATTATTACATCCCCTCGTTCGGGTTCCGAGAACATATAGGCCAGGCGGTTACCGATCACGTGATCTCCTATCTCAAGTTCAGGTATCATAGAACCCGATATCACCTTTGTCTTCATGATAATAAACTCTGTGATAATAAACGCTGCCACGAGTGCAATAACGAAGATTATCCCCCAGCTCAGCAGCTCCTTTTTCCAGTTAAAAGGCTTTTTGACTTTATCTTTCATCTTAGTTGAAGCCTTCCTTTCTCAATTTCATTTTCAAGACAGAAAAACACCGTTTGGGATTTAGTATAGCACTTATTCCAAACGGTGTCTATTGATTTTAAATGATGTCTCTTAATCTATTTCAAACATAAACTAGTAGAAAGTCTTTAGTAATATATTTAATCAATATCTACAGATACATAACTCCAATCCGTATACTCACGAGTTCCTTTATCATCAATCACCTTATAGGCTCTTACTTTTGCATACAATGTCTTTACCTTATCCGAACCGGCGGCTATGTATACCTTA
>JAFXXN010000087.1 GCA_017542245.1 Lachnospiraceae bacterium
GCTTCAGATCAAGAAGGTCAGCCTGGATGACGGGGATGGATTCATCAACGATCTGTTCAGGACGGTGACTGTGGATTTTGAGAATGCGAAGCTTTATTCCCTGGGATATGCGAGCAATACCGTAACAATCAAAAGATACCGAATCCCGGTGTTTGATATCGGTCTGAATGAGAAGCTGGATGATTCAACACTGGTGCTGGAGGATACAACAGTCCTTCAGTGCAGCACCTTCCATTTCTACGGAAGCTATACGCCGTATGGAATATTCATGGATGGTGGGGATGGGTACTGGTACGGATTTGCCAATCAGGGCAATTCCTCTGGCAATGCGACAGTGCTTTGGATCAAGATCAAGAAGAGCGACTACACCTTTACAGAAGGACAGTGGACGCTTTCCAATGCCAAGCTGATGACAGTAGGCAACTTCAAGGAAGGCTCCAGTTATCCTTCGGGAAACAGAAGTGCTGTGGTGAGAAACGGGTATCTGTATGTGCCGTCCTATGACAAGACCGGAGTGTACAAGATCAATATATCGAACAGCACGGATGTGACGCTGATCAGCCTGGGATTTACTTCTGCGATGAGATGCATCGGGGAGACCGGAAGTACAGACTGCTGCCTTACCATTCTCAATGACATTATCGTGGCGTATGATTTTGAGATCGATGTGAATGATCATGTGATCCCGTTATTTGCCGGAGAACATTGTGGGAATGTATCCACGCCGTTCTTCCAGTACAAGGAATATGTCTTTGCCTGGGGTGGCGCTTACCTGAACCAGTACAGGTATACCTGGCTGCTGACTCCGTATCTGGCTACGATCTGCAATCTGAGTCAGGCGGTGGTGAAGAATGCGGATAAGACAATGAAGATCACGTATACGCTGACTGAGCAGACGGTGACGTAAGGTTTGGATAAATGAATAGGTGTTGTTAAGGCGGTTATCCCGATGTGGGAGCCGCCTATTTTTATGCGAAGGAGGGCATGTGAAATGAAGGAGTTTTGGAATGTGATTCAGGCGATCTTTGCGGCTGTAGGCGGCTGGCTTGGCTATTTCCTGGGCGGAAATGACGGCCTGCTTTATGCGCTTCTGGCTTTTGTGGTGCTGGATTACATCACAGGGGTCATGTGCGCGGTTGCGGATAAGAAGCTGTCGAGCGCCGTAGGCTTCAAAGGGATCTGCAGGAAGGTTCTGATCTTTGCGCTGGTGGGAATCGGGCATTTGCTGGATACGCACATTTTCGGAGAAGCCGGTGTCTTAAGAACCGCGATCATTTTCTTCTACATCTCCAATGAAGGCCTGAGCCTTGTGGAAAATGCAGCGTATTTGGGACTTCCGATTCCGGGGAAGCTTCACAAGGTACTGGAGCAGCTGCATGACCGGAGTGAGAAGGAAAAGGATAAGAAGGATGGTGAGGAATAATGGCTTACACGAACAGTTCTATGGTGGTTTATAAGAAGCTTTCTCCGAACCACTCAGGGCAGAGGACGCACAGCATTGACCGCATAACGCCTCATTGTGTGGTCGGTCAGTGTACAGCGGAAGGACTGGGTGAATGGTTTGAGAAGAAGTCCACGCAGGCATCCAGCAACTACGGCATCGACCGGGACGGCAGGGTAGCTCTGTATGTGGAAGAGAAGAACCGCTCCTGGTGTTCTTCCAGCAATTCCAATGACCAGAGGGCGATCACGATCGAGTGCGCTTCCGATACCACAGAGCCTTATGCTTTCAGGGATGTGGTGTATCAGACTCTGATCAAGCTTTGCATCGATATCTGCAAGCGCAACGGCAAGAACAAGCTGATCTGGTTCGGAGATAAGGACAAGACGCTGAATTATCCGCCGAAGAGCGGCGAGATGATCCTGACGGTTCACAGGTGGTTTGCGAATAAGTCCTGTCCGGGCAACTGGATGTACGCACGAATGGGAGATCTGGCAGAGAAGGTGACGAAGGCACTGCAGGGTTCTTCTGATTCCGGTGGCGGTTCCACTGCAAAGGGGACTCAGGCCTCTGTCCTGAAGAACCTGTCTGAGGCGGATGTAATCAAGAAGGTCGGAGCACTTTTCACTGCGAATCAGAAGAAGAGCGGCATCCTGGCTTCGGTATCGCTGGCTCAGTTTATTCTGGAATCCGGATATGGAAAGAGTGAACTGGCTCAGAACGCCAACAATATCTTCGGAATGAAGTGCAGCCTGTCCGGGAATAGCTGGAGCGGATCCAGTTGGGATGGCAAGAGCAAGTACACGAAGAAGACGCAGGAACAGAATCCTGACGGCAGCATGGTCACGATCACGGCGGACTTCCGAAAGTATCCCTGCATTGAGGATTCCATTGCGGATCATTCCGCTTACCTGCTTGGAGCGAAGAACGGCAGCAAGTTGAGATATGATGGACTGAAGGGATGTACGGATTATAAGAAGGCTGTGCAGATTATCAAGGATGGCGGCTATGCCACAAGCCTGACTTATGTGGAGAAGCTGATCTCCATCATCGAGAGGTGGAACCTGACTCAGTATGACGCGAAGGACTCCGGCGGTGAAGTGATCCGCTGGTACCGTGTCAGAAAGTCCTGGGCGGATGCCAAGAGCCAGAAGGGAGCCTATAAGATCCTGAAAAATGCGAAGAAGTGCGCAGATCAAAATCTTGGGTATAAGGTGTTCGATGCGGATGGCAAGGTGGTGTATGAGCCGAAAGCTGCGGAGCCGGCGGTGAAGGTGCCGTTCCTGGTGAAGGTCAGTATTTCGGATCTGAATATCAGGACGGGACCGGGGACGAATTACGGCAGGGTGCAGTTTATTCCAATCGGTGTGTACACGATCATGGAAGTGAGAACCGGACAAGGCTCTTCAGTCGGTTGGGGAAGACTGAAGAGCGGTGTCGGTTGGATTAGCCTTGATTATGCCAGAAAGCTTTAAATAACTTTTCTGTTGGGGAAGCGGATGATCTTATCATCGTCGTAAACGGTTTCGATTTCATCCGCTTCTACATCGATAACGACAGGATCCTGTGAAGGAATGTGCTGCGTAGGCTGGTCGTAAGGACCCTCAATCTTATCGATGATTGAATTTCCAAGCTTACGGAGACCGGAACGGAGAAGTGGCTCTCCAAATTCTTGCCAGGCTAAGCTGAGTAAATACATTCCCGTTTCATTTCTTCGTGCTCTTGCCTGCTCTTTACGAATAAGCTCAGTGTTTGGCTTTTGAGTTACAACGGCGGGTGGCAACGTCGGTTCTTTGTAAGGAACCGGGTTTTTGAACTGCGTCGCCAGCTTCCCGTTTTCACGAATACCACCTGAGCTTAATTTCTGACCTTTCTTGGGTTCCGGTGCTTCAACGATATACTTTGCCATTTTTGTTTCCTCCTTGTTAGTAGTGTTGTTTCTTGCAGCTTTTGCCATGTCTGTGTACTCCTTTCTTTATGCGGCGATCAGCATGTGTGTTACACCTTGGTTACGAGGATCAGGGAACTGTTCATAGATATGATCGTTACTGAAGTTCTGTGCAAGCATCTCCTTTATGGCAGTTCCGTGATTGTATCCGTGGATTATGACAAGCTGGAAGGCTGTTCGCACAATATTGATGATATTGTTGATGAACCGTCTTGCTTCGTAGCACTTCATGCCGTGTACGTCAGCGGTGATACGGATTTTCCCGCTGTGGTTTTCAGAAATCTTTATCCGGTTCATCTCACTTTGTGTTAGAACCATTCTCAATCTTGTGCGAATCATACGTGCCTCCTTTCATTTTTGTAAAATGCTCTTGCTTGTTCCGTGTCTTTATAGTACAATCCTTTTCACAGGAAGAAAAGAAAAATACGTCTTTTTATAAGTCTTTTACAGATGGTAAATAACAATAAAAAGATAAAAATATCTTTTTTGAAAGTGAGGGATTATTATGGCGATAAGAAACGATGATAATTTGACTCCGTTTGGACAGAAGCTTTTGGGGCTAATGTCGGAGAAAGATTGTGATACGCCAAAAGCTTTAGCGAAAAAACTGTTGGAGGCAAAGCTCGTTACAGTTAATACTAGAGGAAATGATGTATTCAAGAACAAAGATAATGCTGTAGGAAGCATCGAGAAGAAAATCCGTATCCACTTGCATGCAAAAGACGCAACATGTTTGCAGGGGGAATTTGTTAATGCCTATTGCAAGTATTTCGGTTGTTCGGCTGACTTCTTATTTGGGTTTACTGACATTCGGACTCCTGATGTTCAGATTAGAGAAATATGCGAAATAACAGGATTGTCGGAAGAGGCGGTCAATTGCCTGCAAGAGAATAAGCAGGTAAATAATGATGATAATGTATTCTCATATACATCCTGGTGGTCAGAACTGCTAAATGGAGATAGCTTTTATGCCATACCCATGTCATGGCTAGATTATGCTAGTAGAATTGTAGAAATATTAGATATTGATAAGCACATCGAAGCTGCAGAAAAAGCATCTTCAGAAGTTGAATTGGATTTAATAACAAAGCTGTTACTAGATGATGACAATCATAAGTCGCTGCGAATCATTAGAAGGGAGAAAGAAGATTCTATTCTTGGCGCTCACCATAAAATGCTTTCTTGTATTGAACATTTTTTGAATCAGTATGCTGATCAATGGGCAGAACAGCAACACACGAATTACGGAGAAATGTATTATAGAAGTGAACTTAACAAACGGAAAATACTAAAAGCTCATGAAAAGGACATGTAACGTTCCCCTAGGTTGAATAGCTGATTATGATATGAGAATTAAACCGTAGGATGACAGAACACTGACGGCTGGTGGAGACTATTTTCTCTGCTGGCCGTCTTTTTTTGCCTTTTTTCGGCTTTTACCGGAATTATCTCGTCAAAAGGCGCTTAGGAAGATAGAAGGGAGGTGCCTGAGATGAGCACAGAGATGAAAAAAGAATTGCCCTGGTGGCAAAAATACACATTAACACTGAATGAGGCATCGGAGTATTTCGGTATCGGATATAAGAAGCTGAAGCTTTTTGTCCAGCAGCATCCTGAAGAAGACTTCGTCCTCTGGAACGGCAACAGAGCGCTGATCAAGCGTGAGCAGTTCGAGAAATACATGGACAGCCAGATGAATGTGATCTGACCGGAAAACTTTTTCAAATTGTTGTGGTAAAAGAGTCATGTCTGTGGTATGCTATTGATACATAGTCGGATACATACTATGTAGTCTACAAATAGCATAGATGAACATGGCTCTCCCGAACAGAAAGGAGACGATGTTTAATGAGCGTAAAGGACGCGATAATAAAAATCGCATTCTTCGCACAGGAGAGAGCCAGGAAGCGGATGGTCGCTATAAGTTCAGATACATCGATGCCAACGGTAAACGCAAGTCCGTGTACAGTTGGAGATTGGTGGCAACGGATAGCATACCAGCCGGAAAAAGAGATAATGCGCCTTTGCGGGAGCAGGAGAAGACCATCAATCGGGATATCGACGATAGTATTGTTCCTGACGGCGGCGGAATGACGGTGCTTCAGCTGGTCAAGAAGTATACAGCTACGAAAACAGGTGTTAAGCACACGACAAAAGCAGGATACGGCACAGTGATCAATCTGTTGGAGAAGGATACATTCGGGGCAAGGAGAATCGACAAGGTGCGGCTCTCGGATGCCAAGGAGTGGCTGATCAGATTACAGCAGGTTGATAAGAAGAGTTTTTCTACGATCCATACCATCAGAGGTGTGGTGAGGCCGGCTTTTAAGTTGGCTGTGGACGATGATCTTTTAAGGAAGAATCCTTTTGAGTTTCAGATGGTGTCCGTGCTAATCAACGATACCGCTACTCGTGAAGCCATTACAAGAAAGCAGGAAAGAACGTTCCTTGATTTTATCAAAAATGATTCGCACTACTGCCGGTATTATGACGGGATGTACATTCTGTTCAAGACGGGGATGCGTATATCGGAGTTTACAGGGCTGACAGTTCATGATTTGGATATGGAGAATAGAACTATCAACATTGACCATCAGCTTCAGAAGACCGGGACATTGGTTTACATTGATACGACAAAGACCTATGCCGGTACCAGAGTGATTCCGATGCAGGACGATGTGTATGAAGCATTTGAGCGCATTCTTGCCAGAAGGCCGAAGCTGAAGGTGGAGCCCATGATTGACGGGTACTCCGGATTCCTTTGGTTCGATAAGGATGGAAAGCCGATGGTGGCGATGCACTGGGAGAAGTACTTCCAGCATGCGGTGGAGAAGTATAATCGCATCTATCGCGTGCAGCTTCCGAAGATCACGCCTCATGTGTGCCGTCACACCTACTGCTCCAATATGGCGAAGTCCGGGATGAATCCGAAGGTGCTTCAGTACCTGATGGGACATTCGGATATCAGCGTCACTCTCAACACCTATACGCATCTGAAATTGGACGATGCAAAGGAAGAGATGGAGAAGCTGGCACTGAAGGCAGCAGATGCCGAAGAAGAGATGGAAAAGCTGGGCGTGAAGGAAAATGAGCATTCGGTGATAAAACTTCGCCAGAGCAGCTGAAAAGCCTGATGGATAAAGGGCTTGAAAAGCTTTGCAGGCATAGGTGATCGGCAGATGTCAGACGGCATTTGCCGAAAAACGGCAGAATTTTCCGGGTCGGGGAAATTTAGACCATTTGGTCTGGACAAGAGAATTTTTGATCGCTGCGAAGCCGCATAAATACTGGGTTTCGGGCAATGGTCTAAATTTTGATTCATAGACCATTTTAGACCAGAATCTAGACCTTTTGAAGGAAAAGACATGCCGAGATAAGCCGAAATAAGCCGAGAAACGGTAAAATACCGGAATGCCGGAAATGCCCGTAAAATAAGGAAAAACCGAGATAAATCAAGGGAAAACCGAGATAAATTGGGAGTCAAAATTGATGATAAAAGTGTTATTCGTCTGCCACGGGAATACCTGTAGATCGCCTATGGCAGAGAGTATTTTTACTTACATGGTTAAGCAAAAGGGATTAGAGGATGAGTTTGTTATCGATTCTGCCGGTACAAGCGTTGGAGAAATGGAAAACGAACCTCATCGCAGAACCCAGGCTATACTTATGAATGAAAGAATTCCGTTAGTACCGCATAAATCCAGACAGATGGTAAGACGGGACTATGATATATTCGACTGCATAATAGGTATGGATAAAAGAAATACCAGAGAAATAATGATGATCTGTGCCGGTGACCCTGAGGAAAAGATTCATCGTTTGCTGGAGTTTATTGGTTCTGAGCGTGATGTGGCTGATCCATTTCATACAGGGGAGTATGAAATGGCCTTCTATGATATTAAAAACGGGCTTGAAGCTTTCATGGATTATCTTTTGTAACAGAAAAAGATTTAGGGTAAATAATAAATTTTTTATAAAAAATAAAAAAGTTAGTGACATTTACAAAAAAGTGTGTATAATATATACTCGAAAGAAAATGGGCTGGCAATCTGACGAGATGAAAGTTGTATTTACGATTTAAAACTCGCGATAAGTTAACCCAAACATATAAAAAGAAAAGGAGTATGTATTATGGCACTTGATTTAACAAAGTACGGCATTACCGGTACTACAGAGATCGTTTACAATCCTTCATATGAGGATTTGTACAAGGAAGAAATGGCTGATGGTCTTACAGGTTTTGATGTTGGAGTAAACACAGAGCTTGGCGCAGTTAACGTTATGACCGGTATCTACACAGGACGTTCACCTAAAGATAAGTATATCGTTATGGACGAGAACTCAAAGGATACTGTTTGGTGGACAACCGATGAGTATAAGAATGATAACCATCCCATGGATGAGAAGACTTGGGGCATTGTTAAGGATCTCGCTAAGAAGCAGCTTTCAGGCAAGAGACTTTTCGTAGTTGATGCTTTCTGTGGTGCAAACAAGGATACCCGTATGGCAGTTCGTTTCATCATGGAAGTAGCTTGGCAGGCACATTTCGTAACAAATATGTTCATTAAGCCTACCGCTGAGGAGCAGGCTAACTTTGAGCCTAACTTCGTAGTTTACACAGCTTCTAAGGCTAAGGTTGACAACTACAAGGAGCTCGGTCTTAATTCTGAGACATGTGTAGCATTCAACGTAACAAGCCGTGAGCAGGTTATCCTTAATACATGGTACGGCGGCGAGATGAAGAAAGGTATGTTCTCTATGATGAACTATTATCTTCCTCTTCAGGGCATCGCTTCTATGCACTGTTCAGCAAATACCGATATGGAAGGCAAGAACACAGCTATCTTCTTCGGCCTTTCAGGAACAGGTAAGACCACTCTTTCAACCGATCCTAAGAGACTTCTTATCGGTGATGATGAGCATGGTTGGGATGACAACGGTGTATTCAACTTCGAAGGTGGCTGCTATGCTAAGGTTATCAACCTTGACAAGGATTCAGAGCCTGATATCTACAACGCTATCAAGCGTGACGCTCTCTTAGAGAACGTTACCGTTGATGCTAACGGTAAGATTGATTTTGCTGATAAGAGTGTTACAGAGAATACCCGTGTATCATATCCTATCAACCACATCAAGAATATCGTATTAAATGTTAATCCTACATCTTCAGGTCCTGCTGCAGATAATGTAATCTTCCTTTCTGCTGATGCATTCGGAGTACTTCCTCCTGTATCAATCCTTACACCTGAACAGACACAGTACTACTTCTTAAGTGGTTTCACAGCTAAGCTTGCTGGTACAGAGCGTGGTATCACCGAGCCTACACCTACATTCTCAGCTTGCTTCGGACAGGCATTCCTTGAGCTTCATCCTACCAAGTACGGTGAGGAGCTCGTTAAGAAGATGCAGAAGAGTGGAGCTAAGGCTTACCTTGTTAACACCGGCTGGAACGGAACCGGCAAGCGTATCTCTATCAAGGATACCCGTGGTATCATCGATGCTATCCTTAATGGTGATGTTCTTAAGGCTCCTACAAAGAAGATCCCGATCTTCGATTTCGAAGTTCCTACAGCTCTTCCCGGAGTTGATCCCGCTATCCTTGATCCTCGTGATACATACAAGGATGCTGCTGAGTGGGATGCAAAGGCTCAGGATCTTGCAAGCCGTTTCGTAAAGAACTTCAAGAAGTACGAAGGAAATGATGCTGGTAAGGCTCTTGTTGCTGCCGGCCCTAAGGCTTGAGTTTAAACTTAATACTATTACATATAAGAATACCGCTGAGTTATCACTCGGCGGTATTTTTAATTTTAGAGAAAACTATACTGATAGTATAATTATTTATGTCTTAATAGTACTAATAATGTGTGGATTTATCTTAACATAGAGTATAATATAAAGCCATGATAAACCTGTTCCGGAGGAAATTTAAAGTGAAAAAAGAGAAAACATTATATCAGCTGTTGCATGGAGAGTTTTTTCGTCGAAATAAACTATTATTCGGTTTAGCAGCGTTTTCAGCATTCTTTTCAGGCTTTGGAGGACTTATAATATCGTGGCTCTTAAAGGAATTGATAGATACGGCTGCTGATGAACCGGGAGCGATGTCATTTGGAATGGACCTGTTTTTGGTCGGTATTTTCCTGGTATTGATGATAATGTCATTTATGCTTGATTACACAACGCGTCCTGCTTTTATCCGAAGAGCGATGACACAGTATAAGAACATGGCTTTTGACAAGCTTATGGGAAAGGGTATTTCTACCTTCCGTGATGAAAGTACTGCGACTTACCTTTCAGCACTTACCAACGATGTAAACAGCATAGAGACAAATTATCTGTCCCAGCTGCTTCAACTGTTTACCATGTCAGTGATGTTTTTTGGATCAATTGCATTGATGCTCTGGTATTCGCCATTATTTACTGCAGTTGCAGTCGGAGTTACGATTCTGCCGCTTTTGGCTTCTCTTCTTACAGGCAAAAAAATGGTTACTGCTGAGAAAAAAGTCTCTGAACAGAATAAGAATTTCACAGCGGTACTTACAGATTGTTTGGGAGGCTTTTCTGTTATAAAAAGCTTTAAGGCGGAAAAAGAAATCTTTAAGATGTTCTCGGCTCAGAATAAGGAACTTGAAGGCTCAAAGTTTACAAAAGAACGGATTAAGACTATTGTCGGGCTGATAGGCTCTATGGCAGGTATGCTTGCGCAGACAGGAGTATTTGTTGTGGGTACTTATATGATTATCTCGGGATTTGATCTGACTACCGGTACTGTCATGATGTTCGTGAATCTTATGAATTTTATGATACAGCCGATTGCAGCTTTGCCCGGGCTGCTCGCCGGACGAAAGGCTTCATTGGGTTTAGTAAAGAAACTGGCTGATGCCTTGGAAAAAAATAATGAAACCAATGGAGTCGAAGAGTTGAGATCATTAAACGATGAAATATTATTAAAGGAGGTGTCATTTGGATATGATAAGGAAAAAGAAATACTTCACAATGTTACTGCTGGGTTTCAGGCCGGTAAAGCTTATGCTATAGTCGGAGCAAGCGGAAGCGGAAAATCAACACTGCTGAATTTGATCATGGCCTCAAGTTCGGATTATAAAGGAAGTATCCTTATGGATGGGAAAGAAATAAGGGATATAAAGGCAGAGTCTTTGTATGATGCTGTTTCAGTAATACAACAGAATGTATTTGTTTTTAATGCATCCATCCGTGACAATGTAACAATGTTTAAGGAGTTCCCAAAGGATGAGCTGGAGTCAGCTATAAAACATGCCCATCTTGATGAACTTATAGCAAAGCGTGGAGAGGATACTCTTTGCGGAGAAAACGGAAATGGGTTATCCGGCGGAGAAAAGCAAAGGATATCCATTGCGAGAAGTTTACTTAAGAAGGCTTCAGTACTCCTGGCTGATGAAGCAACAGCAGCACTTGATGCAAAGACTGCATGGCAGGTTTCTAATGATATCCTGGACCTTGAAGGTATTACAAGAATAATAGTAACACATTCTTTAGAGGAAAGCCTGCTTAAACGTTATGATGCGATACTGGTATTAAAGGACGGAAGAGTGGAAGAATTTGGAAGCTTTAACAAGTTAATGGATGCCAAAGGGTATTTCCATGCACTGTATACGGTATCACAATAATCATTTTATTTTCTTATTCACTCAGGCTATTTTAGGGTAGCCTGAGTGATATCTTTAATTTGTTATATGGTCTTTGACTTTTTTAATATAAAAGACTATGATATATTGGAAGGGAGAAAATAAAAGTGGAAATAAAATTATCAGATAACATACGAAAATTTAGGAAAGAAAAGCGACTGACCCAGGAGCAGCTGGCAGAGGTGTTAGGGGTTACTACCGGAGCAGTGCACAAATGGGAATCCGGAATGTCGATACCTGACATAAGTCTGATTGTAGAACTGGCAGATTTCTTTGACACCTCAGTGGATGTGTTATTGGGATATAAGATGAAAGATAATCACATTAAATCGATTATTGAAAGAATGGGAGAAATGTGTCGTAATTCAGACCGTGAGGCCTTAACGGAAGCGGAGAAACTGCTTAAAAAATATCCGAATTCTTTTACTGCGGTAAATGCATGCGCCGGAGTATACGTGTTCTTTAGTATCGGAAACGGAAAGGAAAAAGAATGTCAAAGAGCGCTTGAATTGTATGAACAGGCAAGGATTTTGATCGACCAAAACACCGACCCTAGTATAAGTGAAGAGACTATTCTGGGAAATATGGCAACTGTATACATGCTTATGGGAGAATATGAAAAGGCCGTTGATATGCTCAAAAAGCATAATCCAAACGGGATGTTCAGTGATAATATAGGATTTATAATGGCATTATATCTTAACAAACATAAGGAAGCTGCCCCATATCTTATTCAGGGAGTGTTCTCGGGATATAGTACAATGTGTAATTCTATTCTTGGATATACAGCCGTGCTATGTGCGGAAAACAAATATTCTACAGCAAAAAAACTTATTGAAACAGTATTAGATCTGATAAAAGGGATATTTGAGAATAATGCGATCAGTTTTGTCGACAAAGAGTATTCGATGGCATATATACTGCTTGCCGCTGTTTCTTTGAAAATGGGTGAAAAAGATGAAGCTTTAGAGTTAATAAAGAAAACGGTGTATCATACAAAAAGATTTGATTCGGCACCGAACTATGGGATTGGGGAAGTAGTTTTTGATATTCCCGAAGATGTGACGCTGGTATCCCGTGATATCCTGGGTGACAGTGCTAAGGAAAGCGTAGAAACAATGCTGAAATTCATAAACGATCCGGAAATAAATGAAATGTGGGATAGCTGTTATAAAAAAAAGTCATGATGGAATAGTCCGTTTGAATATCTTAGATTTCCTGCTTGGAAGGAATGATTTGGTGTTTGCTTGAATTTGGGAGCAAAGCAGGATTTTGACATTGGTTATGGATTTTTGTATACAAGAAGTCTTTTGGCCTTGACAAATAATGTTTGATACGCCGAAATTAATTTCACCGAAATGGATTTCGCCGAAATAGATTTCGGTAAATATGACTCTGAAGAAGAAAAAAGTATATTATATAGCAGTCACCACTATGGCTCAGACTGTAATACAGAAAGGCAGAAGCTTTTAGGTATGAGAAATTTACCCAGGTAGTGGGTCACACTCCGGTTGAAAGTATATATGAAAAGGATGGATATATTTCAACAGATGTTTTTTCAACTTACCGTGACGGACGACAAATCGGTGAATCGGCTATGATTGTGATTGATTCAGAATCAGGTAAGTATGAGAAAATTGGAGTACAGGGAAAAAAGACATTAAAAATATATCCTGCGAAGCGAAAACGGGTTTTAGATCCGGAGCCGCCGGTTCTGACCGTTTTGCCCGTTACCCAAACCGTTTTGCCCATTACCCCAAACCGTTTTCCCCAATATTTTCTAAAAAAGCGAAATAAATATCTCTAATTTTCTTTAAAAAGACTTTTATAATTCTAAAAAATAGTTTATAATCTAAAACGTAAACACAAAAACCAATTTGTATTGCACCTGTCGGACTAGCAGGTGCAGAAAGGAGAAGAATATGGATTGGCCCATGATTGCTATTATAGTAGTAGCAGCGTTGTTTATTTTATTTACTATTTTGTCCGGATATGTAAAGGCACCCCCGGATGTAGCATTTATTATATCAGGTCTTAAGAAAAACCCTAAGATCCTCATCGGACGTGCCGGTATCAAGGTACCCTTCTTAGAGAGAAAGGATAATCTGATCGTAAAGCAGATAAGCGTTGACATCAAAACCAACGGCTATGTGCCCACACTCGACTTCATCGGTGTAGACATCGATGCAGTAGCAAAGATCAGAGTAAAGACCGATCCCGAAGGCATCAAGCTGGCTATGAAGAACTTCCTTAACATGCATGAAGATCAGATTATCACAGCACTTACCGATTCACTTCAAGGTAACATGCGTGAAATCATCGGTACTGTTAAGCTGAAGGAACTCTGTACAGACCGTAAGAAATTCGGTGATGAGGTACAGGAAAAAGCTCAGAAGGATATGAATGCGTTAGGTATCGAAATCATATCCTGTAACATCCAGAGAATTGATGACGAGAAGGGTCTTATCGTTGCCCTCGGACAGGACAACATGTCCCAGATCCAGAAGGATGCATCAATTGCAAAGGCTCAGGCAGAACGTGATGTAGCTATTGCAGAGGCTGAGGCAAGCAAGGCAGCAAACGAAGCAAGAGTTGCTGCAAATACCGATATCGCCATCAAGCAGAATGAGTTAAAGATCAAGCAGGCAGAATTAAAGAGAGAATCAGACTTAAAGCAGGCTGAAGCAGATGCAGCTTACAAGATTCAGGAAGAAACACAGCGTAAAGTAATTGAGACCACAGCTGTTGAAGCAGATATAGCTCGTCAGCAGAAATCAGTAGAACTTAAGAAACAGGAAGCTGAAGTTAAGGAGCAGGAGCTCGCCGCAGCAATCAAGAAGCAGGCAGATGCTGATAAATATCGTCAGCAGCAGATGGCAGACGTAGAGCTATACAGACGTCAGAAGGATGCTGAAGCTAAAAAGTTCGAGATGGAGCGTGAGGCAGAGGCTATGAGGATTAAGGCTGATGCTATCAAGTATCAGGCAGAACAGGATGCAGAAGCAATCCGTGCAAAAGGTATTGCAGAAGCAGAAGCAATTAAGGCTAAGGGTCTTGCAGAGGCAGAGGCTACAGAGAAGAAGGCCGAGGCTATGTCAAAGATGAAGGAAGCAGCTGTTTTGGAGATGTTCTTCAAGGTACTTCCCGATATCGCAGCAAGCGTTGCAAAGCCTCTTGAAAATATTGATAAGATCACCATGTACGGTGAAGGCAATACTGCAAAACTCGTCGAGGATATTACAAAGAGTACAACTCAGATCACTACCGGACTTACAGAGGGCTTGGGATTTGATTTAAAGAGCGTACTGGCCGGTGCACTTGGTTCAAAGGTGATTTCAAATGCAGCAGAAGAAAAGAAGAAAACTCCGGCAGAGACCAAGGCAGCTGAGACAGGTGATTTCAAGGAGTAAATAACAGTGGGAAAACGTTTTGAAGTAGTTGATAAAGACGGTCTTATAGAAGGCACAAGGATAATAGTAGATACGGAGACAGGAGTGCAGTATCTGATGGCACATTGGACCAACATCGGTGGGATAACGGTTTTGGTCGATCCGGACGGAAAGCCGTTACTTGATCCGAGATATGCAAGATATGACCGATATCCGATGCTAGAAGATAATAGATAAGTTTACGTCGAGGACAAAAAGAGTAGAAGCAGTCGGTATATCGTGTTTGACCAGTAAAATAAAAGAAATGTTCTTAATTGTGACTTTAGTCATGTTAAGAACATTTCTTTTTTCACTTTTAAGCTTCCTTTTATGGTGATATGATGATATCGTCAAAACAGGGAAACAAAAAATAAAGAAATCCCGTCAGATGAAAATATCTCATAAAGAAAGAGGAAAAGAAATGGATACAATTTTAAGAACAATCGATCTTACAAAGAAATATGATAACAGGCTTGTGGTAGATAATTTAAATATCGAAATAAAGAAGGGTGAGATATTTGGACTTCTTGGACCGAACGGAGCCGGAAAAAGTACAACCATGAATATGATATGCGATATAGTCCGCCCGACTCTCGGAAGCATAGAATTTATGGGAAAAGACTTTAGAAAGAACAGAAAAGAACTTATCGGAAAAGTTGGTTACATTCCGCAGGAACTTGCAATTCATGGGAATCTTAAAGCTTGGGAGAATGTAGAGCTATTTACTTCACTGTACGGGATAAAAGGTGAGGCACTTAAGAAAGCTATAGATGAGTCACTTGATTATGTTGGGCTTATTGAAAGAAAAAACGATTATGCAAAGAAATTTTCCGGGGGAATGAAAAGAAGACTCAACATTGCATGTGCAATAGGGCATCATCCCGAGCTCCTGATATTTGATGAGCCTACGGTAGGTATAGATCCGCAATCAAGAAATTTTATTCTTGATAAAATAAAAGAATCAAACAAAAACGGAGCAACGGTTATATATACGAGTCATTATATGGAAGAAGTTGAAGCTATCTGTACCAAGATTGCCATAATGGATAATGGAAAGATAATAGCCAGTGGAACCAGCGAGGAATTGAAAAAACTTGTTGCTGATGATGTGGATTCGATCACTTTGGAAGAAGTATTCCTGACTTTGACAGGAAAGAAATTAAGGGATTATTAATGAGAGCCGTAAATGATAGGAGATTATAAGAAATGATAAGATATTTGATAAAAAACAATATGAAACTCATGACCAGAAGTTTTATAAATATTATGGTTCTTGTCATATGCCCGTTGATGGTATCTGCGATTCTTACAAGCGCATTTACGGCACTTATGGAAAAATATGAAGGGTCAGACGGCTTTAAGGTAGGATATAAGATTACCGGTAATGTTCAGGATGGTTTTGAAGACAGTATCATAACAATGGGTGATAAAAGCGGGATACAGTTTGTAAAATACACAAACGAAGCCCCTGAAGATCTTCTTAAAAATTCGGATATCTCATGTTTTGTGGATTTTTCTGAAGATACTTACAAAATATATGAAAAAGAGGATTGTCAGACAGAAGGCAAGATACTTGAAGGAGCTATGTCACTGTATTTTGATATTTCTTCAAATTACAAGCTTTTGATAAATTCTCAGGAAGATCTGGTAAATGTGGAGAAGGCCGACTTTATTCCGGCAGTGGATTCAAAGGATTATTATGGGATAATCGAAATAGTATATTTTGCATGGTGTGCGATAGTATGTGCTGCCGGACTTCTGACAAATGAAAAAAAATACGGGATAAGGAACAAATTTGTAATATCGGGAATAAGTGAAGTGAAGATTTATCTTGCAAGGCTCATTTCATTGGGAGCCATTGTTACAGTCGGAGTAAGCTTATCTGCGATAGCTTCGGTACTGTTGTTTGATGTTCATTGGGGAAATGTTCTTCTTTCTGCAATAATAGTTATCTTTATGGTAATGGCCTCATGTGCATTCGGACTTATGATATATACGATTACGGATAGTATGGTGTTAACCGTTATAATCACATTTATTATTGTATGGATAGCAGGATATATTGGGGGAAGCTTCGAGACTTATATGTTTTCTTCTACTTCGCAGAGCGTGAAAGAACTGTCACCTATATATCATGAGAACAGGGCACTTGTAGAAATATTGCTTATGGGAAAAAGTGATTATTTTATATCTGCGGTTCTTTATTCACTTGGAATCTGTACAGGATGTTCGGCGATAGCCGTTATTGCAGGAAAACTACGGGCAAGATTGGCATAAGAAAAGATCTTATAGAAAGAGGAAATTAAATGAAAATTTTATTAAAAACTACACTGAAACTGTTATTTAGAAATTTGGGCTTTTGGTTTTTCCTGATAGTAACACCGACATTATCAGTATTGATGCTGAATATCAAGGTGGCGGACAATACATATTATTCGACGGCATATGAAAAGGATGCAATAGTTGAACTTGAGGACGCGGAGACTAAAGTTGCATATTACAATAACGGAAGCGGAATGATGATAGTTAAAGTATATGATGCATCCGGAAGCGAACTTTCAGAGTATTTTTTAAACAGACTTGTTGAAAACGGAATGTTTAAAGTATGCAGGGTAAAGGCACAGGGAATGGATCAGAACGGGATAGAAGAGAGACTTAAGAAAGACGGTTATGACGACAGGATGGGAGCCGTAATATATGTCAAATCTGCTTTTGATGAAGAAATAAGAAACGGAAACTCCAGGAATGCATTTACCATCTATCTCCTTTCGGATGATGAAAGATGCAGCGTGCTTGAATCCGAAGCACAGATCACAGTAAGAAAGATGATAAATAACCCCAGGGTTGAGGCTTTAAAAGAGGCAGATGGTTTAAACCCGGAAAAAGAAGTCATAAATATATATGGTTCAGGAGAGAGGAGCCTCACAAAGGAACAGGGTAGTCAGAAAACGGTTATGGGATATGTATTTGCATTTCTTACTTTAGGTTTTGTTTTCTGCGGAGTATTCGTAGCCCATACAGTAATTCAGGAACAAAAAGAGCAGGTATTTACAAGGATTAAGCTTACGAATGCAGGAAGTGTAACATATTTCATTTCCAAATTCCTGAGTGCCGTTATAGTATCAGGACTTCTTACATCTGTTTTGGGAATCATGAGCCTGACAATATCTGAAGATAATATAGGTATGTCAAGAGGAAAACTGATGCTTTTAACATTCATGCTGGGATTGATATTCTGTTCAATAAGTCTTCTTTTGGGAATTCTTCTGCAGGATGTAATGAGTTCAAATGTTGCGGCATTTACAATCTGGTCAATGTCTTCACTTCTGTCAGGTTTGTACTTCCCGCTTAACGGTACCTCAACTTTTATAAAGGTCATCTCAAGCATTATGCCACAAAAATGGTTCTTAGACAGCACGGAAATGATTTTTGTAGGTGACAATTTGGCATATGTTGTGGTATTATGTATAACAATAGCATATATGACTATGGTTGTAAGTCTCGGAAGCCTGGGACTAAAATTAAAGAAAGCAGAGGCTTGAATGACAGATAATTGATGAAAGAAAATATTTCTAATAATTACTTTGTTGTACTGCGGATTATTATTCTTTTCGCATTCAGCATATTCGGAGTATTAAATATATCTGAAGCAGGAGCATCTTTAGGGATACTCCTGCTTAATATGTTTTTTATCAGTTCAATGTTTATTAAGGAGATACTAAAAGGTAAATGGAAAATCCCCGCATATATTGTAAGTGTTTTATTATATATCGTACTTGTCGTTATTGGCGGAAGAGAATTCCTTCTTTTAGGATTTTTTCTGGTGTTTGAGATACTCACTGCATTATCTGTGGGATATCGCTGGTATCTGATCGTGTCGCTTGTATCCCTTGCACCGAGTCCCTATGGTACGGATGTGCAGATAATGATAGTTTTTCTGTTGGCAATATGTTATATCCAGCATTATTTTATTGTGCTTGAATATAAAAAACAGATGATGGAAGATACGATCGTTGAGCAGGACCTTAAAAGGGATATGTATCGTAAGGAAGCGGAAAATAAGGCCGAAACCAGGAAAAATATGCTCTTGGCAGAAAACAGACTGCTGGAACAGCGTTCCAGATTGGCACAGACACTGCATGACAAGCTGGGACATAATATAAACGGCTCAATATATCAGCTTGAAGCTATAAAAGTACTGATGGAGAAAGACCCTGAGAAGTCAAAAGCAATGCTTCAGGCGGTTATTGATCAAATGAGAAGCGGGATGGATGAAATACGGGCGATACTGAGAAAAGAGAGACCGGAGAAAAAAGAACAGTCCATGCTTCAGTTATATAAATTATGCGAGGAATGTAACAATAAGGGAGTAGAGACAAAGTTAGAAGCAAAGGGTGATATTTCTCTTATTCCTGAGTCTCTTTGGAATATTATACTGGACAATGCTTTTGAAGCAGTAACAAATTCCATGAGATATTCTAAATGTACCAGGATCGATATAAATATTTTACTGATGAACAAAATGGTCAGATGCAGTATTTCCGATAACGGAGTCGGATGTTCACACCTCGTTGATGGAATGGGAATTTCCGGAATGCGGGACAGGGTCAGAAATGCAGGAGGAACAATAAGTTTTGAAACAGATCTTGGTTTTAAAGTAAATATGCTGATGCCATTATAATAAAAGTATAATGTTACCATCATTGGAGGATATAACATGGAAAAGATAAAAGTTATTATTGCGGATGACAGTGATTTTGTCAGGGATGGAATGAAGATAATACTTGATGTAGATGATGAGTTCGAAGTGATCGGATGTGCATCAAATGGAAAAGAAGCGATTGAATTGGCAAAGAAGGAAACTCCCGATGTTTTTCTCATGGATATCCAGATGCCTTTAATGGACGGAATAGAAGCCACAAAGTATATAGTGGAGAATAATCTCGGTAAGGTGCTTATCCTTACTACGTTTGATGATGAAGAACTGGTGCGTCAGGCACTTAAAAACGGAGCAAAGGGGTACCTTATAAAAAACCATACACCGGAGCGCTTGAAGCAGATGATCAAATCAGTTTACAGCGGTATAAGTGTTGTAGAAGAAAAAATGCTGGAAACGCTTACTGTGGCTGGCAGCAAAGATTTATCGGAACCGTATGCTCCGGCTTCCGGCTTTGATTCGAAAGGCTATACCGAAAGAGAGATGGATATTATACGCGCTATTGCAGACGGACTTTCAAACAGGGAAATAGCAGACAGGCTGTTTATTTCCGAGGGAACTGTGAAGAACTATATCACCAATATTCTGTCAAAAGAAAACCTTTCACATAGAACTGCCCTGGCAGTATACTATCTCACCGGAAAGAAGTGAGCTTATAAATATTTTTATTGTAATTATTCCTGCTGATATGTTATAATACTTCTTAATATATTGACGAACTATTGATACAAGAATAAGTTTTGGTATGATAGTTATTTTCTTGATATATATTCTGTAATAAGAGGAAGGAGGCTGCCATGAAGAAACAAAGACACGGTTTAATCTTTACAAATGACAAGTGTATCGGATGTAACCGTTGTATCATGGTCTGTCCGGTACCCGGTGCAAATAAATCTGTCGTCAAAGACGGAAAAAACAGGATAATTGTTGACCCTGTAAAATGCATACATTGCGGTAACTGTATCAGAGAATGCAGACATGAGGCCAGAGATTTCGATGATGATACCGAGGCTTTTATCAACGATCTCGGTAATGAAAAAATATCCGTGATACTTTCGCCGTCTTTTTTTCTTCTTTATCCTAAAACATACGGAAAAATCGTTAATTTTTTACTCAGCAACGGTATAAATACAGCATATGACGGAAGCATGGGCGTAGACATTGCAATATGGGCCGGGCTAAAATTCCTTGATGAACATTCCGAAGGCGGATATATTTTTAATTCGTGTCCTTCATTTGCTAATTTTGTTCAAAAATTTTCACCTGAGATGATGGAACGGATTATTCCTGTTCAGTCCCCTGCTGTATGTATGGCGATATATATACATAAATATCTGAAGAATACCGATAAAATTGCATTTATAAGTCCTTGTATTTCGAAAAAGGATGAATTTGATTCGCCAGAAACTAATGGCGAAATATCGTATAACATTACTTTTGATCATCTGGTAAAAGCAATAGGAAACCTGGATCTTGGCAGCTACCCGGATGATTTTCCCGGAAGAAACACTACTTTGGGGATGGTTGCGGCCATAGAAGGAGGAATAAAACGAAATCTCTTAAATTTTATTCCGGAGGACAAGTTTATTATGTCGGTAGATAATGGAGTTTATTATCTTCCATATTATGAATATTATGAGAATCAGGTGTTTAGCAATGATAAAGCTCCGTTTGTATCGGATATTATGACATGCGAACATGGATGCATAGACGGACCGGGTACTGAAACCGTAAAACGAAATCAGGCAGAAATTGCTTATGATTATGTAAAATTAGGGCTCAAAGCTGTAGAACGTAATCAGGAGCTGTATTCAAAAAAGCTTGATTACAAAGAGAGAAAAAAAGCTTTGTACGAACGGTTTAAAGATTTTGATCCGAAGGATTTTTCAAGGGAATTTAAAAGTAAATATATACATAAACAGAGTATTCCCCATAGTGTTATAGATGAGATATTTAACCACATGTATAAAACATCGGCAAGTGACCGGTGCATAGATTGCGGATCATGTGGGTACGGAACCTGCAAGGAGATGGCAGAAGCCATTGCTTTGGGATATAACAGGAAAGAAAACTGCGTTTATTTTGAAAAGGAAGAAAACAAAAGACTGTATTTGACCGATATTATGACGGGTATACCTAATGTCAGTCATTTTAATGCGAAACTTGCTGAAATCATCAAAGACGATAAAGGTGGAAAATATTCGGTTATCTCTTTCTCTTTGCGTGATTGGGAACTGGTTAACGAACGTTTTACTTATGCAGAAGGAGATAAAGCGATTGTCGAATATGCCAAGGCAGTGGAAAAGCTGGCAGATAAAGATGAACTTGTAGCTCATCATGGAGGAGTGGATTTCTTAGCAGTTATAAATAAAAAACGATTGAATAATTTCATACATCAGATTCAGGGGATAAAGGTTCATCCTAATGACGGACTGAAAGAAATTGAGTATCCTGCAAATATTACCGCCGGAATCTATATGATGCATGATTATGAGCGTGTGGCAGAAACTGTAGTAGGTCGGACGAATATTGCGGCAGCCAATGCAAAATCCGGAGAATCCAATATTGTTTTTTATGATAAGAGCATGAAAGAACAGCTTCTTGAAACACTACAGCTGATAAAAGCATTTCCGGAAGCACTGAAAAAAGAGGAATTTGTAATATATTATCAGCCCAAAGTTGATACTGTTACTTCGGAACTCAACGGAGCGGAAGCACTTGTTCGCTGGAAGACGAATAAGGAGCTTATTCCTCCCGGAAAATTCATACCGCTATTTGAAAAGAACGGATTAATATGTCATCTTGATCTTTATATGCTTGAACATGTTTGCATGGATATCAGAAAATGGATTGATAAGGGGATTGAACCGGTATGTATAAGTGTCAATTTCTCAAAGATACATTTTAAAGATATTACGTTTTCGGATAAAGTGGAAAGCATAGTTGATAAGTATATGATACCGCATAAATTTATCGAAATTGAGATAACTGAGAGTGCATATGAAGAGACTAAGGATAGTTTGAAAACAATTTTGAAGGCACTTAACGCGAAAGGTTTTTCTACGTCGATAGATGATTTTGGTTCCGGGTATTCTTCGCTTAACCTTCTTTCACAGCTGGATTTCCAGGTTTTAAAACTGGATAAAGCATTTCTTGATTCCGGAATAGAAGAAGAAAAGGTAAAAAATGTTGTAGACAGTGTTATAACTATGGCAAAGAAGCTGGATATGAAGGTAGTGGCAGAGGGTGTTGAAAGGAAAGAGGAACTTGATTTACTGAGACTTCTTTCCTGCGATCTTATACAGGGATTCTATTTTGACCGGCCGATACCCATGGAAGATTTTGAAAAGCGGCTTAAGATACCGGATTACTATAAAGTATAAATCTTTTTTACAGAAAGGATTTTGATCAGATGGAAGAAAATGATAATATAAAACCGGCTGATAATACAAACGTTGCCGCTGCAGATACCTATCAGAACATGCCGGGGAATGCTCAGCCTGAGTACAATATAAACGCAGCCCCGGTAGATACCTATCAGAATATGCAGGGGAATGCTCAGCCTGAGTACAATATAAACGCAGCTCCGGCAGATACCTATCAGAACATGCAGGGGAATGCTCAGCCTGAGTACAATATAAACGCAGCCCCGGCAGATACCTATCAGAACATGCAGGGGAATGTTCAGCCTGAGTACAATATAAACGCAGCTCTGGCAGATACCTATCAGAACATGCAGGGGAATATCCAACCGGAGTATAATACAAACTCTGCTACTGCAGATATTCAGACACCGGTTGATAATTATCAGAACGGATATACGGCAGTCCCGGCATCTTCAGAAATGAGCAGTAGTACACAGGCGCCCGAAAAGAAGAAAAAAGGATTACTTCCGCTAATAATAGTAGCTTCGGCAGCAGTCGTTATTATTGGAGGACTTTTGGCATTTACACTGATCACGATCAGTAATAAGAATTCGGAAATAGAGCAGAAAAATAATGAAATAGCTTTGAAATCCGAAGAAATTGCCAAGAAAACTTCAGAACTTGATGAAAAGCAGAAGGAACTTGCTAAAAAGGAAAATGAACTTAACGAAAGCAGAGAACAGAACAGGATTGTTACTGCTGAGAGAGATAAACTAAAAGAGGAAGATGAAGCCAGAAAGAAAGCTGAAGCCGATACAAGCGCAGCCGATAATAAGGAGAAAGCAGCTATCAGTCAGCTGATAGGGTTAATGGAAAATGTGGATGAACTGACTTTAAAGTTTCAGAATTTTTCAATTGATCAAGATGGTGGTGTAGATGAAGCAATAAGGGTTCTTGCTGGCTATAGAACTGAGTTGGAAGACTATTTAAAACAGTTTAAAAAGATTGAGGGACTTCCAAAGAACTTTTATGATGCCGGGAAAGATTATTTTGAAACAGCGGATGTATTACTGTCAGAATATCAGGAATTGGTTAACTTTCTAACAGGATATTCTGAATATGTAAATGGCTTATCGGAATATGTTAGTCTGTTTGACGATTTTACGACTTTGGACTACACTGCTCCCGAAAAAATAAATAATGTACTTACAGCTGTTGAAAATACGAAATGTCCTCTGTATATGGAAGCTTTATGGGAACGTGTAAAGGGTACCGGAAATCTTATGAGTGAAGTCGCAGGACGTATTGTCAGAGCATATAAGAGCGAAGATTTTCTGCAAATGTATTCCGCTCTGAATCTTTTTCAAAGGTTCAGCCTTGTTTTAACCAATATAGGGTCTGATTTGGGTGAAATTATAGATGATGAAGACAGATTTAATACGTTATTGATTGAGAATAACGGAAAAATTTTAAACGAGATATATGAAGCTCAGAATATTGAATATGCCGATAGAAAGAATTATGTATTCAAAAGTCTTCGTACAGGTGAAATCGATGTAGATTACAGAACAATTGATACCATTTATCCTTCTCTGTATAATTCTTATGACCATTTTGCCGTTGTTGAATTGGGATGCTATGCGGGTTCTGCAGAAGTTATCGTAGAATGCGAAATCCCGGGGCTTACTCAAAAGATTGAGCATAAATACCATATTGATTCGCGTTTACAGCCTATCTATATTAAACCGGCAGCCGCTGAGAATATTAAAAATCTGGACAATGCATGGGATTCAAATATAAAGATATCCATAAAGACTGTTGACGGTAAATTGTTGGATACAAAATCATTCCCCGTACATATAGTGAGCGCGAACGATTTTAGGTGGTCGGATGATGAGTTCGGAGTATGTACCAAAGACAATATTCTTTGCTATGTTACACCTGAATCGGAGGCTATAACTAAGTTGAAGAGGGATGCTTTGGATATCCTGACTGAAATAACAGGCGGATATATGGATGCCTTCGTTGGCTATCAGGGGCCTACTTTTACGAAAGAAATCGATACATATTTTCAGACAGCCGCGTTAATGCTGGCTATGTCTGATGCGGGTGTAAGGTATGTTATGGATCCGTTCTCAATCGACGGAGCAGATCAGCACATACTGTTTCCTTCACAGGTTCTTGAACAGCAAAGCGGTCTGTGTGTAGAAACATCGCTTGTGATAGCAAGTGCTCTGCAGAGTGCTCAAATGCATACTTATCTTGTATTCCCGTATGGACATGCACAGGTTGCGGTTGAGACATGGGAAAACTCAGGAGAGTATTTTCTTATAGAAACAACAAGAATACCTTGTGACTGGGATGATTATGAGGATTATATTTTAGCTATGGCAGAAGGAAAAGATGTTAGCAGAATGGATAGTCCTATACAGTATTTGAGTAAAGATGAATGGAATGCTTATATTGAAAATTACGGAGTATATCTTGTTGACTGCAGTGATGGGAAACTGTTGGGACTGACTCCTTTTCAAGGTAGATAGTATCATGATCAGGAGGCAAGACCATTTTTCAGCATTATATTGCATATATTTGAAAATGTTTTTTACAGAATAGGAAAGTTTACTAAAAAAGAGATAAAACCCTTGCATTTAGGATAATTTTAATATATAATTACTAAATACCGGTAAGATATCCGGAAAAAAATGGGGTAAGATTGGAGAATATTATGGCAAAATTTGTATGTAGTGTATGTGGTTATGTTTATGAGGGAGATGCAGCTCCCGAGAAGTGTCCTGTTTGTAATGCACCTGCATCTAAGTTTAACAAGCAGGAAGGTGAGCTTACATGGGCAGCAGAGCATGTTGTAGGTGTAGCTAAAGGCGTTAGCGAGGATATCTTGGCAGATCTTAGGGCGAACTTTAACGGTGAGTGTTCAGAAGTAGGTATGTATCTGGCCATGTCAAGAGTAGCGTTCCGTGAGGGCTATCCCGAGATAGGACTTTACTGGGAGAAGGCTGCTTATGAAGAGGCTGAGCATGCTGCTAAGTTTGCAGAGCTTTTAGGTGAGGTTGTTACCGATTCAACAAAGAAGAACCTTGAAATGAGAATAGAAGCAGAAAACGGTGCTACTGCAGGAAAGACAGATCTTGCTAAGCGCGCTAAAGCAGCAAATCTTGATGCAATACATGATACGGTACATGAGATGGCAAGGGATGAAGCTCGTCACGGCAAGGCTTTTGAAGGCCTTTATAAGAGGTATTTCGGATAATCGGTATAAGAAACTGCAATAGAAAATATTGTGATTACTTTGGATTAGATTAATAATGTTAAAATAGCACATATCTGTTTGAAGCGGATGTGTGCTATTATTGTGTTTTGAGGGGAATAGTACGATAGTACAGAACAGAGAGTATTTTGCATTAGACAGATTTTGTCTGGAGTGGAAAATAGTTCCATTTGGGATAATTTCAAGATAGTGTATGCTCATTAAGTCAGGTATAATAAATTCCTAACTTTTTGTATAACAAGGGCGCGTTTTTTACTCATAAGTAGCAACGGTTTTATCATTTTCATAAAAAAGTGCAAAAGAATCCTAACCATAAGGTTTAGATTCATTACCATTATTGAAAGTGCGATAGAACTACGGGTCGTATCATCAAGTTTTGTACGTATCAGTCCAAGACC
>JAFXXN010000088.1 GCA_017542245.1 Lachnospiraceae bacterium
ATCTGAGGACGAGGGAATGTCTATGGATATGTGAGGTGTTCAGATGAAAGGATTTCCGTCAAGAGAACAGGTTGAGCGGCTGAGACAGCAGTACCCGAAAGGAACGAAGATATGCTGTGACTATATGTCTGATGATCCACGGCCTATCCCTCCAGGAACTATCGGAGAAGTAGTTGGAGTGGACGACGCCGGACAGGTCATGACGAGATGGAGCAACGGCACTTCTCTTTCCGTTATCCCCGGCGTTGACAGTTTTCATGTGGTTCAGCCTGCTGTATCAGAAGCAAAAAAAGAACTGACAGAGAAACACAGCAGCCGATACGGTGACGTTTATGTCTCCACCTGTTACGATAATTCTATCCCGAGAGTTGATGATAATGGCAATGAGATACTCTGTGAAGGATACTACTGTCAGGTGTTCAGCGACAGCGACTGCACGAATGAAATCGATAGTTTCTGTCTTGCAGAAGGTGTTGAGATAACAGACCTGTCAGATGATGCTGTTGCGGCTGGTATCAAGAGTTACCTTGGCTTGAATAATGAGGATATAGCTCAGGATGAGGACGAATCTCAGGGAATGTTGATTGACTTATGATGTCTGATATGATATAATTAAGCCATAAAAACACTAATGTTGGAGGTGTATTAATGGTCGCTAATAATAGAGATGAGATCATAAAATCTTTTTACGCTTCTCTTCCCAACGATTTTACTGATGATGATTTAATAAATAAAGTTGAAAGCATTTCCAATATTTCTGAAAGACAGGTAATAGCTCAATCACTTTGTGATAAGGCCATTGATGATCTTTCACAATGGTATGGATGGAAGTACCCTGAAGATTGCAAATTGTCTGATGATTATATTATCAAAAAAATGTTTACACCTTTTATTCAGTATATTGATTTAAAGAACCAATCATATTATGAGGCTGTATCTCATTTCTTTGAAGGAAATATTTCAAAGAGTTATGAACTATTAAAGCTTGAAATTGATGGTTACATTAAGGATGGAAATGTTATTGATGAAATATGGTTTGCATATGGCTATTCTATATTCAAAGGAGCTATTCCTGCCTTATATGACTTTATCTTGGAAAGAATAAAAAACGAAACATATGAAATCGGATTACCTGAATTGATTAAGGCTACCAAAACCTATTTTTGTACCACTGATCTTGCCGAACTTGAACAAGCAGCCTCTGATGCCTTATTGATTGTTCCTGATAGTATTCTAGCTAATGAATTAATGGCAGGAGCATGGTTCGGGAAAAAACGTTGGAATAATGCCATCGCCTCTCTTGAAAGCGCCGAAAATGGATATATTTTTTCAGAACATGAAAGATTATTTATGCTTGCTTGGTGTAAAAGTAAAACTCGAGACAGAAAAGGTGCAATAGAATGTTATCAAAAATGTCTTGATATTGCTCCCAAAAAGCAATGGGCTCGAAATAATCTTGCTTATGAGTACTATATAACCAGACAATATAATCTAGCAGAAAAAGAGTATCTAAAGTGTATTGACGAAAAAATGGACCTTAAACTTGCTTGTACTGGTTATGTTCGTACACTAATGGCCTTGGAAAAATATAGTGATGCTGAAGAATTTATAAAACACTCGCCCGAGAAAATATATAAAAATGTACTTGAATCTTTAAAAAAAGCAAAATCAGGTAAAAGTAGTTTTAAATCAGAAGTACTATATGAGGGTGAATTTGAAGAATTAGAAGGGATTAGTTCAGATGACCGAAAGCCTATTTTTCAGTTTTCCAAAGAAAGTATTCTTGAAGATGAACTAACTGAACGCCTCTCTGTAGGTTCTTCTGTTTTTGGAATTCCACTGAAAATATTTAAGCGAGAAGGGAAATACGGTCGGCAAATGCCATTGGCTGGTTTAGGAAGAATCGATTTATTAGCAGAAGATAATGACGGCAATCTTTATGTTATTGAATTAAAAAAGGATAGCGGATATGATAATGCATATACACAAACAGTCAAATATGTTGAATGGTTTGAAAAATCAAAATATGCCAAAGGAAAAAAGGTATATGGGATAATATGTGTTAACGATCCGCCGCAAAAGCTGATAAACTCAGTTCAGAAAGATGATAGGATCCGGTTATTTGAATACAGGGTATCATATAGCGAAATAAAGTAATAATAAGGAGTAAAAATGGAAAAAGAACAGAATACTGTTGAGCTTACAAGAGCGATGTATAAGGAAATCAAGGCTATGAACCGAGACCAGATGCAGCAGGTGCTGACTAACATCTATGACCAGGGTGCTAAAAGCGTCGAGCATGGTGCTATCGAGTTCGAGAGCCTTCGTGAAGAGATCAGCAAGATCAACGGTATCGGCGAAAAACGTCTTGATGAAATAATGGCAGTAATAGAGAGCTTCATCTCTCCTGCCGAATAACAACTGAATACTATTATAAATATAATTAAAGGCCATCGGTGGTGAGTCCGTAACAGGACAACTACCGGTGGCCTTTTTTCGTTACATACAGCTGTCTGCAAAAATGCAGGCGGCTGTAATTTTTTGATGAAAGGTGTGAGTCTATTGAACTACGAAAGCTACCAGAGAAAAGAAATCGAAAGAAAGAGGAAGGTGAAGAAGAATTGTGATACGATATTTAGATATGTTCGCAGGTATCGGCGGTTTCCGCTCAGGC
>JAFXXN010000089.1 GCA_017542245.1 Lachnospiraceae bacterium
AGAAACGGCCTGCCTTGATACACCGACCTTGTCAGCCAGTTCCTCCTGGGACATGCCTTTCGCCTTTCTAAGGCTCTGTATTCTGTCAGCAATTGTCATTTACATCACCTCCGGGTTTTGATGGCTTGAGATTAGCAAAAATGCTCTTTACAAAACCACCAACCGGACCTTGAACTTTGTCAACCGGCAGTTGCAACCCAGTATTTTCAAGGTTTTCCTGTATCTTATATATTCTATCACGGATTTTGGCGTTCGGTGCTTTCTGTATAGCAGGTTCCCATTCATCTGCATCTGTTATGGCATTATAACCGACTATACATATTCAGCCGCAGTCCAGTAATTATTGAAGCCTGCGAGTCATTTTTCGCGAGCTTCTCAGTTAGTTTTATTCAGGATTAAACTTTCTTTCTCTTATTCATCAATAGAATCTCAAAATCCTTCATGTAGTTCTGAAATCTTTCATCATCTTTCCCAACGACACAAGTTTTCTTATTCTTACATAAATAGCGGTATGTTGTACGCTCGCCGTCTCTAGTTCTTACGCTTCCGGTAACGTAAGGCTTGGTAATGCTGCCTGAAAGCGTTTCGGGGAATAATGCCAGCAGATCTGTCAATTCATCTAGAGTAAACCTTGTGGGGTTAATGTCTAAAACCTCAATCTTTCCTTGGGCTAAACATTTATAATCATTGTCTGAAACAGTCTTTCCGTGCCATTCGAAATGTTTAATTCGCGTGTTTGCTACGGGTTTCAAAGAATCTATTGTCATGCCTGCCCATACTTGATCCCCGAGTCCAAAGAATTCAAGATTAGGCGCTGATTCAATTTCTTCAATGTTGTGCAGTCTGGAAAAATCGTAGATGCTTAATCCGATCAGATACTTGTTTCCACTCATGTCCCATAAAGACGTAGCTCTTTGATTGAAAAAATAGTTAATGAACTTAATTCCGTTTAGTTTTGAAAGAGGAGACAGATCCTCAACTAATTTGTTTTTCCAAAAAGAGATTGCTTCAAACTGCTTTCCATATCGCTCAATAAAATATTCGAAAGTATCCTGCTTCAGGCCGGAGATAACGATTGAACTGGCATTGGGTGTTTTTCCAATTGCTTCGACTATCTGATCTACCGACACAGAACCGCCATCTACTTCTTTTTGAACCAGATTAATGTCAAAGTTTTCAAAAGATGTGGATGAAAAGTTCCCTATATCTACCATCTGCTTTCACACCCGCTGTATTTTATACTGCTGATTAATCTTAATGTTTATTCTCTTCTAAGATCTGCTCCTGATACAAACAGGAGCTCATTTCAATTTATAGCGATACTATTTCCACCGGCGCTTTCATTTCTTTGCTATCGTTCAATGCAGTAAATAAGACAGAAATAAAGTCCTCGCCTTCACTTGTAACAAAATAGTTCGATAAATCTATGATATCTTCACTTATGTTTTCCCCCACGGTGGTTGTTTGAACAAATCATCAATGTCCCACACTACTTTATCCGGAGAGAAATCCTTTAGTTCCTCACGTATAGTATTTAGTTCCTCGAAAGCAATATCTGTTTTTTCTACAGGAAGCTTACCCTGATACAATTCATTCATTAAAACCGGAAATCTGCTGCCCCATTTTCCGCCTTCAAGGTTAACGGCAACCGTTGAAAAGAATGAATGTAAAAAATCTGCACTTCCGATCGAATAATAATAAAAATCAACTATAAAACCGACTGCCAAAATTCTCTCCCCCTGTTTACTTAAACTGTATATTTATAGAACTATTTCACCCCTCAGCACTTGGTTCATGAAATCTTCAAAACTGTCTGCAACCTTGTCCGCTTCCTCAAACTCCGGTTCATAACCGCTCAATATGGACCCGTTATCTTCCATGTCTATTGCATAGAAAGAATACTCGCCGTCGACTGACATATAAAAAGGAATCTTTGTTTTCCACCACGATCTGATATCATTCTCCCAGTCCTCGTCACCGTTAGCAGCTTCCAGACTTATCAATTCAAATTCATTCCACTTAAAAGCCATGCCACTTGCACCACTATAATCATCAATACAAAGGAAAAATCTTGTATCATCCCCGGAAATCACGCTTTTATATTTCTGTAGAAACTCAAGAAAGGCAGCCGGAAGAGGCCCATAAGCACTTAATACCGCATTGGAATATACGTCGCACACTGTGCAGTTTTCTTCAATCTTCCAATCGTTCTCTTTCAAAAAAGATATGAACTTTTCGAACATTTCTGTCTCCTTTTCAGGTCATTTATCCTGAAGATTTTCCACTCCAATGATTCCCTTTGAATAAGGTCATTATAGCATGATTAATCAACTAAACCTGACATTCCCATCTCGATGGTAAGATCACCCAAACTCTTGTCAAGCCGCCTGATAGTTCCTTTTGCTGCTGATTTATCGTTCCACTTCATCGATCCCGTATATATATCTGAACTCGAGTATGGAAGAAGCATCCTTTTCCTGTCCTTCAAGTTCTTCTTTCAATGAATTATCCTTGTCAATAATAAAATATATAATACTGCATCCGTAGCCAAGATAGGGTAATCCTGACTACTTTTTAATTATATAACTGATGGTTAGTTTTAGCTTACGATAAAAACAAGCATATGGATCATTGGTAAAGAAAACGCAGATGGATGACCGGTAATGAAAAGGGCTCGGAGATGTAAGCCCCGAGCCTTGTTCATTGTTCTTGTAACTGTTCTTTAGCCTTCAATGGCGATCGTTGTGTTGGAAGGAAGAGCCTTAAGTTCCTTCTTCGGGATGCAAAGCTTTAATACACCGTCTTCGAACTTTGCCTTAACGTCTTCGGTCTTTACACCTTCACCGACATAGAAGCTTCTCTGCATCGATCCAGCGTATCTTTCCTGACGAATGACCTTGCCATGCTTCTTTTTCTCACTGTCGTGCTCCTTAGCGGCACTGATGGTAAGGTAACCATTCTCAAGATTGATCTGGATCTGATCCTTCTTGAATCCCGGAAGATCCATATCCATCTCATAATCTTCTTCGTTCTCGTGGACATCGGTCTTCATAAGGTTCTGTGCGTTTTTTCCGTAAAGCTGCTTGTCGATATTAGCAAGCTCTCTCGTAGGGTAACCCCAAAAATCATCAAACAAATCTTCTCCAAATAAACCGGACATCAACATACTGATCATCTCCTTTGAATTGTTGTTATCCGAGCAAGAGGTGGAGGTCTGATCTCTTCTTTGATCCTCATTCCTTTGTTCTGACTACATTATAGTCCGTCAATTAGCACTCGCAAGAGGTGAGTGCTAATCATTTTTGACTATCTTTGACTTTCATTTTTGTGCAGTTTTTGATGAGTCACTCTTTGATAACGGGACTATAATAATGGGGGTTGTGTATTACTTACCTGTTTAACCAAATCTAATGAATAGCTAACCACAATATTTAATCCCGAGATTTGCTCCCGGGCTTCGTAGGTTTTATTCAGGATTTATCATTCCAAAATAATTATTCATTTTGTTCACTGGCAAGAATAGCCCCTTTAGCTAATCCTGACAGACGGCGGGGAATGTTATCTATTATGAAATCAGCCTGATCTTTAGAAAGGCTGAAAAATACCATAATATTGTATGGACCATGATTAGAACAACCCCAACAGCCACTCGTCATCAACTGTGCAACCGCTGCACAGAACAATTCGTGATCAAATCCTGCGTTACTCGTTATACTCTTATAGTCACTGTTATTAAGGCATTCAGTAAAAAAAGAAATAAACTGACGTCTCGCATTGTCGCCTTCGTTATACCCGCATCTATGCATTCCATCAATATATAATTGCGAATAATCCTTGCTCATTCGGTACTCCTTGCCTCTAATGTATATGTTTTTTGTCACATTATTCCCAAGTGTTCATAAATGACGCTTTCCTAATGCGTTCAAGACATTCATCGTCTTTTAGAAACTTATGCATCATGGGATGTGTAAAGAAGTTCATAGGTCTTACCTGAGCAGGAGAAGCGACTGTCCACAGTCTGTCTGAAGCCAGACGCTCTATCACTTGCAGCGCTTTTTCGTCTTCTTTCAGATAAAGATATCTGACTATCGCATCCTCACGATCATATTCGGAAAGCCTGCTGTCTTTGATCTCTTCATAAAGCTTAACCGCATCTTCCGGATAACCATATAAACACACCATCTTATAAAGTCTGTCTTTGTCGCCATTCTTTATATTACAGTCCTTTATAACTGCATCTACGGATTTGGCATTCGCCGGAACCGAATAATTCAATTCATTGTCTTTGGGCATGATACCGGTGTCCAGAAAATTAAGCATAAGATTGCAATACTTATATCTTGGATGCTTGCCCTCTCCATATTTTTCGACATCTTTAGTGAATGCTCTGTCACGTTCTTCAATGAGAGCATTTCTTGCTTGCTCTTCTTTACCATGCTCTCTTGCGGCGAAAACCATCGCAGCCATAAACTCATCCGGAACATTACTGTAATACCATTCATCCCAATAAGGCATTATGTCACAGGTAAGATCAACAGCCGTATCATAATCCTTGTCAAAGTAAGCAACAGCGGCCTTTACAGCTGCAACCTGGTGAGGAAACGCAGAAAAAGATTCCAGTTTTTCGAGACTTTCATACGAACCATCCCTTATCTCATCACAGACAACACGGAATTTCTTTGGTAACTTGATTACTTCCATTGTAGGCTTCTCCTGTATTGTGTACTACATCTTGCAAGCTCAACTAATCGGTTATTCTAAATAATATCTGTTTTCCTTAAGTATTTTCTGTAGAAAATCTGATATATTCGCTTCATTTTCAAGTATCCATTTATCGATCATATCAGACTCATCCATCCACTCTTGCGGATATCTATAATCTGCCTTGTATTTATCATAATCATGATTGCCTAATGAGAACCAATAAGCAATTTTATTATCCTGCGCATATTTCTGAAGATAAGATATTATTCTATCAACTTCAGTTTTATCTGCTGTTTCATAGTAAGTCCAAACTCCGCTCCTTAATGAACTGCCCCGCCATGAAGATACACCCAGGAACGCAGTTATAAAATCCGGCTTGTGCTTTTGGGTATAGAACAGCTGAAATAAAACCGGTTCTACAAGATAGAATTCATCGGGCTTCATATTTATTGCCTTTTCAATTATCTTATCCATTTCAATCCAGCCTACCTGTTTGCTAAACGAATCCGTTTTTCTGCTATTATTGCATACGGGACTATTCGAATAATATCAGATGCTAAAATCAAGTCCATGCGTCTTGATATAATCTACTGCTCTTTTATCAACATCATTGTTTGTGATGCTGCAATACTTTCTGTTGATTTCATCCCAGAACAGATCCCGCTCATCCATCAATTCCGAATACATATCTTCATCATCGGATGCCTGTTCGAACAATTCATCGTCGGTTAAATACTTATTTGTTTTTGCTTCTTCCACAACCTGTATCAGTTCAGAAGAAACCTTCAGTATTTGAAATGCACTTAAGACATCATCAAGCGAGAATGAATAGTTTTCGAAAAAGCCCTGAAAGCCTTCTCTATATACCTCAGAATTGAAAAAATGTGCTATCACAACCGGTTTATATTGAGCGGGAATATCCGCATCCGGCACACCGGATGATACCAATTTCTTTAAGTATTCCAAAAACTCTTCCCATATTTTTTCGCCCATATTTTTTCTCTTGTATTATTATTTGAAACTGTTTATTTTCTTTACTACAACTCTTTGACCATCAGAAAAGAATCAACTGTTTGTCCGTCTTTATATCTCATGCTGTTTGGAAGCTGACCATACTTATGGAAACCAAGGCTCTCGTACAAGTGAACGGCGCCGGAGTTTTCCGTCACCACCTCAAGTTCTGCCTGAGTATATCCGTTCTTCTTTGCAACATCCAATATTGTATTGAGCATTTGGCGCCCAATACCTCTTCCATGGTATTTCTTGTACAATGCGATTGCGATACAGCACCGGTGTTTATATCTTATGGATGTTCCAACACTCATAAGAGAAACGTTTCCTATATGTCTGCCGTTCTCGAATGCAAGCAGAAGAAGTTCTCTTTCAGATTTTTCTTTTCCTATTATGATCTCTTTTTCCTGCTCAATGCTTAATGTAATCTCTTCCGGCTCACAAATAAGATACGGAGACTCGGCGTTAGTCTTTTTAAGATACTCTATAAGAGCCTCAGCATCCTGAACAACGGCATTGCGAAGCTCAATTTCTTTACCGGTCCTATCTTTTACTATTATGCTCTTATATAACATTGTCTCTTTTCCTGTC
>JAFXXN010000090.1 GCA_017542245.1 Lachnospiraceae bacterium
CTTTGGATAGCTTTTCTGTAAATTGCAGACGATGTCTGCAAAAAGCCCCATTGCCTCTGATTCCGGAGCCCCGACATAGATATCGCCGCTGTTGATCTCTTCCAGTGATTTAAATTCAGCCTCTGTTTTGTCAACCAGAGATAGAATATCTTCCGCACGCTCCCTGAGAAGCATCCCTGCCTCTGTCAGATGGATGCTGTAATTTGAGCGGACAAAAAGCTTGGTTCCAAGCTCTTTTTCCAGTTCCTTGAGCTGTTTTGACATGGTGGGCTGTGAGACAAACAGACGCTCGGCGGCTCTTGTCATATTGCCCTCCCTGGCTGTCTCAAGGAAGTACCTGAGTACCCTTATTTCCATAATGAACACCTCCATAGATATTATAAAACAGAATAACTAAAAATGCAATATAGATATTGGACATTTCTTGGTGTGGAACATATACTGTTCATAAAAGAAAGATTTCACGTGGGAGGAGTAAATCATGCAGAGAAGGAGAGCCCCAGGTCTTTGACGGAAGGCGGAAAGACAGGGAACCCGTTCATATGCTGCTGAAAGATATCCAAAAATTTGAAGACGGAGCCGTATGGCTTCGATACGAGGTGAAGAATGGCGGCGGCAAATGACAGACAGGGATGTTTACTCCAAAATCTGCAGGCTGCAATGTGTCCGGAGGAAATGACCAGAGAGTGTATAGGTCTGGCAGAGACAGAAAATGAGAGGGAAATGCTACGGATTCTTGAAGAGCATAGAAAAGAACTGCTTACCAGGATACATGGCTATCAGAAAGCATTGGACTGTCTGGATTACCTTGTGTTTCAGACAAAAAAGCACAGAAAGCAGGAAGAACTATGAAAACGAAAATGACAACGTTGTTTATTGTGGTTTCGATTATAGCGGTGGCCTTCAGCGCATGCGGTAAGACTGGCACACCGGAACCTGATGCTGTTTCAACTGAAGCAGTTAGTAGCAAAGGAAGTACACAGGAAGAGACAATCGGAATAACCGAGGTACCGGAAAATGAATCGGAAATCAATGTAAATGAAGATCAAATCCAAACAGAGGATTTGGAAACAGAAACGGAGGATACAGAAAAAATGTTGCAAATGAAGATAAACGGTACTGTCGTAAATGTTTTGTGGGAAGAAAATGAATCCGTTGATGCGCTGATGGATATGTGCAAGGATGCGCCGATTGAGATCCAAATGTCTATGTATGGCGGTTTTGAACAGGTAGGACCGCTCGGAAGAAATCTTCCGAGAAACGATTCGCAGACAACCACATCATCCGGAGATATCGTCCTCTATTCAGGAAATCAGATCGTGGTATTTTACGGCAGCAATTCATGGAGCTATACAAGACTGGGACATATTACGGATCAGGATCATGAGGGAATGGCAGAGCTTCTCAGCAACGGAGACGTGACAATTACGATAAGTATGGAGGCACAACGGTGAAAATACTGATTTTGAACGGAAGCCCGCATCTTGACGGCCCGACTTCGGATATGGCAAGGGCCTTCGCTGAGGGGGCGAAGGAAGCAGGACATGAAGTGGTAAGCGTTAATGTTGTCTATAAGGGAGGATGAGAGATGAAGAAAATAATTGCAGTGATGTGTGCCGGTATCCTGTGTTTGTCATTGGCTGCCTGCGGAAACAATAATGCAGGCTCAGATGCGCCGCAGGAACAGACACAGGCACAAAGCAGTGAAAATACAAGTGAAGAAGCATCTGCGCAGGTTGATGATACACAGAGCAAGAGCACAGAAGGAGATTCAGAGATGAGAGTTGCCAGGGACGGGGCAGATATGCAGACGGATGATAAGGCAATGCCGACAAGACTGCCGATGGAGGACGGTACAAAGATCAATATGTATTTTGGAGATACGTTGATCACGGGTGTGCTGAATGACTGCGAAACCGCAAAGGCTTTTATTGAGAAGCTGCCCATGACACAGCATGTAAGCAGGTACTCTCATGACTTCTGTGGAGTAACGGAGGATCTTCCATACAATGAGGATGAGGTTCATTATGGATGGTTGAACGGGGATATTGATTATGCGATCAATGCGCCGTATTTCACGATCCTGTTCGAAGATGAGGATGTTTCTGAACAATACGGCGATCAGGTTAACATCGGGGTGATCACGGTTCCGCTTAGTGAGATCGCTGCGCTAAATGGCTCCTATGATGTACGCATTGAGCTGGCTGAATAAGGGGTGCATTATTATCCGGTAAGGAGGAGTGTTTTTGATATGAAAATAAAAAGATGGATAGGAATGATATTGACCTGTGCTCTGATCTTCGCCATGACAGGCTGTGGCGCAGGAAATCAGACACAGCCGGATGATGCCGGTACATCTGATGACACTGCACAGGTGAGCGCATCGGCTGATGATGAAACTTTAAAGGAAGCACAGGCAGAAGAACATTCGGATACACAGACGTCAAATGCCGGCGATAATACCACCGGGGATGGCAAAATTTTGGTTGTGTATTTCTCTTACACAGGACATCTTGACAGTATGGCGAACTGGATTGCGGATGAGACCGGCGGCGACCTTATCAGGGTATCGGCAAAAGATGCTTATCCTGAGGACTATGATGATACAGTGGATCGGGCTAAGAAAGAACAGGATGAAAACTCGCGTCCGGAGATAGATGTTGATCTTACAAAAGAGCAGCTTGCGGGATATGATACGGTGTTCTTCGGTTTCCCGGTATGGTGGTATGACATACCTATGCCGATGTATACCTTTCTCGATTCCTACGACTTTACCGGTAAAACTATCATACCGTTTCTTTCCCATGAAGGCAGCTCTAACGGGGGAAGTGCGGAGCAGACTATAAATGAGCATGCCCGGGGTGCAAATGTGAGATTTGAAGATGCACTTTCCATAAGAGGCGGAAAGGTGGACTCTTCCGAACAGGACGTGAGAGACTGGGTGGATGGTCTTGGATTTGGAAAATGAGCAGAAAACAGATCTGGCGTATGACTGTCGATCTTGCGATGACGGTCATATTGCTTCTCTTAATGGGATATTCCAGGATTGGTGAAACAGCACATGAGGTTTTAGGCGTATGTATGTTTACGCTATTCATACTGCATCATATTCTGAACCGCAAATGGATAGCCGGGATTTTTAAAGGGAAATATTCGGCGTATAGGATATTTCAGACGGTATTGGTGGCATTGCTTTTTGTTACCATGACCGATTCGGCAGTGAGCGGGATCATACTCTCCAAGCATCTGTTCAATGGTCTTGAATTTGGAGGAACATCCGTTGCCAGAGAGGTTCATATGCTCTGTGGATATTGGAATTTTGTTCTGATGTCACTCCACCTGGGGCTTCACTGGTCGATGATCCTTGAAATGACAGGGAAAAAGATTCCGATAAAAAAGCCTGCTGTAAAGTGGCTCCTTAGGATATTGGGTTCGGTAATTGCAGTGTATGGGATATATGCACTGACGCAAAGACAGATGCATGAGTATTTATTCGGAATTACAATGTTTGCCTTTATTGATGAGAGTGAACGAATCGTATTTTTTCTGATGGATTATCTTGCGATTATGGGGTTGTTTGTATTTGTTTCACATTACATTTCAACGGGATTAAGATATTTTATACAAGGAGGGACAAATAAAAATGCAGGCAAAAATGTTAGAAAATAAGGTGGCGATAGTATCGGGTGCAAGCTACGGTATGGGTTTTTCTATGGCGGAGTTATTTGCCAGGGAAGGTGCCAAGGTGGTCATGACTGCAAGGGGACAGGAAAAGCTTGATGCAGCCGTAAAGCAAATCAGAGAACAGGGACTTGATGTCACCGGAGTTGTGGCTGATAACAAGAATCTGGATGATGTAAAAAAGGTAATTCAAATTGCACTTGAGACTTACGGTGATTTAGATATCGTTATCAATAATGCTGCTATCGGAGAGCAGAAGATGATTGATGAAACTGATGATGAGTGGCTGGAGCATGTATATCAGACAAATGTATTCGGACCATTCCGTTTCATCCGAGAAGCATTGAAGGTTTTCCTTCCCAAGAATGACGGGTGCATAATCAATATTTCATCCGTGAACGGGGACAGACCATTTTGCGGTGCATCCTATACATCCTCAAAGGGTGCAATCAATACTCTTACGAAAAATGTTGCAATGAGACTGATTGATACGAATATCAGGATCAACGCGGTCGCTCCGGGAGCAACGGTGACACCGGCACATCTTGCGAACAAGGCCGGAGAGCAGCCGGGCGGTGCAAAGATGCTGGAGTACAGCAAGCATTTCGTTTATTTTCCTGGTCCTGAGTGTGATCCGATGGATCAGGCAAACGCATGCCTCTTCCTTGCCTCAGATATGGGTAAACATGTGAAGGGACAGGTTATTCAGGTTTGTAACGGAGCATTCCTGTAATCAATGGGAGGAAATCACATGGTCTTCTATTTTACAGCCACAGGCAACAGCCTTTACGTAGCCAAGCATCTGGACACAGAACTCATCAGCATCCCTCAGGAAATGAACAAGACCGACCGACATTATAAAGCCGATAAGATCGGCATCGTATGTCCACTGTTTGAATTGGATCTGCCTGATCTCATCAAAGATTTCATCCGCAGCTCCACATTTGAGACGGAATACTTCTACATCATCGTCACCTATGGAATGCACCATGGCGGCGTTGCGGAACGTGCGCAGGAATTCCTGGAGAGCATTGGGAAAAAGGCTGATTATATCAACACGATCATCATGCTGGATAATGCCATCATAGTCTTCGACATGGAGCAGCAGAAACTGCTTGAGCCGGAAAAGAAAGTCGATGAGCACATTGCTATGCTGAAAGCAGATATCGACGCCTGCAAACACGAGATCCAGTTTGCGGCGGAAGAGGAGAAGACTTTCTACCAAGGGTTTATGAAGATGACGGAAGAGTACGGCCGCATGTATTCCTTCCCGCTGTATGGAGTCACAGATGCCTGTGTAGGCTGCGGCACCTGTACCCGTGTCTGCCCGAGGGGATGCATCCGCGTAGAGAACAGCAGACCTGTGTATGACTATACCCACTGTGTCAACTGCATGGCTTGTGCACATGCATGCCCGCAGAATGCCATCAAACTGGTATGCGTCAAGGAGCCTAATCCGAACGCACGGTATCGCAACCCCAACATTTCGTTGGCAGAGATCATCCAGGCCAATCAGCAGAAGTAAGTTATATAGTATTTTGAGTGAAGGATGAGACAGTATTAAATACAGATAATTGATATTGAAACGAAAGCCAGATTGTTAGTCTGGCTTTCTGATTTTTTATAAACCTCTGTTTCTATTATTGTTTTGGAGTGGATGAGACTTGTCCGATTTCTCAAGAAATTTCTTGATACTGTCATCCATCTTCTTGAGAAGTGAATATTTAGCTTCTTTAACCTTATAGGATTCAGCTAATCGACTCCGGTCAGTGGTGAGTTGCCGACAATGTTCCTCAATATCTTTCAGCCTGAGATTGCGGGTATCAATGCCCATATTCTGAAGCCTTTCTTCAGCTCCCCAGCAGAGGGTGAGCTGGTCGTGATGGTTGCGATAATAACGGTCCTGATCCTTAGAGAAAATGAGGGCTAGGCAACTTTGTAAGGACAAAACTATATGATTATAGGGGGCTGATGAAGGAGATGAAGAAGTGGTTATCAAGAGAGAAAAGGAGCAAGAAAAATTATGAAATAATGGGTGGAATAGCTGACTTCATAGACGACAGATACACCCGGAAAGAAGGACAGGGTGTCAAGGATGACACTGTTCCTCAGGGGGTATGGTATGAAGTTAACCCATGATTACTTTGTTACAAGAATCTTTATTCATGGAGATTTTTATGACTATGGGGGTAGTGATGGGGGTGAAAATGGGGGTAGTACTACCTCTAAAATACCTATAACAGAAGTACAGGGTCAGATTGTAAAAATGATGCTTTCTAATCCCCACATAACTAAAAAAGAAATAGCTGAAAATTTGAAATTGTCAGTTGATGGAATAAGGTACCACATAAAGAAAATGACTGAATCGGGGACTATAAGATATTTTGGCACTAGCCGAAACGGTCATTGGGAAGTTTTAAGGTAAAACTTTTAGAGGTGTATACTTATGAATGGAACGGAAAAGATGAAAATTCCTAAATTTCTAGAAGGTGAGCCTCTTCAAGAGGGTTATTTTGATGGACCTAATCCATATATTGATCATCCAACATGCAAGATTGATTTTAAAGCACTTGGTGACTATATAAAAAAGACCGGTAAAAAGAGCGGTTGGGATTTAACAAAGAAGAGATGAAGTTGTTCGAGGCGGTTTAATTAATGCCGAATCAGCCAGCTTGGAATATTTCTCGTGATCCCGTTACTAAAGTTTTACTATGGGGAACCAGGCAAAAGGACAGCTGTAAATAAATGGTTGTTTTACGTGTTCTATCCATTACATCTGGTATTGATTTGGATTATTTTTAGGGCTTGAAAAGATTGACTGGAAAGGATGTATTTGGTATACTCTTAATCAAGTTAATAATGCTAACTAATTCTATTGAAAATGAAGACGGGATTGTTTTTTGAGTTGAAGATTCCAAATTATTAAAGGGGTAAAATGATAATAAAAAAATTGATCAGGCAGATGCTGCTTGCACAGATCCTATCTGCAATGACTGTTACTATATGTATGTTAATAAACAGTGTTATGATAGGAAGATTTCTTGGTATTAACAACATGAGTGCATATGGTTACGGTGCACCATTACTATTGGTGTTTACTGCCTTAAGTAATATGATTTGTGCAGGGTCTCAAGTTTTATGTGGCAGAACTTTGGGCATTGGCGATAAAACCGGAACTGATTCATGCTTTTCTACCGCAATAATGCTGGCATTATTATTTTCGTTTACTGGAACAGCAATAGTATTTATTTTTCCTGATCAGATATGTATTTTGCTCGGAGCCGGACCAAAATCTACGGATAATCCTGTATTTGAATTAACAAAGGATTATCTACAGGGTTTTTCGATAGGAGCCTCTGCTTTCATGGTTCAACAGACATTGGTTCCTTATATGCAAATGGCCGGTGGCAGAAAAAGACTGGTAGTTGCTCTTGGATTAACAACTGTATGCAATATTATTTTTAATCTGTTGAATGTATTTGTATTTAAAATGGGTATTTTTGGAATGGGACTTGCCTATGCATTAAGTTACTGTATTGCAATTATTATTTTTGTTGATTACCTATTTAGAAAGAATAAATTATTCTACTTTAAAATATCACTTGTAAAAATACAAATATGTTTTCAGCTTATAAAAGAAGGAACCCCGATACTGGCTAACCAGATTTGTTTAGCATTACTGCCTTTACTATGTAACCGGTTATTAACTGTATATGGAGGAACAGTTTCTGTTGCTGCTTACTCTGTTATATCATCTGTCGGGAATCTATGCTATTCACTAAGCGTTGGGATAAATGGAGTTTCTCTTTCACTTTCTTCGATGTTTTTTGCAGATAAAGATAAAAAATCGTTAAAAGAGAGTATGAGAATTATCTTTTTATATTCCCTGATTATTTATATAGTAGTAGACCTGATTACGCTAACCATCACAAAACCAATAGTAATATTGTTTATCAATGATATATCTGCCATGGATATCGCGATAACAGGGTTGAGACTGCTTACACTTTCCTTCATACCTTGCGTATTTAATTCTGCTATTAAGAACTACTATCAAGGCATCGGACATAATAAACTAACAATGATCATCTGTATAATGCAGAATTTTGTTACGAAAGGACTTTGTGCAGTTATTCTGAGTCAATTCTGGGGGATCACAGGGATATGGTTATGCTTTGCAGCAGGTGAAATAGTAACTTCTCTTCTTTTATGCATTTATGTTTCTATAAAAAGCATAAAACCGGGTTTTAGTTTAGATAGTTTTTTACTGCTTAATTTTGATTTCGGAATAAATGAAAACAATTGTTATGACAGATCCATTACTAAGGCAGAAGAAGTTGTTAAAACATCAGAAAGCGCATTGGATTTTTGTTTCGATCGTGGAATTGATAAGAAAACAGGTATGTATATAGCATTGGCAATAGAGGAAATCGGAAACAATATCTTTGCTTATGGTTTTACAGATAACAGAACTCACAATATAGATATAAGACTTGTGATCAAAGAAGAAATAACCTTTCTCCGCATCAGAGATAACTGTCAGAGTTTTGACCCGGTAAAATATGTTGAATTACATCAGAACGATGATCCTGTGTCTCATATAGGGATCAGGATGGTTATGAAAATTGTTAAAGAAGCCAGATATGAAAACTCATTTGGCTTAAACAAACTTTCATTATTGTTGTAACTGATCGTCGAAACCTGTGAAGAGTCTTCAACATATGATTCGTGACAGAACGTTATTGTAGCAGAAAAGAGTGAAATGTCAAGTGGGTAAAAACGTAGAACAATATATTTAAAGTATTGAAATTTATCAGATGATATGATATTATAATAGTAGCTAAGTGATTACAGATATTAAGGAGGTGGATATATATGAGCCTTGCTGAAGCTACAAAAAGCATGATAGATGTTTTACCTGAATCAGATGTTAAGGTTATTTATTTCGTTGCAAAGAATATGTTTGATAAAGAGTCGTCACCATTTAAGGCACTTACTCGTGAGCAGATTCTTGGTGACCTGGCTATTTCAAGAAGACAGGTTGAGAATGGCGAATGTGATGATTTTGATGAGTTTATGGATAAGATAGGGGCGGATTATGGTATCTAGAGTTAGCATAACTAAGTTTGCTCAGGAACAGTTCCGTAGTTATGTTGAATATATCCTTGGACGATTTAAGAGTAAACAAGCAGCAGCAGCCGTCCGCGATGACGCAAAAGCCACAAAGAAAAAGTTACTTGATGTTGCGGAAAGTTTGAAGTACTGTGATGATCCAGTTTTAAAGGAATTGGGATACAGAACTATACATTTTGACAAACATGACTACTTCTTCGTGTACCATTGTACCGATTTTTAAACGAGAAATACCATTGTCAACCCGTGTAGCTGAATGTTCAAGTTTAGGTGTAAGCATCTATAAAAATGATCCGAGAGGAAAAGCTGCTACGGCATACAAAGAGCTTACCAGAGAGATACTCAATAGTAACGAGAATGGAAGGTGATGTTGTATGGGCGGATCAATAAAAGGAAAAATTCAGATTGAAACCTATGAGGATATCATACGTGGAGAAGATGATTCTATATTTGAAGTTGATCTTAAAGAACTCCATCCATTTAAAAACCATCCGTTTAAGGTGCTTGATGATGATAAGGGACCAACAAATCGGAGTATGTCGAGGCGAGCCCATCTTCTTGACCTGACGGTCAAGACTAAGAAATAATATCATAAGAGGGAGCTGACCTATCGTTAGGATAATGGTTGCTGTTATATAGAAAAATCAACAAACTCCGTTTTGAACGTAATGGTTGGAACGGAGTTTTTCTTTGGTTGGGGGAATGGTTAGAACCTATGGCTTCCTGCATCCGCTCCACGGTGATGCGCCTGCGGTATATCCAGCCCGAGCTGCCGCCTCCGAGGATCTCGTCAACGGATGTGTCGAGAATAAGAGCCAGTTCTGGAAGTATCGAGGTGTCCGGGAGACTTTCGCCGCGTTCTCAATCTGAAATGCTGTGCGGTGACACCAAGCAGCATGTTTTTTGGGTCTACTGATTCCACATAAGTTCCACAATACTTCCGTACCCATTCCAAAAAGCGGTGATATGATGTTCCCATCACAAAGAGGAGGTGATGGCTTATGAAGAAATCATGTTTTAAGAAAGTCTTATCAATCGTGTTGATCGCAATTATGTGTATAACTTTTGTTGCATGCTCGCAGTCGGGATCTTCCTCGTCTGACAGTACAGAGACAACTGTTTCTACAGATAGCAACAGTTCCTCAGAAAACTCCGGCAATGCAGGAACTCCTGATAAGCCCGATGGTGAAGCACCCGATGGGCAGCCCGGTGAGAGACCTGACGGCGAGGGACCCGGCGGGAATCCTCCCGGAGGTGGGGGATTCGGAGGAGGAAGCAGCAACGCGGATATTGATTATACAGGCGCGGTAGATATCGCAGCTGCTGATTCCCAGGATGGAAATACTTATGTCAGTACTACGGCAGACGAGAGCGCTCTTCTGATCAGTACTTCAGATAATGTTACCATATCAAATGCAACGGTAACAAAGACCGGTGATTCCGATGGCGGCGATAACTGCAATTTCTACGGACTTAACGCCGCAGTCCTTGTTAAGGACGGTTCTACCACAACGATCACAGGCGGAACGATCACCTCTGATGCGGACGGTGCAAACGGTGTTTTCTCTTATGGCGGAAATGGCGGACAGAACGGTGCTGCAGGCGACGGAACAACAGTCATCATTTCTGATACGACGATCACAACTACCGGTGACGGTTCAGGCGGTATTATGACGACCGGCGGCGGTGTCACCAAAGCTTCCAATCTTACTGTTACTACAAGCGGAAGGTCTTCCGCAGCGATCAGGACCGATCGTGGAGGCGGAACAGTCACTGTTGACGGTGGAACATATACCACTAACGGCCTTGGGTCTCCGGCTATTTATTCCACGGCAGATATCACCGTATCAAATGCAGAACTTATTTCCAATCTTTCTGAAGGCGTATGTATCGAGGGAATTAACTCGATCACTCTGAATAACTGTGATCTTACCGCAAGCAATACTTCGACCAATGGTAACGCCACATTTTTAGACACCATTATGATCTACCAGTCAATGTCGGGAGACGCAGACAGCGGTACATCTGTATTTACAATGACCGGAGGGACACTGACAAGCAAGAGCGGCCATGTATTCCATGTGACCAATACAACGGCTGTGATCAATCTGAATAATGTAAAGATCGTCAATACCGATTCGGATAATATTCTCCTTTCGGTATGTGCGGACGGATGGAATGGGGATACTAACACTGCTACAGTAAACGCAAGCAATCAGACTCTTGAAGGAACGATCCTTGTAGGAAGTGATTCAAAGCTTACGCTTAATCTGACGGATGGTTCAAGTTTTACAGGGTCGATCGGCGGAAACATTACCAATGCAAAAGGAACGACGGTTTCGACAGAGGTCGGAAATGTATCGGTAACCATAGACAACAGCAGCACCTGGACCCTTACGGCGGATACATATATCACATCTTTCGAAGGTGATGTTTCAAGTATAAATACTAACGGATATACACTTTATGTTAACGGAACAGTTTTGAAGTGAAAATGAAAGGCAGTGAACATCATGAAAAAAACAAAACTCTATACAACGATCGGAATCGTAACTGCTTTTTCATTCATTATATCAACTGTCAGCGTTTTAGCCAATGATATCAACCAGACAGGATCAGAATACACCCAGTCACAGAACATAGAAGATAACGCTTTCTCTATGCGCGGTTTTCCCGGAGACCGGAACGGGATGCAGCCAGCGTTCGGTCAGGCAAATTATGAGACTGCCGACAGCGCATCCGAGATCATTACCAGCGGCATAGTCTGTACGGCAAAAACGCTCACAGCTGATTATTCAAATGCCGTAACGATCGAAATGACAGACTCCGAAAATCAGGTCAAGATAAGTGAGTCCGGAACATATATCATTACCGGCACCTGCTCAGATGGCAATATCACAGTTAAAAAGGACACAACCGGAGTGGTCCTTATCTTAAAAGATCTTGATCTTACCAGTACGACCGGGGCTACGGTCTCTGTAAACAAGAGCGCTGAAACACAGCTGGTTATCGAAGGCACCGTAACTCTTAAGGACGCAGAGAATTCCGAAGATGAAAATTCAACCGATGAAGAAATCGCAGATGCTTTTGACGGAGCAGCGATCAAGGTTAAAGACGGTGCAAATGTATATCTAACCGGAAAGGGTACCCTGATCATCAATGCAATCTGCAAAAACGGTATAAAATCAGGTGATGAAGCCGGTACATGTCTCGTGATCGATGGTCCCGATATCACGATAAACGCTGTAAACGACGCTATCAACGCAGGGTATGATCTTACGATCCTTGGCGGGACAATTACTATAACAGCTACAGATGACGCTATTCATGCCGACAGAATACTCACAATCGGATCTGACAATACCTCAGGACCTGTTATCACTATAAAAAACTGTACAGAAGGTCTTGAAGGAACGGTTGTAAATGTCTTTTCCGGGAACATTACGCTAACCGCTTCGGATGACGGTATAAATGCCGCAAATAAAGAGGCAATATATGCATCCGAGCTTGCATACTCTATCAACATCACCGGTGGAACCGTATCGGTTTCTTCATCGGGCGATGGTCTCGACTCAAATGGCAATATTAACCTTACCGGTGGAACCATTACGATAAAAAGTGCCAGCGATGGCGGTGAAGCAGGAATCGACTTTGACGGGTCATATTTTATTTCTGAAAATGTTGTTTTAAACAATGCAAGCGGCGTATCCGGCCCCGATATGATGCCCGGTCAGACGGGAGGTCAGATGGGTGAGCCGGGTCAAATGAACAGCCAGATGGGTCAGCCCGGTCAGATGAACGGCCAGATAGGTCAGCCTGGAAACCCTCCCGGCAGAATGCCCGGTGGACAGGGCGGAACGCATGGCGGCCTCGGCGGTTCCTCGACTTCGGTAACATACAGTGCCAAAGAGACAATATCTTCCGACACGACCGAATCGGATAAAACTATCTCATCCGATACTTCCGATGTTTCGGCGGTGATAGTTGAGGGAAGTACCGTTACCGAGAACAATCTTACGGTAAGCAAGACCGGATCAAGCGACGGAGGTGATAATTGCAACTTCTATGGTCAGAACGCGGCTGTACTTGCTAAAGACGGCGCAATTCTCTACATAAACGATTCATACATTTATTCCGATGCGGACGGAGCCAACGGCGTATTTTCCTACGGCGGTAACGGCGGAAAAAACGGAGCATCAGGTGACGGGACCACAGTTTATATTTCCGATACTACCATAATCACGGAAGGCAATGGAAGCGGCGGAAGCATGACAACCGGTGGTGGAAGCACATACGCTGAAAATCTTACCGTAACAACGTCAGGACGTTCATCGGCTGCAATCAGGACCGACCGCGGGGGCGGAACTGTAAGCGTAAACGGAGGAACATACACGACCAATGGGCTTGGTTCACCTGCTGTATATTCAACTGCCGATATTACCGTAAAGAAAGCCGACCTCGTATCAAACCTGTCTGAAGGTGTGGTCATTGAAGGCAAGAATACGGTTACACTTGAAAATGTCAACCTCACTGCAAACAATGCCAAAACAAACGGCAATGCAACACATTATGACACGATTTTCCTGTATCAGTCGATGTCAGGTGACGCGGACAGCGGAACGTCATTATTCAGCATGACCGGCGGCAGTTTAACGAGCCTTAACGGAGAGGTCTTCCATGTGACCAATACAAACGCAGTGATCGATCTGACCAATGTCAGCATCACAAATAAGGATTCCGATAATGTTCTTCTTACCGTTACAAATGACGGCTGGAGCGGAGCCGATAATATTGCGGTATTTAATGCTGACTCGCAGAAGTTTGAAGGAAGCATCATCGTAAGCAATACGACAGTCAAGGACGATAACAGTTCTAAGCTCACCCTGAACCTGACCAATTCCTCGGTATTTGAAGGAAACATAAATACTTCAGAATCAGACAAAGGAATCGTTAACGTAAGCATAGATGCAAGTTCTACCTGGAAGCTCACCGCTGATTCTTACGTTACCTCTGTTACAGGAAGCGGATGCATTGATTATAACGGATATATTCTTTATGTTGACGGCACAGCTTATACAGCCGAAAATCCCATGGATGGATTTAAGGCTGCAGGCACCGCGGATTATTCCGAAACACAGGAATTAGCATCCGTAGTTTTTAAGAATACAAGCAAGACTGTTAAGGCAGCTGTTCTTGAATCTTCAAAGAAATCATATTCGGTGATCAAGACCTCCGGCGGAGGAACTGTTTCTGCAGTAAAATACTACAAGAACGCAGCGGACTATATAAAAGTATCTTCCACAGGAAAAATTACCGTTAAGAAAGGAACCCCTGCCGGAACATACAGGATCAAGATCAAGGTTGCCGCTTCAGATGGTTATTCGGAGGCTGTAAAGGTCATAAAAGTAAAGGTAAAATAATGCGGTACTTATCACAAATTCCGTGTATCCCTTTACGGTGGCGGGTGAACAATATTTCCTAAAGTTGTACAGGAGCAAAGATTGGCCGGAAGAGGGAAAGATACCGTTTGTTTATTGTGGAGAAAGAAATAGTGCCGGGAGATCTTTGGCTGGAACCTGGGCTGTTGGACGAGATCTGTCGCCTTGCCATAAAAGAAGACGGGGTATATGTTGACGGTGAGGAATATTCACATTATCAGGAAAGATTACCCTTTAGGCTTTACGATAGTCTTGAATTTTGGACTATACCGGTACCGAAATTGCTCATTGATGAAATCCGAAAGCATCTTCCGAAGATCAGGCTTTGAAATGAATTGCCGGTAAATTCAATATTAAGAAGCCAAGGAGAATGAAGATGAAAATAGCATATAGAATGTATCCGTTGCCTAAAGGAACGGTATATTCAGAAGATGATATCCAGACTATAGAGGATGTTATAAAACTCTTTGATTATTGTCAGATACTTGAGGCACTAATTTCTAAAGAAGGATGGGAGTACCTGATTAACAAATTTGGTATCGAAGGATTGTATGAAGCTGATAAAAAGAGCGGATAACTGCTATGTGGATTCAACTTTAAAGAGACTGCTGCATGGTAACTGCGATCCTGAATATGAAGCTATTGGAGACCTTTTTAAACCGGAGGATGTAGGCAAGAACAGGTCTGCAGGACTGTCAGAGAGCAGAAGTGATGCTAAGACCGGTAAGGATGGAAAGTGTACAATCAGTATAGGTGCAACTGGTGCTGCACCAAATGGAAACGATAACAGTTCCGGACAGGTAGCCGTTGGTGCTCTGGAAAACGTTCCAGCAGGGAAATATAAGGAGGAAACACTTCTAAAGGAAATTGAAGAACTCCGTATGAAGCTCCATCAGCAGGAGAGCGAGATAAAACATCTGCGTTCTGAAATGATTGACAGGCAGAAGCTTGAAGCAGAAAATAACAGGCTCAAAGAGTACAGTGAATCTGAGAAGAAGGAGCTTGTAGCTCTGAGGGATTATGTTTATAATCTTACGGAGCGGCCTGAAGCTGAAGATGCTATATCTGTTGATGAGATGAAAAAATATATCAGAAACCTACGGATCATAATCATCGGCGGTAATGACAAGTGGGTAATCAAGATGAAGCAGGAGTTTCCTAGCTGGACATATGTGAACGCCACAGTAAGCGGAACAATGGAAACTTCCATAGTCGAGAAAGCGGATAAGGTATATTTCTTTACAGATACCATCAGCCATAGCACATATTTCAGGTACAGCAATGTGGTGAAGGAGAGAAATGTGCCGTTTGGCTATATACATGGGGTGAATATTGAGAATGTCACGAAACAGCTATATAGGGAACTGAAGGAGTGAACTGAATATAATAACGAACAACGCCAAGCCTGGGTTTGAGGCTTGGCATTTTTTCATCTGGAAAGAAAAACGTAAATGGTTGTTTTATGCCGGAGTGCAAGATCCGACATATGTTAGTCTTCATAGTGACAACGGCAGGAAGCTATAAAGGCTTATTGTTATGGATATCAAAAACAAGTCGGTTGGCATTTTTATGCTGATATGGCAAAGGATATGTACTTGTAAATGGTTTTTCGTGATGTATTGAGTAGTTTAGCAAATTCGGTGATATTGATTTCTTTGTCCTGATACTTCTGGTAGTATTTCCAGAAATTATTCGGGAGAGTGTCTTTGGTAGTTTTTGGTCGACCTATATGAACACCTTTAGCGGCAGCATCCTTCATGCCGGACAAAACGCGTTGGGAGATGATGTTACGCTCCATCTCGGCAAAGATTCCCCACATTTTTATCATACCTTCGGTCATGGGATCCATCTTGCCCTGGCTGCAATCTACTAATAAAGCAACAATAAATTTCATTAATGTAAATTAAGCTACACCCTGTTACCGGGGTGTAGCTTTTGCTACATTTTGCGGTGATTCTGAATATTGTTTTCTCTAAATTTCTGCTGTATTATAAAGCCACAGTCAAGGGAACAAACCCAAAGACAAAAAACTAAAAAAATTAAAAACACAAAAAGGAGAAAAAAATTATGTTTAACGGATTGAAAATGGTAGCATGTGGATTGGCAACAGTATGTTTTGTATCAGCAGCAGGAGCACTTGGAACAAAGGCAAGTGACAACACACTGATCGGTGACTTTAACGGAGACGGCAAGGAAGAGATAGTTTCCTACGCACAGGAGAAAACATCATTTGATAACGGTGATTTTGGTTACAGCTTCAGATTCACCATCGATGGCGAACAGGTATACGAAGAAGACTTATATGTATCGACGGAACCTAATACCTATCAGAATCCCACCCTTGATGAGACACTCGATCACTTAGAGAAAATCGATGTTCAGAAGATAGACATCAACCCCGGTAAGGCAGGCGAGGAGCTTGTGGCAAGATATGTCGCAAATGTGGATGACATCGTATTAGGCTATAGGGTATTTAGATTAAAGAAGGGCGAGATTAAAGTAGTCAGTGAATTCGTACCCGATGCGGCACATTCATATATATTTAAAGCCCAGGATAACAATGACAAGATTAAGGTCGCAATCGAAACCAGCACACCTACCCTTGGCAATATCTGGCTGACCAGGAACTACACACTGAAGAAAGATGGTTTCGTAGAGAAGGAGAGCAAGAGCGGTACATACACTATCGCACCCGCCAAGTACGAAGAGAACAAGCTTGCAAAGTATAGTGCAGCAACAGAAATCGAAATCTTCGCAGACAAGAAACTCAAGAATTCAAAAGGCATGATCGCAGAAGGCGAGAAGTTCACCATCAAGAAGGTCATCCTTACCGACAACAATACATATGAGCCTATGAGAGCATATGTAAAGACAGCATCAGGCGTAAAGGGCTGGATCTTCATCGACCCTACTACAGATGAGTACGGAAATCCTATGAACCCTGTAGTAAAGTAAGAAGAACTAAAAAGAACAAAAAAGAATTAAGAAGAACAAAGCAAAAAGACAATAAGAAGGATTCGGATTAGTATAATAAAGTCAACCAATTCAATCCAACATAATTTTGAACAGGTCGTTTCCTAAGGGGAAACGGCCTGTTTCTTTATGCGACAGACGTGTCACGAAATATTTTTACATCTTGACATTAGTATATAATCGGGTATCCCTTACCATACAAAAAGTGCACACTAAATAGGAAAAGGTGCACACCATATAGTAAATACCTTGTGATTCAATAGCCTTAAATATCTCTTGCACAAATGATTAATAAGTGGTATACTTTATTCAAATAAATTTTAATAAAAACATTTTGAATAAAAATGAACTAAGTAAAATCAAAATGAACTGGGAGGAATGGCAGATGTTCGTAGGAAGAGAACGGGAGCTGAAGGCATTGAAAGATGTATATGATAAGAAGGGTTTTGGGATGACCATTATATATGGCAGGCGGAGGGTTGGCAAGTCAACTCTGATCAGGGAGTTTGTCAAAGGAAAGAAAGTGATTTTTTATACTGCCACAAAGGTGGGGGCCGAAAGAAACCTGGAATTATTTTCAAAGCAGGTATTGGATGTTCTGGATCCTAGTATGAGTATGGCAATATTTTCTTCGATAGAAAATGTACTTGACATTATTACCAATAAGATACCGGATGATCATAAGACTATACTTGTGATTGATGAGTTGCCGTACTGGGCAGAGAAGGATGAATCACTTTTGTCAGTTCTGCAAAAATACATTGATACTCAGTGGAACCTCAAGAATATGATGGTAATACTCTGCGGCTCAGCCTTGAGTTTTATGGAGAAAGAGGTGCTTAGTAAAAAAAGCCCGATATTCGGAAGGCGTGATTCGCAGATAAAACTTGAAGCATTTAATTATAGAGATTCAGCTTTGTTTGTTCCGAAATATTCTGCAGAGGAAAAAGCAATCTGTTACGGAGTAACCGGAGGGGTGGCAAAGTACCTTTCGCTTTTTGATGCTGGAAAGAGTCTTGATGAAAACATAATAAGGCTGTTCTTTAATGCTGATGGATATCTGTTTGATGAAACAAGAAATCTCCTTGTTCAGGAGTTCTCTGATGTGACACTGGTAAACAACATAATTGAACAGGTGGCTTCCGGTGAAAATTCATTAAATAATATAGCTTCAAAAGTACACGAAAAGGATAGCACTGTTTTGTATTCTCTTGAAAAGCTGATTGCTGTTGGACTGGTGGAGAAGAGGAATTGTATAACGGAGGAAAAAAATAAGAAGAAAACCCAATATGTGCTAAAGGACCATATGTTTAAATTCTGGTATCAGTTTATCCCCAAGGCGGTAAGCGTAATTGAATTAGGACAGGGAGAGGCATATTATAAAAAGGTTGTCAAACCGCAGATCCATTCATATATGGGGAGCGTTTTTGAAGAAATGTGCCGTTATTACACATTACAGAAAGGGATACAGGGTGCATATGGATCATTCCTAACTCAGACGGGTACCTGGTGGGGCGTGGAGCAGATTATAGATGATGAAGGAAAGAGATATACACAATCGGCGGATATTGATGTGGTTGGTATCTCTTACATAGATAAGACTGCGGTTATAGGAGAATGTAAGTTTAAGAATGAAAGGATAGATAAGGGAATATATGAGACTCTTATGCGGAGATCAAAGCTGCTTTCCGGAAATTATCAGATTATAAGCTTCCTGCTTTTCTCGCTAGGTGGATTTACCAAGTGGTTTGAAAAAGAGAATATTCAAAATACAGTACAGATTACTGTAGAGGATCTATATATTTAAATGTAAAAGTTGCACAAAAAATCATTTGAAATTTTGTGCAACTTTTTATATCCCTTTTTCTGATTTATAGCAGGAGAAATAATAAAATTCATTGAAGCTCTTGTACATCTGGGAGAGCTTGGTATGTTCTTTCTCTTTGATTTTGAAAGAGGCAACGAGTTGGTGGCGGTCTGTGGTGAGTTTCTGGATATGATCCTCGATATCTTTAAGTTTCATGGTGTTGATATCCACTCCGAGTTCCTGCAAATGTTCAACTGCGCTCCAGTAAAGAGTAAGCTCATAGTTGTGATTACGATAATACCTGTCCTGATCTTTAGAGTTCTCATAAGCAGTGTTGGAATAAAAATATTTTAGCAGATGGACGTGAGATGTGCAAGGAGATTCTGAAAAAAGTTGTGGCGAGATAGTAACAGATGTGATAGACTTATACAAAGAAGGTCGCGATGTTGAGTGATTAGTGTAAGTATGGGGAGAATCTTCACATGCCATTTATCACAAGGCATGGCGTATACGAATTCACGGATTTGTTTCTCGATGATGATTATAAGGGAAGGTATTGAATGAAATCGCTATAGAAGAAAACAAGAAAAATGGAGAAATATAAATTTCAGGATAATAGATTATCATGAGAGTACGGAGGAAGAATAATGACTGCTAAACAATATAAGAATCTCAGGAATATTATTATAATTGCCGGCATAGTTATCGCATTTGTTATTTGGCTCTTTATTCCCGATACATTCAAAAACTCACCTTTATTCCATGTAGGCAATGGTGAGTATGGTTCGAAATGGGGAGCATTAATATTACTTCCTATTCCCTTGTTTTCTTTATGTTTTAGAAAATCAAAAACAGAGTTTCATGGTTCTGACAAAGAATATGCGACACATGAACAAAATGCTGCTGACAAAACGAATATGCTACTTGGTATGGTGACAGCAATAGCCTTGTCACTTTTAGTCATCGGTTTAATGAGTGCAGCTTTATTTCTGCTTTAAATAATTGAAGGTTACTTTCAGTTTTATGGACGATGACAAATTCAAGTTTGTCGGGAAGATATGATAGCAAGATTTATTCCAGGTTTATTTATGATCTTGTTCGAGACGAAAAAAAGAAGAATTCTTTTTTTCAACGGTAGTGAATACGCTTGACACGGTTGTAATTAAATGATAAACTTTACTGGTCTTTTCTCATGGGGGAGTAGCAAGCGTGTTACGTAGCAAGTCAACATACTGGCCTTTCGGTCTGGCTTGTTTTAAATTGCGAGACTCATGTGTAGTTAATAATGAAAAACTATGCATGAAGTTTATATATTGTTTATATTCCCAAGTATAGTTTTTCTGTACTTGGGATTTTTTTATCAAAGGAGTAAATTAATATGGGACTGATCGAATTACTTCTGTTGGCAGTCGGACTTGCCATGGACGCTTTTGCCGTGTCTGTCTGTAAAGGGCTTGCGGCGGGCAAGGTCACAAAGAAGGAATTCCTGCTCTGTGGTATCTGGTTTGGATTTTTCCAGGGAATGATGCCCTTTATAGGCTATCTTGTCGGATCAAGATTTGAGAAACTTATCACCATGGTGGCTCCGTGGGTGGCTTTCGGACTACTTTCTCTGATCGGCGGAAATATGATCAAAGAGGCTCTTTCTTCGGATGAAGAAACATCTTCGGGATTCGATGTTAAAACGATGTTTATGATGGCTGTTGCTACCAGCATCGATGCTCTGGCGGTCGGAATAACCTTCGTTGCCGTTCCTGTTGAAGTCTTTAATACGAGCCGGATTTTAAATGTGCTCTTTGCGGTAATAGTGATCGGTGTTATCACATTTATCATATCGATGATCGGAGTAAAGATAGGAAGCGTCTTCGGTGACCGCTTTAAGTCGGGAGCCGAGATTATGGGCGGAACAATACTTCTCTTTATAGGTTTCAGAGCCCTTATAACATATCTCGACAGTTCACACAGCCTGTCCGATAATGAGACGATTTTCGGAATGCTTATTCCGCTGTTGGGAACGCTTCTCGGTTCGGCCGTTATATATGCAAAGAAGAATCAGCTGTCTGATAAGATGAGAGCGGTTCTGGTAGGATGCAGTTCCGGAATCATGCTTTCGATTGCTGTATGGGGGATGATAGAACCGGCCATAGACGGCTTGAATCAGGAAAACAGAAACGGTATAATTCCCGTGACGATATGCTTCTGTTTGGGAGTCGTTATACAGGTCGTACTGGATAAGCTGATCCCGCATACACATGTTTATACGGATCTGACCGAAGGACCAAAGAGTAAACTTGATTCGGAGATAAAGATAATACTGAAGGAAATAATACATCATATTCCGGAGGGAATAGCACTGGGCGCGATTTATGCGGCACATTTCATGAAGACCGAGTGGATATCTTCATCCGTTGCGCTGGTTCTGGCTATAGCAATCGCACTCCAGAATATACCGGAGGCTCTGTGTGCATCACTTCCGCTGAGAAATGTGGTAGCAAAGACAGGCAAGGCATTCCTTATGGGATCGGTATCAGGAGTTCCGATACCGCTTCTCGGAATAATAACCGTCGTACTGGTTGTTTTATTCCCGAGTGTACTTCCTTATGTTATGTCAGTTGCCGGCGGAGCCCTGATATATACGACAATAGAGGAAATACCTCAGATCACTCTCAAGAAAGATAATGACAAGGGAGCACTTGCTTTTGTTGCGGGCTTTGCACTTGTCATGCTGATGATATTTTTAACTCCCTTTTTACTTAAAAGTGTCCAATGAATATCACTAATAATTATACATTTCATGAATTGCTTTGGCAATAGGTAAAATTTGAAACATAGAATAAAGTATTGAAAAGTAAGCATCCAGCGAAAAGTTGGGTGCTTTTTGTTTATGTTGGGCTGACTTTTTCGACATCATCTTAGATGAAAGAAAAACATTAAAAATTAGGTAGGTGATAAAAGTATGGGAGCATACGGAAGTCCAGAACTATACCCATATAATTGGAAAACTGTAAAGTGTCAGCATTGTGGGCTTGAGTATAATGACAGTATGGCTGCTTGTCCGAACTGTGGCACAAAGAAAGGCAGGAGCGGGAAAAGTAAAGGAAAAGCTCCTATGCTTATGATGTTATTCTGTATATTAGTTGTAGTGGCTCTTGTTGGTGGAGCAATTTTTATGAATCCAGAAATAGTTGACTTCACAAAAAGAGTAATCGACAGTAATGTAAGTGGAGAAACATCGAATAGTAATATCAGTAAGCAAAATAATAAACAAAAGCAACAGAATAAGACAGATAATCAGATAACACAAGCTGTTGAGCCGACTAAGACACCTATTGAAGAATATAAAACACAAGAAGAATTTTTGAAAGTCACAGAGCCTTTGCCTATAACTTGCAGTAGTAATTTGCCAGATGGCACTATGATAAGTCAGTGCATAGTTAAAGGTGTAAAATATGCGAAATTAAGTAGCGGTATAGAGTTATCAATGGACATTGAAAAGACTTATGACTACTTTGGAACACAGCCGTGTTTCGTTGGTTTATACATTAAAGACAAGAGAGCTATGTAATGAATTGACCCTTGCAAGCGAAAACGTGCTATTCGTATGTAAAGTGGTGTCAATAACAATGTGTTCAAGGTTATCCCTTTTGACTAAGTAGCGGTAGCTTGCGTGGTTATCCGATACAAGAACAGCATCGCTTGATATTTTGTTTGATAAGCGATCATAAACATCTTTTGACTTTGGTACACCGGCAGTAGATGGGGCTATGAAAATATTATTAGACCTATCAATAGCGGTAAGGATACACACGTGCTGATGGCTAACATCAATAGCATACTTACCATTCAAACGTTTGCTTGTATCATAAATGAGGTGCTTTAACAAACCAGGCTTAGTGCAGAAAAGTTTATTGTAGTCATCTCCAAGATACTTTATACGGTCTTCACGACTTCTATGATGTCTTGGCATACGGTTAAGACGGTCTAAGAAGTATGATTTATCTTTGAGACCTTTGAAAGATATACGCTCATACTTTCCATCAACTTCTGTTATGCTGTTAAAAGTATCATTATAACCATAGATGTTCTTTATGGACTGGTAGATTTTCATACGACACAGCCAAGCGGTCTTAGTGCTGACGTTCATATTCTTTGCCAGTGTAGTAATCGACTCAACATTTATAGTACTTCTTATGGCTTCTTTCCACTGCCATTCTAACAAACGGGTATGGTGCGTTATGAGACCGTAGTTCTCCGTAAAAGATTTATGACAATCCTTGCATAAAAATCTTTGAGCACCAGATGAAGTCCTACCTATCTTCTTATAAGATAGTGAGCCACAGTGAACACAGCACTCTATACTAGAGCGTGGAACACCTGACGAACAGATTGTTCTTGGTTTAATGCTAGTTCTGACTGTACTTGATGTAGCCGACATTGAAACATACTGTACATCATTCGAAATAGCTAGCTCTTTTGACAGTCTATCGTGCAGTATCTGTTTCTGCTCTATGGTGAGATTATTGATACCACTGATAAAGTCAACGTAGTTTTGGTTGTCGGCAAGGAACTTTAATAGGTTGACAGTATGAGTTGAACCTATCCGTCCTCCAAAGATGAAAATTTTGACTCACGTTGGAGTGAGCGCAGTACAGCTACCTTTTGTATGTCGAGAGCTTTCTGTCTTTCTTGTTCTGCTCTTCGTTCAAGGGCATTTGCTGAATCTAAGTAACTTTGTGCCTTGTCAAAATCAACTTTACAGCGTTTGAGATAATCTTCTGTTGTGTTGATATATGACAGGGCATTTTTAGTATAAGGCAGAGAATCAAGCCAAGCATTATCTTTGGTGATAAGATACAGTAAGGCTTTTATAAAGATACCGTAGTTACCATACCCAACAGACATTCCTTTTCTAGCTTGGTCAACAATGCTATACTCATCTCTGGTAACCAACTCAACACCTAATGACTTTGCGTAGAGTCTTGTTTCTTGTGATGCTTCCGATGTGGTAATCACAACGGCACAGTTATTGTTTCTTTCCGACTGTCTGGCGTGCATTCCAGCATAGGCTTCACATATAGCCTGCTTTGATAGCGGATAATTGTGACACTTGCATTGAATGTAGAACATCACTGATTTTTGGTACTTCTGAGTGATTACGAACTCTGCGATTATGTCTATGCCACCATCAAAGCCAGCTTTGTAACACTCTGGGTCATAGACATTAGACTTGCTCGTTCTTGTTGCTTTCATTCCACATTTTTCGATGAACTCTTTGATATTTTTCTCGAACTCCATTCCTTTTTCTACTGCACTAATCATAGTAACCTTCTTTCTGCTTTTTAGCAAAAGCTTGATTTTTAGCATGTATACTAAGAAATAAAGCTGTTTGGTGTGGGTCTAATGGGCATAACTAGAAGTAGGTCTCTACTTTTGGAATGTATATAACTTGTCCACACTGCTCATCGCTTAATTGTAAATGAAAAAATTAGATGAATTTGGTTATTGGCGGTTGACATTAGTAAAAATAAAAAGAGCACACATGTTCGATGTATGCTCTAATATGAATTGCGTATGAAACATAAACAATTTAGTTGACAGACTAAGAGTCTATGCTATAAAATGTATATTGTATGTATAAAAGGCTGTAAAATGAATATTTCAGACCTTAGACACATTTATGTAAAAAGGGATATTTTTAAAGATAGGCAATTAGATAATTTTTAGATAGGCAATCAGATCGGAAAGGACATCAAAAATGATATCAGCCAATTATCATACACATAGTGTGTAAATCTTAAGTCTAAAATAACTTACAGTAAAACTTACTATTGGAGTGCGGGTCAATATAAAAGAGAGGTTATTAGCCGGAGGTACCGGTCTTCATACAAGTATCCGCAGCACAAACCCAGAGCTGTTCAAGCCCATGGTAGCTGAACACACAAGGGTATCCGTAAAGGAAAAGATAGCCGAGAAAAAGGCTGAGATAACAAAGAAACAGACTAAAGAGATAAGTAAAGATCAGGTACGATGACCTACAAGCACAACTCATGGCGGATAGCTGTGGGCTGTGCTTTTTTATTTGGAAAAATGGAGACCGACAGGAGTATCCATAAAAGAACAAAAGTTCTGCACCGCAGAGGTTTTTATTGGACTGGTACGTGGTGTATTATAGGAGTGTCATAAAAAGGAGAATAGTATGAAGAAATTACTGTTTTGGTTCAAGAGGATAATAAAGGGGAACAATGTTTATTGTAACAAGTGTTGTCTGAAATGTCAATATTTCAAGCGCTGCAGCCGTGACGGATTCGAAAAATGATGACCTTTAAAAGTCTACACCTGTAGTGCTATAAACTTCCCTCTCGGTACTGCCGATAACAATATTATATGGGGGTATTATGCCTAAAATATGCTATCGGAGGATAGAAATGAAAGCAAGCTTTCATTCTTCATATGAGACGCGGCAGGCACGTCTCATATGCGTACCATGCCTGCGGCAAGGTACATAGTATGCCAAAGGGGAAGCAGCAGAAGCTTAAACTATATTACTTAAGCCGGATAATGACGGAAAAGACAGATGACGAACATGGTCTTTCAATGAAAGAAATCCAGATGAGGCTTGCAGAATACGGCTGTACAGCAGACCGTAAGAGCTTGTATGATGACTTGGAGGCCTTACAGGTGCTTGGTCTGGATATCATAGGAGAGCCGGTCGGAGGTGGATACCTTTATCATGTAGGGAAAAAGCAGTTTGACATAGCAGAACTGAAGCTCCTGGTAGATGCAGTTCAGTCATCAAAATTCATAACTGAAAAGAAGTCCAACGAGCTCATAAAGAAGCTTACAAGCATGGCCAGTGACTACGAAGCAGCACAGCTCAAGTGCCAGGTAGTGGTTCAGGGGCGCATAAAGACCATGAATGAAAGTATCTACTATGCGGTGTTTAAGGCGTTAGGAGTAGAATAAAAAAGGTATAAATGGATAAAATCATCGATATTTATAAGGATTTGTTGGAAGAACAAGATATTATAAGAACAATCAGTAAATATTTTGCCGGTACATATTTGGGAATCCCATATGATTTTGGGAGTTCATTGGTAAAAGAAGGTACAAAACTATATAGAATTCGGTCTTTTCATGAAGGTAAAGATTATTCCAATGTGGATGAATGGAAACCTTCACCAAGGAGTTTGCAAAACAGATGTAATGCAAATAATGAAAAAGCTATTTATCTAGGAAGTACAGAATGGGTTTGTTTGTTAGAAACTCATAAGTTACCAGGTGAAAAATATGTGCTTGGAGAATATACTGTTATAAAAGATATTGTATTAGGTGGTTTTACCAATGTAAAACCGAATGAATCTGTATGGAAGATTATAACTGCAATGGCGTTTAATGCTTTTTTGATTGCACCTGCCAGGAGTGAAAAGAATCGAAAACTTTTTGAAATCATAGATAATTCATTTGATGACATTGATTTTAGTACTATAAATATTAAGACAATAACTACAGCTGATAATCATATTCTGCCATACAGATTAGCAAGATTATTTAAAAAAGAAAACTATTATATGTTAACTAATATGTTGTGCGATACAATTAAACAACGGTATCCAAATGGTATTAGATACAGTTCGTGTTTTATACCGGTAGAGACAGTTGGTATAGAGTGTACAGAATACAATATAGTATTGTATGATTCCGCTGTAGATTCTATAAAGTTTAATGAATATACTATAAAAGATAATCAACAAAAAGCCACCCCTGAAGGTATAGCAGAAATTCTACTAAAATGCAAAGAAACTTAAGAAAAATCATTTTTGAATGTTGTTAATCTATGAAAACAACTGATTATCTTATAGTAAAGTGCAGTATAATTCAGTGCATAAAAAAATCTAAAATAATATTTCTTATTGTAAAGGGAGTGTTTTGACTATGACTAATGTTTGGGGTATTCACACAAAGGATGATTATTTATTCTTAAAAACTAATGTGATAGCGATTGGATGGAGAGAGTTCGGTGATCTGTCAAAGATTAAAGATAACAGGGATGCATTTAAGGAGCGTTAGTGTTGGATGAAACTTGATGAATTGATTTTACTGTTAAGAAATGCTGAGACAGTAGAGGAAATAGACAATCAAAGAAACGAAATACTGGATCTGATCCCAAAAGCAAAGATAATGGTAGGATTTGACCAGCAGAATTACGCACATCAGTATAATCTATGGGAGCATTGTCTGTGGACGGTTGTAGGTCTTTCTAAAGATATAGGTGATGACATGCTTTATCTTGCAGCATTGATCCACGATATCGGAAAACCGGATTGTCAGACTTATGGCGAACGGGATGGCAGAGTGAGTATGCATTATTATGGTCATCCTGAGAAGAGTCTAAAGATTACAAGAAATGAGATAATCCCATCCCTGCTTTCATCCGGAGAACTGCTTACCGAAGATGAGCAGAGAAGACTTTTGTACTATGTTAGCTATCATGATGACCACGTAAGTCTTAAGATAAAACATTTGCGGCGTCACCTAAATCTTGGAGCGTCATTGACAGAATTCCAAAACCTAATGAAACTTCAGATATCGGATGCCAGGGCTCATGTTATGATCCCTATAGTACTGCAAAGGATTGAAATATGTGAGAAGCTATCGGGTGAATATGCCGAGCATTTATATAATGAGATTATGGAAGGGAAATAATAACAATCAATATCTTTCATAACATCGATGAAGACGGAGCAGATTTAGTTGAATTCCGAAAGGGAGACGAGGTAAGACTCGCGATTAAAAAGGCAGAGTACGTCCTTAATAAGCAGGATTTGGAAAAGAAATGAAGCAATTGAATTTATTTTTTAAAACCGCCTAATAATCGTGTACAAAAAATTATCATAGGGTTAAAGTATGGAAGATAAACGGAAATTATGCATTAGAAGTTTGAGCATTGATTGGGATAAGATTAACAGGGATATTTATTTGAAAAATATACAATCGCTCAAAGGCTTGGATTATCTGGAATTCAATTGTCCGGTGACTTTTTTTGTGGGAGAGAACGGCAGCGGTAAATCTACCTTGCTTGAAGGAATAGCTATAGCTTATGGCTTTAATCCTGAGGGTGGTACCAAGAACTACAGTTTCTCAACGTACAATTCGCATTCAGAACTACATGAGGCAATGAGGCTGGTTAAAGGTTTGGGTAGATCAGGATGGGGGTATTTCTACAGGGCTGAAAGCTTTTACAATGTTGCAACTAAAGAGGATGAATACGGACACGAGATTGGCGGGAGACCATTGTTTTTACATCAGAAGTCCCATGGTGAAAGCTTTGTTGCTATGGCCTTAGCAAATTTTAATGGGAGTGGGCTGTATATACTTGACGAGCCAGAAGCTGCTTTATCGCCTCAACGTCAGCTCTCTCTCCTATATCAGATATCTGAGTGCACTAAACAGGGAGCTCAGTTTATCATAGCTACTCATTCACCGATACTTCTTGGACTACCGGGTGCTGAGATACTATCGTTTGATGAAGGTAAAGTACATCCTTGCAGTTATGAAGATACAGATAGCTATAAGGTTACTGAGATGTTTATCAATGACCGTGAAAGGCTACTAAAAGAGCTGCTACAATGAAATAGACTGATCTTTTATGCTAAAGGTTTTTCTGAAGAAGCCGATATATGTAGTGGCAACAATAGTATTATCATAAGAGAAAGCAGGTGCACATCATGAAGAAGTATGTATCGCTAGACAAGCGAAGCAAGAAGGCTCAGAAGGAGTACTACTCCGAGAGACGAGTAACATGGGGTGAGCTCAATCCGGTTACAAGGAGCGTACCGAGCGGAAAGAGCTACAACAGAAAGAAAGACAAGGGGAAGATATGTGGCTGATCATGGCGGCTTTGTCCGCACTCTTTGCCGGACTTACGGCGATACTTGCGAAATGCGGGATCAAAAAGACTGATTCAGACGTGGCGACTGCTCTGCGGACGGTCGTTGTACTCCTTTTTGCCTGGATCATGGTGTTTATCGTTGGCTC
>JAFXXN010000007.1 GCA_017542245.1 Lachnospiraceae bacterium
CGAAATTCTTGAAAGAATCGGAGTTTGAAATCGTTAAAGATTAATAGGTAGCTTGGAACATAATATCGTTCCGTAAACAATCGGTCTAAGACCAAACAAAAAAGTAGATACTTGAAAGTTGCATCCACTTTTCTGTTTGGTCTTCAGACCGATTTTTATCAGATTGAACTAAGTCGCGTCCGGGTGGTGTGGAAATTCAATCTATCGCTTTTTATACAAATTTTTAGGTGAATGTAATAGATTTCGTAAATTAGTTGCTTTCCGGGAAGTATTTTCTCATCACAAAAAGACCTTCTATGAAGGTTAAATAATAAAGTATTAGGTTTGCTGGTTTCAACATAACATATATCTTCCTGACACTTGATGAGTAATCAGATTTCCACTGCACTTAGAACATTTATAGATGTCGTGATTATAAAGAATCATAAGTTTCTCTGCTACTGTTTTATCCCGTAGCTGTGATATATACTTTTTGCATCCAATCAGGTTTCTGCATAGAGTTATCTTTTCTCGTTTACATCGACATGAGAGTATGCCATAATATCGGATTCTTACAAATCCTTTTGGTAACACGTGTAGTAGAAAGCGTGACAGGAATGCTTCGCCAGAAATGGTCATAGGTTTATATTTTCCACCATCAAGGTAATCCTTTGCACTGAAGGTTACATTCTGATCATCCATGCTGATGATTCTGCGATTGCTTATGGCAATCCTATGAGTATACTTGCCAAGGTACTTGAAAACCTCTTGTGCTCCGGCAAAGGTTTCTTTTGTATAGACAATCCAGTCATTATCGTATAGTGCGTTTAAGAGTTCTTTGAATGTGTAGGAATTCTTAAGGTTACAGGCATTTCCGGTGTAAACAAGTTTACCTTCTGAACGGAGATTTTTAAGCTCATTAAGGTATGTTTTTTGAAAACAGCAGACATAACCTTTACCGGAAGAAAAAAACTCTTACCTTTATCTTTCCAGTGATTCTTTTCATCCAGACCACCACCTAAAACTATTGTGTGTAAATGGGGGTGATAGTTAAGTTTGGACCCCCAAGTATGAAGGATACATATATATCCGATTCTTGCTCCGAAGTGCTTTGGATCTTTGGATAATTCTGCCAGGGTTTTATTTGCCGAATGATAAAGAGCATCATATAAAAGTTTCTGATTAGCATACACTAGAGGATAAAGCTGACTTGGAATAGAGAAGACAGTATGAAAATATGGAGCATCCAATACATCTTCCCTTCTTAGATCAATCCATTCATCAACATCCATTCCCTGACACATAGGACAGTTCCTGTTCTTACAGGAGTTATAGTGTATAAAGGTGGCATGACAAGATTCACATTCACTGACATGTGCACCCATCTCTGCAGTGCGACAGTTACGAATGCAACGTATCGCATTAAGTTGTTCGTCTGTAAATGATCTGTCAGCAATCATAGGAACAAAGTTTTCAAATACACTTTGAATTGTGATGTTATTTGCGTCAGTCATTGTGTTTAGCCCTCCTCCTTCTGAGGAATATCAAGAGGGCTCTTAACACCCATAATCGACTTATTAGAGACGTGAATATACACTTCTGTTGAAGATGATGACCTATGACCAAGCATGGTCTGTACAAACTCTCTACTTGTATTATTCTCTATCAAGTGTGTAGCAAATGAATGACGCAGAGTGTGCGGATGTAAATCAATACCGGCTTCTTTTCCAACCTTCTTCATCATTATTTCTATTCCGCCGACATGTAAAGGATGATAGGGTTTTCTTAAGGAAACAAACAATACATCGCGTGGCTGAGGGTATGCGTGCCAATACTGTTTCAGCAACTCCAGTGTTCGTTCGGAAAGGACGGTCCAATGATCACCACGATTTTTACTATTCCTCACATGAACTTGCATAGAACTCATGTAGATATCTTCAGGAGAAAGTCGAGTTACTTCTCCAGCCCTGAGACCGGAAGAATAGATAAGAGCTATGATTGCTTTGTTTCTTATGTTATGAGCAGTATCAATGAGTTTTTCTATTTCTTCGCGAGACAGTGTCTTTGGTAGATTCCAGTCAACCTTCATTCTAGGAATGATATCTAAATCCCAAGGGATATGAAGTATGTGCCTGTAAAAGAAGGAAAGAGCAGAACACATAGAATTACAGTAACCTGCACATGCTCCATTGCGTTTGCGCTCTAAAATATAGTTGCGAACATCTATAAGTGTCAGTTCAGACAATGGTTTATCATTGATCCATTCAAGAAACTTTTTTGTATGAAATTCATACATAAAGCTTGTTCTGGGAGAAAGATTTCTGATTTCACATTCATTATTCAATTTTTCGATTATATCTTCGTACATAAATAACCTCCATGATTAAAAAAGTGGATAGAAACTAACCGCGACCATGGAGGTAAACGAGCGAAATAGAAGTACTTGTATGACGATGAAATAGATGATAATATTTTCATGGCAGTAGTATTACATTTGTTTAAGTGTGGTAACTAAAACAATACTCTATTTCAGAGTAGTAATCTACTGCCTTTTGAAAAATATAAAAGCTGCGCTACAGCCTTGGCAGGCCGTCGCGCAGCGACTTAGTTC
>JAFXXN010000091.1 GCA_017542245.1 Lachnospiraceae bacterium
GATACTATCGCATGAAATAAGGAGCGTGATACCATGACCGAAAAATTTGAATATGAACTTGAACTGACAGAAAAGCAGATCGAAACCCTCAATAACATCAGCATGCAGACCGGGCTGACCTGCAGTCAGATCCTGGAGGCGTTTGTCAGAACCAGAATGTTTGCTGATCAGTTAAGCGAACTCATTGAAGATTCCAACCAGTCTCCTGTTGCATATGAATTCTTTGTCAAACTGCTCAACAGGATCGCTGAAAGACTGAATCATAATGATTTCTGCCTCCCTTCTTAAGGAGGCTTTTTCAAATGAGCAGACAATATCAGCTTACAGGATACCCTTCAAAGCAGATGTATGATCAGTTTATTCTCAAGGCAGCCATGATGGACCTCAGCAAATCTGAAGCCGTCCAGTCTGCCATCGAACTATGGCTGAAACAGGAGGTCTATGACAAGGCACAGGATCTTGTAAGACCTTCAGAAGACAAACTCGATCAGATCTTAAACAACCAGAGATATATCATGGATGCTGTTTATGGTGGTTACCGAAATGCCAATTATGTAGCCCATCTTCTTAATGGAGGCATCCCACTGGCAGAGATCCATGGACAGCCTGTCATGAAACCCAACAACAGCATAAAGTCTCTGGCAAGAAAGAAAGCCCTTAATAACTATGCTGAATTAAGGGGAGAAACCCTTTCCAGAGAGGAGTTTCTTGCCGATTACCCAGAAGACGCTGATGATGAGATGGAGCCGGTAAAGATCAGTGACAGTAAACCGTCCAATATCATTCCCTTCAGATAACGGAGGTCACATTATCAGATGGAAGCCGTCGTAAAATGGAAATTCAGAACAGTAAAACCAGGGAAAAAGCACCACACGATAGACGGTTATATCAGCTATGTTGAAAAACAGGTTGAAGAACGCCGTAATAACAGTGGTGTTTTTACCGTTAACGAAAAGGATGTCATCGGTCTTAACGATATTATTTCCCCTGATAATGGAGATTTTCAGCAAGGGATATACCTTAACTACATAAATGAAAGAAAAGGATCATCCGGCTGCTTCTCTGAACAGGGAAAAGATGTTGATAAACTGATAAGGCAGTTAAAGAGCCATGAAGGAGCCGTCTGGATCCCAATCGTTTCTCTTAAGGAAGAAGAAGCTCGAAAGTTCGGCCTTGAAAGTGAAGCCTTGTGGATGGAAAAAGCCAGAGAACTGGCAGAAGCATACCGTAAAGAACTCGGGATCGATCCGGGCAACTATAAATGGATCGCTGCATTTCATTCCAAAAGCGAAGCCGAGCAGAATCCAACATCCGATGCTGGATGTCAGCCTCATCTTCACTTCATGATCTGGGAAGAAACCCCTCTTATTAACAGATACGCCCTCAAGCATGAAAAGATCGACCATATCCGTCAGATCACTAACAGTATCCTTTCCAGAGAGTACATGGAAAAGTACTATCAGGGACGAAACAGACTCCGTGACGAGATAATTTCGTCCTCAAAGCTGAATATTCTGGAATTCGCAGAGGAAGTAAAACGTCTTGCCGTAGACATTAACATCCTTATGGGAGGTAATGGGAAGTTGACTGTTGGTGAACTGGAAAAAAGGACCAGCATATCCTGTCAACTAATGGAGAAAATGACAAAACGCTCTACCTTCTCCCCTTCTGAAGAATACTATCAGCAGATCATGGATATCCATTCACCAGATAAAGCAAAGAGAACAATGAATAATTATCAGAATATCCTCAACAGGCTCCATGATCTTTCAGATAAGGTAATGAATACCGCTCTGCTACAACAATGGATGGAAATATCAAATGAAATGAGAGCCTCTCAGCACGATCCGGAAAAGTCGACATTTCTGGACTACTCTGCTCTTCAGAGAACTGTTATGAATTCCATTCTCAAAGAAATAAAGACCATGTCAAAAGACAACCTCTATATCAAAGACGGATTCAGAGGAATGCTACTGGACAGAGTTGAAAACGGCTCGTTCAGAAAAACCCTTACCACAGAGCAAATAAAAGCCGACCTTAAGGTAATAACTTCCCTGTGTAAAACTGCTCAGATAAGTAAGGAAGACGCCCTGGAGGCCCAGAGAAAGCTTCTGGAGCGTAGTCAGAGGGATGAATTCCTTCAGTATCTTCAGCAGATGATAGATGAATACTATAAACTGCTTCAAATGGGGTTCGATGTAACTTCGAATGACTTCTGGCAGGCCATGAAGGATCTGCGAATGCCGGTTTCATACCACGAAAGTCAGGTGATGAGCTATAAAGCAAACAATTTTGGTATTGTTAACAGTGCAGTCATCGATCCTGTGGTTTCCAACATCATGCTCGTCAGCAACTCCAATATCATGTCCGGCAAAACCGGTAAAAGCATCATGAATATCGGTGCTTCAGACCTGGCTTTCATTCCCAAGACTATTGAAGAATATGAAGCAAAGTACAATTCTCTTCTTGATTCGCTCAGCACTTATAATCAGTCATCATTAGAATATGAAAAAGAGGAGCTGGAACTATATTAAGCTCTTGCTCCTGTTACTTAGTGATATGAAGCTCCTAAAAGCATTATTGTCATCTTTAAGGCCGAACATAACTAAGAAAACCACCTCCATAAGTGCATCATTATAGAAGCGATTTTCTCGATTTACAGTTTTGTAGTTCTAACTATAAAATCACAATACCATACTCAGAGTTAATGAATTCTATCATTTTTGCTTTTCGCCATTCAATAAACTCTTTATGATTGTCCCATTTAGAATCATTTACTTGAGGAACAAAATCGTATTCACTAATAAAATGGGCCGTTTGGGCATCCGTAAAAAACAGTTTTGGATGAGTGTTACTTTTTAATAGATTCGTTTTGCCTTGTACCGGTTGAAGATTCCAAATAGTATCCACTTCATAATTCGCCGGTTTATTATCAAGATTCTTAGGGAAAATATGATCAAGTTCTGGCTTATATCTGCCCCTAACGGAATCAGCAAGTGTATAAAGTCGTGAAGGTAACATTATTTTAAGACTAAACCAAATATTGTTTTCGATAGTAGATGCATTAATTGTTGATAATCTGTTCTTGCTTTGAGCAATAGTTGTTATAGCGTCAAAAGGAAAATCTGCACTTTCATTTATTTTTCTTACAGCACCCTCAATAATTCCTTGAGTATTCCAATCGTTAAGTTGAGAAATAATGAAATATTGCTTCATTCGTTTGATGCTCTCGGCATCTAATCTATTAAATGGTATTCCATTTATGAACTGTTTATATGAGTAAACGATCAAAGGCAACATCGCAAGTTTTCTAGAAATAATAGAATTGTTATTGATGTTAAATGAATTATATATAAAATTAGCAAAAAAGTCTTTTAGTGGTTCTGCAATAGAGTTCCTAACAGATTCAAATTGATCAACATCTTCTCTTTTGATTTTAGATGCATCAATTCTGGTTGTCCCTTTCACAATCAGATTAATCAACTGTAGGATTTCACTTGCAGTAAAAATATAACCGTTTGTTACTTCTTTTATCCATTTAGAAATATCAAATAATTGTTCTTCGTATTTTTCATAGTTTTGCTTAATTTTTGTAAACAATAAATCTGCTCCTGTTAATGGTACGCCACCTGTGTTCAATCTCTCAAACACATCATTTACTCTGTCTTCGTCCCATGTACTGTCTATAGGAAAATAAGCAAGAGATTTTATATCTTCCCCAACAAACACACTAAACAATCTATCAAATCGCTGCTCAAATAAGATTTCTGTTTTTTCATCCATATTAGGGATTTGAGATAATATTGACCTTTTAAATGCGATTTTAGTCTCTAATGATTGACAAAACAATTGTGGCATAGATATTTTCCCGTTTTCCAAAGTTGCTCCTTTATCA
>JAFXXN010000092.1 GCA_017542245.1 Lachnospiraceae bacterium
CCGTGCAGGGGCTGGAAATGACAGAGTTTATGCTTCTAACGGAGATGACATCCTCTACGGCGAAGAAGGAGAAGATACTCTTTATGGAGAGAGCGGAGATGATACTTTAGTTGGCGGCGAGGGTTCAGACCGACTGGAAGGCGGAGAAGGTTCGGATACCTACATATTCAATCTCGGAGACGGGGTTGATACAGTCTACGATTATGAATATGATATGACTCCACAGGATCGGATTCTGTTTGGAGAAGGCATTTCATCCGAGAATGTCCACATGGAACGCAGTGGAAACAATCTCGTCGTTTGGTACAGTGAAAACGATTCTTTTACTGTTAAGGATGCCTATAGGGATTATTACGGTACCGGTCGTTACTTCGTGGAATCCATTGAGTTTTCTGATGGAACTGTTTGGGATACGGAGGATATCGCAAACATGGCGAATCAGATTCTCGGAACAGATGGAAATGATACGCTGGAAGGCTTCAGTGAGGCCGTTGGTTATCACCAGAATGAGACCTTCCGCGGCGGAGCCGGAAATGACAGAGTTTATGCTTCTAACGGGGATGACACCATCTACGGAGAAGACGGAGACGATACTCTCTATGGAGAGGATGGAGCAGACATTCTGGTAGGAGGTGCCGGAAATGATCGGTTGGATGGAGGTGTCGGAAATGACACTTATGTATTCAATAAGGGAGATGGCATTGATACCATTTTCGATTATGAATACTCCGATACATCAGGAAAGGAAGACAGAATTCTGTTTGGTTCAGGCATTTCCATTGAGGATATTTCTTTGGAAAGAACCGGGAACAATCTTGTCATTAAGTACGGAGAAACCGATCAGGTAACGATAGACAGTGCTTATCGTGATTATTATGGAATCGGGAAGTATCAGATTGAACGGGTAGAATTCGAAAATGGAACCAAGACGGTTATCGATTACGACAATGAGAGCCTCACGGTTGTCTACCAGCCGGAACCTGAAGAGGAAGTAATTGAAGAAATTGAAGAGTTACAGGAAGGAAGTGAAGCACTAGAAGAATCCCTTGAATTATATGATGTCGATGCTGTTGTATCTGTGATGGAAGAAGTTTTAAACGGAGAACCTGTTGTAGAATCGGATGAAGAGATTTCGCAGGAGGAGTCCGGAACTGTCGCATTAGCAGAGACCACGGATATTGAAGCAGAGCGGATGACTAACCTGCTTATTCAGGAGATGTCGGGCGCTGACAGCGATAACATATCCGATAAGTCCGAACTGGATCTGAACCCATCTGTCACAGATGAGCTTCTTTGGGCTGAGTAAAATTATTTGTTTTTGCGGAAAGCATTATTATCGGAATGTGATAAACTGTTAGATAAGGATTATGTATTTTTCCTAACAGAAATTGTAAAAGGCATAATCCCTATTCTTCAAGGATAAAGCAAGGGATAACTTATGAACAGAGAATTTATGCAGAAACTTCTCGATTCCGGAGAAGGATATACAATCGAATATAAGAAAAACGAGCAGAAACTGAGTTCCGATGTTTTTGAAACTGTCGGGTCGTTCAGCAATCGCTATGGCGGTCACATTCTGCTGGGGGTTATTGAAGTAGAAAGAGACGGCCGGAAGGTCGGGCAGGTTACCGGCGTAGAGAAAGATAGTATCTACGATATGAAGAGGGATTTTATCAATATCCTGAATAACCCGACCAAATTCAGTCCGACGCTGTATCTGGAGTTGGAGGAATTCGACTATGACGGGAAAACAGTACTTTGGACTTATGTACCGCCGATGTCCCAGCTTTGTTATTGCAACAAAAAGGTTTTTGACAGAGCTGATGATGCCGATCAGGATGTAACAAACAAGAATGACAGACTGGCGGAGATCATCAACCGTAAATCTGCTGAGTACAGAGAACGGCAGATTCTTCCGTATGCAAACGAGTCGCATTTGAAAATGGAGCTGATGAATCAGGTTCGTAAGATGGTGAAAGGTCGCGATAAGAATCATCCGTGGAAAAATATGGATGATATGGAGATTATGCGTAGCGCCGGATTGTACGTGGACAACATGGTCACCGGAGAAAAAGGGTTTAACCTTGCGGCAATTCTACTTTTCGGAAAGCCGGAGGCTATTAAAAGTGTTGTGCCGGGATATATGACAGATGCGATATACCGCGTAGAGAATCTTGACCGTTATGATGACCGGGATATGGTGGATGTAAATCTGATTGAAGCATATGACCGCCTTATGGCATTTTGCCTGAAACATATGGATAACCGCTTTGTATTGGATGGGGACATCAGTGTGGATGCCAGATCGCTGATTGTCCGCGAGGTAATCAGCAATATCCTGATTCACAGGGATTATTCCAATGCTTTTCCGGCAAAGTTGATTATTGAAAAGGATGTTTTGAGGACGGAAAACTGGAGCAAGTCGCGATTTAACGGGGAATTGGATCTGAACAGTTTTTCCCCGTATCCGAAGAATCCCCTGATTGCGTCTTTCTTTGTGAACATCGGGCTTGCGGATAAGCTTGGTTCCGGTATGCGAAATATATACAAATATACGAGATTGTATTCCCACGCAGATCCGGTTTTGTCGGAGGGGGACATTTTTGAGATTCGGATTCCGCTAAATAGTGCAGATGTTGAAATTGTTAAATCAGACATAGAGGGAGAAAAGTCGGACATTGCGATAATAAACTCAGACATTGAAAACACAAAGTCGGACATTGAGGCAAGAAACTCGGACATTGCGAGCACAAAGTCGGACATTGAGGTGGAGAAGTCGGACATTGCGGGCATGAATTCGGATAGTTTCGAAAAGAAATTACCATTAAACATTCTTTTGGATAAATGTAAAGAACGTTCTTACAAATCCGTTGTAGTTGCCAATATAAAAGAGATATATGAAAAAGTTGGGGTAAATCAGGTATTTGGAGAATCCGATATAGAAACTATTCTCGGTTGCGTGAGGTCTACTGCATCAGCAATTATGAAAAGACTTCGCGAGATGGATGTGGTGGTCTCGGTTAAAGGTCAGGGAAAAGGAAAATATCGGTTTAAAAATGAATCAGAGATATAGAATATAAGCAAAGAGCCGGCATAATCTTGATTTATGCCGGCTCGACCTTACCTGTTTCAGGTATCTTTCTTTTTACCTGTGCCAAAATTCGTAATTTCGGTTTCGATATAATTAAGGTCTCTTTTCAGACTGTCTTCAAACGTCATTTCAAAGGTTTCAATGTCATAGTCGTCCTTTTCTTCTTTTTCCAAGAAATTTAGCAGATCTTTTACCTGCAGATGAATTATGTTAAATCCCTGAATGGGAATGCTGTATGTAATGTTTAAAGACTTTCCGGGCATCGTAATTTTACTGTAGCATCCGGCACCCAATTCATCCCAATGTTTGAATTCCGAGAGAAAATGACCGAATAATGAGGCTGCATTTTCTGAGGGTGGATTTAACAAATTATTTACGGAAAATATAAAACTGGTGGTATGGGAATGATTCGAAGTCGAGGTCTTAACGGAAAGGCCGGCTTCTAACATATTTCTAAGCAACCGTGTAATGTCTGCGGTTGTTTTGGCATAAGGGGTAATTAACTTATGCTTTGAAATAAAAGTAGCATAGTAGATACTATTGCGGACACTAATAGTTCTTCAATGAAGATTATATATGAATTAAAATGCTCACGGAAGCATACTTCAAGAGCAAGAGGACTTTGGATGAGGTGCTGAATTTCCTGAAGGGCAAAGCGGATATTTAAAAAGAAAGCGGGAAGAGTAATGTTGAGATATACTTTTAAGGTATACCCTGCAGGGCATGGAAGGGAAATATATCGAACAATAAAGATCTCCGGGAAAGAAACACTGGACAGGCTGTGCGAATATATCTTAGACACATTTGATTTTATCCATGAGCATCTGTATGAATTCTGCATGGATAATAGGATGTACAGTGAAGACAGTTATCAATACGATCTGGAGGATGGCGGTCCTTCAACGGATATAGCCATTGATAAGATAGGGTTGGTAAAGGGTCAGAATTTTTCGCTACACTATGACTATGGTGATGACTGGATGTTCACGATACACGTTCAGAAAATTGAGGATGAGCAGCGAAAGACAAATCCTGAGCTGATCAAGTCGGTCGGGGTTCTGGAGCAATACCCGGACTACGAAGATTGGGATGAGGATGACGAATTTTAAGTAACGAGAGTTAATTTTTCGGGAAGTTCACATTTACGCTATCATATTTAAAAAAAGAATTGAACATAGCTGTCATATTTGTTATACTAGATAAAGGATATTTTTGCTATCAAGTTTCTGTTTCTTGTCTCACGAAGAAGTTGAAATTATGATAAGGAATTTGAGGGAGGTAACTATGATATCCATTATACAAGCGGCTAAATACCTCGTTTTTTTGTCTTATACACAGAAAAGAGGTTCATTGACACCGCTTAAATTACAAAAACTTTTGTATTTGGCTCAGGGTTGGAGCTTTGTATGGGATAATAAACCTATTTTTGCTGGGGAGTTTGAAGCGTGGCAATATGGGCCTGTTAATACAGAAGTTTATTCCCATTTCCACAAATATGGAAGAAATGAGATTCCTAGTTCTGAAGGCATTTCAGATATATCTGATACGGATGCAAAAAGTACTTTAGATGCTATATGGAGGGATTATTCTGGATATAGTGCATTTACTTTGGTTGACTTGACGCATGCGCAGACACCGTGGAAAAAAGCTGACTATTATCATCAGGTTATTAGCACAGAAGATATTAAGTCATATTTTCAGTCAACTTATCGATAAGTTGACTGTTTTTTTTTAAGGAGAAAAAATGGATTATACTCTTAGTTGCATTGAAATTGATAATTTTAAATCATATGCCACACCACAAAAAATATCGGTAAGCGATATGAGTGTTTTTTTGGGTGCAAACAGCAGTGGAAAGAGTACAGCAATACAGACTTTACTGGCAATAAAGCAGACTATGGAATGCAATAGTCATGATATCGAGTTGCTTCTTTCGGGGCAATATGTGGCATTGGGAGATTATGATGATGTCATAAATGATAAATCAAAAGATGGATTTAGTATTGGTTTAGATTTTAGATGCATAAAGAAAAATGAAACTACGGATGTCAAGGATTCCTATAGTATAAAATGGTTTTTCAAAAAAGCGTCTGATGAATCGCAAGCAAAACTAGAAAGCGTTGAGATAACATATGAAGATAGGTGCATTTTGCTTACTCGCATGGAGCATGGAAAGTATCAACTTTCTATAAATGGTAATGAAACTCCTGTATTTATGCAGGTAAGAAACATGAGACTTACCGGTAATTTCTTCCTGAAATATGACATTATATTTAACAGACTTTTTGCAGAGTTCATTAATGAAATGAAAATTATTGTTGAGGGGAAAAAGACTGGTAAGATAGCAGTTGATTCGTTGGTATCGCCTAAGGTCGTGCCTGAATTTTATATGGGGCTAATGAATGATAATCTTATTAAGAACCAAGATGTTAGCGGTGATACGGAGGCAGAAAGAATTGCGGGACTGTTAACTGATTTGATAGAAAAGTATAGTCTTCAACAAAGTCCATTGGGAAGTGAGTATTTTGGTTTCCCTATGGACTTGAAAAAAAATTGTATGCTCGCTATCATAAAAAACTCGGGCAAAATGCTTGAGTTTAAAGAAGTATATGAAAAATATTTACAAAAGTATGACCAATATATCAAAGAGGCCAAAGAAGTTTCTTCGTTCGAAGGCGAAGAAACTATGCCGCGATTTCTTGTATCTCATTCATTTAATGATGATGGTAATTTGATAATGGATTCCTCTCGTTGGGCAAGCAGCTTTTATGATGAATTTGAGGAAACGATAGGTAATCTATACTTTGTTGGGCCTATCAGAGAAAACCCTAAGGGTTTGTATAGCATTGGTTTTGAACAAGATCCTAAATACGTAGGAGCAACTGGTTCAAATTTCGCTTCTGTATTGTTACATGAGAATAAAATAAAAAAATACATTCTTCCCTACAATGAGGAAGATTCGATATCATTATGGGAAGCGTTGAATGAATGGTCATCTCATTTGAATATTGCTAGTGCTATCGAAGTATCTCATGCTACTTCGTTTGGAATTAAAGTTTCAGTATCTGATACTCAGAATAAAACTGCAGATATTATGAATGTTGGTATCGGTACTAGTCAGGTACTTCCTGTGTTAATAACTGGCTTGCTGTCAGAGAAGAACGAAACATTGGTTTTTGAACAACCGGAGTTACATTTGCATCCATTTTCGCAAAGCCGCTTGGCAGACTTTTTTATCGCATTAATTAAGCATGGTAGAAAAATAATCGTAGAAACCCATAGTGAGTCTTTTATTCTTAGGCTTAGATATCACGTTTTAAAAGAAAACTGCGGAAAAGATTTAATCGCTATCAACTTTTTTCAAAACAGGCAAGGGACTAAAGTTTCGCTTTGCAATATTTCTGGATATGGAAATATTGATTATCCAGATGACTTTCGAGATGAGACTCAGGAATTGCTTAATGATCTCATGAATGCTGCGTTGAAGAAGGAAGTATAATGAATATTATAATTGATCCTCATATGTTTGAATTAGAGGATGAGGAGGAAATAAGAAATAACATCCCCTTTTTTCAAACTCTAATTTTCCTATGTAAATCTGGGAGAATAAGGATATTTCTATATAAGGAGTTATTTGAAAAGATGTTGGCTAGGGAAGTTGTACCGTTCCCGATACGCCTAGGTAGAATTAAAGATGCTAGTTTGCTTAATTCATTGAAACAGTTGAATACTACTTTTGTTAGTATTGTTATGAATAGGATTAGTTCAATAGATATTGAACAGTGTAACGGAGAACAAAATTTTAGTATTGAAACAGCTGCTCCAGATGATGAAACGGTTTTATTAAACGATGCATCATATTATGAATTGCTCAATGTACTACTTACATCCTGCTATACCATTGATGATAGTCTTTCTCAAGTGATTGTGACAGGAAATATAGCTAATGGGATTTGCGTGGGGAAATGCTTTTCACTTATTTGTAATTGCAGTGTCAAAGCCTTCAAAAAAGAATTTTGTTTCAATAGCATAGAATTATATGAAACGGATAGAGATAAGTCATTTATCTTTTTGGATAATATGGCAGCATCTAAGCAACTCCATTATGTTCAATCTCCAGAGATTGAAAGAGGAAGTCACCATAACAAATTACAATTTAATTCAGAATTTGATACCTATGAAGGCTTATCGCGGATTAATAAAGCAGTTATTTCGCGTTTAAGATACTTTGGCCTTAAAAAGGTGATTTTTGGAGAATTTCATGAAGATACGTCTAAACCCAAGGGAACAATCATTGTACACGATGTTCAGAAAACAGAGTCTCATGATATCATCAAAGGTTGGCTTTTTGCTGAAACAAATTTCAAAAATCATGTAGATTTGTATTTCCCGCGAAACGTTGGAGAGTGTTTAAGCAAGTACTTGGAAGGTGAATTTGATAAAGTTAGTGTTGAACGATTAGTAGATACTTTGTCTTTAGTAATATGAGATACCGCTCGGTTCACCGGGCGGTATCTTTTTGAACAGTGTCGGTTGTTGTTTGCATTATATAACTAAACTAAATTCGTGCATTATTATTTCTGTAAATGATTTACAACAAGCAGTTATTATATTATATTCGTCAACTTAAAAGTGAGCCACTCGCTGATTTGATTTTGAGCCACCTAACGCTAGCTTGAAAGTGAGCCACTTAGTTTCTTCACTTTCTTTGTTTTTGCTAACCGATATGATTCACCATTCATATCCAATACATA
>JAFXXN010000093.1 GCA_017542245.1 Lachnospiraceae bacterium
ACTGCATTCAAGCATTCCGGCTCCTGTATGATTTATCTGCATAAGGGGCAGTGAAAGTGCAAATATGAAAAAGTAATCTGCAGCATTATCCAGGATCTTTTCATCAGCACCCATCCATGCAGGCAACTGTCTGTGTATAAGCAGGGACAGTCCCATAAGCATAGCTGAGAATAGTATAACAACAATAAAACCGGACTTTACATATTTTCTGGCTTCAGCTTCCTCGCCGGCACCAATCTTGTGTGCAAGGCCAACAGTAAATCCGGTACCGACACTCGAGCATAGTCCCGAGATTAGCCAGGTTGTAGTTGACACAACTCCTATAGCCGCTGAACAATCTGATCCCAGGCTGCCAACCATGGAGGCATCTATGTATTCCATGATAATGGTTGATATCATGGACATTATTGCAGGGAAACTAAGCATCAGAACCAGTGATATCTGTTTCTTTCTGCTAAGTTCTCCGCCATTTCTCAAAAATTCTAATTTATCCATTTTTTCGCTTGATTAATTATTTTATGTTTATTTGGAAAATGATTATATATTAATGAGGAGTATATCAAAAATAAATGTTTATGTCAAAATCAAAATGTATTTTGTTTAAGGTTTATGGTGTAGGTAATAAATATTTAATGAAATATTAGTTGAATAATCTGAAAATTTATGGTACATTATATATGGGATAAAAGGATTGAAAAGGAACTGATAAATGACAGAACAAGAGATTTTAGAGCAGATTGAAGCTTTGAATAAACAGCTGGAAGAAATCAGGATGCAAGGCGCAGATGCTGGCTTGCTTATAGATGAAGCTGAGAGGGAACTGCAGCACCAGGAAGACCTTCAGAGAATACGCGGATTCAGAATGATAGATGATGATTTTATGAATGTCGTATTTGATGATAATGTTGAAGGGACAGAACTTCTTTTAAGGATAATACTTGACAACCCGACCATAAATGTGAACAGCGTTAAAACCCAGAGGGTTATGAAGAACCTTTTAGGGCGGGATGTATGGCTTGATATAGATGCTAATGATGATACTGGAAAAGAATACAATATTGAAATTCAAAGAGCGGACAAGGGTGCTGAGAGAAAAAGAGCAAGGTATCATTCTAGTATTAAGGATGCCCATCTATTAAAAGCGGGAGACGATTTTAGTAAGTTACCTGAATCATATGTGATATTTATTACAGAAAACGACGTGATGAAAGGTGGACTACCTATCTATTTTATTGAAAGAGTTATAACAAATACGGGTGAGCCGTTTAATGACGGAGAGCATATAGTTTATGTAAATGGTGAGGATAAAAATAGTAGTACAGAATTAGGAAGGCTGATGCACGATTTTTACTGCACAGATGCTGATGATATGCATTTTAAGCAATTAGCGGACAGAGTGAGGTACTTCAAAGAGAACGAGGAAGGGGTGAAACGTATGTGTGCGACACTGGAAAAGATGAGAGATGAAACTGCTAAGAAAGCGGTAGATCAAACAAGAGTTCAAATAGCGGTAAATTTACTCAAGGAGGGAAATCTATCCATTGACCAGATAGCAAGATGTTCAATGCTTGCGGTTGACAGAGTAAAAGAACTTGCTTCATTGCAACCGGTATAATTGTAATTTGATTTAATAATTTCAAAGAAGCATAGGTTTAAGAGTGAATCTTATCCCTATGCTTTTTATTTTGTTAGAAAGGGTAATGTATGGGAAATGTATATGCGTATTGCCGGGTGAGCAGCCCAGACCAGAACGAAGACCGCCAGATTATATGTATGAGAGAACTTCAGGTACCAGAAGATAACGTATTCGTAGATAAGCAGTCGGGAAAAGATTTTGAAAGACCGCAGTACAAAAAGTTGATGCGTAGGATAAAGGCAGATGACCTTATCTATATAAAGAGCATTGACCGTCTTGGTAGGAACTACTCTGAGATTTTGGAACAGTGGAAGATTATAACAAAGGATAAGAAAGCGAATCTATATGTGATAGATATGCCAATCCTTGACACCAGGCGAGAGAAAAACTTGCTCGGAACCTTTATAGGTGACCTTGTTTAGCTTGCTTTCATATGTGGCGGAGAATGAAAGAACGGTTATCTGGCAAAGATAGGCGGAAGGTATCGCAGCAGCTAGGGCAAGAGGCGTGCACTTTGGAAGAACACTGAACCCGTTACCAGAGAATTTTTATGAGGTTTATCAGCGTTGGAAGATGAAGAAGATATCCGTGACAGAGACAGCTTCGGAGTGTGGAATGCCGGTATCAAGGTTCTTTGGGAAGGCAAGAAAGTGCAAAATATCTATTTGGATGGGCAAGGTTAATGGCAAGAACTAACAAATTTTTAGCAAGCGGTTATATATGATTCTCAAGATGCTGTATTTAGAAGGATGTAAGACTACAAGGTTTTGTTTGATTAAGCCTAGTGTAAGTGTCCATATATTAAATGATTACAATATGAAAATTTTGAGATTTTAAGAAAAAAGTGTGGATTTTTATTGAAAATACTGATATAATATGTTTGTTGTATAAAAAATAGATTATGGGTGAAATGATACCCAAGATTAACGGAGGTAAACCTATGAGAAAAAAGAGAAACTTTATTATTTGCGTTGTATGTTGTATGATGATGGGTCTTCTTACTGCGTGTTCTTCTGAGTTTGGATCAGGATCAAGGAGAATTGTAATTGATATGGGAAATAATGCATTGGAACTAACAAATGTTAGATTTTTTGATTTTATTTCATACAATTTCATCAATGATACCACAGGAAATGCCCTTGTTATTGGTAATTCGTTTAACAACTATGAAATGACTTTTATATTAAATTTAAATGGTAATACATATACTGCAAAATTAAGTGAGATTCCTAGTAATAATCCGAGTTCGTTCATTGTGTATACGAATAGCACATCTACTGAAGGAGATTACTATTCTAGAATAGATTGAGCGAGTAAGTATAAAAAGAAATATATTGGTCATTTAAGACTGATATTTATTGCGGAGCGAGGAAAATGCGGAAAGTTATTAAAATTACAGTTATAGTTGTTGTTTTCGCAGTAATCGGAGTTGTAAGCTACCTGCTGTTGAGCAATGGAAGTGGAATAGCTGAGGGAAAGTATTTTATAAAGAATAACAGTGAGTTTCCAAATGCATATGCAATAGTCTCAGGAAAGACAATACAGTTCTTTAACATTGATTTTAACGGTATGTTCAGGGAACAACAGCTTTCCAGTATACTTACAGCGCAGGAAGAACGAGGTCTATTGGATACTGGCTATACAAAGGAAGAACTTATAGAACTTTCAGATATAAACCACCTTGTTGTTGATCAACCTTATGATTTTTCTAAATTAAAGCCTTTGAAACAAGGTACAAATGAATATTCATATTTTTTTGCTGTCGAAGGAAATTATTTTGGTCTTTGGGTAAACTATAATACATGGGACAAGGTAATGAAGATTCCTGAAAGGAATGAAGACGGTACTGATATTATATTTGAAAGATGAGTGGATTTATTGAACTTGTAAAATTGAAAATGAACTACCCCTTGCAACATGGATATTTTGCTGCCATCAATGACATCAGTCTTGAAATTAAAAAAGGAAGCCTGACAAGTATAACGGGGCGTTCTGGAAGTGGGAAGAGTACCTTGTTAAAAATGTTAGGCGGAATCCTGAAACCGACATCCGGCAAAGTGCTTATTGACGGGGAAGACATCTATTCATTTTCTGATAAGAAACTTATTAGTTTTAGACGAAGGATAGGATTTGTCTTTCAAGATTATCTCCTTGAGGATCGTTATACGGTTTATCAGAATATTGAAATAGCGCTTATGCTGTCGGATTATCCTGTAAAATCAAGGAAACAAAAGATTTCCTCATTACTTGAAGAGGTAGGTCTTTCTGGAAAAGCTAAGGATGTTGTGATGCATCTATCTGGTGGGGAGAAGCAAAGAGTCGGAGTAGCCAGGTCATTAGCGAATGACCCTGAAATAATACTTGCAGATGAGCCGTGTGGAAACCTTGATCATGAAAATGGCAGAATGATAATGAAATTGTTAAAAAGACAAAAGGGAAAAGGAAAAACGGTGCTTCTTGTTACTCATAACCAGGAAGACGCCAAAGAAACTGACCGTATAATAACTCTGGAAGATGGGCGGGTGTTGACCGATGAGGTGCAGTGATCTGTGCATCATGTCGTTTAGAGAATGCACTCAAGAAAAAAAGGAAGGTCTACTTTACAGTTTGGTGGCGTTCCTGCTTTTGGGATGCGTTATCGTGCTTCTTACGCTGGCGAATAATAGCGGCATGATAGTCGATTCAATACTGAAGGGGATATCTTCTGATGGGGATAGGACATTTTCGTTTTATCTAAAGGGTTTTGCTGAAGAGGATATTGACGATTTGTCCGCAATGGGCTTTTATAATATTTTTTTCCCAGAAAAAGGAACGGCGTCTGGAATGACTCGCAGTATAGACGGAATATGGGGGCTTAAAATCCGAGCATTGTTTGATGGCAAGGATATATGGTCTTCCTCATTGGATGAGATTCTTGTTGCACAATTATTCTGTGAATTGATACTCTATGCGTTAAGCTTCATACTTGGCGTTATATTCATCTTTATGCTTTCAAATTCCTATTCGATGAAGTTGATTGTAAGGGAAAGATACATATGCATGCTAAAAAGTATTGGATATTATGAGGGCATTGTACATGAAATAATTGCAGGTTCCTTTTGGATTAAAAATATTATAGCCTTATTCTTGGCTGAGATGGCTGCTATGGTGATGATTAGGGCAATCCAGGGTTTCCTGTCGGAAAGTGCAGGCGTGAATCTGAATATTCCTGTTTTTTCACCGGTATTGTTTGCAGTCCTGCTGGTTTTATGCTTCGTTTCGGTTACGGCGGTGTCAAGGAGTAGGATGAAAAAGGAAGCTTGAAACTACAATGAGATTTAAGGATGTTCTATCAACTGCATATAGAAATATCGTAATAGACAAAAAATCATCACGGAAAATGATAAAATGTGTCATGCTGTTTTTTTTCCTTGCATGCACATATATAAATACAATGAATGTGCTAAGTGATTATCTGGATGATTTTGAAATAAATCATGAAGACGCAAGGTATGTGTTTAGGACGGATTTAAAGAATGTTGCAGAGGCTGAAGAAATCTATGGTGTCATAAAACATTATGGAATGGATACCCAGGCTGAGATAGTTTTGCCTGATAAAAAGAGATATTCTTTGGATGAAATTCTTGATTCCGTACCAGTACCGCCTTTTGTTTTTAAGGTATATTTTGACAGCTTTAGTGATATAGCGGAATTAGCAGGGAATAAAATATCTTATTTTAGCTCTGGAAAAATTGATTTAAATCTCCTTGGGGCTGATGAGATGAATCTCACATCAGAAGGCGGAACATACTGTACGGTGGTGTGGATAGTTGACAATATAGGATTCCTTCTTATAATAGTTGGGATTATATGTGTTGTAGTTATAATTGCAGCTATGGCATATGCTATATTTTTCTTTAGAAATAGAAACAGCAAATATTATACTATGCTGAGAGTGATAGGAATGCAAGAAAGGGATTTAAGGAAAATAGAGCTTTTCGAAGCTGTTCTGGTAAGTGCAATAGCTTTAGTTTTGGCAATATATTTAACATTTATGTTTTGCCTAGTTTTAAACTATTTCACTGAGAAACTGATTCAGTATTCTGTCCAAGTGCATTATGGGATGATAACTTTGAGTTTATTAGTCTGTGAGGTAATATTTCTATTATTGAATAGAATCATAAAACATAAGATTCAGATGTGAAATGTAAAAAAATTAGTTCATCTTTAGCTAAAATGAAAAATATAATATAATAGTTTCTATTGACGGTAGCGGTTTATCTAAAAGATTTACCCCTATCGTCTTTTTTATCTAAAAAGCCGATAGGCATACCAAAGAAAGGAGTTTCAAATGAAACAAGAAGAAAAATCAATTAAGTTGCAGAAGGCAGAGGAGCAAGTCAGGATAGCACATGTCAGGCTTGCGGAAGTACAGCGGGAAGAGAAGCAGAAAGAGCGAGACCGTCAGAACAGACACAAGTATATGATTGGCGGTACTGTCGCAAAGTATTTCCCGGAATGCTATTCGTTCTCTCAGGAGGAAATGTGCAGGATCATAGCCGGTGCTTTTAAGAATCAGGGAGTACAGAATCTCATAAATCTGGTTATAAAAGACCGGGATAAAGAAGTACAGGAATCTGAACAGAATAAGGCTTAAAAAACTGCAAAGGCAAAGTCCGGACCGTGCCGAGTTCTCTCACCGAGTTTTACTCGGTGCGCACAGATATACCACCAGAGGTGGTATGTGCGTCCTGCGGAGCTTTTTGGCACTTTCTTTTTGCCTACATCATATCCGTCGGTTTCACCGAAAGTTCGTGTGCTGACGCAACGACATAACCATCCGTTTTTTACAAAGTTCGTGTGCTATCGCAACGACAGAAAGGAGAACTAAACTTGGCAACCAAACAACTGAGTACCAGAGCA
>JAFXXN010000094.1 GCA_017542245.1 Lachnospiraceae bacterium
TTGATAGACGTATAGATGCCGGGAAGGCGTTTGACTGGGGAAGAACTTCTGAAGAATACGCAAAATACAGGGATGTCTATCCGAATGAATTTTATCAGAAGATTGCAGATAGAGGGCTTTGCATAGTTGGACAGAATGTGCTCGATCTTGGAACAGGAACCGGCGTACTGCCACGTAATATGTACCGGTATGGAGCAAATTGGACAGGAACTGATATCTCTCCTGAACAGATAGAACAAGCTAAACGTCTGTCGGAAGACGCCGATATGAAGATTGATTTTCAAACGGTACCTACAGAAGAAATTGATTTTCCAAAAGAAAGCTATGATGTAATTACGGCTTGTCAGTGTTTCTGGTATTTCGATCATGAGCGGGTTATGCCCAAATTGGCTGACATTCTTAAGCCGGATGGAAGGCTGCTGATCCTATATATGGCATGGCTTCCCTTTGAAGATAAGATAGCAGGAAAAAGTGAGGAGCTTGTTCTGAAATATAGTCCTAACTGGACAGGTGCCGGGGAGACCAAACATGCAATATGGATCCCCAATGTGACTTATGAGTATTTCGAATTGGAAGATCATGAAGAATACGATTTGAAGATATCCTTTACTAAGGAATCATGGCATGGGCGGATGAAAGCCTCTCGAGGCGTGGGTGCGTCATTGTCGGAGGAAGAACTTGAAAAATGGGATGAAGAACACAGGGAATTGCTTGATGAAATAGCGCCTGAGCAATTCGAGGTACTTCATTATGCTGCATTGGCAGTACTGAAGAAAAAATAACTTTCAGGATAACTTATGATTGAGTAATAGTGTAAAGAAGGAGGTTTTTTAATGAATGAATTATGTATGATAATCAAGGATATGGTTAAACCGAATTTTTTAAATATAAGGACATCAATTCAGACCTATAATCGTGATGCGATTTGTTGTGGTGCTCCTTGTTGGCGCTGGGTATATCATACGCTTCATTCTGCGGATAAGTGGTTTATCAATCCTTGCATATATGATGAACCTCCATTTCATGAAGATGGTTTGGACAATCCTGATAATCCTTCTTCGGTAATACTTTCAGACGAACAACTCCTTGATTATCTTGATAGAATCGAACAAAAAACTTACACATATCTTGATTCTCTTACAGATGAAATGTTGTATGAATGCCCTGAAAACTGTGAGCATACAAGGATGGAATTGGTGCTCAGACAGTTTCGCCATATCTCATTCCATACAGGAATGCTTAATGGGCAAACGGCTTTGGCAACAGGGAAGTTTCCAATGTGGGTATCTCAGGCAGATAAGTATGTGGATGACGGTATTTTATTCGGAAGGTATCGTAAAGGACGAGTAACAAAATAATTATTGTTTAATGGTATAGAAAATGATGAGAGTCACGGTGGCAAGTATTATGAAGAGCATGAGATAGACCTCATCCAATGATGTAGATATTATTGTTTCGGTTTCTCCGTCATGAGAAAAATGGATTTGAGATAGTAGGTAAGGAAAAGATGAATAATAGCAATTGGAGAATTCCAAACGAAGAAGAAAGAAAAAGGAATGTGTCATGAATATAAGGATAGCGGAAGAAAAAGATTTTGATGATGTAAAAAAAATCACCCGGGAAACGATAAAGGAAATCTATCCCAAATACTATCCGCATGGCGCTGTACGCTTCTTTGCGGAGCACCATTCTGATGAAAACATCATGAGGGATATCAGGGCCGGAATCGTATATCTGCTCATAAGCGACGAAGGGATCCCGGCGGGTACGGTTACTCTTACAAACAATGAGATTGACAGACTCTTTGTCCTGCCATCGTTTCAACGCAGGGGATATGGAAAGTCGCTCATGGATATGGCAGAAGAAAAAATATCTTCGGCTTATGATGTGATCGTTCTTCATGCATCACTTCCTGCAAAGAGTATCTATCTGAAACGAGGTTATCATGAGATTGATTATATTAAAATAAACACGGGACACGGAGACTATCTTTGCGCCGATATTATGGAAAAGAAAGTAGAAGGGGATAATGAATGATTCTGTTGGTAGTTGATACTCAAAAAGGTTGTTTTGACGAGAGGCTGTATGCATTCGAAACCGTAAGGAATAATATCAAACAGCTGATTACCATCGCACGAGAGAATAATGTTGAGGTTGTTTATGTTCAACATGATGACGGCCCGGGGACTGAACTTGATAAGACAGCGGACAACTATGAGATATATGAGGAATTTGCGCCGAGAGAAGATGAAAAGCGATTTGAGAAGAATGTAAACAGTGCGTTTCATCCCATGACCGGATTGACGGAATACCTTAAGTCCAAGGGTGAAAAGGATATTATAACGATAGGTGTCTCAACGGATTATTGTATGGATGCAACGATTAAAAGCGGATTTGAGAAGGGATTCAATATGCTTGTTCCGTCCTACGCAAACTCAACATATGACAATCCATACTTTGATAAGGAAACCGCTTATAAGTATTATAATGAATTTATGTGGGGAAGGCGCTATGCAAAGATTATAACCGTTGAACAGGCGATTGAACTTTTGCAAGGCTAAGTGGTCGACTAAATAGGAATGGACCAGGGGGACGGGGTTGTTGGTTCAAAACGCATTTCACCGCCCCTTTTTGTATCTTGCCGGAAGGTATATTGAACGGATTTTTGCCATGGTTTATATTCGCTTTAATGAAAAGGAAAGGCGGGTAAAATTATGGCATTATTATTACTGATCATTCTTATTGTTTCGGAGATTGGGTTTATTGTTTTTGAATTGATGAAGAAGCCGGTAAAAAGCGAATTCGCAAAAATGAGATTGTTTGCAAATATCTCACAGCTTCTCATTTTCTTTTTGATGCTTCTATTGCCGGGTATTGATTTGAGTTTTCGGTTTAAAGGTCTTTTGTTCATTCTGATTGTACGATTTTTTGTTTCGGCTGCTATTTTTCTGATTCAGGGAAAGAACGAAAAAGCGGAGAGTGATAAAGCCAAGAGCGAAAAAGCGGAGGGTGAAAATGCGGAAAGTGTAAAAGCAGAGGGTGAAAGAGTAAAGAACAAAAAAACAAAGAAGAAGGTCATGATTGTTTTAAGTGGGGTTTTGAGTGTGCTGCTTATTTCGACCAATATGATCCCGGCATTTGTTTTTGCAGACTACAAAGGAAGAGCGGTAACCGGAGAGTATACCGTAGGACAAAAGAAGGCGATTTTCATTGATCCATCAAGAACGGAAACTTTTGAAAACGACAATTCCTGCCGTGAGGTTCCGGTTTATTTTTACTATCCGGAGGAATTGACGGAAAACGAAAAGGGGAAAAATTCCCTGCCGCTTGTTATTTTTTCCCACGGAGCCTTTGGTTATTACCAGAGCAATTCATCCACCTACATGGAACTGGCGAGTCACGGATATATAGTGGTGAGCCTGGATCATCCCTATCATTCCTTCTTTACGAAGGATTCTTCCGGAAAAACAATTACCGTAAATCCGGAATTTATTCAGACGGCGCTTGTCATCGGAGGGGATACCGATTCGGGGCTTTCCGCTGAGGAAACCTGGATTGTTACGTCCGAATGGATAAAGCTTCGAATGGACGATATGAATTTTGTACTGGATACGTTAAAAGAAGGCGCGGACGGGAAGTTTACGGATGCCTGGTTTTTTCCGGAAGATTCGGAAGATGACATTGCAAAAATCGTATCCTGCATCGATACAAAGAGAATCGGCTTAATCGGACACTCTCTCGGAGGAGCTACAGCAGTGAGCGTGGGTAGAAGGGATGATGTCAAAGCTGTTGTGGATTTGGACGGAACCATGCTCGGGGAGGAGACCGGTGTTGAAAACGGAGTTGTAATCATCAATGAAGATGCATACACCACGCCGCTTTTATGTATTGACAACGAGGAGCATTACATGGACCGGGAGAAAGCGGAAAATGGCGGTTACAACTATGCAAATAATGTTATACTTAATAATGCAACGGACGGATACGTCACTTATTTTAAAGGAGCCGAACATATGAATTATACCGACCTGCCGCTGTTTTCTCCGTTCCTTGCAGGAATGCTCGGGACAGGCGATGTCGATGCGGCAGAATGCATCGACCGGATGAATGCAATCGTCTTGAATTTCTTTGACTGTTATTTAAAAGATGCCGGTACATTTGAGGTTTCGGAAAGTTACTGAATATGGAAATCACGGTAAAAACAATTGATGCAGACCGGAAAGAATATTTGGAAATCGGCTGCCATGAAGTGGATGAAAACATCGAGGAAATTGTGCGGTTTGTAAAATCCAGGCAGGGATCGATTGAGGGGTTTCTTGAGAAGAAGCAGTATCAGATTCCGCTGGCGGATATTTTTTATATTGAATCTGTGGATGACAGAACATACATCTATCTGAAAGAAGAATGCTACGAGGCGAAAAAACGTCTTGTGGAATTTGAAAGCGTGCTGGCGGGAAGGGATTTTATCCGTATTTCAAAGTCGGTGATTGTGAATTTGATGAAAATCACGGCAATAAAGCCCGCTTTGAACGGCAGGTTTCTGTGTCAGTTAAGTAACGGAGAAAAAGTGATTATCTCCAGAAAATATGTATCCGACATTAAAGAAAGACTGAAGGGTTAACCATGAGAGAACAATTGAAAGAGCATCTGAAAGAAACAGCCGTATCCTTTTTTATTATTGTTACACTGATTAATGCGGTAATGCTGATTATCGGAACAGTTTTTAGACCGGAGCAGAGGTTCGGATATGAGGTTTTTGTCTATCCGTTAATTTACGGGGCCGTCAGTTGTATTCCGACACTGCTGATCTACTCGAAAAAAGAGATGGGTGTGGTGCAGATGATTATACGTAAATTCGTACAGCTCGTGCTTATTGTCGTGGTTGTGCTTTTTGCGATTTTTGCTGGAAGTCCGGTGGGCGTTGAAATGATCCGGGATGCCGGTATTGTTGCGGGAAGTATTGTGGTTGTATTTGTTTTGGTCAATCTGATTCAGTGGTGGCTGGATGTAAAGACGGCGGAAAGGATGACATCGGATCTGGAGGCCTGGAAAGCAAAGCACAAGTGAGCTATGAGCCCGATGGCCCGGGGGGACGGGGTTCCTGGTCCGTTTTCGGACTATGGGGCAAGCCCTGAAAAGGCTTTGGGGTTCACGGTCCGTTTTCAAATAATCAGACAGTGTAATCGGAAGGCACAATCAGCAGTGTAATCAGCTGGTGTGACATTCACGTTAGTCGATTAAACCGGAAACCCGCTAATTAATGTCAAGAGTATTTAACGGAATATTTGAAATTTTTTACCGACAGAAAAAAGGCGTACTTTAATAAGGCTGCCCCAATATATTAGTTAAGGGTAAGGTGCAGTTATAAATAATATCTTTCAGTATAAACGATGAACCGTCATTATCATTTGTAAATAGAAGGGGCGGAATATGCTTAAGGTTTCAGAAGAGTTTTTTGAGAACAAAAAGAATAATTGATAAAACGAAAAAGGAGTTTGCGTTACGTGTTTAGGTTTTTCGTACATAGGATTGATATGGTTGATCATGCTTCTCGTTCCGAATTTCATTTGGATGAAGAACAAGCCAAAGGATTATGAAGAATATGTTCATCATGAGAACAAAGTATTGCTTTTTTTTGAGCGTGCAGGGCAGTTTATTGTTACACCGGTAGCGCTTATCTTTTCTGATTTTAATTTCAAAGGATGGAACTTCTGGTGTCCGGTGTTAATAGTATCATTTCTCTGTATGGTGTTATATGAGATTTTCTGGATTCGCTATTTCAAAAGTGAGAAGACCATGGAGGATTTTTATAGAGGGATTATAGGAATTCCCGTAGCAGGAGCTACACTTCCTGTTATTGCATTTTTTCTTCTTGGAATTTATGGCGGGAACGGAATCATGATCATTGGTTCAATAATCCTTGGAATCGGACATATCGGAATACACCTGGCTCATAGAAAGGAAGTTTGTGAGCCCAAACCTAAAAAGCATATTGTACGAAGGATACTTGTTGGAATACCTAAGGTTATTGTTTCGATGGTTCTGATAATTGTTTTTGGATTCTCTGTCGTGGTAATTATTGGCCGAAATATAAATCAAATTAAGCGTACGATTGATTATAACGACGGAATCAATAAGTCGGAATATGTAATGTTAAATGGACAGGAGCAGTATATCCTTACTATGGGGCATGATATATCAAATCCTGTTATTATCTTACTTCATGGTGGTCCCGGTGTTCCTTCAACTTGGGGGGACTATTGTTGGCTTGATTATATGACTGATGATTATACGGTCATTTGTTGGGATCAAAGAGGATGCGGCAGGACATATTATCATAATGTGAATACAGACCCCGATAACAACACCGTTTCATTCGAACAAGCTATAGATGATCTGGATGCCTTGGTTGATTATGCGCGAAAGACATATGGCCAAGAAAAGGTGATTATTATGGGACATTCATATGGAACCCTTCTCGGAAGCCAGTATGTACTTGAGTATCCTGAAAAGGTTTCGGGTTATGTGGGAGTAGGTCAGGAAGTGATTGAAGAAGATATGTATGCATATACTTATGTGTATGAGGATGCCTTGGCAAAAGCAAAGGAAGCTGGTGACGACACCACCGAAATGGAGAAGGCATATGAGACTCTTATAAATTCGCCTTTTGACGTAGCCGATACATCTGCGCTTGATAATTTAACAGCCAAGTATCATCAGCCGAGAGTGACAGAGGATGTATCGACAGTTGCATCCATCTTTTCACCATATATCGGTGTTGATGATATGAGGTGGCAATTTCTCATATTATCTTCGTTGAACGGCAGTACGGCATATGAAGAGCTGGAATCATCATTGATAGAGTATTTATTGAGTTTTAATGCATACAAAAGAAGTACTGATTTTCAAGTTCCGGTGCTTTTTGTATCCGGTTCGGATGACTGGTCGTGTCCGGTCGGACCGATAGAAGAATACTGTGGAGTGATAACAGCTCCAAAGAAGGAAATGTATCTTGTCGATGGCTGTGGACATAGCCCGCAGATGCAGCTGCCGGAGGAGTGTTGTCAGGTAATAAAGAGTTTCCTTGGACAGTAAAA
>JAFXXN010000095.1 GCA_017542245.1 Lachnospiraceae bacterium
ATTACTTTAATAAAAACTCAATTCTTAGAATTGAAAAAGGTCCGTTTTACTTCAAGTTTTGCATTCTATTCAATTTTCAAGATCCGCGCTTTTCCTTTGATTTTTGCGCACACTTTCTATGTGCCTCCGTCAAAGTGCTTGATTATTCTAATTCGGACGACCTATTATGTCAAGAACTTTTTTCGTCTTTTTAAGACTTTTTTTCTATATATTTAAAAGTTAATCCGATTAAATAACCGGGCCATTTTACAACCTCAAATCCCATTTGTGAAGTCTAAGGCGCTTTATTATGGTTTTCGAGGTGGCATTTAAAATACCTTTATGTTATTATTCTTTTCGCAGGCATGGAGAAGTACCCAAGAGGCCGAAGGGGAGGCTTTGCTAAAGCTTTAGGTCGGGCAACTGGCGCGGGGGTTCGAATCCCCCCTTCTCCGCCAAAACAAATTAAGAAGTCCCGGAAAGCCTTATTTCCGGGACTTTTTCATTTTCGCAAAACCCAACTTGCAACAAAAGTGCAACAAAATATGCAGCTAATAAAGCCCCGGTGTTGAGTAACCGGGGCTTAGATCATTAAATTACAATCTATTGTTCTTCTTTCTTAATCATTTCATCGAGTTCAAGAATAAACTGTTTCCAAGGATCTTTATTAGTATCTTTGTATGTATTCTCATCAATACAGTCTCCTGCTCCAAGTTCATATAGCTTCTTACGCAAGGCGAGATCACAGTTCTTGTGTTTCATGATAAAGTACGGAATCTCAAAGCCGTCATCCCAATTATACTTATCAACAAAGTCATTAAGTTCCTCCAAAGTAGTCTTACTGCTCAGGAGTTTACTCTTTTTATATGACTTAAGGTTTTCCTTGCAGATTTCCTTTCCTCGTGTTTTAAAATAATCCTCATTCTTTACACACTTTGTACTAGTGTCAGGTGTATAGTGATACCCTTCAACATAATTCTCCCAACTATCTTCAACCTCACCGGTAAGATAGTAGTTTCTGACGCTTCTCTCAATTAATTTATCAGTTTGAGCATTCAAAAGATCTTCGTAACAGGAGATATCATCATTAATGAATCGTTTCTCTTTATCTTTAGACAGCAATTCCTGAACAGCGCAGATAAATCCGTTTTTTATAGCAAATTCAAACATATAAGAATAGTATTCATCTACGCAATCTTCACCGATGATATCTGGAAATCTGATAATTGAATTAGATGATCTTTGCTGCATTACCTTGTTACAAGGCATCAAGCCTGATTCTGCTATCTTAGTAAACATCACTGATGAATAATTCTCTGCCTGATCCAAATCCATCTTGGTGTTTGTTTCTTCACAAAACATAATAAAAAATACATCACTACCGCGCGAAGCTAAATAATCAAGAAAAGCAAACTTATCGCTAGCGTCAAGAAGATTACCTTTATTTCGGAATAGTTGCCGGTTCTTCTCAACAAAATCACTGTCGGTATTTGAATTGTAATCAGAGATCAACTCTTCTAATAATTCTTTCATCTGTTTTTTTCCTCATCATCTTAACTAAGTCTCTCTTGGAATAACTAACTGTTATCTCGTTCTTAATATTTTACTGATATTGAACTCATAGTCTTCTCTAGGATTCTTATATCCTTCAAAGCGTTCGATTTCGACAAGGTCAAATTGATACCCGTAGTTTACGGCCTTCCGATCAACTATTTCCTTCTTTGCATATCCTCTGACCGTAAGCAGATACTTTCCGGCAGGAATGTCGCACCATACATCCGAGTAAACCTTGGTTCCGTCTATTGTGGTATACCATCGTTCCTTATTCGAATCATAATGAACCATTCCGAAGTTGCCTGTAGATTCTTGACCTTCTCTGCGGTATAAAGCCTCATCGAATTTCAAAAACGAGCCTGTATCCGATATCCAAATTCCATCTTTAACTTCAAGATTAAATCCGTCATACTCCAGAACCTTTTCCCATTGGTCATCAAATTCTTCATTTAAGTTTTTGATCTTGATAGCATAAGTAACACCATCAATCTCAGGAAAAGGAATCCAGATTCCTTCTTCCTGCATTTTGAGAAAAGCCTTCTTATCTTTCTGGAACAGTGCTAACAGCTTCTTGGTCTTGATCTTCTCTGTTTTCAGAAAAGAGGAAAGTGTATCCATAGAATAAATGCATAATCCGTATTCTGATGTATCGATCGTTCTATCCATATTTGCTCCGCATAATCAAATAATACTACCCAAATCTCAAACAAATTTATTATATCATCACTTAAACTACCAATTATGGTTAAGCAAAAAAGAATGTCGATTTCAGAGTCACAAAAACCCGATAAAAAAGCGCAACAAAAAATGCAACAAAATCTGCAAGATTTACGTAGATTTATAAAGATTTACATAAAAACGAAATAGCCCAGAACCCTTTATTCTTAGGGTTTTGCGGTAATTATGGAGGGTTATAAATAATAAATATTCGTGCCCCCTTCTCCGCCAAAATTATCAAATGGTTTCGCAAAGCCCAATAAAATAAGGCATTTGCGGACTTGGGGAACAATAAGAAAACGGCTTACTGCCACTTAACTGCCCCTAAGTGCAAATATCTTTCAGATTTGCCCTTTCTATTTTCTGTTCTACTCTACTGTATTTGATAAATTGTCTATAACAGTGGTTCTACGATGCTGTCTTGAAATCCAACATATTCTTTACGAAGCCGCTAGAATTTAAGTAGCATAGTTCACCAACCATTCATCTGGAATAATCAAATCAGAGTATCCTTTCAAGAAGCTAATGAGATTCGTTGACATATTGTTCTTTTCAGAATCCGTATACAACTTTATTCTTACTCCTTCGCGAAATATACGAAAGACAACTAATTCAGCATTTTGCCGTTCAATTTCAAAGCAAAGTGTCTCGTAAATCACAAACCTTGTTGTATTCCCCTCATGATTCACCCGTGAAATATTTGAACCAAATACATGCATTAACTGAGAGATTAAATCATTATCAGAATAATCATAAACAATACTTTTATCAGAAATGAGACCTTCTCTGAAGCTTAATAAGTATTTATCTGGAAGCACCGCTAAGCAATACTCATTAAACGCCGTTAATAATTTCTTAGCATATAATGCGCAGTAATTGTCCCAATCTCCCTCAGGCTTCAGAGAACCTACATCCGATCTCAAGTATCCAACTGTATAACTAGTTATATCAATTAATCCGTTATGGACTAAATGTATTTTGGAGGGTATTGTTCCATACCATACACAAAATATCGTTTCGTCATTTATATAGACAATATCGGAAACGACATCACTATAATATTGTGAAATAAAGCAACTTACAGTTTTTATGTTCATCTAATTTTCCTCAAAAAACTTAGTGCCAATTCTTAATCGGGTGTATTTTACGAGCTCATCTAAAACAATAAATAGATCTTCATCTGATTTTTCTCTAACTATACTTTTGCCTCCTATTATACTCGTCTCAGTTCCATCCTCTAGTTTCATTACAACAGAGAACCTATTCACATCAAAAATGAATAGAAACTTTAATGAGCGATATATAACAATATCCAGAGCATTTCTTTCACGTGCAATAGCAGGTGCTATTACGCTAATTGAATATTTATGACAAATCACTTTATAGTAATAATCTAACAATCGTTAACTCCTCATCCTTTAACCATCATATATCCACTCTGACCAAGAGTATTGTATTCCTCCAAATGATATCCTTTTTCAATTAGATAATGATCGTCTGCATTTCTTCTTTTGCAATCCCGAGAAGAACACCAATAGAAGTAAAGTGGATTATATCTATATATCCCATTTTACTTGCCATTACTGGAAGGACCTTCATTCCTTCCTTATACAGATCCAACATTGCAGAACAATCATTACCGATAGAGAAATTAGCATCCAACAGATTTTCAACGGTGCTGAATATTCTTATCTGCTTAGAGAAGATAATATCGACATTCTCTTTGGGATATCTTTTAATTCCAGCAGCAATATCTTCCTCAAGCTGAATTATGGCTGCTTTGAGTTCTTCTAATATTTCCGAATTAAATTCAATCAGATCCTTCAGGTTTTTCTCTGTATTCAGACTATCTCTCATTTATTGCTCCTGTGGAAAGATTACTCAATAATTCTTCTTCCTTTATGTAAATTTAACTATTGATTTAATCGACTATCATCAGCTGTTAAGTGCATCCATAAGTGCTTCGAGTTGTTCCTGGCCGTCAAGACCTAATACCGAAGCTGAATCAACATAATCATCATCGGTAGCGATAACTTGAAAAAACGGTTGAACGGTTAACCCTTTTACAATGTATTCGTATATTGTCTTCAGATCATGCGTAAAACCGTGCTTATTGATAAACTTATCGAATACTTCATTGTAATCGGTCTCATCGTCTTCTTCAGATTCGTTATAAGCATCTATAAAAGCTTCTTCTGATTTTAATGTATCAACATCCCAGAAATCGAATAAGAGTGAGGATCCTTTCAGCGCCGCTATGATGTTCATGAACTCATTTATATTCCGTGATACTATCCCGCATTGTCCCTCTGTGCCGATATATCCGATAAGTTCATCATCAAGAACTACCCATAAAGCGCCCGTTCCATCTCTGGCAAAAGCCTTAATGTTCTTATAGCTTGAATCTCCCGGTCCCATCAATTCTTCAAATTCCTGCCGGAAGTTTTCCTCCAGATCCTTTACCCAGTCTTCATCATAGATCTCTACATCACTGGAATAGAATGCATCGCACAGTTCCTCGTCATCAATTATCTCTTCCAAAAACGCACGGACATTCTCCGGCAGATTCGTATTACCGTATTTCATTTAGACCTCCCCTTAATTCTTGTATCCTTCTTCATAACCATGATCAACATAGTTCTTCAATTCATTTGCTATCGAAAGATATTCATCCAGATCCAATTCAACCATGTTTAACAGATCAACATCATCTATATGCAGTTTTGCTCCGAAAATCTTTATCTTTTTGCCGTTTGAGACCGAGAAGATCTCGAATCCGGCATCCCCGATCTCCAGCAGCGGCCATACATACTTATAATCGTTATCCGCCTCTATATCTTCGGGATATGCTGTTTCATAGAGTGTTTTAAACAATTGCTCTTTTTCGAGTTCATATAAATCAGGATCAATAACAGGATTCATAAAAGGACTGTCATCCCGCGTAAGATGATAAAGATCAACGTTCAATGTGGTATTACGGACGGTATCGGGATAAATAGTATTATCAAGGAACAGGAACACTATCCCGCTCTGATAAGTACCGGACGCTTCCCATTCCCTGATGCGTTCGATAATAAAGCCAAACTTGCAC
>JAFXXN010000096.1 GCA_017542245.1 Lachnospiraceae bacterium
ATTATGATATTTTTCCTTGGTAGCCGCTATTGCTTTTTCATCTTTATCAGCATACAGCTTTACAATTTCATCATCAGACATTTTTATGTCCTCTCTGTCTTTTTGAGGTCCTCACTATATATATCGACAAATATCTGCCGCGGTTTCATTTTTACTAAATATTCTACAGAAAAACTGTTGATTTTTGTACAGAATGCTGTACAATATCCTTGACATGAAAGGAGGGATTATAATGGTAGTAGCAAATTACACAGCAGTCAGCCCTTTTCTTTAAGCTCCTGCATGGAAAAGATACCCTAAAAAATTACCTGCAAGCTTCAAATACTTTATTGAAAATATCCTCCGGGATTTTCACAAAGTACCAATTAAGTCCCTGGTATCCTACATATCCGCCCTCTATCAGTCGCATATGGACCTCTAAGCCGTCATCAAGCTGAATATACAGGTGTATCTGGTTATCGGTCCTATATATGCTTGAAGACTTTGTGTCCGGATTCCATGTGTATACAAACTCATAGGTGTCCACCATGTCCATAAACTTGCCCCATGCCTCATCATCAAGCACCAGATTATGATATATGTTACGGGCATTATCCCAGTCATCATGGTTTTCCCATTTACAGCTTACATACTTCTCCCTGACCTTGAGTCTGGCTTCGAATAAGTCATATCCGCTGCTAAGCGTTATGTCATTAAGTCTTTCCAAGAAAAACAGCGAGAGATGTCTTTTACCGTCATATTCTTCTTCACAACGTACGCATACCCTAAAGTCAGGATCGTAACCTTTTACGGAATATACGTCACCTTCATATGTCGAAGCGAATTCTTTGCTGTATTCTTCAAAGGATGACCATTCATCTATGGATAGAGTCGCATGTCCAAGATATTCTCCTAACAAAGCTTCTTTTTGCTCCGCTTCCAGATCCATATACATGTTATCAGTCTGTGTATATATGCCGCCATTATACACCAGAGTGCCTATCATATCATACATTGCCCATGTTTTAGGCTCTGGTAAAGATATGGCAGGGACCTTCAAGCCCTGATCTACATAATGCATGCCTGATGATGGCGTAACTCCTGCTTCAGTGGCATCATTAAGGTTTGCATCCTGATTTGTCAGATTATTCTTTTCTGAATAGGAGCCGGAATAACGATCCCCGTTTTCCGTCTCCTTAGAATTAGGCAATGCTTCAGGTACATATGCCATTTGACCCGTTTTTTCATTAACACCTTCTTTATTTCCTGCAAAATGCACTGCCAATATAATTCCCAGTGCAGTCACCACACCTAAACATGCCGCCAAAGATAACCACCTAATGATTACCTTTTTCTTAGTTCTATTCTTTGTGATGCTGTCATTACAGTTTGCATCCTCAACATATTTCTTGTCTATACTTCCTATCGCATCTAACAAATCTAATTCGGTCATACTGTGAAACCCTCCTTTTCCAGATAGCTCTTCATTTTCTCTCGCATCCTGAACAATATGGATTTAACCTTGCTCTGAGACAATCCATACCTGTCGCAGATCTCAGATATCGGATCAAAATACCAATACCTTCTGACAAATACATTCTGCTGCTCTTTAGGGAATCCTTTCAGAAAATTATCAATAAGTCCTGCCAGGTAATTCGCTTCAAATTCCTGCTCGGTACCATTCTGCGTCGGTATACATTCAGCCATTTCCTGCGTAAACTCGGTTACCACTGCATCCCTTTTCTGCCTGCTGTTTTTCCTTAACACATCTATAGCCAAATGCCGTATTATCTTCCCTAAGAATGAAAACAGATACTTCCTGGGCTCATTTGGCGGTATCAGATTCCATGCCGAAAGATATGTGTCATTCTCACATTCCTTAGCAGTCTCTATATCATTCAGGACATTATCAGCAATATTCCTCAGCCTTTCCCCATACTTTTCTTTTGTACGGGCTATAGCTTCTTCATTGCGTGATAAGTAGAGCTCTACAATTTCATTATCATCCACAAGGTTTTCCTCCATTATTTAAGGCCTTCACTCTTAATAGCGATTTTTAGTACCCGTTGGTTGCAAAAAAATATAATAAAAACACAAAAAAACAAAAAACCACAAAATATCACTTATCAAAAACGGTGTCTAACTTTTTCAATTGGAAATACCAATTATTGTTGAAATTTCATTCAATTAATCGAAAAAAAGCGATGCCCATAAAGCACCGCTTTTAGCATATCATATATTAAGATGATCTGTAACCCATTTTGCAGAGGTGGTTGTTTCCTTAACACATGTGGTTATAATTTTTATTCGTAAATCTGTCCGTTGGTTTCTATAGTGACCTTTTCATCGGCACCAAGTATGAAACCGTAGTTAAAGCCCCATTTAGAATTTCCGGTCTTGTCATCAGTACTGCCAAATCCAGTATTATAATTCTGAGGATTATCTGTATACCATGTAACACTGTGACCATTCTCTCCGTTTCCCTTTTTAAACGTGGTCTCTTTTCTAGATAGTTTCAATTCTGTACCATCAGCTCTTCTGACGATAAAGTCACCTAAATCACAATCATCAACATTGTAATCAATCAGCATATTGGCTCTTCCGACAGTTAATTTAACATTTCCAATCTGGATAACTTGAGGAGAATATGTCAGACTTTCTACATCACAGGGATCATATCTGTTAATTATCTCAACTACCTCAGGTAATAAAGCGTTTGTATCATAATTAGAAATAACTCTGTCGGTTTCTTTATCATATGACATAGGGCATAGTTCAGACTGGTTTAAACCTTTGATATCATCATTAAAAGTCTTCCATTGGTCTTTATTAAGTATCATAAACTGGAAATTTTTGCCCTCATAGTAGTTTTCACCATTTTCATCGGTATCGAGTCTGCTGAAAGTCATATACAGATTATTATCTTCTGTGAACAAACCCAACCCATTATTATATGTTGAAACAAAATACCACTTATCACTACCGATTTTTAACTCATACGGATGAATAAACTGATCAGTTAACAGACCGTTAGGTAACCATTTATATGTAAGATTCTGATCTGCAAAAAGTTCCGCCAAAGTTACCGGATTTCCTTCCTTATCCCAGACACTAAAGCTCAAATAACCTTGCTCAACGGACTCTTCATATTCTGAGCCCTCATAAATAATCTTATAACTGCCAATGTCATATTCCTTCCCAACTTCCGTATATACCTGCTTAAACTCCTCTTCGCTGTTAGGGAAGAAGA
>JAFXXN010000097.1 GCA_017542245.1 Lachnospiraceae bacterium
ACTCGCCTGAAAAAACAAATACCTATTTGAGTCCGTTAGTTCGAAAAGGTGCAAAAAATACGATGAATGTTTCAAATGATGAATGGCTATCAGGAGAAATAATTGTTGCACCATCTTTTGACGAGCAACAGAAAATAGTAGAGTATTTCAAACAGCTCGACAACCTTATCACCCTTCATCAGCGTAAGTGTGATGAGTTAAAAGAAGTAAAGAAATATATGCTTCAAAATATGTTTCCAAAGGCATAGAAACAGATGAAAAGCGGCTCTAATCCGAACTTTAATGTGGCAAATGCTTGATAAGTTCGGTTTAGAGTGTATAATATTGCTTAGGTGAAAGATATGAAAAAACTATATAAACGTGAAATGTATCTAAAACAAATCCGAGGTTTTTATGATGAAGACGAAATAATTAAGGTTGTTTCGGGGGTCAGACGTTGTGGAAAGTCTTCATTGTTAGAAACAATTATGCAGGAATTAAAGGAAAGATCGGTTCCGGAAGAGAATATTATTTCAATCAACCTGGATAAAAGGCCTTACATTAGTGTGAGATCAGCGGAGGCCTTGGAAAAAGTAATTGATGAAAAAAGTGAGGGGATAAATGGCTTAAAATATCTCTTTATTGATGAAATTCAGAATATAAAGGGTTTTGAAGAAGTAATTAATGCTTATAGAGAAGAGAATGATTATTCTATATTCATAACAGGAAGCAATAGTTACCTTTTATCAGGAGAACTGGCGACAAAGCTTACCGGTAGATATATAGAGTTTGAAATATCAACGCTTGCATTTGATGAATATCTTGCTATGAAGATTTTTTTTGGTAAAGAGATATCTTCAAATCCGGAAGAAGAGTTTGATAAATATATGCTGGAAGGTGGTTTCCCGTATGCGTTAAAACTGGATTCTTTTTCGGATAAACGTGCGTATGTTAAGAGTGTCATTAATGAGATATTTGAGAAAGATATCCGTAAGAATAAAAAAATCAAAAATAAAATGCTGTTTGAAACCATACAGAGGTATATCATCAACAATTTCGGCGCGACCATGTCCATTAAAGGACTATGTGAATATCTTGAAAACACGACAAAATCCACGGTAAGGAAAGAGACAGTATACAATTATCTTTCTATATTGGAGAATGCAAAAATCGTCAGTAAATGCGCAAGATTTGATATGAAGAGCAAAAAAAGTCTTCGGGGTGAAGAAAAGTATTATTTATCGGATTTGAGTTTTTATTTTGCCACCAATACAGATAATCGGATAGAGTATGGACCGGTTTTAGAGAACATAATATATAACTACGCAAGAAGCCGTGGTTATTCTGTAAGTGTCGGACGAATAGGTAAGTTGGAAGTAGACTTCATTTTGAGGGATTCTAATATGGACTATTCCTATGTTCAGGTTGCCAGGTACATTGATAATGGAAATGTTGATGAAAATGGAGTTAACCTTACTGAGGAGAGAGAATATCGACCTTTGGAGCAGATAAGGGATTCATTCCCGAAGTATGTTTTAACATTGGATCGTCTGCTTCAAAAAAGAAGCGGAATACATCATAAGAACATTATTTCATTTATAGAAAAAGGGGAAACGTTCTAAAAGTAGTGTGTTCACCGGATAATTACAGAAGGATGGTAAAAATATGGTCGAACTGGAATCTGTTATAGAAAAAAGATTAATTGATCAGCTGTGCGGTGGTGAGTCCCAATGGACATACAGGCCTGATATAACGACAGAGGATGCTTTGTGGAAAAATTTTAAATATATTCTGGAGCAGAACAACAAAGCGAAACTTGGAGATGAACCACTTAGCGAATCAGAGTTTGCAAAGATAAAAAATGACCTGTCTCACGCTTCTTTTTACGATGCCGGCAAATGGCTTGTTGGAGAAAATGGAAAGGTGTATGTTCATGTTCAGAGAGGTAATGAAACCCTTCACCTTGTAGTAATGAATAATGAACATATTGCCGGGGGATCCAGTGTATATGAAGTTATAAATCAGTATCAGGCATTCAAAGATGAAGATGATGAGCATGGTAGGGACAGAAGGTTTGATGTTACCCTTCTTATTAATGGAATACCACTGATTCATATTGAACTTAAGAACAAAGAACATTCATATATGGATGGGTACCGTCAGATAAAAAAATATATATCTGAAGGAAAGTTCCATGGGATTTTTTCGAATGTACAGATGTTCGTTGTCAGCAATGTAGTTGATACCAAATATTTTGCGGCAGCCAGAGACACAGAATTGAATAAAAAGTTCCTTACCGGATGGGTGGATGAAGAAAATATAAATATATGTGATTATCTTGACTTTGCGAAGGCAGTTCTTAAAATTCCGGAGGCTCATGAGATAGTTACTAAGTACACGGTACTCGATAATGACAAAAAGCAACTGCTTATCTTAAGACCTTATCAGATCCATGCGATTGAGGCTATGCGTAGAGCATCTAAGATGGGTAAGTCCGGATTTATATGGCATACAACAGGTTCAGGCAAGACTATGACATCCTATAAGGCTACCAGAAATCTTCTTATGGACATCCCTTCAATTCAGAAGACAGTCTTTTTGATCGATCGCAAGGATTTGGATATGCAAACAAAAGGCGCATTCCAATCCTATGCTGATAACGATACTATTGATGTCGATGATACCGATAACGTAGGAGTACTGATTAAACGTCTGTCAGACGATAATCGTCAAATGATCGTTACTACAAGACAGAAGATGCAGGTTATGATCAACCGCAGACTTAAGGAAGGGACGAGAGAGTACGAGAAGATCAAGGCATTAAAGGTTGCTTTTGTTGTTGATGAATGTCACAGAGCTGTGACACCTCAGACGAAAAGAGATATTGAAAGATTTTTTAATCAGTCAATTTGGTTTGGATTTACCGGCACTCCTATATTTGAAGAAAATAAATATGAGCAGAAGGGAGACCTTGCGCAGACAACAGAAGAATTATATGGACCGTGCCTTCATAGTTACACAATAAAAGAAGCGATTCACGATGGGGCTGTTCTCGGATTTAATGTTGAAAATCTGGGACCGAAGGGAATCAGCGCAGAGGATGAGGAGAAATATTATCACAGTGAGAAGCATATGCGAAACACGTTGGATATTATCCTCAACCAGTCACTTGCAAAATTTGGCATGCAGAATGGCCGTGGACAAACCTATGAAGCTATGCTTACAGTGGAATCCATAGCAGTTGCACAGAAGTATTATGACATGATCCTTAAAATTAAGGCCGGTGAGGATGAACTTAAGATAAATGAAGATGTTAAGAAAGTCCTTCCGGACTTCCCGAAGGTGGCAATTACATTTTCGGTTTCCGAAAATGAGGAATCCTCTCAGGAAAACCAGATGGCTATGAAGCGGTATCTGGCATATTATAATGGGATATTTGGCACAAAGTACGAACTGGACGGTTTGTCTGCTTATAATGGAAATCTGAATGACAGGCTTGCAAGAAAGGAAAAAAGATATCGTGACCGCGAACAACAGATAGATCTTGTGATCGTGGTGGACAGACTGCTTACGGGCTTCGATGCACCCTGTCTTTCAACACTGTTTATAGACAGGCCTCCAATGAGTCCGCAGGGGCTGATTCAGGCATTTTCAAGGACAAATCGTTTGTTCGATCAGAATAAGGAATATGGACAGATAGTTACATTCAGGTCACCGAAAGAATATAAGGAAAAGATTAATAATGCACTGATCCTGTATTCTAAGGGTGGTATTGGAAAGGCAATTGCTGAGGACTGGGATACTGTTCTCGATAATTTTAAACTATCACTTAAGACGATTCGAGCATTTGCAGCATCTCCGGATGATGTGATGGGGCTCTCTAAAAAACAGAAGAAGACCTTTATCAGACTGTTTAGAGATTTGGATCATGATTACGCTCACTTAAAGTCATTTTCGTGTTTTACACCGGAAATGTTGAATGAATTTGAATTTACGCAAGGAATATATGAAGATTATGCGGCAGTATACAAAAATGTGATGGAAGAACTTAAGAAAGATCCTGTAGATGACCAGGATGACGATCCGATCAGAGATGACTATGATCTGGTTGCATACAGTAAATTCAGGGTGGATTTTGAATATATCGTAGAACTGCTACAAGGATTCGTGGATTTCCTCGATCAGAAGGATTCAGACTTCACTGAAGTAGATTTTGAACATAAGCTTCTTGAACTGAAGGAGATTGTAAAAGAGTTTGCAGAAGATAATCCTAAACTGAGCGCGTTGTTGTTGCAGGTTCTGGACGAAATCGAACAGGACAAAGAGAAGTTTATGGGTCAGGATATTTCAGTGATCATTAATCAAATGCGATATGCTGCTATTGACAAGGAAATAGAGAAATTTTCGAAAAAATGGTTTATACCTTTTGAAGATGTAAAATACGAGGCGTTCAATTTTAGGGATGGTGAGCTTGCAAATGAGAGTAAGCTTAAAGACAATGCAGATTATGCCGTTTATAAGGAATCCACACAAGATGCAATGCCTAAGTTTAAATTCAGAAAGATGCTCATTGATGAGTTTAAAGAAGAATTAATGGCTGAAATAACTCCGTTACTTGTGTAATGTATGGAGAGGCGATGGAAAAACAAGGCGTTAAAACCTTGTTTTTCCATTTTCTTGGGAACAGCGTAAGCTTGGTGAGATACTTGAAATTGTAAATAATAAGAATGGAGATTCTTACGGAAAAGAAGATGTATTATCCGTTTCAGATGAATACAGATGTATTAATCAAATTAGATTTCAAGGACGTAGTTTTGCTGGTGAAGACATTTCAAATTATAAGATAGTTGAAACAGGAGATATTGTTTATACTCGTTCGCCTTTAAAGTCTAAGCCGTATGGAATTATAAAGGTCGTTG
>JAFXXN010000098.1 GCA_017542245.1 Lachnospiraceae bacterium
AAAACGCCTTCTGCGTTTCCTCGGTAACAAAACGATGCTCCGCATCTCATTTCAGTCGGGGCTTGAACCCCGCCTGAAACGAAGATCTCCCCCCACCTTCGCTACGCTAAGAGGTGGGGGATATCTTCTATTTTGTTATATTTGGCGAACGCCGATGTGGAATTAAACCTGTCTACGCTATTGCAGGGATATGGTTTGAATTCCACATCGGCGTTCTGCCTTTTAAAAGTAGAAAAATACTTCAATAATAGTTACAATTATTTCTTAAAGTACACAGTACTCATATCCTGTACATAAATTGGATAGAATGTATATCCGCCAAGCTTAGGATTTACTGCTACTAACTGAGCGGGGCTCTGGATGTATGCTGCTGCCGCATCCTCGGTAAGGATTTTCTCGCACTGCTTATAAAGAGTTGCCTTTTCGTTCTCATCAACAGCTGCCTTTGCCTTAGCAAATACTTCGTCAAACTGAGCATTTGAGTAGTTCATGAAATTCTTACCCGATTCTGTAGGATAGAATCTCAAAACGTCTGAAGGCGCCATCTGTGAGTCAAGACCTATGATTGTTGCATCATGCTGTCTTCCCTTATATACATCAGAAAGCCATGTGCCCCAGTCAACAAGCTGGATTTCTGCCTTGATACCAACCTTAGCCAGCTGTGAAACGATAACCTGACCGGTCTTTACATGGAAATCATAGTTTGAAGGGATCTTAATTGTAAATGTGAATCCCTGCTCATATCCGGCTTCTTTCAAAAGCTCTTTTGCTTTGTCAAGATTGGTATTGTAGTTATTAACAAGCGATGCGTCATAGTATTTAGCGAAACTCGGGAACATATTAGTTCCGATTGCATCGCCTCTGCCACCGGCAGTAACGTTAATGATCTCGTTTCTGTCAAGTGCATAGCATACTGCCTGACGAACTCTTACGTCATCAAAAGGTTTAACTGCATTGTTGAGGAACAGAGCCTGTACAAGGTTCATTGATCCATCGAGTACATCCATCTTTCCTTGAAGCTGAGCTGCCTGCTCATTTGTTAAATAAGGGAATATATCAATACTGCCTGCAAGGAGTTCCATAAATGCTGAATCTCCACCGGAAGTAATCTTAAATGTAACTTTGTCTAAATATGCCTGATTACCGTAGTAATCTGTATTCTTTTCCATTTTGAAGCTAACTAACGGCTCAAAAGAAACGAATTTGAAAGGACCTGTACCTACAGGAGCCTTTGCCTGATTGTCATAATCGCATGGGATGATGCTGCTTGTAAAGAACCCGATAAGTTCTGTGTTGGGTTCAGTTAAAACGACCTGTACGCCGTCATCAGTCTTGTTAATTTCGGAGATAATAGAAAAAGCCGATACAATCGCAACTTCAGGATCTGAAGTCTCGAGCATACCGGCAGCACGTTTAAGTGAATATATTACGTCATCTGCTGTAACAACCTTTCCGTTATGAAACTTTACGTTCTCGCGGAGCTTGAAGTTATACTTCAGACCGCCATCCGTAATTTCATAAGAGGCTGCAACAGCCGGAACAAAATTTCCGTCCTTGTCGACCTTGATAAGGCCTTCGAAAATGTTGTACAGAACTTCCTTCGTTCCTGCCGCAACTGCTTTGTGTGGGTCAAGACTATCTAAATCCTGGCTGATACCTACTACTATTTCTCCTCCGTAACTGACTGAATCAGAGTCTGCCGTCTGACCTTGGCTCTGATTGTCAGTAGCCTGGCCATCCTTCTTCGTATCGCCTGAGCAAGCACACAGTGCAATCGAGAAGATAAGCAGCATCATGAAAAACAATGATTTTTTCATGATGTTCTCCTTTTCTTTTTATCCTTAATGGATTTTTAGTTACAGGCAAAGTATAAATGAATAAAAATGTATTGTCAATAGAAATTATTAACAAACATTGCATACTTTTCGTATAATTTACTGTTAATATCGCACGTTTATTGTTTATTTATTCACCGACGGTAAGGTTTAGCCTGCCCTTCCGGCTAAGACCCCCGATCTTAAGAAGCTTAAACCTTCCGAATCCCCTTACAGTAACCATATCTCCCTCTTTTAACACAAGAGAAGTATTCTCTGTATACCTGCCGTTTACAAATACTTTTTTTTGCCTGAAATATTCAAGAGCAGCATTTCTGGAAATATTATAGACCTTTGAAATTACGGCGTCACATCTGTCTGATGCAACCTGTACCTGTTTTTCCTTTTCAAACCCATGATATACATTTCCGAGTTCAGTGATCTCTGCTTTTCTGAGATTGACCATTGTATGTTTTACACTTGTCATATTATCGATTATGTAATCAGAAATCCTGTTAAGGCAAAAAACAAAGGCTTTCTTCCCCGTAACTATTATATCTCCGAGAAGTTCTCTTTCTATACCCATGCTCATAAGAGCTCCGAGAAAGTCTCGGTGTGTCAGATCATCAGCAAATTTTTCAGCCACCGGTGAGATTTCAATCATATCAATCGGAAAATCTTCTTCATACCCGAGCTCCTCAGGACTTCCGAAACGAACAACACTGCGTTCTGAATCATCATATCCTCCGTAAACTTTCGGCCTGGCATATTCCAAATTTTTCCTTTCCTCATAAAATATAGAAAGTTCCGACATTCCACAAAATGAGGTAAAAGTAAACTGGCCTTTGGAATAACTCCTCTGAGCCAGTTCTGCAAATCTTTTTCTTATAAGTTCTGTTTCTTCCATAATCTATATATTATTTCAATTCGTTAACTTCTTCCGACTGTCCTAAAATATAAAAACCCTTGTAGCCATTTTCCTGAAGTTTATTCAGGAATTTTCCGGTCTTTTTAGGTGATTCGAAAAGAGCAACATCATAATCAGTTCTTAACTCTTCAGCTTTAGCTCTGGCTTTTACAAATTCATCAGATGCATAAAGAACTGCAATTTTCTTTCTTTTCTCAGGAATCTCAAATCCGTTTTCCTTCAAAATAGAGAATATGCGTTCGAATCCGATAGAGAATCCCACTGCCGGAACAGACTGCCCTATAAATTTTCCGATAAGGTTATCATATCTGCCTCCGCCACTGATAGCACCCTTAAAGTCATTGCTTATAACCTCAAATACTGTTCCGGTATAATACCCCTGACCGCGAACCAGTGATATATCAAATTCAACTTCAAAAGAGTTATCCGTTGCCTGTTTTACAGTCTCAATGATATATTTAAGGTTTTCCACCGCTGAAGTATCTTCACAAAAATTGCCCATCATTTCAAGTGTGAAAGGACGTTTGTCAAGAACCTTTATAAGATTGTCTATAGAGGCTTGAGAAAATCCTTTTTCAACCAGCTCATCTCTTACGCCGTCAGCTCCAACTTTATCGAGTTTATCAAAAGAAATACATACACTGTCAAGTGCTTCCGTCTCAAACCCGCATTTTAACAGCATGGACTTGAGTAATCTTCTGTCATTGATCTTTATCTTAAAATTCTTTAATGACAGCTCCTTAAGAGCTTCAGCCGTTACGCATATAAGTTCTGCTTCACAGTTGGGTGACTCTGAACCAAGTATATCTATATCACACTGGACAAATTCCCGGTCGCGGCCTTTTTGAGGACGTTCAGCACGGTAAACTTTGTCTATCTGTATACATTTCATAGGTGAAGGAAGTAATTCCTTATGCCCTGCATAATATCTTGAAAGAGGAAGTGTCAAGTCATATCTTAATCCAAGATCCGAAAGTTCCTTTTCATTTCCTGAAGCCAGTGCTTTTTCAAGCTTATCTCCCCTCTTCATGATCTTAAAGATAAGATTTAAGTTATCTCCGCCTTCACTCTTATCAAGGTTCTCGGCATCTTCCACAGCAGGGGTCATGATCCTGCTAAATCCGTTTTTTTCGTAAACTCTTAAAATTACAGACTGAATATAATCCCTAAGTTCAACTTCACAGGGAAGATAGTCATTCATTCCTTTTACTGCATTTGTTTTCATATAATCCTCCGGGATATAGTCTTTTCATAGGGATACTGCCTTTTCCAAACATAACAGCATCACCGTTTATCTGACATCACCCTTTTTCATACGGAATTTATCTTCATACATAAGTACATCTGCACGATTAACAACCGACATTATGTCCTTATCAATACTCTTATCATATACTGCTATACCTGTCGCTATAGACACTCTGACAGCAGGAGAAAACTTCTCGGGATTGCTCTCCCTTTCTTCCATTTCCTTTTTCATACCTGCCAAAAGTTCATTCCTGTTTTTGAAATCATCATTATATATTATACATAAAAACTCATCTCCACCTATACGGAATACAGGACTGTGTTTAAATGTATCGCATATAAGCTTACAGGAATTTCGTATATAGGCATCTCCTGCTTCATGTCCGTATCTGTCATTAATAACCTTAAGATTATTAATGTCAAAATAAGCTATGGCATATTCTTTTATTTCTCCGCCCTTAAGCTTTGTCTTAAACGATTTGACATATTTATCATATGCAGTTCTGTTTTTTACGTGAGTTAAGGCATCCTGTTCCATTAGATCGGACAGTTTCTTGTTTAGGGCATTAAGCTGCATATTTCTTATATAAGTATAGAATGCGCGGTCTATCCTGCCCTGAAATTCATTAAGATCATTTCGTCTTATTCCGAATGCATCACACCCCTGGATCATATATCCACAGATAAGATCCTCGTTTCTCAGCATGGTTATCAGGAAAATACTGTTTTTCCCTTCTCCGGTATATCCGGGGAAAATCTCTTTCCTGTCAACTTTATCCGCTTCTATGGGTTTTCCGTCCTTCTTTGCAGCAATCACAAGATATTCATCATCTAACTTCAACCTCGGAAGCAGGGATTCTTCTTTATCCCCAACTTTCTCCAATATCGGGGCAAACATCAGGCAGAATGTATATCCTTCGCTTCCTACACTGTTATACAGGATATCCTGAACATTCTTTTTAACAATCTTAAAGCTTTGTCCCTGAGTGATGCTCTGCTCCATAACAAAGAGCCTTCCCTCCTTGCTCATGGACAGACGGCTCTCCCACTGCAGCCTTCTGATATAGCTGAGGCGGTGTTTCATGGCCTGTCTGCTATACCCGCATCCACAGCTCTCACCTCGTCTGAATTTGCATTCTACAATCGTCTCCAGTGGAACTTTCTTTCCGTTCAGAAGATTTTCTATCATGGACGCTGTCTTTACTCCCATGACGTCATAACACTGGTCTACAGTTGTAATACTTGGATAGAAAGTTTTACTTTGGTCAAGAAAGTCAAATCCTGTAACCTTTACACTCTTAGGATCCAAATGATAGTGATTTTCCATAAGCTGGCTAACAGCTATGGCAAGCGGATCGTTTGCGCAGATGAATGCATCCGGAAAATCTTCGGGAGTCTTATACTTTTCCCGAATATAATTCAATGCTTTCATTTGCTCCCAATCAGAATACATTATATTTTCTTCGCCAAAGCGAATTCCATGAGCGTCCATAGAATCCTTAATGGCTCTGAGTCTCTCGTTAGAATCATCATTCTCCTTAGAACCGGCTACAAAAAGAACGTCTTTAACTCCATGAACCTCTATCATGTGATCTGCAAGTTCTCTCATGCCAATATAATTATCCGTACCAATATAATAATGTCCTGGATGGCGTAATCCAACGCTTATAACAGGAACTTTTGATTCGTCAGCCAGTTTTTGTATTCTGCTTATAACTTCTGGGAAATTAAGTCCGGGTCCAAAAATGATAATAAGATCAAAAGAACTGAGGTCAGGCAGATTATAAATTAAAGCTTCTGCCTTTTGTGTCATTTCGGTATACCCATATGAAGCAAAACTTAAGAAGAGGAAAAAATCTGTAGTTTCTTCCTTTGACCCTTCTGTCAAGCCTGTCATAAAGCTTGATAAATTTTCACAATTCCACCCGTTGGCCAGTATAGCTATTCTTCTCTTCATAACAGCGTACCTTCTTTCTTTACCAAGACAACACACATATTTATTATAATATAATAACATATATTTCGCAACATTTTTTTTGGAAAAAGTCGAATTGTAACAAATTTTTGGCAATATTAATAAAATAAAGCAATATTTAGTGTATCAATCACCTTGACAAAATGGTATTAAGAATGTATTATATAATTTTGTAAGTCTGTCATTTCGGAGGACCCGCATACAGATTCCGCTATGACGATTTAGACATTTCATGTCATACTGTCGTCCTTTGCAGTATGGGTGGAACGTCAAAAAGGGCATCCTTATCGGATGCCTCTTTTTTTCTGGTTATTCTTTTTTTCTACCCGTTCAGATTTAAGTACCAATATATCATTTTTTTGAAGAACAAGATTATCGGTAGGGAAAAGCGAAAGATCTCCCCGCAGTACGAGCAATGCTTTCAGATCATTTGTTGCTGTAAGTTCACCTATACGTTTCCCAAGATATTCGTGTTCACCTGTTATTATTATCTCACCTATTTCAGATATATCAGTTAGTTTTTTCTGTGAATTCGTTTTTAAGCTAAACTGCTCAACGAATCCTGCACTTATAATACCTGTAGGGATCGCAACCACTCCCACTCCGGTAAATGCTATAATTATAGCCATTATTTTCCCTATTACTGTTATCGGATAAATATCGCCGTATCCTACGGTAAGAAGTGCAGAAACGCTCCACCACATACCTGAAAAAGCGTTCGGGAATGCTTCCGGCTGAGCATTATGTTCAACAGAATACATTCCAAGCGACGCGGCAAGCATTATAACACATATTATTACAAGAGAGGAACCTATCTGCTTCCATCTTTCCCTCAGTACAATAGTGATGACATTAAACGAGTCATATTTTGCATTGATCCTGAAAAGGTGAAATATTCTGAATATTCTTAATATTCTAAAAGCAATAAATCCTGACAGGAACATGAACGGAAGTATTGTAAGGAGATCGACCACTCCGTCAAACGATATCAGGAAGTGAAGTCTTGCCTTACCATGCGATTCTCCCGGGTAAAGGTAATCGGCAGTTATGATCCTCAAAATATACTCTATGCAGAATATTATAACCGTTACCGTCTCTATTACTTTAAATATTTCAAAAAATTCAGACAACTCATCAAATGTCTCCATGAAGGTTACAAGTATATTCAGCAAAATAACTGCTGTTATCCCTATATCAAACATTCTGCTCGGAAGGTCATCTTTATTTCCTATCTGTATAATGTTGAAAATTCTATGTCGCACTGTAACAACCTCCTTCCTCTTAAATCATACTACTTATCTGGAAGAAAATCAAGTTGTCAGCTTTTTATAAGCTCCTATAAGATTATCTGTATTACCGTCAACAACAAGATAATAGTCTACAAAGCTGTCTTCAGTCATTAAAAATGTTCCTATAACCGGCATTCTGCAGAAAGCCGCCTTTGAACAGGTAAGCGGGATTATCGCATATTTTTCCTTTTTTATCACACACGGAATAATGCTGTTTTCTTCACTTATCCAAAGAGCCTTATTATTCAGATAATTCAATTTACCGTCAGATGACAGTACATAAAATACATCCGAATTTTTCCCTTCAAAGAAAGAATATGCCACTCCCGGATCACGTTTATCATCAATATATTTGGGTTCGTTGGTACTGTCTTTTAAAATTTCTTTCTTTGATAAATCCTTAAAAGATATCGTACTTCTGTATTTATCAATGCTCATGCTCATCCCTTTTAAGCCTATTTCGACAGCCTGGGGTGTTTCTCTGTAATTAAACTCCTTCGTCATTCCGAAATTTCTTATCGAGGGATTTTTCGGAATATTAAGTACCGGACCTCTGGAAAAACTGATTCTTACAATATTCTTGCTTATAGGCACTACGCGCAGAATACCGTTTTGACTTTGGAAATAAATACCGTCATTTTGCTTTCTTATCCATTTAGTCGCAAAACTGCCAATCGAATGACCTGAAGGCTTTAGCAATTCCGTTGAAACAGTCTCAAGGAATTTCTTCTCTCCGGAATTTTTTTCCTCTTCATTTTTCTTTTTAACCGAAGCTTTTCCATGATCTGTTTCTATCTTAGAAGCTCCCGTTCTGTTCTCAAGATATTTTCTGGTCCTGGCCTCAGCCTCGAGCAACGTCTTTTCTTTGGATTTTTCCTTTTCTGCTTCAATAAATTTTCTTCTCTGCTCCTCAAGCAATTGTCTTTCTTCGTATCCAATAAACTTCTTTCCCTCATCTTCGGAAAAGAACCTTACTTTACTCTTTTCTTTCAACGGGTCAAAAAGCTTTGACAATGCTTTTTCATGTACTATATACAATTCATGGAGTGCTCTGGTTGCTGCCACATACAATAGTTTTACATGTCTGTTATCATCAGGATAATCTTTTTCGGACGGATCATAGATAATAACAGCATCGAATTCAAGTCCCTTTGTCATGTTTACAGGAAGCACCATTATTCCCTGTCCATATTCTGCATTTTCATCATTAACATCTATTATTTCTGTCTTTTTCCCTATATATGATGCAAGTGCAAGTGCGGCGTCATTATTGCGGCAGACTACAGCTATAGACATCAATCCACGCTGTTTTAACAAATCACACAGTTCTATTATCCTATCAGCCGCTTCTCCCTTCTTTGTTTTAATGATCTTTGGCTCATCACCATGTCTTATTATAGGTTCAAAAGGATATATCTCAAAGCTTCCATGTTCCAGAATTTTTAAGGCAAAATCAGATATTTCAATAGTATTTCGATAACTTTTTTTGAGTAGCATAAAGCAATCATATTCATCAGGTAAAAAAAGTTCCCTCAATTCCTGCCAGTCATTCAGTCCTGAGTCATACCTAATATTCTGGGAAACATCCCCCATTATAGTATATTTACAGTCATGAATGCATTCGTTCAGCACCCTGTAAGCCATCATTCCATAATCCTGAGCTTCATCGATAACTATATGCTTTGCCTCGCTTATAACTTCATCCTCTTTCAATCTATGATATATATATGCAAGGGCAGCCAGATCATAGACATCGAACTCCCTTATCTTAACCTTTGCTGTTTTTTCAACTCCTTTTCCCTGTCCTGTCACCTGTCTTAAATCATATCTTTCGGAAGGTCTCATCGAAGCTGCTTCTTCCTGTTCTGAAATAAATTCATCATAAATGTCATATATGGAATTTTTGAAAACCGCTTTTCCGAGATATTGATCATAAGCTTTTCTGATAGCTTTTTTTTCTTTTTCGGTAAAAGAAACACCTCCCATGCTCAAAACCGATTCAAGGTTATCCTTAATCTCCTGATTCAAAGAATTGATTTTAGACTGCATCGATTTGCCTGTGTTGCTCTTAATATATACTTTTATCGCCGAACCTCTTAGCAAACATACCGGATTTCCTTTTTTTGCCATTGCCGACCCGCTTCTGTCGAATATTCCTATTACACCGTCTTCTATCCCCTCACAGAAGCGGTTCGGATCAAGCATTACATCATCCTGAAGTATAGTTTTATCCTCATATCGGTCGCAAAAGTCTTTAAGTTTTTCAAAAAATCCGCTTGTCCCTTTAAGGCAGGCTTTTGGATCCGAATTATCCGTTTCTCTTATGTCATAACGATAGCTGTCCCAGTCTTCATATATGAGCCTTGTAAAAAGCTCCTCCATCGTCATCTGTCCGAATCCGTCAACATCAAGCTCCGGCAGCACACCGGTAATATATTTCAGCAGCATTTTATTGCTTCCGATAATATAAAAATCCTTCGGATTCAGAATATCCGGATAGTTGTAAAGCAAATATGATATTCTGTGCATTGCCACAGTAGTTTTTCCTGAGCCGGCAACTCCCTGAACGATCAAATTATGTCTTGGTGACAGCCTGATTATCTCATTCTGTTCCTTTTGTATCGTTGCTATAATTTCATTAAGAACAGTCTGTTTCGTTTTGGCAAGATATTTATTTAACAATTCATCATCCAAAGCCGCTTCGGAATCATAATAATCTACAAGCTTCCCATCGTTTATATCAAATGTTCTTTTTAACTTTACGTCAATGGATATCTTTTCCCCGTCCGGTGTATTAAATGTCACTTCGCCGAGCCCGTTCTCATAATAAGCATTAGATATCGGTGCCCGCCAATCAGCTACAAGAACGTCCGTTATGCCTTTTCTGACGCCGCCACGGCCTATGTACAATGATTCATCGTTGAAAAGAATTCTTCCGAAATACGGTTTTTTCTTAGCCCTGCTGTTTTTCCCCAATTCCCTTTGAGCAAGATTCAGCAGATGAATCTCACTGTTGATCTGATCCCTTGTTTCAAGATCGCCGTCACTGTACTGGGCATTTAAAGCCTCAATAGCCCGTGCACGGTTTTGAATTTCATGTTTCAGATTCAGGCAGTTCTCATCTACGGTTTTTAAAACCATATCCAGATAATGCTCCTCATGTTCCCTGTCCGTTGACAACACATTTAATCCCATACACCCTCCTAAAATAAAGCACTCCGGGGTGTTACAATATTTTTATTGGAATTCCCCGGAGCGAAAGTTTGTACATTATATTACATTTTTATTCAATTGTCAAGTGTAATACACTACATGCAGGAATTTTTACAGAAATACCGTCATTACCTGCTGCAATGTCAATTTTTTCTGTCTTTACATTCTCAGGTGATTCAAAAGTATTATAAGCGTCCATCTTATTTGTCAGGATCTCGCCGCATACTCCCTTAACCTGTGCGTCTGCAAGAACAACATTGATATCATATTCATCTGTACATGAAAGATTACAGATTGTTGCATGAATCTTTCCGTCTTTATCCATAGATACAGATTCTGTAAGATTGGGTACTTTATCTTTCTCAGAACCAATCTCTTCAGTTTCAATGTAACTGTCTAACAGTTCTCCGTCCTGATGTGCCTTATACATATTAAATACATAATATGTAGGAGTCTTAACCATCTTGTCGCCTTCGGTAAGTATAACTGACTGAAGAACATTTACAAGCTGTGCGATATTAGCCATCTTTACTCTGTCGCAATGCTTGTTGAATATGTTAAGATTTATTCCGGCAACCAAAGCGTCTCTCATTGTATTTTGCTGATATAAGAAGCCGGGATTTGTTCCGGGTTCAACATCATACCATGTTCCCCACTCATCTACCATAAGTCCGACCTTATGCTCTTTATCATACTTATCCATTATAGCAGTATGATGATTGATCAGGTCTTCCATTACCAATGTTTTCTTCAGAGTGTTGTACCAGTCATCTGAGTTGAACTGTGTGGCGCTTCCCTTATGATTCCAATCATTCGGAACCGTATAATAATGAAGTGAAAGACCATCCATAAATCCATGGAAATGAGCGGCATTTTTGAAAGCTGTCTGCATAACTACGTCTGTCCACTCGTAATCTCCTGCATTGGCTCCACAGCAGATCTTGCTGATCCTGTTTTCAGGATTGTAATTTCTTATATATGTCTGATATCTTCTGTAAAGATTTCCATAATATTCAGGAGTCATATTTCCGCCGCAACCCCAGTTCTCATTTCCGACTCCGAAATAATCAACCTTGTAGGCTGCTTCGTGCCCGTTTGCCTTTCTCATATCAGCCATGGGAGAAATGCCTTCAAAGGTCATATATTCAACCCATTCGCTCATTTCCTGGACGGTTCCGCTTCCGACATTACCGTTGATATAAGACTTGCATCCGAGCTGCTTAACCAATTCCAGGAATTCATCAGTTCCAAAACTGTTATCTTCAAGAACCCCACCCCAATGGGTATTGATCATCTTCTTTCTACCCTCTTTAGGTCCAATGCCGTCTTTCCAGTGGTACTCGTCTGCAAAGCAGCCGCCCGGCCATCTTAAAACCGGAATCTTCATTTCTTTCAGAGCCTCAACTACATCCTTTCTCATTCCGTTAACATTCGGAATATCGGAATTCTCTCCTACATAAATTCCCTCATAGATGCATCTGCCGAGATGTTCCGAAAAATGTCCCTGAAGTTCAGGATTGATGTGCCCCTTTTTGTTTTTGGGATTGATGAATAACTTAAACATTTTCTTCTCCTTATCCTCTGTTATATTTATTTTTATGTTTATGTTTACCGCTCCAGTTAGTATCCTCTTCCGATTTCAGCAATTCATCCTCACGCTTTCTGTTCATAAAATATATGAAATTGTCTATAGCATTAAGAATATCAGCAAATTCGCTTCTCGGAGCTATCTCTATGTATTTTGTAAGTATGGCGTTTTCTTCTTCACCCTTATACCTTCCGTAGAAAATATCAAAGAGATTGTGTCCGCGCATATAAATCTTTATGGTTTCCATATTGCGCTTCAGATCTTCCTTTGTTTTTACCACAAGACCTGTTATTTCCTTCATTCGTCTTGCACAAGGAAGCCTGTATAAATAGCTCTTAAACTTTGAAAGAAGTATATTATAAAACTCTTCTTCAGATTTTATAACACCTATTTTTGCCATAATCTTTGGATTCAGAAAATAATTTTCAAACGAATAATACTTTAATACCAAAACATTTTTACTGGTTATCCTCGGTATATTATCAGGATCTTCCTTAGCCCTGTCACTGTAATAAGAGCATAACTGCTTTGTCAGCGTCTCAGGTTTCTTACCGTCACTGTCCCTTATCATCAGGAATTGATCTTTCAAATACAGCTGGTTAATATATTTAAGATTGGCATAGGTTTTAATGTTTGTACAGCTGTTGGTAGTTATGATGGATATACGCTGTAAACTTCCGTCATCATTGTATACTTCGGAATAATACTTCTTAAGAAGCATAGGGAGTCTGTTACTATCCTGTTTTCCCTCTACAATGAAGACAAAATTGACATTCATGATGTCTCCGGCAGAATACCCGAGATCATCCAATATCTTGTTTATATCCGAATTCTGTGAAATCGAAGTATTATAATCTTTATCAAGTACTATCTGATTTATTTGTGAAGACTTGAAATTGAAGATCATATTAGGAGAATGAGTAGAAAAGATCACCTGATTCTTCTTCGAAAGTCTGTAAAGTATCTCACTTGCAGTTTTCTGAAGCTGAGGATGAAGATATATCTCAGGATCTTCAATCATTACAATACTTGAAATAGTACTGTTCTCATCCACATACGCCTCAAGAAGAGACAGAATGTAAATACTCTTTGCACCGGCACTGAGCGTATCGACAGAATCGGCTCCGTAATAATCTCTGTTAGTTACAAGAGTATCCATAATAAAGAGTTCTTTCGTATTAAGTTTTACAGTAAACTCTATATCCTGCTTACGTCCGCTGTTTCTGATATAATATGTGTTCAGCCTGCTTATAAACTCATCCATATTCAACTGCATGAGCTTAAATTCCAATAATTTTGTAGTCTCAAGGATGGATAATTCATCAGGCGATTTTTCTCTTATATCCTTTATACACCTGAAGCACCTTGTACAGGGACGCGACTCATCATACATACAAACCGTATCACGTACCTTTTTCAATGCAGATTTTGTCTGCACCATAAAGATGCTGTCCTGAATCTCTCGAACATCTCTAGTAACATCAATAAAATACACTTTTGGAAATATTTTTTTTAAATATGGATTGTTCTTGTTGATCCCGTCAGAGAATCTGATCGTCATATCCGTATCTACAACATATGAAAATGACAATATTCCGCCATAATCAGGATTTTCGTTACCGTTATCCGACGGAAACATCTCCGCATATCCTTCAGAAGGATCTTCCGGGTCATAGGAATCCGGCAGTTTCCCACCTCTTACAAAAGTGGGCATTACTTCGCAAAATTCCTTGTACCACATATCAAAACTCTTATACTTGCTTATCTTACCTTTAGAATGTAATTCTGCAATATCCGTGTTCGTTATTTCCAGACTGACAACTATCTCAATATTACGATTTGGATCGTTAAAATCAGTATCTTTTACCTCATATTGGCCTGCAACAGCAAGAATAGCTTTAAGGATAGTTGTCTTACCGGTACTGTTCTTTCCAACAATGATGAACGCACTGTCAATATTGTCAACATTCAGTTCCTTGATAGTTTTAAAATTCCTGATCAAAAGAGAACTTATCTTCATCTTGACTTTCCCCTCAACTTCACCCCTGTATTACCTGAATACCGTCATCAGTATTTTCAAAAGGATATCCTTCTATGTTGTCTTTACCAAATTGCAAAACAACTGTTTTTAATCCGCTGCATCCATAAAATGCGTTTAAACCGATTTGTTTAATACCAAGGCCAAATGAAATCTTTTCCAGCCCTGTTGCATTAAGAAATGCATTCTCACAAATATCCGATAAACTGTCGGGAAGAATAACTGAAGTTACTCTCGTATTATCTTCAAATGCATACGGTAAAATACTCTCTGTGCCTTCCTGTACCGTAATATCTCCATTTGCCGCTCCTGCAGCAATAAGTTTCATTCCATCTGCCGAATATATAATTCCGTCAATTATTTTAAATGCCCGATTATACTTTGAAACAGTTATGGTATCAAGTGCATCGCATCCTGAAAACGCACCTTCACCTATATTGTCACAATTTGTACCTATACGGATTTTCTTTAAATTTTGGCACAAGCTAAATGCTGCACTTCCGACTTCATCGGTATAATTCGGTATCGAAAAATATATTATCGCCGTCCCTGCGAAAGCTCCTTCACCTATTCTTTTAATCTTTGTATTTTTTCCTATACCCGTTTTTTTCAGAGCTATGCATCCTGCAAAGGCTGCATCGTCTATTTCTGTCAAACCGCCGGGTACAGAAATTTTTTTCAGCTTCTGAGAAAAAGCAAATGCTGCTTCACCTATTCTCCTGACATTTTTCCCAAGAGCTACTGTTTTTAATTTTTTACTTTCAAAAAAAGCGTATTCTTCAACCGCAACTACAGGAATTTCTTTTTCCTCATAGCTTATAGTATCCGGAACCGTAAGTTTTTTTATTTTCTTTGACGTCCCGGAAATCAGTGTTGCAGTTTCATTTTGAGAATCAACAAAGAAATTCAATCCGTTGATTGTTACCTCAATACCTTCAGCGTCATCCTGTTCAGCCATAACGGCTTTTGTATTTGCCACGCACAAAAAAAATGCCAGCAATGCTAAAAATACACTTAACTTTTTAATAATAACACCCCACTTTAATATCAACGTATCATTCACACCAATACATATGTACTCCAAAGTCTGCTATATTTGGCAGGTCGGAATACATCTATATTATTTTATCACATTTTCACTAATGTGGCAAGTTTTATTGTTTTTCAGCAAAGCTTCCATTCTATCATATTGTACGTACATCTTTTGTGTTTCGTTCTCCAAAAGATAATAATGTCTTATGTATGGAATCAAAAGTACCAGAACAGCTACAGTCAGCAATAATGTACCGATATTCGGGAACAACATGCAAAGCAAAAGAGATAAAAATTCAAGAATCGCGAACAACACCGTAACGATCAGATGTATCAGCCTCTCATGCTGAAAGAAACCTATCTGGATAAGATGTTCTCTCTTCAGTTTCTCCAGATCTGTCTCTTTTTTCCCTTCTTCAAGTTCATTAAGCAGTGCATCCATCATTATGCGATATGCCAGTATACGTTTTCTCATAGTTCCTCCAATCAAACCAATCCTAAACATTATACCACAATTCTGATCATATCACAAGCCTAAACGACTTTTTGGCTTTTGACCTTTAGCAGCTTTTTATCTAATTTCATATTTCATAACAACTGATGTCCCGGTCAGCTCAAATCCGTTCTTCACATAAAGCATAACCGCAGGATGATTATCACCCTCAACCATCAGTTCCAACCGTTTTACTCCTGCTTCTTTAAGCTTTTCTTCCAGATAACGAAGCAAGTCAGTAGCAAATCCTTTGTTTCTGTATTTCCTGATGCAAAAAAGGTTTTCAATTATTACAGTATCTTTGTTTTTTCTTCTAAACGATACTGATGCAAGTATTTTATTATCAGCCGTTAAACATAATACGTCACTCTCATCACCCGTCAATCTGAATTCCAGTTCATTTCTGCTCTGAGGACTCTTAAATGCACTTTTAAATGCATTAAGATATTCCTTATAAAGTTCCCGGTTGTTTCTTAGGCTGCAAACTTTATACTTTTCAGTACTTGATACTCCCGTTCCTTCTATCAGAGTATTGTCATAAGAAAGATTATTTATGCTTACCTGTTTCCCTGATTTTTTTTCATATAATAATTTTTTTGAAAATACAGGCATGATTCCAACTGCATCAAAACCGTTAGCTATAAGGAACTCCATATATGCCAGATCTGTTCCATTGCAAAAAAGCCTGATTGCCAGACTTTTATCACGATGCTCCGTTTTCAACAGCCGGAGCGATTCTTTCATATCATCAAGTATATTTACCGACGTCTCGATTTCATATTCAGTACCGGGCACAGCCTTATATTCACCGTTTATATAGTATGCTTCATCAACTGTTTTACTTACCTTTTTGTTTTGATCTTCCTCTATGTTATAATCATCTTCACCGATTTTTTTTGCGGTGCCCCGACCATTATCTTTTTGCTTTTTTAAAACCTGCTTAGCAAATGCCGGTGTTGCCATAAGCAGTCCTACCCCGGCAAAAACTCCGTTCTTTAAAGCTACACAAACAGACCCCGGAACAATGTCTTTATGGGATTTTATCTCATAAAACATTTCGGCATCAAGCTTTTTTATCTTTTCATCATATTCTTCATTATAATCTGTTAAAAGCACCTTTTTCTCTGTTCTCCTAAAGAATTCTTATATCTCTGTATAGACCTTTTAAAGCAATTTTGATTAGTCTAATGACTTTGAGCCATAATATCACATAAAATTATATTACCTTGACTCAAATTATCTTGTACAAACAATGTATAATATTGTACTATAAGTCAATGTCACCTCGAAAACGCCTTCTGCGTTTCCTCGGTACCAAAACGATGCTCCGCATCTCATTTCAGTCGGGGCTTGAACCCCTGCCTGAAACGAAGATATTCCCACCTTCGCTACGCTATGATATGATACCCTCAAGTAGGACACTGAAATACAAAAATACTACTTGGGGGTATTTCTATGTCCAGAAAAAGTAAGTTTGATCCAGTATTAAAAGTAAAACTGGTAGAACGATATTTGCGAAATGAAATAGGAATGA
>JAFXXN010000099.1 GCA_017542245.1 Lachnospiraceae bacterium
CTTGTTAAGACCTATCATTACATCTTGAGGCTGAGTTACAATAGTCGGACCTGCATTGGTGTCTTCCCCATTCTCAACTTCAGCCTGTACATCATCAACTGTATCAAGTTCTGCAGCGCTGATCTGCACCTTACCTAAAGATGTGGTCAGTCCTGCCACCATAGCGATGACGCACAAAAAAGCAAAAAATCTTTTTTTCATAACCTTTCTTCCTTTCATATTTTAACCAAATTCAGTATAGCACTTTTTTATAATTTTTCAACCATTCCAAAATGATAGAGACTGACTCCTGCTCAATCCGGTTGGTCGTCAAAAATGCATAGCTTTCTCAATGACCGTTCACACAGTCCACAATGGAAGCAAGCTTCCATTGTGAGCATTCGCTTAACGCACAAAAAAGGAACCCTCTCTAAAGGATTCCTTTCAAATTTTGTTGTAAATATCACCTCGAAAAACGCCTTCAGCGTTTCTTCGCTAACAAAACGATGCTTCGTATCTCGTTCTGTTTAAATTTTTGATCAGATATTCACTGCAACACCGGTCTCTTTGGAATTTGCAGCATAGTAGTCACTGAACAGCTTCCTTGCAGCCTCCATGGTATCCTGACTGATCTGAGGAAGTTCTCTGCCCCAGTCGCCCATAGCCTGCTTAAAGCCTTTTTCCATAGCAGCTTCCATCTTTCTCATCTTATCTTCATCATCGCCGGCAAGCGCTGATGCAAAATCAAACAACCTCTGAGATGTCTGCTGAACTCCCCAGTAACCGTCTTCGGCAATATCCTTCTGAGCCTGAAGTTTCACATCCGCACTGACGGTAAAGTCCCCCTTTGCAAGGAATCTCCACATATCGGTAGCGTTTGTAAAAGCCGTAGCCTGTCCGCCCATCATCTTAGAAACAAGACTGCTCAGCTGATTCTGTCTCATCTCCTGATCTGCTTTCATCCTGGAAACAAGAGACGCGCGTTCACTTGAGCTCATCTTATTTATTGTATACACGGCAGCCTTACCGCTTGAATCAGTTTTCTCATAAACAGCTGCAGGCGTTTCTTCAGTACCTTTAACAGTACTTTTAGCTTCTGTATCGGCAGTCTTAGAAGCCGCAGCACGATTTACCGAATATATCTGACTGTTATCATAAAGACCCGAAATCCTAATATCCATAGCAGCCTCCTTTCAAGAAACTACACTTTCCTATAATCACTATACCACCAAAGTACACAATTGTCAAATGATTTTAATGCTTCGCATCCCATTTTGGGTTAACGTCACCTCGAAAACGCCTTCAGCGTTTCCTCGGTAACAAAACGATGCTTCGTATCTCGTTTCAGGCGGACTTGACCCCGCCTGAAAAAAGATGCAACCCACCTTCGCTACGCTAAAAGGTGGGTTACATCTTAAGTTTTGTTACATTATGATGACATCTTCATAACATAGGAAAAGATAAGATAAGCAGTCTTTAAAGCATCATGCCTTATCCTGCCGTCCTCTATGGAGAATATATCATCGGCAATAACCTCAACACCTTCGACACCCTCAAGAGGCACTATTTCTTTTCCCTCGGTATCAAGATATTTGCGTCGTATATCCTCGTCAACCGTTCCGTTATTTGCAACAACAACATCAATCTTCCTGCCCGAAAGATAACTGTTTAATACCGCCAAATGATCCCCGACATTGTATCCGTCGGTTTCTCCGGGCTGAGAAACAAGATTCGATACATAAACTATCGGAGCTTTTGTTTCATTAATGGTATCAACAACTTCTTTTGAAAGAAGATGCGGCAATATACTCGTATAAAGGCTTCCCGGACTTAAGATCAGCAGATCCGCCTCGCGGATAGCCTGTTTAATCTCTTCACCTACATGTATTTCATGATCATAGGCAAGACGTTCAATATTACGGACATTTTGACTGACACTCTCCTCGCCAAAATACTCTTCACAAGCTCCCTTACCAACAAGCTCAACCTTTTCTTCCGTAAGTGGAAACACAGTTCCCTTGACATTCAAAATCTTCGACATATATTTAGCCGCTTCGGTAAGGCTGCCTTTTGTATCGATCAATGCTGCGAGGATAATATTACGAACCGGATGATTATGCAGAGTTCCTACCTTTTTAAAGCGGTACCTTAACAAATCGACGAAATCACTGTCCACATTTGCCATCGAAAGCAGAACCTTTCCGACATCGCCTACAGCCGGAATATCAAGTTCTTCCTTCAAAACACCTGTACTGCTTCCGTTATCACTTACGGCAACAATCGTAGTTACCTCCACCGGAAACAGCTTCAAACCCGAAAGAAGGTTGCTTATCCCAGTTCCGCCGCCAAAAACAACTATTTTCTTCATAATATTTCATCTGCCTTATATCACTTATTTCTGTCAATCTCACTCATTTTTTTAAGTCCCATAGCATATCCTAAAAGATGTGCCTGTGAAGACTTGTCCAAAGCATTATAGCACTCGATCAAAGCTCCGGAATCAGTCTGAACATCGATAACATATTTCTGAGGGTTGTTTCCCCTGTTCCCCTGTGACTCTATTCCTGATAAAAGCCACTCCGGAGTCACTCCCAAAACCTCACAGATGATCATGATCTTCTCTGCTGTCGGATTTGTTCTCTTCTTTCTCCAGTCACTTATAGTAGACTGTGGTATCCCGGTTTTTTCAGAAAAACTCTTCTGAGTCATATGCAATTCTTCCAACTTATCAAATATACGATCCCTGATAAACATATCCTTCCCCTCCTTCGGTATCTTGCTGTCAACTATATGCTTTTCTCCAGTGTTTTAGCCATAGTAGTTTAATCGCTTTCTATTATCTTTGATTATAACATCAAACCAGCTAACATTCAACAGCAAAAAAATGAAAAATACTTAAAACAAAAAGTATCGTAAATGATAAAACGTGCACCAAATTATGCGAAATCATATAAAATTTACATAAAAAGAAAAAGTCCTGAAACTACAAAGTTTCAAGACTTTTCTTTGTGTGAGCCACTCGGGACTCGAACCCGAGACAACTTGATTAAAAGTCAAGTGCTCTACCGCCTGAGCTAGTGGCCCTTATCATTATTACTTTTGCCAAGCAGGGCTAGCTGGATTCGAACCAGCGAATGCAGGAGTCAAAGTCCTGTGCCTTACCGCTTGGCGATAGCCCTAAGTGTTAGAATACCAAGCATCTCTTATTGCACAGGTTATTGCCCGGCATTAAAGGGTGGATACTGGGACTCGAACCCAGGGCCTCCAGAGCCACAATCTGGCGCGCTAACCAACTGCGCCATATCCACCATAAACAGGATTTTCATACTCAAAACTTTATGCAGAAACATAAAATCAGAGAGCAGAACGTGCCAGAAGGGATTCGAACCCCCGACACACGGCTTAGAAGGCCGTTGCTCTATCCAACTGAGCTACTGGCACGGACTCTTGTGCGTTATTGTCGTACATCTCAAGAATAAACTCTCTCGATGACCGTTTGTTCGAATATAACAAAAATAACTTTCTGTTATATTGCTCGCTGTCACACAAAAAGCGGGTGATGGGAATCGAACCCACGTGTCCAGCTTGGAAGGCTGGTGTTCTACCATTGAACTACACCCGCATATCACAAAATACATATTCTTTTCGCGTCGGGGTGACAGGACTTGAACCTGCGACCTCTAGATCCCAAATCTAGCACTCTAGCCAAACTGAGCCACACCCCGCTCTCGATGTAAGCAGGATAACTTAAGAGAATCACTTACAGGCGGTCTCTCTCTTCTCACAACGCAAGGAACATTATACCTCGTGTTTTTCTTCTTGTCAACTATTTTTTTTATTTTTTTGAAAGAACTGAAGTGAAAATTTTGTTTTCCCTCTAATTATCACTATTTGTGAGGTTTTTTCTTCAAAATTTTATCTAAATCAATTTTTGTTATATTATGCTGTCATTCGGATCAAAATCCCGCTTCTTCCCCAATTGCTGCCACTGACTGATCCCTTGACATTTTCTTCTCTCTAATTGATTCAAAACCTCTCAAAAGCTTTAGCCTTAAAAGCCAGAATAAGCAAAAGCAGAGCCCTCCAACGCCGATTTTTATTGTATCATTACCGCTTATAAACGAAAACCACTCATCCAGCATAGGATTAATGATCATTAAAAGGAACGTCAAGCCGGCAATATACCAATGCAGGTTTTTCAGATAAACTTTCGTGACAAAAAAGAATTCTTCCCGTATAGTCAGGATAAAGCTTTCGTAGAAAAGCAGTATGGCCAGGAAAAGAAGCAGAACTGCCAGCCAGCCGTCATTAAAATAGGAAGAATAATTTCTGCCTGCAGCTATTTCCAATATCTCTATCCCCTTTATAAACAAAACGCCCATGCCGAACAATCCTGCAAATGGTCCTACTAAAACAAGCGCTATTACCGCTCCCAGCTTCACCCATGAAAATCCTGAAGTAAAAATCGCCACAATACCGAGTATCAAAGTAAAAATACTAATAATACCGGTTTCTTTTTCATAGAATTTTAAAGTTGCCCTTATGATACATCCGGTCAAAAACAAAACCGTCCAGAGATCAAGGTCAACAGAAACCTCCTTAAGATATGAAAATCTTAGTATGACAAAACCCATAACAGCAAAGCTTGAGCCAAGCAGCATGGAAGCATTTCGATGTTCACGTCTGTACTTTACGGACTTTGCATATTTTAGGCCATCCAAATCATTAAGTACCTCTCTTATTGACTGCTGCCTTTCATCCGGGTCATTCCTAATCATCTTAAGAACAATATTCTTTAACTCCTCACTTCCGGTCATAGGTTCAGCCGGCTCAAAATCAGCCATATACTGTTTTGCAACATAACGCATTCCGTTAGATTCCGGGAATTTCCCTTCATTCAGCAGCACGTACAGGATCATTCCGAAAGAATAGATGTCAGCTGTACAGTCATGCTCATTTTCCTCACCTGCAAAATAGACCTCCGGAGCCATATATCCCGGCGTTCCCAATCTACCTGTTATAAAACCATCCAATGTGTTCATGGAAATGCCGAAATCTCCGATCTGATATCTTTTGCTAACCGGCGAATAAAAAATATTTTCAAGCTTTATATCCGCATGAACTGCTCCTTCTGTATGAATATTCAGCAAGCCCCTTCCCACATCATAAGCAAGTTTTACTATCTCTTTTTCCTCAAATTGGGCAAGTTTTTCAGGAAAAAGCTCAGCTTTTCCATTTTTCTTTCGGATCAGAACCGGTGACAAACGATCCATAACAACAAATGACAGGTTAAGGCAGTTCCGCGGTACCTGATCCGGCTCCTCTGATCTGCCATCAATAGCCTCGGCATTTGTCACATTTTCCTGTTCATCAATAAAAACCCTAAGCATTACAGCATCATGCACTTTAACAATATTATCACTTACCCAGGCGGTCTTCTTTTGTATTTCTATTCTTTCTAAAAAATCTTTTGGATCATTATAGCTGCTTTTAAAGCCAATGACCTTTATTACATAGCCACCTTTACCGCTTTTCGTTTTATGGGCTTCATACACGTCCCCAAATCCACCGCTTCCAAGGAGTTTTAGATGGGCATCATCGGTATCAAACATAAATTTCTTAAAAAGTCGAAAATCGAATGCGCACAGCTGCATTAATATTTTTTCTTTATTTTCTTTAGTCCACTCTTTCTTCATCTGCCAAAAAACCCCACACTTTTATTTTCAAGACTAAACATATCACAAACGAGCCTATGCCCGCATAAATAAGATGCATTTTACTTAATATCTCAGGTATATCAAGCCCGACAGCCTTATCAAGAATAAGGATAATAACTCCGGCCAAAGTAATTAAGATCGGAATTTTATCGAATAATAAAATGTTAACCTGAAAGCGCCCCCGCATACTATCTGCAAAAAGCACCCTGTACATAAGCAGTTCAAAGGTTATCGGGATTATCGCGATCATTACTATCCAGCCAAGCTCCCAATTTTCAGCAAAATCAAGGAAAGAGAGAAAGCCTCCGGACTCCAGGAACAGCCATAAAGCCATCGCAGTTGCCCCGGCTGCACTCAGTGCCGGTATCCCTAAGATAACACAAACAATAACCATGATATGCAGCATTGAACATCCCGAAATATATGCAGAATATATAGCAAATGCACTAAGCGCTATTCCAAATGTCAGATTTAATTCTCCAATCTTTTGAGATACTGCCAGCAAAAAAAGCCCTGCCGGAAGTACCCACATCATTAGGTTAAGTGTATCCGGATAATGTAAATTCATACACTTAAAAAGCAACACCAAAAGAGGAACCATCGCCAGATAATAACTTACACTGACTTCACCGAAAAAATCTTTTCCGCCCTTTCTCCATCTTATCCGGTCCGCTCGTGTCACCGGACGATCTTCTTCCTCAAAGTCATCTGATTCTTCATCGTCGAGCAGGCTCTCAATACTTACTATTTCCCGATCATGATAAGTCTCCGTAATAATATCTTCGACCGGGGTCTGCCTTCTTGCCGTATCTTCACTATGATAAGTTTCCGTTATCATATCAAGAAATTCAGAAATCTCTTCCTCTGATGCGGAATTGTCATACATCCCGTTCTTTATAATATCCTCCAGAACTTCTTTCACAGATTTATATCTGTCCTCAGGGTAAAAGCTGCACATTTTCCTGATTATAGCGGTCATACGCTCCGAAGCGTTTTTCGGTGCCGGAAATACGGAAGTCACATCATACTGAAACGAATTATTAGGATAATAACCGGATGAACCCGGAAATTTCAGGTCATTATACAGAAGATAAAGAACTATACCCAGTGAATAAATATCAACCGTGCTGCCATAAGTTTCATTTAGTTTTTCAATCTCCGGAGCACCATATCCGTCAGTATATTCAATTGTTTCAGCATTTCCGTCAATTGTCCGCTTTGAAATCCCGAAATCTCCAAGTTTATATACCTCTTCGGACCTGTCCCAGAATATATTCTCCAACTTTACATCCCTATGAATACACTTGTTTTCATGTACCGTTATCAGGGCCATACCTATATCTGACAAGAGCTTTAGGATTTCTTTGTCTTCTTTTAGTTCTTCTCTGGGAAGCTCGGCATTATGAAATCTGTCAGTCTCTATTACCGGTTCCAGTTTTTCCATGAGAGCAAATTTCAAAGTCAGCTCATTCTCATCCGTTTCTTTGTCATTAACACTGTGAATCGCTGTTATCCTATTATCATCATCCAAAGAAACAGTTAACATCTTACAGTCTATGATCCTTACAATATGCTCCGACTGTTGCTGGAGATCCTTCTGTATCCCACAGGATTCCTTAAAATATTTCGGCTCCACATCCTTCGATTCAAGCCCTATTACCTTTAATGCATATTTTTTATCAGGATTATTCCTGTTTTGCATTTCATATATAGAAGAAAACCCACCCTTGCCAAGTAGGAGTGGGCTTCCATTTTCTCTGGAAAAAACATAGTTCTTAAACAGTCTGCCGCTTTCTTCAAGCTGTAATAATATATTCTCCGTCATTATGCTTCCTTCACAGAAATATCACCCGCCAAGTAAGTAATATCTCCCATATATATTGCGATTCCGTCATCCATCCTGATTCTCGCGCCTTTAGATATTCCATCAATCTTAGTGTTCCCTTTGTTATCGCAGAAACAAAGTCTCTTAATGTTCCTCGTATCCTCGACTCTCCAGTCATCATAATAATATTCAGAGAACATAGCCCATACAACCTTACTGTTTATAACTTCCTCTTCCGGTCCCCCGAATATTAAGATGTCTCCATCCTTTAAGGATTGTGGCTTAACACGTCCGCGGATTCCGGGACTAATATGCTTTCCGTTAAGGACCGTTCCGTTCTTACCATTTTTATCGCAGTAAAACCATATTCCGTCCGTATTTCGAAAGCTGCCGTGCTGCCTGCTCACAGTCTGTGTGTGCAGCTTTATGTCGGGCATATCGTTTGAATTTACCCTTCCTATGCTCCAGACAAGACGAGCATCAAGTTTTTCTGTCCATATATGACCATTTTCTATCAATATTAAATTATTCTCTCTTTTACCACTCATCTTCAACCCCCGATATTTCTGAAATGAAATCATCTACTTCCGGGATATCCAGCTCCTTCATCTTTTTTAAAGCAAATTTCAAGAATGCATCAGGATCATCGTTGTCAGCTTCCATGCCCAACAGGTTATTCAGCCCGGCATCTTCAAGTATATATATGATAATGCTTTCAAAGATATTCTTTGCATATAGAGGTTCCATATGAGCCTCTCCCAACATTTCATCTATCTCCTCATGATCCATACCCAAATGCAGTCCAAGTGAAATAATCTTATTTCTTGTCGGATACCACTTTCTTTGATAAATCTTTGATACACACTGACGAAGAGAGGATGACCAGCCCTGAGCCTCTGCCATTTCAAAGGCCGAGCTCGAATTGGAATTTACCTCTATGCTCATTTTCACATGAGTATAAAGATTATAGTATGCCTTAGAAAAAATAGCACTGTTATCCGTTATGAACCTGTCCAGTTCATCCTCATCCTTCACGTTAAAAAGCTTATCTCTGAATTCGACTGTGCCCACATCTGCATTATCAGACTCATCGCTTCTTATTATATTCTTTTTAATGCGTTCGAGTATCTCACGGTATTTCTGTACCCGGTCTTCATTATAATTTTTTATAACAAAGATGCAGACGCAGTCTTCAAGGCTCTTGGAATAAAGCTCAGGATACTGTCCGTACCTCTGCAGGAAAAGATTCATCTCTTCAAGATCATAGTTCGCTGCCAAACCGATAGTCAGGAAAATATCCCTCCTCTTGGGTATAGAACCCTTGCACCACTTATCAACCGTAACACGGCTGGTATTGCAAAGTTCTGCAAAATGTGTCTTAGTATATCCGGTATTATTGATAATCTCATTTATTTTCTGTTGCCATTGCTCTTTGCGCGCCTGTAGTTTAGGTAATATCTCCTCTTTTAAAGCAGCTATTTCTTCACATGTCTCAAGCTCACGCATAACATATTCAGTATTAAAATTGTTCTCGTTGTAATCAAATTCTTTTGCCATTATATATACCCCCATTTATAATCTGACCGGTTCAAAAAGGTCTTTGTTTTGTCCCCATAAATCCGTCCTATACCGTTCCTGTATGGGAGTAACTTTATGGTTATGCTATCTCCACACGATGCTCTATGTAAGCTTTCCTTACAGGAATGATAGGCAGGAATATAAGTGCCAGTATTGCAAGTATTGCTGTAAACGGAACCAAAGCTATACAGGTAGGAAAGCCTGCTAAAATTCCCCATTTAGCAATACCTAAAGCCATCTTTAATGCAGTAAGCAGACCGCCAAAGCAGTAAGCAACAACTCCTGCCCCAAATCCAAAAGTAAGGAACATCCAGCCAATATTGCTGTTGCCACCGGCAAAAAGTAACCCCTCAATAATCGGTACCTTTTAATTACACTGCTTTTCTGAGATAATGTCCTTATTTATTTCGAATACCCTGATGGCCGGATCTATATTCCTGCCTTAGGAGAATAAAGGAGGTTATCCCATGTCTACCAAATCAC
>JAFXXN010000100.1 GCA_017542245.1 Lachnospiraceae bacterium
CACCACGATTACCTTCGATAGATGTCATAAGAGCGGTTTCCTCACCACAAACGAATGCACCTGCACCAAGTCTTAACTCTATATCAAAATCAAAGCCTGTTCCGAAAATATCTTTTCCAAGTAAGCCGTACTCTCTTGCCTGTCCGATAGCGATATTCAGACGCTGTACAGCGATAGGGTACTCTGCACGAACGTAGATGTAGCCCTGTGAAGCACCGATAGCATAACCTGCGATAGCCATAGCCTCGAGAACTGCATGAGGATCTCCTTCAAGAACTGAACGATCCATGAATGCACCGGGGTCACCCTCGTCAGCATTACAGCAAACATACTTCTGTCCGCCGTCCTGAACAAGGTTACGAGCCAGCTGCCACTTTCTTCCTGTAGGGAAGCCTGCGCCACCACGTCCGCGAAGACCTGAATCAAGGATAACCTGGATAACTTCTTCGGGAGTCATGCTGGTAAGAACTTTACCAAGTGCTTCATATCCACGTGTACCGATGTACTCATCGATATTCTCGGGATTGATAACACCACAGTTACGAAGAGCAATACGATGCTGCTTCTTATAGAAGTCTGTATCTGCAAGAGACTTGATACCCTCATCGGTAACTGTCTCCTCATAAACGAGACGCTTAACTACTCTACCCTTTACTAAATGCTCTGAAACGATCTCAGGGATATCCTCAGCCTTAACCATCGAATAGAAAACAGCCTCAGGGTAAACGATCATAATAGGACCTAATGCGCAAAGTCCGTGACAGCCGGTCTGAACTACGGATACTTCCTTGTCAAGACCTGCTTTTTCGATCTCAGTGCGCAGTGTTTCCATAATCTTCTGACTTCCGGAGGAAGTACAGCCGGTTCCACCGCATACTAATACATGTGAACGATACATTTTATACCTCCTCTTAGATTATAAAGTCGTAGAATTTAAAGTATATTCTTTAATAGGTGAACCACCGTTTAAGTGACGGTTAACAACCTCTAAAGCCTTGTCGGGAGTCATCTTTACATATGTAACTTTCTCCTTGCCGGGCTCATAAACTTCAACTATGGGCTCATACTGGCAAAGACCGATGCAGCCTGTCTGAGTAACTGCTACCTTATCAAGTTTCTTCTCAGCTACAGCCTCAGCCAAAGCGTTAAGTACCGGACGAGCTCCGCTCGCGATACCGCAGGTAGCCATACCGACAACTACTCTTGTCTGGTCGCTGTCCTCGTTACGAAGAGCAACGCTTCCCTGCATTTTTTCTCTTATTGCCTTTAATTCTTCAAGAGACTTCATTTTATTCCTCCTTATGGTACTATAATTAATTCATTTTTAAAACTCCTGCCCGTTATTAACTTCGGCAGTGTTCTCTTTCAGGTATTCCCTGATATATTCCGAAACCTCCGGTTCCATGAATGATACATCGTCGCCCAAAACGGCTCTCATCTCACGGGTATCCAGCATGAACTCTGTGCCGTCCACATTGTAGCGGTATACCAGATCCATCTTTCCGTTCTGAGTAATGAGCATATGCACTGTAGAAACCATATCGCCCAAAGGCATACGGTCTATGCTTGAAAGGACAAACACACTGGTAACCTTAGTTCCTTTTCCCTGTTCCGATAAAATCTCGAAACTGCCGCCTGTGCTTTCTGCGGCCATCTTAAAGAACGGAACTCCAAGTCCGACTTTTCTTGTGGTTCTGGTCGTAAAGAAAGGATCCGTTACGGCTTCTACCTGTTCCTTACTCATTCCGCAGCCGTCATCATCTATGATAACGGTAAGAGTATCTGCTTTGGTATCAATCAGGCACTCCAAAGTAACAAGGCTTGCTCCGGCCTTTACGGAATTCTGTGCTACATCTAATATATTGAGTGAGATTTCAGGCATCATAAGGTTTCACCCTATCATTCATACTTAGCGAGTATTTCATCAATCTTGTCAACAGTCATCTTGCCGTATACATCATCATTAATTGTCATTACAGGTGCAAGACCACAAGCACCTACACAACGGCAAGCTTCAAGAGAATATTTTCCGTCAGGTGTACACTCTCCGCCCTGGATTCCAAGCTTCTCTATGAGCTTGTCATAGATATCTCCTGAACCCTTTACATAGCATGCTGTACCTAAGCATACCGAGATCTTGTACTTTCCCTTAGGATAAAGTGAGAACTGAGCGTAAAATGTAACGATACCGTAAATTTTCTCAATCGGAACGTTCATTTCATCTGAAATAATTTTCTGTACCTCATAAGGAAGGTACCCATAAATATCCTGAGCCCTTTGAAGGATAGGCATAAGTGAACCCTTCTCATCCTTAAGCTCAGCGATAACCGCACGAAGCTTTGTCTCCTGCTCCGGCGTGCCATTGAAAGGGATGTTCTTTTTGTTAGAACCCATTTTCAAACCTCCTTGAAAATATGATTGGCGAAGGAAAAACACCATAAATGCATAAAAATACGCAAAGAGGGTCAGACCTCGCAGTTATAGTTTATGATATCATATTTTCAAGCTAAAATCAACATACATTTTCATCATTTTGTCAAAAGTTATTGTAAAACATTTTAATTATTTTTTTAAGTATTGTTTGAACTTTTATCAATTATGTGTTATATTGAATATACAGGTTTGTTATGATCAGATTGGGAAAATTCGTTTTTCGTTCTTACGCGGATATACCCTACACCTCATTCGGCTGCTTCGCGGACACTTTCACTTCATATAACAGCCTGTATACAACAAATCTTAATATCGATTACAAGAAAGGGACTAATTTATGACCATTGATGATGTACAAAGGATTTTACACGGCACTTATATATGCGGAGAGGATCAAAAGGATCGTGAGATCCACTCTGCCTGCGGCTCTGATATGATGAGCGATGTACTCGCTTTTGTAAAGGATCAGGCTGTTCTTCTCACCGGTCTTTGCAACCCTCAGGTCATACGAACCGCAGAAATGATAGATATATACTGTATCGTTTTCATTCGTGGCAAAAAGCCGACCGAGGAAATGATAGAGATGGCAAAAGAGCGCGATATCGCCCTTCTGTGCACAGACCATCGAATGTTCAATGCCTGCGGCATGCTTTACGATAACGGACTGCGGGGAGGTAAACCGTATTGAGCGATTCATTAAAATTACAATACATTATCTCAGACGAAGATTTTACCCGTGCCGGTGAAGCATCCGGAGACGTAAAATCAAAGTTGAAAATGATGGGAGTCAATCCCGAAGTCATCCGTAAAGTATCCATAGCCATGTATGAAGGTGAAATCAATATGGTCATTCATGCAAACGGCGGTGTAATAGACGTAATCATAACCACTAAGGATATCACTATGATACTTAAGGATAAGGGACCCGGTATAAAAGACCTTGATCTCGCCATGCAGGCCGGATACTCCACAGCATCGGAGAATGTCCGTGCTTTAGGCTTCGGCGCAGGCATGGGACTTCCCAATATGAAAAAGTATTCCGATGAAATGAACATAGAAACTGAAATCGGTGTAGGCACCACAGTTACCATGAAGGTATACTTTTAAAATATTAAAGATATAAGACATCATCCATAGAAAGGATTTTATCATGGGCGAATTTTACACATCTGTCCATCTTGACAGAGACCTGTGCAAAGGCTGTATAAACTGCATAAAACGATGTCCTACCGAGGCCATAAGAGTTCGTAACGGCAAGGCAGTGATCACAAAAGAATTCTGCATCGATTGCGGCGAATGTATAAGGATATGTAAAAATCATGCTAAACTAGCCACAACCGATTCGATAGAAAATATAGATAAGTATAAATATGTTGTAGCTCTTCCGGCACCTTCCCTTTATGCACAGGCAAACAATCTGGATGATATCAATATTGTCCTTACCGCCTTAAAAGACATGGGTTTTGATGATGTCTTTGAAGTAAGTGCCGGAGCTGAATTGGTTTCTTCTATTTCAAGAAAATATATCGAAGAACATGAATCCGAATGGCCTTTGATCAGTACTGCCTGCCCCTCCGTGGTACGTCTTATAAGAGTACGTTTTCCGAATCTCATCGAGCATATGATGCCGATAAAGCCTCCCATGGAGATTGCTGCAGAGATGGCCAGACATATTGCTATAGAAAAGACAGGGTTAAAATCCGAAGAGATAGGTATTTTCTTTATTTCGCCTTGCCCTGCAAAAGTGACTTCGGTTAAATTCCCTATAGGATATGAAAAGAGCGATGTTGATGAGGTAGTGGCCATAAAGGATATCTATCCGAAGCTCATCTCATCCATGACAAAAGTAGTTGAAGAGAATCGTGTTGAGGAACTTTCCATGTCCGGCCGCATAGGCATCGGCTGGGGCAGAATAGGCGGCGAAGCTGCTGGTCTTCTTACCGATTCCTATCTTGCTGCCGACGGAATAGAAAATGTTATTAAAGTACTGGAAGATCTCGAAGACCAAAAATTCCTTAAAGTCCCTTCATTTATAGAATTAAATGCATGTACCGGCGGCTGTGTCGGCGGCGTTCTTCAGGTTGAGAATCCTTTCCTGGCTATAGTAAAATTAAAAGGATTAAGAAAATACCTTCCCGTTGCAAAGACCCACGAGGCTCCGTTCGACATTCATCCCGAGTGGACTGAAAATGTTGAATATCAGCCCGTATTTAAGTTAGGGACCAATATGCTTGAAAGCCTTACAAAAATGTCCCAGGTCGACGAGTTGTGCCAGAAGTTCCCCGGTCTTGACTGCGGTTCATGCGGCGCTCCTACATGTAAAGCTCTTGCAAATGATATTGTCAGAGGAGTAGCAAACGAGAAAGACTGTATACATATATTAAGAGAATACATACATAAGATTTCAGACGAATTTTCACACCTTTAATATATCAGGAGAAATAAAATGGTAGTAAATGACTTAAAAAATATCCCGGAATTTAAGATCGTCACAGAGGGCGAAATGAATAAGGAAATATCTGTTCCTTTCTGTTGCGATCTTTTAAGCGTTGCCATGAGCAAGGCTCCCGCCGGTGCTGCCTGGGTAACGATAATGGGAAACACTAACGCGCTGGCGGTATCTTCTCTTACCGACTGCGCCTGCATTATCCTTGCAGAGAATACGGTAATCGAACCCAATGTTCTGTCAAAAGCAAAAATCCAGGACATTACACTCTTCTCTACAGAACTTCCGATTTTCGACGCCGCTCTCAAGGTTTACAATCTGTTAAATGGTTAATTTCAGTTACGATTTTCATATACATACCTGTCTTTCCCCTTGCGGCGATAACGATATGACACCGGCGAATATTATCGGAATGGCTGCGTTAAAGGGGCTTGAAGCCGTTGCCATAACCGACCACAACAGCAGTCTGAACTGCAGGGCTGCCATGAAGCTTGGTGAGGAGAACGGCATTCTTGTTATACCGGGTATGGAGCTTACCACAGAGGAGGAAGCACATGTCCTCTGTCTTTTTTATACCCTTGAAGAAGCATTGGCATTCAGTGAGCATGTCTATTCCTGTCTCCAGCCAGTAAAAAACAATCCCACTGTTTTCGGACATCAGTATATCTGTGATGAAGACGAAAACATCACCGGTGAGATTGAAAATTTGTTGATAAATGCTACATCCATCGGTTTTTCTGATGTTGACAAAGCCCTAAAGCCTTATAACGGAGTAATGATACCCGCTCATGTCGATAAATCCACCACAAGTGTTATCTCCAATCTTGGATTTATCCCTCCCGACAGCACTTTCACAACATTTGAATGTAAAAAACTCACCAACCTTCACTCTGTCCGCCGTGACCATCCCTATCTGCAGAAATGCAACGTCATCACCGACTCAGATGCACATTATCTCTGGGATATCAATGAGGCCGTAAATACCATTAATGTTTCCGAAAAGAGCATAAAAGGAGTCCTCGACTATTTCCGTCAAGGACTCTGAAACCTTTTTCTAAATTTACTTTTCTGATGATCATTCTTTTTCTTATGCCGGTCTTGCAAGATAAAAGCCCTGAAAGTAATCAACCCCGATCTTAGCAAGAAAGTCAAATTCCTGAGCTCTTTCTATTCCTTCGGCAACTACCATGATCTTTCTTCTGTGAAATTCAGCTACATGCTGCTTTACAAATTCCTGTTTAAACCTGTCTTCATCGATAAACGATATCAGCTCCCTGTCAAGCTTAACTATATGAGGCGAATACATGTCTACTATTTCCATATTATTGATACCGGCACCAAAATCATCTATAGCCAGTCTCAGGTTATGTCTTGCAGCAGCTATTTTCTTATCGTTTACCGCTGAATAAACAGTATAAGGATACTCTAATATTTCTATGATCGTCAATCCATTGATATCTCCGTAGTAGTCTATGAAAATCCTTCCCTCTTCAAGCGTAAACGATTCCGACGGAAATGAATTCATACTGAGTTTTTCGGAATATCCGCGCAACTGATAAGCCTGCATGGCACCAAAAAAAGTAGCGACCTCAAGAACATGGAGTTTATCTTTTTTCTCATAGTCGGCAATCAGCTCGGTGACACTCATATTGGTCGGTCGCATAAGTGCTTCATATGAAAATATTGTTTTCTTGTCAGCATAGAAAATAGGCTGGAAAACATAATTGATACTCAGCTCTCCCAAAGCCTCCAATATATCTTTATTCAATGGCAGGTGATCAAAATATATCATTTTTCCCTCTCTCATCTCCATCAGTATCAGTGATACCGATTACTTCCCGGTCATATTTTTATACATACCGTAAGGCAAGTATCTTCTCAGTAATATAAATTATATTATATCACAATATTTTAACTTTTCATAGTGTTTTTTAAAAATTTTCAGAAAAAAATACTGATATTACATAAAATAAATATTACATATGATTTTTATTATTTATTTTTGTACTTAAAAAATAAAAAGAAGAACTATATAAGTTATTGAAGTATTGTACAGGATGTGCTACAATAGGCACCATGTATGATAATAAATATCTATATTATAAGATAACATGTTGAAAATAATAATTATTATTTCGGAGGACCAATATGAAAATTGTAGTTTTATGCGGTGGGATCAGTACCGAACGTGATGTTTCTCTCGTTACGGGAGCCCAGGTTTATAAAGCACTTAAAAGTAAAGGGCACCAGGCCATTATGCTCGATATTTTCTTAGGATACCAGGGCGACATATCGAATATATTCGAAGCCGATGTTGATTGGGCTGAAAAAGTCGGTAAAATACGGAAAAACTCTCCTGATATCGAAGCCGTAAAAGCTCTTAGAAAAAATCCGGAAATACTTTTCGGAGAAAACGTAATCGATATCTGCAGGATGTCAGATATTGTCTTCATGGGTCTTCACGGAGATTATGGTGAGAATGGCAAAGTTCAGGCAGCATTTGATCTTTATAATATCAAATATACCGGAACCGACTATATAAGTTCTGCCATGGCCATGGATAAATCCATTACAAAAAAAGTATTTGAAATGGAAGGAATCCCCACTCCGAGATCAGTCACTTTAAAGAAAGGTGACGGTGAATGTATTCCGGAATTCCCCTGCGTAGTAAAGGTATGCTCCGGAGGCTCAAGCGTCGGTGTTTATATTGTAAGAAACAAATATGAATATGACCTTGCTGTAAAAGATGCATATACATATGACAATAAGATTCTTATCGAAAGCTACATCAAAGGACGTGAATTTACAGACGGCGTAATCGACGGACAGCCTCTTCCTGTTGTAGAGATTGCACCTAAGCAGGGTTTCTATGATTACAGGAATAAATACGAAGCCGGATCAACCATTGAAACCTGTCCTGCCGAGCTTACCGAAGAGCAGACAAAAGCTATTCAGGATATGGCATTAAAAGCATATAAAGCCCTTGGAATCCTTGCCTATGCCAGAATGGATTTCGTTATGGATGAAAATACCGGGGATATCTACTGTCTTGAAGCCAATACCCTTCCGGGCATGACACCTACCAGCCTTATTCCTCAGGAAGCAGCCGCTATAGGTGTTGATTTCCCTGATCTGTGTGAATGGATAATCAAAGTATCCCTTGCAAAGTACTGAGAATTTGGAGATAAGATATGAAAAACATGACCTTGCAGAATATCGCGAAGGTAGTCGACGGAAAGTTATATTTACAAACGGCAAAAAAAGCTGACTCTTCGGATATTCTGCTCAAAGAGGCCGAAAATATAGTTATAGATTCCCGCCTTGTAATTCCCGGCGGGATCTTTGTAGCTATCAAGGGTGAAAGAACCGATGGCCATTCATATATTGACAGTGTAATAGAAAAAGGTGCCCTTGGAGTTATCTGCGAGAAGCTCCCCGATTCCTATGAAAACGGATCAAGCGGAGCATTTATCCTTGTTGAGGATACTCTTATCGCGTTAAAAAAACTTGCCGCATTCTATCGTACCCAGATAAATGCCAAGATTGTCGGAATTGTGGGAAGTGTCGGAAAAACAAGCACCAAAGAGTTAGTAGCATCAGTCCTTTCCCAGAAGTTCAAAACCGCCAAAACGGCAGGGAATTTCAACAATGAAATAGGCGTTCCCCTTACCCTTTTCAGCATTGATCAGGAACATGAAATGGCTGTAGTTGAAATGGGTATCAGCGACTTCGGTGAAATGGACAGACTCGGTACCATGGTCAACCCCGATGCGGTAGTAATGACCAATATCGGACCCTGCCACCTTGAGAAACTCGGAGATCTGGACGGAGTACTAAAAGCAAAATCAGAAGTATTAAAACATATAAAGCCGGGCGGACTGTTGATATTAAATACCGATGACGAAAAACTCATTAAACTCGCTTCTCGTTCAAAGAACGTACTGTCAGAAGAGCTTACAGATGCATTGGAAAAGATAAATATAGCCGGGTACGGAAAAAACGGAGATGTTTTCTTTGACTCGGTTAAAAATCTCGGAGTAGAAGGCAGCCTTTTCAATATGAATGTTAAGAAAGGATTTTTAGGCCTTGATGAAGCAAGCACTTCGGTTAAAGTTAATCTGCAGGGTTCACATATGGTCATGAATGCCTTGGCAGCTTGCATTGCCGGATTATATTTCGGAATGGATATAAAAGAGATAGCAAAAGGCATAGAGGCCGCAAAACCTGTAAAAGGCCGATGTTGTCCCAATTATACGGATCGTTATCTTGTAGTGGATGATTCTTATAACGCCAACCCCAAGTCAATGATGGCAGCTATAGATCTTATGGATGAAACTGCCGGAAGGAAAGTATTAATCTTGGGGGATATGTTCGAACTGGGTGAGAATGAAAAGCAGCTCCACCGTGAAGTGGGTGAATATGCCGCAAAAAAGAATATCGATCTGCTTATATGTATAGGCGGATTATCCGCAAATATGTATGAAGGATATAATTCTCTGGCAGGTAATACTCAGCAAGATACCAAAGCACTTTATTTCAATAGCAGAGAAGAATTGATCAAAAACCTTGATTCAATCGGGCTAAAAAATGATGATACAATTCTCGTAAAGGCATCACATGGTATGGGATTTGCCGAATTAGTGGAAAAGTTGATCGATAAAGGAACAAAATATCGTTTTATAAAAGGCCGCGAATTCATGCAGATTGACAACATAATGAAGCTTCTGTCGCAAACACACTGGGCCTGCAATCGCAGCAGGGAGACCGTTGAGAAATCTATAGAAAATTCTTTATGCTTCGGTATACTGGATGAGAACGGCGTACAGGTTGGATTTGGGCGTACAGTTACCGATTATGCCACAATGTTCTATGTTTCAGATGTTGTAGTAGATAAAGACCTTCAGAAACATGGCCTTGGAAAGCGTTTTGTGGAATTCATAAAGTCCTCTCCCGAACTGGAATATCTCTGGGGATTCCTCGGAACCACCAAAGCCAAAGGATTCTATGAGAAATGCGGTTTTGAAAAGAAGGACGATTTCTTTATGGCGATGCCCAAGACAGAGGTAAAGGGAATCTTTAAAGTAAAGTGAAGAAAAGAATATATTGAATTATTGCCGAATAATTATATGTATTGATGATTTTCTTCTTGATTTTTTACCAAATTATATGTATAATATAATGTGTCGAGCGTATCAAAGTTTTTCAATAAATCATAAATCGCTCTGATACATTATATATTTGCGGATATAGTACATCGGTAGTACATGAGCTTCCCAAGCTTAGGAGGCGGGTCCGACTCCCGTTATCCGCTTCGTAATTTCACAAAGCATCTCAAGTTGTCTTTCAGCTTTAGATGCTTTTTTATTTGATTTCATATACAACTTTTGTTATAATAAAAAAGTATATTGTTAAAGTAATGCTTTACTAACTTTAAACAATAGAATGTTTAAAGTTTTAAACAAAAAATTAAAAGAATGATATACATAGAAAGAAAAATTATAAACATGAAGGGATAATAATATGAGAAGAGGTTTAATAATATTTATTATATTGCTTACTTTAACTGGATGTTCCGATTATAGTAAAGAAAATGGAAAAGAGTCGTCAACAGTTGTTACACCGCCAGATTCATCAACTCTGAATCCTTCAACTTCTTCAGAACTTACTATCACTACTATCCCTGATCCTACTGCTATTCCTGATTCAGGTATTTCAGTTGATATAGATGTTAACTCTAAACAAGGTGACATTATTGTTTTAGGACATTATGAACAGGATAATGATTTATCAAACGGCAAAGAACCGATAGAGTGGATAGTACTATCGAATGAAGGAGAGAAAATATTATTGCTTAGTAAATATGGGCTAGACTGTCTTCCGTATAACTATAAAAGGGAAAATATTACTTGGGAAACATGCACTTTACGGAAATGGTTAAATGAAGATTTTTATAATTCAGCTTTTAGTGATGAAGAGAAAGGAAAAATAAACACAACATATGTAGAAGTTCCGGAATTTATAGATCCTGATAAACAAACTGCTTTTTATCATTACCAAAATATTATTGGTGAAAATACAAACGATAAGGTTTTTATTCTATCTATATATGATATTGCCAATCAATTATATGGTTTTAACAGCGATCTAAATGAACAAGATATCAACAGAAGATGTAACCCAACTGCTTATGCTATAGAGAAAGGTGTTGTCACGTCTAATCTTTATAACAAAGATGAAATAAGTAAACATTATACAACAAAAGATGGCAAGTATACCTGCCTTTGGTGGATACGTTCATATACTGATGGCACTCACTACACCCATGCTGTTGGTGTAGATGGAAAAATAGTTGGATCAGGATTAAAATATTCTTCTGTAAGAGAATACTTAGCTGGAGAAGTTTTGATAAAGAATTATGCAGTTCGACCCGCTATGTGGATAAGTTTGAAATAATGTGTTAATCGAATTTTTTTCTATTTTCAAGTAGAGTCTTATGTTTTGCAGTAAATGTGGTAAAGAAAACAGTGTCGGAGTTAAGTTTTGTTCCAGATGTGTGGCGCAGTTAGAAACTAATGTTGAAAATTCTTCTACCGTGGTCCCAAAAACTGTCAACAAAGAAATGACCATCGGTTACGATTTTGCAAAAAATTAAAATAAATAAATAGAATACTGTTGAAAAGTAAAAGTGCATTTCCGATATTTCTGTGAATAGGAATAACCGTTATATTGATAGCGGAATCTGTAGTTATTACAACTTTACCCCTCAAACTAGACCCTCACGAAGTTAGACTCTCAAAAAGTTTGGATACCCGGATAGATTCAGCGAGGAGTAAAACGTTTAGTCTTACTCCCTTTGCTTTTTATGATAAAGTTAATAGACACAAGTTTTGTAAGCTGTGATACTTCAAATAATAACAACGCATAAAAGTACCAAAAATCATTAACTTGGGCATTTCTTTACTTTTTATACTTTTAATTTACATAAAATAACAGATGTAACAAATGAATCCCTTACTCTCTCATTCGTTGACTTAATGTTTGATAAATGATATAATAAGTCTATCTTTTATTATGGAGGTACAACATGAGATTTATAAAGAGATTATTGACAATAATGCTTACGATAGTATTTATATTAGGGGCATTCGGAAGTGTTAAGGTGGATGCTAAAGAGATAACTATTGCCACACCTAAGATTTCCATCAAAGTGGCAAAGTTCGAGTCCGGTATAAAAGTATCTATCGGTAAAACAAAAGATGCTGAAGGATATCTAGTTTATCTGACTTTTAAGGCAGATAACAGTCTATATAAGGATGGAAACGACTTGTTCTGTGATGACAATTTTAGTTGTAAAGATAAGCTTGTGAAAAAAATAGAATTATCAGGTGCAAAAAAAAGGACAGTTACATTAAAGGCTGAGGAATTGATAAATGAAAACTGTAAATCTCTACCTGCAGGTAAATATACAATCAAGGTAAAATCATATAACACAAAAAAGTATGGCGCTATTAAATACAGCGAATATAGCAAGTCTAAGTCTTTAAAAATTGAGGATTATAATTATGGTTATGGATATCAGTCATCATATGATTTCTCAAATGTAAAAAAAGGGGACATTATTACATTTGGTGCATATGAGCAAGACGGGAATTTTTATAATGGACGTGAGCCTATAGAGTGGGTAGTGCTTAAGAAAACTAAGAAACAGATATTTGTTGTAAGCAAGTATGTTCTTGACAGACTTCCATATAATAACCAACAAACAAATGTTACATGGGAGACCTGTACTCTCCGAAAATGGTTAAATGATAAGTTTTATAATGCTGCATTTAACAAGTCTGAAAAACACATGATAAAGACGACAACTGTTGAGAACTACGATAATGCAGAGAAAGATACCCCAGGCGGCGAGGATACCAACGATAAAGTATTTCTTTTATCACAGCTTGATATAATTGAATCTGATTATGGATTTGCTGATAAATATGCTGTAACTGACATAAATCGTAGGTGTGCACCATCAAATTATGCTATAGTTAGAGGTGTGTTTTATGATAATGTAGCTAAAGATGACGAATTTTTTACTGCAGAGGGATTACGTACTTGCGTTTGGTGGCTCCGCACACCCGGTACAAATAATAAAAAAGTATGTTGCACATATAATGTTGGTTGTGTGGTCGGATATGGCTTTTCAGTTTCCCGTGACTACAACCACCGTGACTTTCAGGAAATAGATTATGGTTCAATTTTAATTATTGGTGTTCGTCCCGCGATGTGTATAAACATTGAGTCAGAATAAAACTTTTTTGAAGTAAAAAATAATTGCCAACTATTATCCATACGTAAAACCTCACAAAGAGCTCCTGTTTGTTCAGAAGCTCTGTAACCCCTCAATAATCGGTACCTTTTAATTACACTGCTTTTCTGAGATAATGTCCTTATTTATTTCGAATACCCTGATGGCCGGATCTATATTCCTGCCTTAGGAGAATAAAGGAGGTTATCCCATGTCTACCAAATCAC
>JAFXXN010000101.1 GCA_017542245.1 Lachnospiraceae bacterium
ATAGTATATCATGTTGCATGTCTTATCTTCTAAGAAAGGCAAGGTGATTAGAATGCCGATAAACATTATACTGATCATTATCATTGCAGTAGTTGTTATTCTGGCAGTGATTAGTATTGTAAAACAAAAGAAAAAAGGCTGTGGTTGCGGTTGCGGATGCAGTGGCTGCAGCGGGTGCGCTGGCCGTGAGAACAAAAATAATCCTAAGGACAATAGAATAGACTAAGATTTGGAGCTATGTATCCGTGAAAAGATACATAGCTTTTTATTATAATAATTTTAAAAGTGAGAAAATTCTCATTTTTCTATTGACAAGATAATAAAACAGTGTTATATAGAATGTGAGAAAATTCTCATATATTTCTGAAAGGCGGATTATTATGGAAAATATTATAGCGAAAGCAGTTATAGGAACAAACTCATGGGGTGGCAAAATGTATGGAAAGGCTGTCCGTGGAAGCTATGTAGAAGACAGTGTTATTAAAGAAGCGATGGCAGAAGCTGAGAAACAGGGACTTAAGATATATGATCTCGCAAGGGATTATGGACTTGGCAAAGCACAGAAGATGATAGGCGAATTTGGTACAGAGAACATCATCTTATCAGCAAAGTACACACCTTTTACTCATTACAAGAAGAATTGTGTTAGAAGATCACTTGAAAAAGATCTGTCCGATTTTAAGCGTGATTATGTAGACATTTATTGGCTGCATCTTCCGACGGATATAGAACAGCACCTTAATGAAATCATTGAATTATACAACGAAGGGAAGATAAAGCATATCGGCATATCTAATTTTGATCTTGAGGAATGCAAACTTTCTAAACGTATACTTGACAATGCAGGAATTCCACTTTATGGTGTACAGAACCATTACAGTCTTATTTCTAGGGAATGGGAAAAGAACGGTTTGATAGATTGGTGTAAAGAGAATAATATATCCTTCTGGGCCTGGGCTGTACTTGAAGAAGGCATGCTTACGGATCCCAGAGTAAAGACGAAGTTTTCTTTGATGAAATTGTATATGAACCGTCAAAAGAAGAAAATGCATGATCTCTACAGAGTGATGATAGCTATATCCAAGCGTCACGGTATCACAGTACCCCAGGTGGCTGAAGCGTACTGTGTTAATAAAAGTATCGTCCCGATATGTGGATGCCGAAAGCCGAATCAGGTCAGGGAACTTGCAGAAGCTGTTGAAGTTAAATTCTCGTCAAAGGAAATGCAGCTGCTTGAGAAAACCGCAGATTTATCAGGAGCAAAAGTGCTCGGACATGATCTGTTCAGATTTGCTGTGCTGAAGAAAAGGAGATAGGAATGGAGAAAACGGCAAAGCCCATACAGGCAAGATCTCAGAAAACAAGGGAAAATATTCTGAAAGCTGCTCTTTCAATGTATGCGAAAAAGGGTTACTATAAAACAACAGTTGATGATATAGCCGAAGAAGCCGGAGTATCTACGGGTATCGCCTACAGGTATTTCAGAAACAAGAAAGATCTGCTGCTTTCTGTCATCTCATACGGAGCTGATAATATAGAGAGCATGGTTAGTATTGATAAAATCAGTGAGCTTAATGAAATAACAGATTTGAGACAATATCTTGAAATAGCATTGAAAAACTTTGAGATATTTCATATCAGATATCGTGGTATTCATGAAGAACTGGAAGGTTTAAAGCATACCGATGAAGATGTCAGAAAACTATATTGTGAAATAAGTAATGTTAAGATTGAAGATCTATCACGAAAACTATCAGCTTTAATTAAAGATGATGCTTATATACGCGAAAAAACTTATTCAGCTGTAAACATTATGGAACAACATTGCCACATGCTGATGAATAATGATCTTTATAACCTTGATAGCGATGCAGTGCGAAGTTTAACAATAAATGCAGTACTGTTATCCCTAAATAAAAAAAATAATTTATGAGTTGATTTATCCTTTGAAAAATGATATAAATAGTTAGCATAGGCTAATTCAAAGGAGAATCAATATATATGATAAAAAAACTGTCATATCGAACAGCGTTATTATGTGGCTGTATCGGGGCATTGCTTACATTGATTGGAGATATACTAATTGGTGCAAACCCTGCCTGTAATATAACAACCGGGGTTGCTATGTTGGACATGTTTGTCGGAGCTGCAAAAAACTCTGATCTCAGAATGGCAATCGGAGGTTTGATCGGTGCTATTGGGATACCGATTACCGGAATAGGATATATGCAGATATACCGTCATTTTAAAGATCATAAGGGTATAATGCCTAAAGTATATCAAATATCAACATTTGCATATATGACTTTGGCAGGGGCAGGTGTACATCTTCCGTGTGCTGTGATTCCACTGCTTTACGAATGGATTGCAGGGACTGATGAGCAGCTTGCCATACAGGTAGCTGAAAAATATGCAAATTATTTCATGATGCCGTTGATGGTGATTTTCGGATGCTTACTCCTAACAGCACTCGTTTATCAGACGATCATTATTCTGAAAGGTAAAACATCATTTTCAAAACGTGCAGCCTTGTATAATATGGCTATCGGTGTAGTGATATCTTATATTCTTGCTGCTGTGATAGGCGATAATATTATTGGAAACGCTATCGGCACAGGTGCGATCAGCATTGGTCACCTGTATATGTTTATGATGTTTATGATAGACAGGCCCAAAGATTGACAAAAGTGGATTATGTTCGATAAGGTAGGTAGCAATGAGTTCAAGAAAATTTACGACAATACAGAAAACCTGCGGATGGAAGCAGGTATACCTGCTGATGACAGAACAGATAGGTGTAGATAGAACAGAAGTATTATTTGACAAAGCTTCCGAACTTTATAGGGAATATCAAGAGAGGTATAAAAATGAGAAGGGAATAAGAAAAGGCCACATTATGGGGGCGGCGTCAGCTGCAGCATTATATTTCCCTCTTTCAGGAATCGTGGAAAAAAAGGAAGCGATAGATATTATAGCGGAAGCCATGAAGCCGGTCTCAGTTGCCAAGCATAACAAGATTGAAAAGTTTCCTTCAGCCCTATTTATGAGAATAGCCGGGATGATCACAAAAAAAATATTTAGCGAAAAAGCCGGATTTAAGAGAAGGTGGCACTGCAACACCAATAAAGAAAAACGCTATGATCTTTTAACCTGCCCATATGTCGAGACTCTGAATAAAATTGGTTGTCCGGAGGTTTGCCCTGCCATATGCATTCAGGATGACATATCGTTCGGCAATATGAAGAACGGGGTTGTCTTTGAACGTAAGGGAACGCTTGGCAGGGGAGATGATTGCTGTGATTTTTGTTTTAGGGTGAAAGGTAAAAATTGATATTTTTCTCATTAAATAATTTTACCCTTAAACTTTTTTGCCGTTTTGCTCTTGTCTGCTACATACCAATAGTCACAGGAATCGCTGCCTAACGCACAGGTATGTGTTCGAATAAGTTTTGCGTGAATGATTTCAGGTAAAATGTGATCGGTAGCACACATGAAGGGGAGTATATTCATGTATCCGTTTGCCCTTGCATAGTCGGCTAAAGGACAGCCTACAAGATCAAAACAGACTCCTTCGTTGGTATGCCTGGGATTTATTTTTATCTTCCATGTATTTCCCCACTCGCCTTTTGCAATTTTTTCGTCAACTAATCTGGAGTATGGTATATAGCGTTTGTACATCATTTTTTTCAGAAGCTTCATCTGCCATTTGTGGTTGACATTTATAAACTTTCCTAGAAACCTCAGTTTGCTGAATATGTCTTCAGCTATTTCTCCAAATGCACTTCCGTCAATCCTATGATCGGATGCTTCAAAAAAAGATATGGCTATCAACATCATATCAAGATTATAAGCCATAGCATTTTCCTTTCCTCCGATATCGGGAGCTTTTGCATACAGTTTAGGAAAAAGTTTATCGGCTTTTCTTATTATTCTTTCAGCTTCATTAGGATATTTCTTCTTTGTATATCTGATAAATCCCTTCTTTACCATCTTATCCATTCCGGCCATTTATATACCCTCCGTAATCGAAAAACTCAAAGTTGTATAGATTAAAAGATATTATATAGGTTAGACAGTGCTTACCAGTATATAATATCATGGTCTTATGATGTAGTCAACACATAATTATCCCTTGACAAATAATGATTTTAGGGGTATTTTTACATATATAATTAGCGTTGGCTAACCTTTATAATATAAAATGCAGGAAGAGATTTTTTAATGTTTGATAAACGATTAATGGCAATGTGCCCTGAGAGTAAAAAATATATAGTAGGAAACATCATATGCCAATGGATAGAAATGATGATGAATACAATAATGATATTTATCATCTCAAAAGGTATTGAAAAACTATACATAGGAAATCTTTCAACCAACGAAAGTGTTGTAGGTATAATGGTCATAGCAGCTACCATGATAATGCGCTTTTTTATGACTAAGACAACAGTCCGAATGAGTTATCTTTCCTCTAAGACAGTTAAACTCACTATGAGGGAACAGATTTACGGTAAGCTTTTAAGATTAGGGAATACATATAGGGAACATACAACAACAGCGGAGCTGGTACAGGAATCAGTAGAAGGCGTGGAACAACTGGAAAGTTATTTTGGCCAGTATGTCCCTCAGTTTTTCTATGCCTTTTTAGCACCGATAACACTTTTTGTATTGTTCAGATTATCAGGCAGCTTTAAAGTGGCTGCAGTACTTTTAGTTTGTGTACCATTGATCCCAGGAGCTATAGTGATGATCCAGAAAATTGCCAAAAAGCTTCTTTCAAAATACTGGGATCAATATGCTAAGCTTGGCAGTACTTTCCTTGAAAACCTGCAGGGCATGACAACACTTAAAATATATAAGGCTGATGCATTTAAGAATGAACAGATGAATACGGAGTCAGAGAATTTCAGACGGATAACAATGAAGGTACTCATCATGCAGCTTAACTCCATTATCATTATGGATTTATTTGCATATGGAGGAGCTGCACTTGGTATCATACTTGCAGGTAAAGCCTTTATAAGTGGCGAATTAAGCCTTCAAAGTACAGTCTTTATGATCTTGTTGTCTGCCGAATTCTTTCTCCCGATGCGTAAACTCGGTAGTTATTTCCATGTCGCCATGAATGGTATGGCGGCAAGTGATAGGATATTTAAGTTTTTAAATGAGCCTGAAAACAACGATAAGACTGATATTCTGCCTTCATCCGGTCTGGATATAGTATTATCGGACTTGAGTTTTTCATACAACAACGAAAAAGAAGTCCTTCATAAGGTGAATATTGTTATCCCTGAAGGCAGTTTCACAGGTATAGTCGGAGAAAGCGGGAGCGGTAAATCTACTATAACATCGCTCATCATGGGCAGAAACAGCCTGCCGCATGGTTTGCTTACTATAGCCGGTTTGGATATATCCGGGATAAAAGAAAGCAGTCTGTTCAATACAATAAATTATGTAGGTATTAACAGTACATTTTTTAAAGGAACTGTCCGGGATAATCTGATTATTGCAGATCAGGGAGCTTCAGATCAGAAGCTGTGGAATGTACTAAGGGAATGTGATATAGATGGTTTTTTCAAGGAAAATAAGGGGCTTGATACTGCTCTCACGGAAAATGCCGGAAATCTTTCAGGCGGGCAGCGTCAGCGTCTGGCCCTTGCAAGATCTATCCTACATGATGCGAAAATCTATATTTTTGATGAAGCAACAAGTAACATTGATGTTGAAAGTGAAGAAACTATACTTTCTGAGATAAAGAAACTTGCTAAAAATAAGACTGTGATCGTAATTTCTCACAGGTTGAAGAATGTAAAGGATGCTGATTGCATATATTGTATGGAAAACGGTACAGTTGCCGGCAAGGGGACTCACGAGCAACTGCTAAGCTCCTGTAATACATATAAAGGACTTTGTGAAACGCAAAAAGAGCTTGAAGAATTCGGAAAGGAAGGTGCGTTGGTATGAAAAAACAAAGCAAAGCACGTATCCTTTTCAGAATGGTAAAACTGATAAGACCACTAACAGGATTTATGCTGATGGCTGTAACATTTGGTACATTAGGTTTTCTAACTGCAGAATTTATCCCTATATTAGGGGGAGAAGCTATACTTTTGGGATTAGGCTTCGAAACAGATATATCATGGAGTGCGATTGTGATACTTCTTCTATCATTTGCACTTTTAAGAGCTGTATTTCGGTTTGCAGAACAGCGTACCAATCATTACATAGCTTTTACATTACTTGCAATTATCAGAGATAAGGTTTTTAGAGCACTCCGAAGGCTTTGCCCGGCAAAACTCGAAGGCAGGGATAAAGGAGACCTGATATCACTTATTACTTCTGATGTAGAGCTACTTGAAGTCTTTTATGCACATACCATCTCGCCGATATGTATTGCAATCATAAGTGAAACGATCATGTGTCTTTTTATAGGGAGTTATCATCCTATCCTCGGCATTGTAGCCATGTTGTCTTACGTATTGTTAGGAGTAATATTACCTATGATAATATCAAAACGGAGCGGTACAACAGGTGATGACTTACGTGCAGAGTCCGGAGAACTTTCGGCCCATATGCTGGAAAGTATCAGGGGGATAGATGATACACTTCAGTATTCTTATGGAGAAAAAAGATTAAAAGACATCGGCGATAAAACTAATAACCTTTCAGAAAAGCAGAGCATTTTAAGCAGACTAACAGGGACCAATCTGGCTATAGCAAATATGTTAATCCTTGTATCGGATGTTGTTATGCTTGTAATAAGCAGTACACTGTATAAAAATGGTCAAGTAGGATTTGACGGATTTCTTATACCTATGATAGCACTTATATCTTCATTCGGACCGGTAACCGCTCTTTCGGCACTAGGTACTACTCTCCAGAATACTGTGGCTTCTGGTGCACGAGTTCTTTCTATAATTGACGAAGAACCGGAAACAGAAGATATAAAAGGAAAGACACCAATAAACTTTATAGATGCGGAAGTAAAGAATGTTTCTTTTGCATATGGAGAACATAATGTTTTAAATGATGTTTCGCTTCACATTCCCAGAGAGAAAATAATAGGTATCGTTGGCAAAAGCGGGTGTGGGAAATCCACACTGTTAAAGCTGCTGATGAGATTCTGGAATGTGCACAAGGGTAAGATATCTGTATCAGGCAGAAGCATAAATGAGATAAACACGGATAATCTTCGAAATATGGAAAGCTATATGACTCAGGAAACTCAGTTGTTCAAAGATACTATAGCAAACAATATACGCATAGGAAATCTGAATGCGACGGACGAAGAAGTTATAGATGCATGTAAAAAAGTATCCGTGCATGATTTTATCATGGCACTTCCAAAAGGGTATGAAACAGAAGTCGGAGAACTTGGAAGTACATTGTCCGGCGGAGAAAGGCAAAGGATTGGTCTTGCCAGAGCATTTCTCCATAATGCACCTTTTATGTTATTGGATGAACCCACAAGCAATCTGGACAGCCTGAATGAAGCTGTAATACTGAAATCTCTTAGAGAAGAGGCTAAAGAAAAGACTGTCCTACTTGTTTCACATAGAGAATCCACCATGCGTATCGCAGATGAGATTCTGGCTATGGAAGGCGGGAAAATTTCATAAAGGAATAGAAACGGAGACTAAAAAAGAAAATGGGAATTAAGAAAATCATATTCATAGTGACAGGCTGTATTTGCCTTGCACTTGGGACTATCGGAGTGATACTTCCTATACTGCCAACTACGCCGTTCTTTTTAGTGACGGCATACTGCTTTGCAAGAAGTTCCGAAAAACTCAATGACTGGTTTAAAGGAACAAAATTATACAAAAAGCATTTGGAATCATTCGTTGAAAAGAAAGGCATGCTTCCCTCTACTAAGGCATGTATTTTAATTACAGTGACAATTCTTATGTCACTTGGGTTCTATTTTATGGCAAGAAAAGGAATATGGATACCGTGCATAATAATTTCATTGGTTTGGGTAGCGCATCTGGTATATTTTCTGTTCTTTGTGAAGACTATAAAACATGAAAATGCGGAGCAAATGATTAATGAGTAAAATCTTTTTTTCGGATGAACTGATCGTAGTAGTTCCATCATATTCTCAGACGGAAATGCACAAACACAACATGCTTCATATATTTGTTGGTGAAGAAATGCTCAAAATGGAAATAGGCGGAGATATAATAGAAGGGAAAAATATCGTTCTCGAACAAGATGTGAGACATAAGGGACCGGTTGGAAAACTCAATTACTTTCTCTTTGTCGATGCAACATCTTCATTTGCAGATTTATTAAGAAATAAGTGGTTAAAAACCAAAAAATATGCGGTAATAAATTCTGATTGTTTAAATATTCAAGAGATTTCAGAGGATAGTATTACACAGATTATTTCTGATTTCTTTGGACGTGACTCGTTAATGCGAAGGGCTACAATTGATGAAAGAATAACAGAGGCTCTTAATGAGATTGATGATAGGATTTTATTTAGCGGAGACTGCTTGGCTATCAATCAGAATGGTGGATACAGCCTGTTTAATTTCTTTACCCAAAACCCGGAGTTAAACAAAAAATCATTACATCGTCTAAAGGCCTCTATTGAGAAACTTCCCATTGAATATGTATGCACAGGACATAGCGGAATGCATAAGATGAGTGATAAAATCTTCGCCCATATTGATGAATCGGCAAAAAGTACTCGTAAAAATCCATTTGATCCTACCGCGCCAAAAAGTATTATATAATCGAGCATATCCATGCAGCAAGAGCTGATGCTGCCGGGAAAATAACTAAAAGTTTAAGCAACTGACTCTTAATGTTATAACCATATTTTCTGTTTGTATATACAGGAGTGACTTCGGGAGTGAATGTCTGGAAAAAGTGGAATTTACAAAGCAGGAAATAATCAAAAAAGATCATATCGTAAATCTTGTATATGGTAAATATTAGGACAAATCTTAAAAAGAATTGCCAGAATGTAAAGTCGCTTCTGAAACCGTCCCATATAGAGATTACTCCAACTCCTAAAATCATGACAATGCTTATTATCATTAAAGTCCAGCCTATCTTACGGGCTCCGTAAAATTCTTCTTGCTTTCTGTCTATCACAAGTTCCAATGCTTCCTTTGGCGCGGAAGAAAACAGTTTCTTTTCCTTGATTAACACAACTGCTGAAATAAGCATCATTGTTATTGCCATACAGAAGACAATTGCCAAAAAAATAGTTAAAAGCATTTTTATTTACCTCGATATAAATTACATATTTTAATTGAGTAGCGAAACTATCCCTGCGACTACCAGTCCTGTAAAAGGGCAGAAGGTGAGCGGCCAGAAAAGAAGATGCTCGGGTAAAGCAGACTTCATCCATTCACCAAATTCCCATGCTTTACAGTTTTCGGCACCTTTTATAAGATACTTCTTTTCTTTACAGACACCTCGTAAGAGACAATCTAATATAAGAAGATCACCGAAATTAACAAATAACATCTCGAAATACCCGGTCCAAAACAAATTCCAAAAACCGGTAAGCCCTGAAAAATAAGTGCTTATTCCAAAATATAAGAAAACAAAGATGTAAATAGCAAAGAGGATTATACGCATTTTATTTACATCTTTTTTAATTACATATGGAGCGGCAGCTAGCTTTATTTCTTTAGGAAACATTGTGCTGTATGCCTGTGGAAGAATAAAAGAAAACATTCCGACACTAAAGTTAAAGAAAAGGCTCATTGCTAATCCGTCAAGGATTATCCTGCTTATGGACATGTTATTACCTCGTAATGTTATATATAAAAGATAGTTAGTCTATGCTTACTACGATATAATATCATATTCAGATTTTATAGTCAATATTATATTAAAACCTTGACAAAAATGCTTTTTAGAAGTATTTTACTTAATGAATTAGCATAGACTAACCTAAAAGGCAGGGAAGAATAAGAATGAGTATATCGTATAGAATAGTTGAAAACTTATGTTATTTTATTAACAAACTACCCGGCAGGGGAGTAAAAGGTCTTATGATGGATGGGGAGGGGAAGCTTAGAGACAAGGATGAACTTCCACGATACATGAAGAAAAATGGCCTGAAAGCGAAGTCGTTTTTATTTGATGGTTTCTTTATTCATTGTATTGTATCAGAAAAAGTCAAAAGACATCCTGAGAAAGCGGTGATCTTTTTCCCGGGAGGCGGTGGTATGGCAAGAGCCACATGGCTTCATTATGATACGGCCAGGAGAATTGCCCATAATACAGGTGCAGATATTTATATCATTAACTATCCATTGGCACCTAGGCATAATGTGCGTTATGCACTCGACTGGTCAGAAAAGGCATATTCAATATTTATAAAAAAATATAAACCTGAAAACATTACATTTATGGGAGACAGTGCAGGAGCCAATCTTTTGTTGAGCTTGACACAGAGACTCGATATGAAACCGAGAAAACTGATAGTCATATCACCTGCTTGCGGATTAGAGGACGGCAGGAACAGGAATATCAGACTTGCCATGGAACCGTATGACCCCATCTTAAGCGTGGAGATGAATGATACCATAGCTGAAAATTGGTGCAGAAATGTACCGCTTAATAGTTCCGATATAAGCCCGGAGTATATAGATTATACGGGCTTCCCTGAAATGTATTTCTTTTATGGAAAACACGAATTGTTTTACCCGCATGTATTGAACTTCCTTTTATCTTTAATGAAAAAAGGAGTTCACCTTACTCAATATGTAAAGCCTATGTGTCATGATTGGGCGCTATGCTCATTCTTTCCTGAGGGTAGAGAAGCTATACGCAAGATTTGCCATTATATAAACAAGTAATTAAAATGAAAATTTTTTTAAAATATGCTTGACAACAGAATTATAAAATGATATAAATATAGAAGTTAGCAATGGCTAACTAAAAACATATTTGTTTCAGCCGATTTTCGGTCAACTTATGGTAGCAAAAACTTGGGGTTTATAGGTTGGCCGATTATTTAAAAAGGCAAGTTAGCGAAGACTAACCAAAAGTGTTTTGGCAGGTAAAATTGATGATTGAAAATCTTGTGACCAGATTCTGCTCACCTACACTGGCAGGACTTAAAACGGGGAGCTTGTTTGCGGTTAGAGGCAGAAAAAGAGGGGAATTAACCGAGGATTTAAGAAAACTAAACCGCGTACTTACGCGCAAGGGGCTACGGGCGTTGCTGTTTACTGCTAAATGCGGTAATAGCCTTGTATACATATATAGGCCTAAGTTGTTAAAACGTGATCTTTCGTGTTCGGAAGCAGAAAGTATTCTTAAGGACAAGGGCTACTGCGCTATAGAAAGTACGGAGAGATGTATAGTTCAGCTTGCAAAAAGGATATCCAGCAATAGTGATTTCCCTCATGAGATCGGACTCTTTTTGGGTTATCCGCCTAAAGATGTCAAGTGTTTTATGGAAAATTCAAGAGAAGGAGTACAGTGTTCAGGTTGTTGGAAGGCATACGGCAATAAAGAAGAGGCAGAAAAGACGTTTGCTTTATATAGGAAATGTACAAATATATATTGCAGGAAGATTAGAGAAGGTGTCAGACTGGAAAAACTTATAGTTTAAAAAATTAAAAAAAATAGAAAGGATCAAGAAAAATGAGTAAAGTAGCAGTAGTATATTGGAGCCAGACAGGAAACACAAAACTTATGGCTGAGGCAGTTGAGAGCGGAGCATCGGGAAAGGGTGCAGAAACAGCTATTTTTGAAGCTAATGACTTCTCAGCATCAAAAGCAGCAGAGTTTGATGCTATAGCTTTCGGATGTCCCGCAATGGGCGCAGAGGAGCTCGAGGATACAGAGTTTGAGCCTATGTTTGCATCAGTTGAAGGCTCACTTGCAGGAAAGAAAGTAGCACTTTTTGGTTCATATGGCTGGGGTGACGGTCAGTGGATGAGAGACTGGGAAGACAGATGCAAAAACAACGGCATAACTCTTTGTGCGGAAAGTGTAACAGCCAATGAAGCTCCTGATGATGCAGCAACGGCAGCATGCAAGACTTTAGGAGAGGCATTAGCATAAATAAATGCTTGACAATTTCTAACTTTGGGTGAACGATACAAAAAAGAGGCTGTGATCTTTAGGAGCAATTCTGAAGGTGACAGTTTCTTTTTACATAATAGGTAAAAATGTACAAATAAAGATTAAAAGAAAATAAAAAAATTTACTTGACAAGTTAGCAGAAGATAACTATAATCATTTTTTGTAGTTATCTGAGGCTAACTATTAAATAATATGTAAGAAAAAAGTGTACTATAGAGGGGAGATAGACAGGATGAAGAAAATATCCGGACGGATATTTAGTCTGCTTGCAGTTTTAATAATTTTTGTCAGTATGTTTTCTCGGACAGTATATGCTGCAGATAGTGGAGACGCAGACTTTTATCTGTCGTTTAAGAAATATAAAACCGCGGTAAATCCTGACGGATCCAAGACTATTACATATAATGATATTACAGATCAGATATCAAATCTTCTCAACGAAGGTATCAGAAGATATGAAGCCGGAGTTGAATACGATGGAGACGAAGGCTATTATAAACCGTTTACGAATTCTTATGGTTTCTGGTATGAAACCTCAGGATTTGAGAAAACAGTTATGGGATATATTTCCGGAGCCAGAGTAAATGAAGTTGAACTTCAGTTTTCAAATATGAAAAAAGCTGTTAATAACGGCGAAAATGTTGAAAGGGTAACAGAGGAAGTAAACGCACTTATAAAACTGCTGAGAGAAGACGCAGATATTCTTGATAAACTGTTTGGTTATACCAAGGAAAGTGAATCTGGGGGCGGAAGCGGAATAGCCTGGGCTACTTTTGGAGCTGTATTCGGAATCATCCTGCGAGAAGGTCTGGAAGCTATTCTGATAGTGGGTGCAATGGTGGCATACCTGATAAAGACCGGGAACAAAAAAGGGACTCTGTATGTATATGCCGGCGGCATCATAGCACTGGCTGCCAGTGTCGGATTAGCAATACTTTTATACTCGATTACAAGCAGCACATCAAATTCCATACCGCAGGAAATAGTTGAAGGTGTTACCGCCCTAGTGGCCGTAGCAGTTCTGATATACGTATCGAACTGGATGATATCCAAGGCAGAGTCTGAAGCGTGGACAAATTATATATCGGGAAAAGTCACGGAGTCAGCCGATAAGGGCAAGATGTGGGCACTGGGATTCACTTCATTTCTTGCAGTGTTCCGTGAGGGCGCGGAAGTCATATTGTTCTGTCAACAGTATTTTTCAAGAGCAGATTCTATGGAAAACGGATATCTGGCAGTGTTTGGCGGTATCGCAACAGGACTTGTAGCCGTGGCTGTTGTGTTTATTATAATCAGAGTATTTGGTATAAAACTTCCATTGAAACCGTTCTTTATGGCAACAAGTATTCTTATGGCAATAATGTCCATAGCATTCCTTGGATCCGGTATGTTTGAACTGTTCCTTGATGGCAGACTGGCTGAAAATATCGGAGGATTTGTACAGGATCTGGCAGGTACCATACCTGCACTGGAGTGGATGAACGGAAGCGATGTACTCACATTCCTTGGTATATATCCGACCTGGATCACTTTAGGTCCTCAGATAATTCTTACCATAATCACAATCATAACATTCATAATGATGATAAAAAAGAGTTCTAAAAGCAAAAAAAGTAAATAATAATCTAATCTGATCCCGTAAATCAGACTGGCTGTTATTGATAAATCAACAACTTTATTTAACGGAGGGATTAAAAATGACAAAATTTGCAAGATTTATTTCTACAACACTTGCCTGTTCGGTACTTGCCATCGGTCTTACAGCCTGCAGCAAGGAAGAAAAGAAAACACCTGCTCCTGCAACAGAGAATACAGGATCTGTTACTCAGGCACAGGCAGCTGAGGAGGAAGGTGAAGATCTCGGATTTACAGAGGTTGAAATCTTCTCAGGCGTAGAGAAAGAATTTCTTAACCTTAATGCGGTATATTTCCAGCCCGTTGATATGACAGGTGGATACAAGGCAGAGGATTATGACTGCCACCTTGAGCTTGATGTTTCAGCACTTGAGAATGGTTTAGGATATGGAAAGGGTGACTGGGTTCCCTACCTTACAGTAGAATATGAGGTATCTAAGAATGGCGGAGATTACAAGACCAGCGGAACATTCATGCCTATGGCAGCTTCTGACGGACCTCACTACGGAGCAAATATAAAAGTTGATGGCGATGGCTTATATACCGTTACATTCACAGTTAAATTCCCTGATTCAAGCACCTATCTTATCCACACAGACGAGACAGGTCCTGAGACTCATGCTTTCCCTAATGCCATTGTTTACACATATGATAAGTGGCAGTTCACCAAGGGTGCTTGGGCAGAGTAAATAATTTAAGGTTGTTAAGGTTTACGGGGCTTTGACAGCTATAGAGCCTGGATCAAAAGCAGAGGCAGATATGCCGAAGTTTTGGTCTGGGCTTTATGCGTGTTTACAGGTAAGTCTTAACGATAAAAGGGTGACAAAAAATGCTTACTTATCTTATCAATGTAACTGATGATCTTCTCATGGTTTTTACCATTATCGGAGTAATATTTGCTTTTTCTGATAGCTACATGTCGGAAAAAGGACAGAGAATCGTAAAGATCAGCTTTATTCTGGGACTTGTGATAGCAGCAGTAAGAGCTTATATAACCAATACAAGACGTCTGGTCGGGGGCTGGAGAGTTGGTGCATACGGTTATGGAGCAGCTCTTGGAATATTTGTTGTTTTTATAATAGTGTATTTTATTGTTTCGAAAAGAACTTTCAGAGATAATACAGAAAAGCAAACCTGCAGCAAAGCGGAATGCTTCATAAGCATTATTATTGGACTTTTGTTAATTACATATCTTTTCGGTACCGTTTCAAATGTTTATGTATATCCGTTTAAATTTGATACGAAGGGTAACGGACTGCTTTCTACCGATTATCTTTTCAGACTGGGCGGATATCTGCTGGGAATTATAATCAGCTTCGCGTCAATGATCGCTGCATATAAGATCTCGGTGGTTATCAGAAAGAAAGGATATGGAAAGTTACTTAAAGCTGCTTTTATTATCCTGAATGTAATTTATGCAGTGTTTAATTTTGCAAAGCTGATGCTCGTTCTTACCCCAAGAAAAATAATAGACAGTACTGTGTTATTTAATTTCGCAGCTGCAAGTAATAATAATTCCGTTATTTATGTCTATTTATGCTTTGCAATGTTAGTGCTTATGTCAGTATATATCTGGATAAAAAGCAAAACAGCTAAAGAACCATACTCGACCAAAGCAGAACATCGTAAACAAAAATCTATCTGGAGAACGGGTAAAAGATTTTCTATACTTATGCTTATATGTCTTGTAAATGCTGTGTTGTGCGCCACGCTTTTTGTAAAATTAAATACTGTAGTGATAAATGAAGCACCTGTAGAGGATCCTATAATCATAAAGGATGGAGCAGGACAGGACAAAGACTTAGAGATTCCGCTTACGATGGTAAATGACGGGCATCTGCATCGTTTCGGATATACTACGGCTGAAGGGTATCCTACAAGACTTATAGTGATATTAAAGCAGGAAAATACAACAAATTATGGTGTAGGACTTGACGCCTGTGAGATATGCGGTGAAGCCGGTTATTATGAAAATAATGACGGAAAGGTAGTATGCAAGAAATGCGGAGTTGTCATGAATACTTCGACCATAGGCATGAAGGGTGGATGCAACCCGATAATAATCGATTATGATATTGATGAAAGTGCTATTACGATACCGGTTTCTGAAATGGTAAGGACACAGTCAAACTTTAAGAAATAAAACCGGATGAAGCAAGTGCTTTTAAGGAGGACACAATGTTCTTTAGAATGGTAAAAGGAACCTTTATACGACAGAAGAAAAAGCTTCTGATGATCGCGCTGACAGTAGCACTGGGAGCTTCTATAGCTACTGCGATGCTGAATGTCATGCTGGATGTCGGTGACAAGATAAACGAAGAATTAAAGACTTACGGTTCAAACATTACTGTAGTTCCTCAGTCTTCGGCGGTTATAAGTAAGCTGTATGATACAGAAGAAGAGGATGATGACGCTCAGACGGAATACATAAAGGAAGAAAAAGTGGGAGAACTGCTTACGATATTCTGGGCGAATAATATAACTGATTTTGCACCGGAGACGGATACAGTGGTAACCCTGGGCAATTCGGAAGTAGGACTTGTCGGTACATGGTTTAACCATAAGCTTGAATTTAAGAAAAAGGGATCGGTATATACCAGAGATACGGGAGTTATTAATTTAAGAAGCTGGTGGGATGTCGAAAGCGGCACTATGTTAAATGAGCAGGCGGTATTCGGGGATAAATATGCCATGATTGGCCGTGAACTTGCAGAAGAGAAGAATATAAAAGCCGGGGATACCATAATTGTTTCAAGGGACGGCAGAAATGAAGAACTTGAGATAATCGGTATTTTCGAGTCAGGTGATGACGATGATAATATGATATATACTACCCTGTCGGTTGCACAGAGGCTGACAGATACCGTGGGGTATATAAAAAAGATAGAAGTAAGTGCCATAACTTCACCGGAAGATGAACTTGCTGTAAAAGCAGCGAAAAATCCTTCACTTCTCTCTGGTGATGAATATGATCTGTGGTATTGTACTGCTTACGTTAGTTCGATATGTTTCCAGATACAGGAGGCTATCCCGGAGGCCTCGGCTTCAGCTATAAGGCAGATAGCAGATTCAGAAGGAAAAATCCTCGAAAAAACAGAACTTCTAATGTCACTTATTACTTTTTTGAGTCTTATAGGAGCAACATTGGGAATATCGAACCTTGTGACTTCGGGTGTTATGGAGAGGTCACAGGAGCTGGCTTTATTGAAAGCAGTAGGAGCAAAGAATGGACAGATAACATTCCTTGTTCTTGCTGAGATCATATTTACCTCTATATTAGGCACCATAGCAGGGTACTTCTTAGGGTATGGTTTTGCACAGATTATCGGTCACAGCGTTTTCTCCTCCGGGGTTGAGATGAGCGGAATGGTTGCGTTCATTGTTTCAGTCCTCATAATTTTTGTGACCCTTATCGGAAGTATCCCTGCTATAAGGATGCTGTTAAGACTGCGTCCATCAGAGGTTCTTCACGGCGGACACTGATTTAACAAAATAGAAAAGCAACATAAAGTGGACTGAAAAGGTGAAATAAAATGAACAAAAAGCGGAAAATGTTTATCAGGATGATAGTAGCTTCGCTTGTGAGAAGACGATCGCGAATGATCGTAGCTTTACTGGCTATCATGGTCGGAGCAACTATCCTGTCAGGATTAGGGTTGATATATTTTGATGTTCCGAGACAGATGAGTTCTCAGTTTAGAAGCTACGGAGCAAATATCATTATAGCTCCGGAAAGCGATGGAGATGTATCTTACGAAAAACTTCAGAAAAGCATAACATATTTCCCATCGAACGAACTTGAAGGGTATACGCCATACAGATATGAGAATTCAAAGATACACAATATGCCGGTAACTTTGGCAGGAACGGACCTGGAGTCAGTACTTAAAACAAGTCCGTATTGGCATATAGACGGAGAACTTCCGGCAAAAAACGGTGAAGCCCTGATAGGAGCGAAACTTGCAGAAAGCCTCGGAATCAGTAAGGGAGAATCTGTTTCTACGGTTAATACTTTTGAGATAACCGAGGAAATGGAGAATGTTGATATTCCTGATTATGAAAAGTATACCGATCCCGAAACCGGAGAAATGTACTGTGACCATACACTGGACCTTACGATAAGCGGGATACTTGAAACCGGAGGATCTGAAGAAGAATATATATATCTTAGCCTGGAAGATGTGGAGTATATGACGCTGTCGAAAAGAGGATATGATATAGTTGAGGTCAGTGTTGCGTCCACCAAAGATAAACTTTCGGAATATACAGAAAAGATAAGCAGGGATATAGACGGCATAAAGGCAAAGCTTGTAAAGAGAGTAACGGCATCTGAAAGTTCTGTCCTTTCAAAACTTCAGGCGTTAGTATTTATTGTCACGGCTGTAGTATTGGTTCTTACTATGATCTGTGTTGCGACCACGATGGCTGCGGTTATAGCGGAAAGACGCCGTGAGATAGGATTGAGAAAAGCACTGGGTGCTTTTAATTCCAGCATTGTCGGGCAGTTTATGGGTGAAGGCCTGCTTCTGGGAGCTGTTGGCGGAATATTAGGTTCCATCCTGGGTTTCTTATTTGCTCAGTATGTGAGTCAGCATGTATTTTCGAGCTCGATAACATTCAGACCTTTACTGATACCAATAACTATAGTAGCTTCGGTCATAGTTACAGGTACGGCATGTCTGATGCCCATAAAGAGTGCGGTAGAGGTTGATCCGGCACTGGTATTAAAGGGAGAGTAGTGAGACCTTGTGAGAGTTTGGAGTTGAATATAAATATTCGATTATGGAGATGATGAAAATGGAAAACTTGCTTGAATTAAAAAATATATCGAAAATATATGGTGGACTTAAGGCACTTGATAATGTCAGCCTGAATGTCAGAAAAGGTGAATGGCTTGCTATAATGGGTCCGTCAGGATCAGGTAAAAGTACGATGATGAATATAGTGGGCTGCCTGGATAAACCCAGCACCGGGGAGGTATTCTTTGATGGTAAGGATATTTCAAAAGAAAGCGGAAAAAAGTTAACAGAGCTGCATAGGGATAAAATAGGACTGGTATTTCAGCAGTTTCATCTGATCAATTATCTGAATGCCGTTGAAAATGTTATGGTTGCACAGTATTACCACAGTATGCCTGATGAGCAGGAAGCTCTGGAAGCACTTGAAAGGGTGGGACTAAAGGATAGAGCAAAGCATCTTCCGAGCCAACTTTCGGGCGGCGAGCAGCAAAGAGTCTGTATAGCGAGAGCTATCATCAACTCACCCCAGCTTATACTGGCAGACGAGCCCACGGGAAATCTTGATGAGGCAAATGAAAACATAGTGCTTGATATTTTCAGGCGTCTCCACAAAGAAGGGACTACGCTTATTGTGGTAACACATGATCCTGAGGTTGGAGAGGTAGCTCAGAGGATTGTTCGCCTGGAGCATGGTAAAATTGTGTCGGATTGTGAGAATGAGCATTTTACCGATTGATCGGAATATTTCAATCAGAACGAAAAATATTTACATGTGAGGAAATCATTATGAGATCACGTTTTATTGGAAAATGTAAGTTTTTTACCATGGCGTTATGTGTATGTGCACTTATGACAGCCTGCTCGGGAGGGAGTGGTAGTTCAGATTATAAGGACGGTTCATATATAGGACGCAGTTCGGATTTTAGCGCGGACGAGAGCGGAAACGGTTCCGGATATGGTGAGGTAGCTGTCGAGATAAAAGACAATAAGATTATATCATGTACATTTAAGATGTATGAACTTGACGGGACACTGAAAGATGAAAATTACGGTTCGGATCTTTCAAAGGAAAACCGTTTGAAGGCACAGAAGGCTGTACAGTCTGCTGCTAAATACGCATCGGAGCTTGTAAAAACAGGATATCTGAAGGATGTTGATGCTATAAGCGGTGCAACTATATCGTATAATGAATTTAAGGAAGCGGTAAATGATGCACTGCAAAAAGCTGCCAAGTAAACCATATCAGCAGTTGAAAAGGAGAGGATATACGGCATGAAGATATCAGGCATTTTAATAAATATAGGATGCACGATTGCCATTCTCTTTATATTGGCCGGATTTCCTATCCTGAAATATCTTATAATCCCCAATATCAGCAATGATGTTGATGCGGTTTCCAGTTCAAGTCTGGTTTTACCGGAACAGCCTTCGGGAGATTTTCTGGTGTATATCAACGAATCGCTTCACGAAGACAGTGTTGATTCGTGGGAAGCTTTTTTTATGGATGAAGAGTTTTCTGTAATATTTGAAGATATCGGATGTCTTGTCGCGGAAGGAGATGCCGGCGGGATTCAGTTGGCGGAACGTTTTCAGGCAGAACTTCCGGAAAATCAGATGAAACTAAAAAAAGAAAACCCTGTGCTGGTTGCATCGAGGATTGAAGAAGGGTATATAGACGTAGCTGTTATTTCAAAGGAAATGGCAGAATCATTGAAGTTATTGGAAGAAATCCCGGGAATCCGTTTACTGCATTTGTCCGGTTCGTAATTTTAAAGTAAGCTTTTGGGGAGGCAGATATGCGGAGGCTCAATATAATACTGATAGCCGGTATGTTCCTGACATTTTTACTGCATGGAATTACCGGGGCGCTGACGATATCAGGCGGAAATAGTGATGTCAATAAAATAGTTGCTTGGATATGCGTGTTCTTTGTTGCACTTCATGTAATAGTTACCACGATACTGACTGTAAAAACACTACATGCCATACATAAGACAAAAGCAGGATATTTTAAAAACAACATAATGTTCTGGATCCGCAGAATAAGTGGTTTTACAATACTTATACCGCTTTTGATGCATCTATTTATATTTAATGTACCGCCAACAGATATATACAGGCTTAAAGCTTTTGATACGGGAAGATTTATATCACAGCTTCTTATGGTACTTACCATTTCTCTTCATGTGCTGACTAATATAAAACCGTTCATGTTGGCGATAGGGGCGAAGAACTATAAGAAAATTATTATTAATACCCTTTTTGTTTTAGCGATTCTGTTTCTACTATTTGCTGTGGCATTTTGTATTTATTATTTACGTTGGAATACATGATGCCTGGATACAGAATTGTGGAAGGAGTATGACATGGTTAATATAGTCGGTGCGGGATTGGCAGGGCTGTCTGCAGCTATCACCCTGGCGAGACAGGGAGTCAGCACCAATCTGATATCGGTTCAACCGTCCGAAAGAGCTCAGTCTGTGCTGGCAGAAGGTGGTATAAACGCGGCACTTGATACGATGGGAGAAGGAGACTCTGTATCAGATCATTATCAGGATACCATAAAGGGTGGATGTTTCCTGGAATCTGAAGAATCTGTAAAAGCGTTGACCGAAAACGCTCCGCAGATAGTCAGGAAGTTGATAAATCTTGGAGTCCCTTTTAATGCCGAAAAAGGGAAGCTTGTTCTTAGAAATTTTGGCGGACAGAAAAAGAAGCGTACTGCATTTGCAAAAAGCAGTACCGGTAAAATGATAATGACTGCACTGATAGATGAAGCCAGGAAATATGAGGCTTCAGGTGTAATAAAAAGATACCCGAACCATGAGATGGTGGATATAAGCATAAGTGAGGGAAAGATAGAAAATCTTTTGGTTCGGGATATATTCAGCTTAAAGCTTTTATCATTTTCAGGGCCTGCGATCATATGCTGCGGTGGGTTAAACGGCTTTTTTGAAGGCATGACTACAGGAACCACCGCAAACACGGGAAATGTACAGGCACTTCTTTTTGAAAAAGGCGTAGAATTTGCTAATCTTGAGTTTATCCAGTACCATCCGACAACTGTGGAGATAACGGGAAAAAGACTGCTTGTTTCCGAAGCTGCTCGTGGTGAAGGTGGGCGTCTTTTTACAAATAAAAATGGAACCAGATGGTATTTTATGGAAGAAAAGTATCCTGAATTCGGTAATCTGATGCCAAGGGATGTTGTATCGAGAGAGGTGTTCATGCTGGATAGAGAACAGGGGTGTGACGGACAGGTATATCTTGACATGACAGAAATCGGAAGCGATATCTGGGATAGAAAACTGAATGATCTAAGAAAAGAGCTTATAGATTACTTAGGGAAAGATCCGAAAAAAGATCCGATTCCGGTTAGTCCGGGAATGCATTATTTTATGGGCGGTATCAGGGTAAACAGGTATCATGAGACAAATATAAAAGGTCTTTATGCTGCAGGAGAGGCAGCAGCACGCTATCATGGTGCAAACCGTCTCGGAGGCAACTCCATGCTTGGAGCGATATTTGGAGGGAAGACAGCCGCAGAAAATATTAAAAAATATGATATGCCGGGATCGGTAAAGGAAGAAAATCGTATCCTGCAGGATAAATCTGAAGAAAAAAACCGTAAAGGCCTAAAGAATATCCTCTTAAAAGGGCTGGGTATAGTTCGAACGTACAAAGACCTGAGATATACAGTAGATGAGATAGAGAAACTGTTGTTAAGCAGTGATATGCCGGAGATAGATCGTAAAAGAGCATATCTGGGACTGGCAATGGGCAGGTCAGCTCTTGAAAGAAAGGAAAGCAGGGGAGCACATTTTCGTGAAGATTATCCTGAACCGTCAGATGAATACAGAAAACAGACCGTAGCTGTATTTGAAAAAGGTGATGTGAGGATATGTTTTAAAGAACTCGAAAATTTGTAGTCGTTCATCTGACAGGAGAAAAATCAGTCAGTATATAAGGTGTAACATGGAATATATTATATCCGTTAAAAGACGGAAACGGGATGAAAAAAACGATTATTATCAGGATTTTTTATATATTGCGGATTCTGAAAATGATACTGTGGCAACCGCTCTGACGAACCTGAATTTGCAGGAACCTCTGATGGATATTAATGGGCTTCCGACAACTATGATAGAGTGGGAATGCAGCTGTCTTCAGAAAAAATGCGGTGCCTGTGCCATGGTAATAAACGGAAGACCGGGACTTGCATGCGCAGCAAAATTAAAGGATTATAAAAAGAAGAAAATAAGCCTTGAACCATTAAGGAAATTTCCGGTTATTGCAGATCTGATGGTTGACAGGAGTATATTATATGAAAACCTGAAAACTTTAACTCTCTGGCTACGGAAAGATATTGACGGGAAGAAGGATGATCCGGAGTTTGGAACAATGCTTTGTGAGAAAGACAGCAATCTGGCATATACTGCTTCGGAGTGTATACAATGTGGGTGCTGTCTTGAAGTATGTCCCAATTTTTATCCGGGAGGAAGTTTCTTTGGTATGTCTACAGTGCCGGTCACTACAAGATTGCTTACGGAAATGTCTTCGGCGGATATAAAGAAGATAGCTAAAGGGTATATGGAGTATGTATATGAAGGCTGTGGAAAGTCGTTAGCTTGTATGGATATCTGTCCCAGAAAAATTCCTACGGATAAATTGATGGTAAATTCAAATGCCTTAATATTTTGGAAGAGGAGAAAAAAAGATGTTCGGAAATAGTAAATTAAAAATCAGTTTTGCAGAATTACTTCTTGTTGTTATTACAGCAGTATACGTTATAGGAATAAGAACCTGGTTTGAGGTATGCCCTGCTATGGGAGAATCGATGATGAGCTGTCACTGGGCAGGAGAGGTATTAAAAGCTGCATCTATAATTCTTGCAGGAATGACTCTGCTTACGGTGTTTATTCCTGACATTAAGGTAAAAATAGGTTTAAATATCGGTATTGTTGGATTAAATATATTTAATATATCTATTCCGGGCGGAATTATAAATATCTGTAAAAATGCTGATATGGCCTGCAGAACCAACACATATCTCTGGAATATCATACTGACTGTTAGCTGTATAATTATTGCCGTGGCGGATATTATACTGTTGTTTTCATATTCGAACAGAGAAAAGCACAGCAGAAAGTAAGGACTTTATATGAAATTTGCATTTGGAACATCGCTGAAAAATATTAAAAGAAAACCGTTCCGATCTTTTATGATGATGTTACTGGTAGTGATTTTATCTTTTGTTCTGTTTATGGGTGCATATATCGTTATGGGACTCAGAAACGGGCTGTCTAGTTATCAGCTAAGGCTTGGAGCCGATATAATAGTGACTCCTTCATCGGCAAACGGTCATGGAAATGTTGATGATATTCTGTTACAGGGAATATCGGGAAACTACTATATTTCAGCAAAAGATATAGAAAAAATAAAGAACACACCCGGTATTGCTGAAATGACCACGCAGTTCTTCCTCACATCTGCAAAAGCAAGCTGTTGTGCGACACGTGTTCAGATAATAGGATTTGATCCCAAAACGGATTTCTCGATTATTCCGTGGATGCGGGAAGAATATTCCGGAGAATTAGGTATCGGCGAAGTGATAGTCGGTTCAAGTATCAATGTACCGGAAGACGGGATCATAACTTTTTACGGACAAAAATATAATATTGTCGGTCAACTGGCTGAAACAGGCACAGGACTTGACAGTGCGGTGTATACAAATATGGACACCATAAGAAGAATGGCCGATGATGCTTCACATCTGCTGGAAACAGATCCGTTTAAGGGCGTTAATATAAACACCGCTGCTTCAGCAGTACTGCTTCGCGTAGAAGAGGGATATGAAATAAACGATGTAGCAGATGATATAAATATACATATAACTAAAGTAAAAGCTACATCATCGAAAAATATGGTGTCAAGGATATCAGAGAATCTTGGAAATGTTTCCTATGTTATTCTTCTTCTCGTAATAGGTATCTGGATACTCTCACTTGTGATACTTATCACTGTTTTTGCGATGATTTCAAACGAGCGCAGAAAGGAATTTGCAATATACAGGATTATGGGTGCATCCAAAAAGATACTTGTTGAGATAATGGGATGTGAAGCGTTTATATTATGTTCAATAGGAAGTATTTCAGGGCTTGTGATAGCTTTCTTCGTGAGTATGGTTTCTACAGAGTCATTAAAGGAAGCACTGGCACTTCCGGCACTTGCACCGGGATTTTTTGCTATACTTATGCTGATGGCGGGAACATTCATAGTTGCAGTCGGAGCAGGATTGATAACATCATTGCTGTCAGCCGGACGGATCACGAAAGGGGAAACAGGGCTTTTGCTAAAGGGAGATAGTTGACATGGAGCTCAAAGCTGATGGGATATCCAGGATTTTTTTTAGAAATGGAAAGAATACTAATTTTTTTCATGCTGTAAATAAGACTGATTTTAGTCTGGAATCAGGAAAAATAACGGTAATTATTGGGAAATCCGGAAGTGGAAAAACAACTTTTATAAATATGCTTGCAGGCCTGCTTTGCCCTACGGAAGGAAAGGTACTGCTTGATGGACAGGACCTGTATGAGATGGATGATGCAAAGAGATCCAGACTTAGAAACGTAAGCTTTGGAATAATTCCTCAAGGACATACCGGACTTTCCAGTCTTACAGTACTTGAAAATGTTCTGGCTCCGGTATACATGTATGAGTCAGGAAAATCAAAGAAGGAAAAAGCACTGGATCTGTTAAAATTCCTTGGAATAGATGAACTTCAGGAAGTGTATTCTGACGAACTCTCGGGGGGAGAGCAAAGAAGGATGTCTATAGCAAGAGCACTGATAGGTAATCCCAAAATAATAATAGCAGATGAACCAACAGGAGATCTTGATGATGAGACTACTGTGAAGGTTCTTGACTTACTTAAAAAATATGCAATCAATGGTGCTGCAGTTCTTATCGTAACACATGATGATATAGCAGTAAAATATGCCGATTATCTGTATAAAATGGATAACGGTAATCTTATTAACGCTCGTCCCGATACATGAGTCCCCATTTTTCTATATCATTTATGATAGGACGAAGCGATTCTCCGAGTTTGCTTAAAGAATATTCAACATAATGGGAAATTTTGGGATATACTGTTCTTACGATTATTCCGTCCTTTTCCATAGCTTTGAGGTTGGCAGTTAGGACTTTACGGCTTATCCCTTCGAGGCTGTTTTGCAGCTCGCTGAAACGTTTGGGTTTATTAAGAAGGTTACGGATAATGAGGGGCTTCCATTTGCCGTGAATTAAACTTACGGTGGCTGTTACCGGGCAGTTGGGTAATTCTTTTGCTTCGTTCATAATAATTCTCCTACAAAAAAAGTTAGGATATGCTAACTTTGGAAATTTTATCACTATTATTCCGTGTTGTCAATAAAATTATGACGATAAAATAAAAATTACCTCTTGACAATCCTCAGTTAGCATGGTATAACTTAATACGGTTAGCGAAGGCTAACCTTATGAGTGTAAGTCGTATTACTCCTTTTGGAAATCAGATCGCCAACTGGTTTCCTTTGGGAGGCGACATAGTTTGAAAGGAGATCAATTATAATGGCTAATTTGACTATCGAAAAAGTAATAGGAAGAGAAATCCTTGATTCAAGAGGAAATCCCACTGTTGAAGCTGAGATTACACTTGCTGACGGTACAGTTGCAACCGGTACAGCTCCGAGCGGTGCGTCAACAGGTGAGTTTGAAGCACTTGAACTTAGAGACGGAGATAAGTCGAGATATCTTGGCAAGGGAGTTACAAAAGCAGTTCAGAATATAAATACTATTATTAATGATGCTATATGTGGTATTGATGCATCTGATACATATGCAGTAGACGGAGCCATGATCAAGGCTGACGGTACAAAGGATAAGTCAAAGCTTGGTGCAAATGCAATCCTGGCTGTTTCTATCGCAGCAGCCAGAGCTGCATCAAAGTCTTTGGGTATCCCGCTTTACAGATTCCTAGGTGGTGCAGCAGGTAACAGACTTCCTGTACCTATGATGAATATTTTAAACGGTGGAGCACATGCTACCAATACAGTAGACACTCAGGAGTTTATGATCATGCCTGTAGGTGCACCTACTTTTAAAGAGGCTCTTCGTTGGTGTGCAGAGGTTTTCCATGCTTTAGCAAAGATCCTTAAGGGTAAGGGCCTGGCTACTTCTGTTGGTGATGAAGGTGGATTTGCACCAAACCTTTCCTCAGATGAAGAAACTATCGAGACTATATTAGAGGCTGTTAAAGCTGCAGGCTATGAGCCCGGTAAGGACTTTATGATCGCTATGGATGCTGCATCCTCAGAGTGGAAGAGTGAAAAAGGAAAGGGCTTTTATAAGCAGCCTAAGTCAGGTAAGGAGTTTACCGCGGATGAGCTTATCGCTCACTGGGAGAGCCTGATAGATAAATATCCCATCATTTCTATCGAGGATGGACTTGATGAGGAAGACTGGGAAGGCTGGCAGAGAATGACTGCAAAGCTTGGTAGCAAGGTTCAGCTTGTTGGTGATGATCTTTTTGTTACCAATACTGAAAGACTTGCCAAGGGTATCTCTCTTGGTGCTGCTAACTCAATACTAATAAAGCTTAACCAGATTGGTTCGGTTTCTGAGACACTTGAAGCTATCAAGATGGCACATAATGCAGGATACACAGCTATTTCTTCACACCGTTCGGGAGAGACAGCAGATACAACTATAGCAGATCTTGCAGTAGCTCTTAACACATGCCAGATAAAGACAGGTGCTCCCAGCAGAAGCGAGAGAGTGGCAAAGTACAATCAGCTTTTAAGGATCGAAGAGCAGTTAGGTGCTTCGGCAGTATATCCTAAGATGGATGCATTTCATGTTAAAAAATAACTTTTGTTGGTTACTCTAATCTTCTCCTTTGATAATAGACTTCGAACCGAAACCCCTTGATGCAAAGAAGTGTCAAGGGGTTTTGGTGTTTTGTATACATTTTTATATAAGTGAAAAAAAATACTTGACAAAATATATTTTATCAAATATAATATGATAAAATATAAATTTGGAGGTACATGATTATGAGTTTTTATGATTTAAGCGTAACGGCAGCAAACGGTATTGAAGTTTCTATGAAAGATTATGCGGGCAAGGTGGTTTTAGTAGTCAATACTGCCACCGGCTGTGGGTTTACACCTCATTACAAGGATATTGAGGCTATGTATGAAAAGTTTCATGACAGAGGATTTGAAGTAATCGATGTTCCCTGCAACCAGTTTGCAGGTCAGACTCCCGGTACAGATGATGAGATACATGAGTTTTGTACCTTAAAGTATCATACTCAGTTTCCTCAGATGAAAAAGTCCGATGTCAATGGTGAAACAGCTATTCCATTGTTTAAGTATCTAAAATCACAGAAAGGTTTTGAAGGTTTTGGCAAGGGTCCTAAAGCTTTAGCCATGAGCGCTCTGCTCTCTAAAATGGATAAAGATTACAAAAACAATTCTGAGATCAAATGGAATTTCACGAAGTTTGTTATAGACAGGGAAGGTAATGTGGTAGCACGTTTCGAACCGACTGCTAAGATGGATAAAGTTGCTGAATTTGTTGAAAGCCTTTTATAATATTATATTTTCTATAGTAGGGTGGATCAAATGAGTGATACTTACGAGCAGTTAAAACTGAAAAACCAATTATGTTTTCCTTTATATGCATGCTCCAGAAAGATTGTTAATGCTTATACTCCATACCTCAAACCGCTGGGGCTGACATATACGCAGTATCTTGTTTTTATGGTACTTTGGGAAAAGAAGGAAGCTACTGTCGGAGAACTTGGCAGCACGCTTTATCTGGATGCCGGTACACTAAGTCCTTTGTTAAAGAAACTTGAAATAGAAGGACTGATAGCCAGAACTCATCCTGAAAATGATGAGCGGGTAACCAGCGTTAAGCTTACAGATAAAGGAGAAGAACTAAAAGAAGCATGTAAGGACATACCGTTCAATGTAGCCTCTGTGGTTGGATCTTTTGATAAGAAAGAAATCGAGCAGCTCTATGGACTGCTTTATAAAATTCTTGATCAATAAGCTTATTGACTATTCGTTATTTCAATGATATTATTATATAGTAAGCATTGACTAACTATCACGATAATATTTATTGGAGATATATGAGAAAGTATTTAGATAATAAAAGTCTTTATGACTTTATGAACGGAAAGACACCGGCATTGAAAGAGATCGGAACTGCGGATATTTCAAGTCAGAAATCCGACAGTGATATCGTTTATTATAGCTGGGATCTTGAATTTGATGCTGATACAGATGCAAAAAAAGAAAACAATTCAGGTGTTGATGAAGTACAGATAATCTTTAACCTCAATCAAGATATTGAGTGGATGGTAGGAGAAAATGAGACCGATAAAAAATACCAGATCGTATCCATGAAAAAAGGTGATGTATGTATTTACCGAAACGACAATATCGGTACTTCGATGAAATACAAGAAAGGTGTAAACTTTAAGTTCAAAAGTTTACAGATGCATACAAAAAGGTTTAAAGAACTGCTAAAAACCCACTTTCCTGAAAATGATATCATAAACATCGAAAAAATTGTTTATGATAGTGTGCAGATGACACGGATTACTCCCGAAATGTACAGAATATTATCCGAACTGGACAGCGCTGACAGATATAAGGAATTTAAAGGTGTTTTCCTGGATGCTAAAATGACTGAGCTGACCGCACTGGTTCTTTTTGAAATAGTTCATAACAGAGAAGAAGCAAACAACTATGTTTCCTTAAGAAATAACAGTGACTCATATGCGGTAGAAAAGCTGAGGGAAGATATTCAGCTCTCTCCTGTTGAGGATTACGATGCAGAAAGCATTGCAAATAAATTATCCATGAGCGTCAGTAAGCTGAACAGAATATTTCGTGAGCTATATGGGACTTCACTTCACGCTTATGTTCAAGAAATGCGTTTGGAACACGCTGCAGAACTGTTGTTAAAAGAGAATATAAATGTTACTGAGGTTGCATTAAACTCCGGTTACAACAACATGAGTTATTTTTCAAAGGCTTTCAAAGAAAGATTTGGAGTAACTCCAAAAAAGTTTTCTGAGCGAAAAGTGTTAAAAAATGATTTATAAATGGTAGAATTTAATAAAACTTTAATGTATAATCCGTGTGGTTAGCAATAGGTAACCACACGGATTAAATTTTTTAGAAAGGGAAAAGCAATGTTTAAAAAAGTGGCCCCATACATAGGGGAAAACAAAAAGTACACAATTGCTGCCGTAATACTGATGTCGATCGGTATTATTGCAAATGTTGTGCCGTACTTCTTTCTTTATCAGATTATTGCCCCTCTTATAAGGGGAGAAAGCATTGACACCGGGTTTATTCTGGTACGTGTTATAGCGGTTGCGGTATGCGAGATCATTTTTGCTGTATTGTATACACAAGGCCTCGTATACTCTCATGTAAGTGCATATAATACGCTCAAGAATCTGCGTGTTTCGCTCCAGAGGAAACTTGAAAAGCAGCCCCTTGGAAATATCAAGGAACTAGGGACCGGACGTATCAAAAAGGTTTTTACTGATGATATAGATCAGGTTGAACTTCTTCTGGCACATGCTATACCGGAAGGCATTGCGAATATTGCCATACCGATAATCATAGTTGTTCTGATGTTTGTTGCAAGCTGGAAAGTAGCTTTACTCTCTCTCGTTCCTATGGTGTTAGGTATGTTTGCAATGAGCCGTATGATGAAATCCGGTATGTCAAAGATGAATGCATACTATGAGTCAGCAGCTAGGATGAACAACACCATTATTGAGTATGTAAATGGTATGGAAGTTGTGAAAGTTTTTAATAAGGACGGTGACTCGTATAAACGCTTTGGCGATGTAGTTAAAAGTTATCGGGACTTCACCTTAGACTGGTATAGAGTTTGCTGGCCCTGGATGGCCATATACGCCAGCGTTCTTCCGTGCCTTGTGTTATTAATGGTTCCTATAGGTTCACTTTTTGTTATCGGTGAAAGCGTAGCACTGGAAAAACTGGTACTTGTTTTCTGTATGTCTTTTGCTGTTGGTCCTTCAATATTAAAAGCACTTAATTTTGCCGGTAAATTCCCTCAACTCAACTACAAGATAGATGAACTTGAAAAAATGATGGATCACGCTCCTCTTAAGGAAGGAAAGTCCGGATTTACTGGTACAAATAATGATGTGAGCTTTACGGATGTACATTTCGGATATGCAGAAAAGGAGGTTCTTCACGGAATCAGCTTAAATCTAAAGCAGGGAACCACAACCGCGCTTGTAGGTGAATCGGGAAGCGGTAAATCAACTTTGGCTAGGCTTCTTGTACATTACTATGACATAGAGCAGGGATCTATAAAAATAGGTGGTCAGGATATCACAGACATGTCCCTTGAAGCTCTGAACGACCAAGTGGCGTATGTATCACAGGAGCAGTTCCTGTTTAATACCTCTCTCTATGAAAATATCCTGATAGGAAATCCTAATGCCGACAGAGAACAGGTGCTTGACGCAGCACATCGTGCACAATGTGATGAGTTCCTGGAAAGGCTGCCTAAAGGCATTGACACAAAAGCAGGTGATGGCGGCAAACAACTCTCCGGCGGTGAAAGACAGAGAATATCACTTGCCAGGGCAATACTTAAAAACGCACCAATCATAGTCCTCGATGAAGCTACGGCTTTTATGGATCCGGAAAATGAAGAGAAAATGAATGCAGCTATCGACGAGATCATAAAGGATAAAACAGTACTTGTTATAGCTCACAGACTCTCTACCATAAAAAACGCGGACAAAATATGTGTTATTAAAGATGGTAATTGTATAGCAGCCGATACTCATGACAATCTGCTTGAAAGCTGTGCTGAATATAGAAAACTCTGGGAGGCGTCGGTAAGTGCAAGTACCTGGAGGATCAAGGAAGGAGGACCTGCAGCATGATCAGAATATTGCATAGACTTATAAGCATAACAGGAAAATATAAAGGCAGGATCCGTGCTTCCTATGTAACGGCATTTATAAAAGGGATAATGATGAAGGTCCCGATGATGCTCTGCTTCCTTACCATAAGCTTTTTCATGAATGGCACTATGGATAAAAGTAAATGTCTGTATCTGGGCATAGCCATGGTTGCAAGTGTTATGTTAGAGGCTGTTTTCGAACACATCACAAATGTATTGCAGTCCGCAGCCGGATATATGGTATTTGCTGATATGAGACTCCGATTGGGAGACCATCTTCGCAGATTACCCATGGGATATTTTACAGAAGGCAATATTGGAAAGATAAATTCTGTACTTGCCACCGATATGGTATTTATTGAAGAGAATTGTATGGGTGTCCTTTCAGAACTTGTAACCTTTATGATCTCCCAAGGTCTTATGGTAGTAATGATGTTCGTCATGGACTTTAGGATAGGATTGCTATCACTTCTTGTAGTTGCAGTATTTATTATAATAGGCAATCTGATGCTTAAAAATACTCTGATGCATTCAGTAAACAAACAGGAATACAGTGAAGCTTTAACAGAAGAAGTTCTTGATTTTGCAGAAGGTATTGGAATTATTAAATCTTATAATATGCTGGGCGAGAAATCAAAGAAGCTTACAGATGAATTTGAAAAAAGCTGTAAGGAAAGCATAGCTTTTGAAAAGGATTATACTCCATGGTCAAGGGCACTTAATCTAACATTCGGTATAGGTACTTCACTGGTACTTGCCGTATCGGCTTACCTTTATAATTCCGGTTCTATTACAGCAGAATACATGGTAGGTATGGCTTTGTTCCTGTTTGATGTTTTTGTTTCGATAAAAGCATATTACAGCCAGATGGCCAGGCTTACTGTTACTTCTGCAAGCTTGGACAGGATAGAGGAAGTATTTAAAGCAAGAGAACTTGAAGACAGAGGTAATGATTCTATTGCTTCTGTAGCAAACAACGATATACCTGAAATAGAGTATGACAATGTAACATTCGGTTATACCGAAAAAAATGTTTTAAAAAATGTTTCGTTTAAAGTTAACAAAGATGAAATGCTGGCACTGGTCGGACCTTCCGGCGGTGGAAAATCAACCATTGCTTCACTTCTTGCAAGATTTTGGGATATAAAGGACGGAGCCATAAAAATCCGCGGCAAAAATATTAAGGATATTTCAATGGGAAGCCTAATGGACCAGATTAGCATGGTATTTCAGAGAGTATATCTGTTCCAAGATACCATATATAACAATATCGCTATGGCGAGACCGAATGCTACTAAGGAAGAAGTTGAAGAAGCTGCAAAGAAAGCCAGATGTTATGACTTTATAATGCAATTACCGGACGGATTTGATACAGTGATAGGTGAGGGCGGTGCATCACTTTCCGGTGGTGAGCAGCAGAGAATCTCTATAGCAAGATGTATATTAAAGGATGCTCCGATAGTAATACTTGATGAGGCTACTGCAAGCGTGGATGCCGATAATGAAAGAGCCATCCAGGAAGCTATCTCTGAGTTATGTAAAAACAAGACTTTAATGGTTATAGCCCACAGACTGAAAACCATAAAGGATGCCGATAAGATACTCGTGATCTCCGATGGTCAGATTAAAGAAGCAGGAAATCATGAGGCTCTAATGGAAAAGAATGGAACTTATGCCCATATGGTAAAACTTCAAAGTGCATAATTTTTTTTAGGAGGATATATAATAAATGAAAAAGAAAACATTAGTATTAACACTTGTCCTGGCTTTAATGCTGGGCATTGTTACGGGGTGCAAAAGTAAGGAAGAAGAAAAAACTTCCAAATCGGATGCTAACGTAACCGCAACAGAAACGCCGGTCACAACAACGACACCTGATCCTGTCACAGAAGCTCCTACCGAAGAGCCTACAGAAATACCTACAGAAGCTGTCACTGAAGCACCTACCGAGGAACCTACCGAGGAACCTACAGAGGTGCCTAACGAAACACCTGTCGAGACAGAAGTTTTTGCAGGTGGCAGCGGAACTGTCGAAGATCCCTGGCAGATAGCAACGGCAGAACAGCTTGACTGTGTTCGTGAAGATCTAAAGGCACATTATGTTTTAGTTAATGATATCGATCTTTCGGGGATTGCGAATTGGACACCTATCGGTGCATTCCAGTCCCTTTCAGATGCTCCAGAAGATGCTGAAGTACCTCATCCCGATTACGCATTTACAGGTACTTTTGATGGAGCAGGGCATACAATTTCCAACCTTACAATAGTCGGTGAAACTCCTATGGGTGTTGGTCTCTTTGGATGTGCGACAGGCACTGAGAATGGTGCTGCATATATCGGTAATTTCACTCTGGAAAATGTTAATGCATCAGGTTTCTATCTTGTAGGGTCAGCTGTTGGCCTGCAGTTTATGAACTGCCCTGTTTCTAATATAAAGCTTATTGGAGATAATAAACTGAGCGGTATGCAGGGAATAGGCGGTTTGGTCGGTACCGGATTTGATCTGATTTCAGATTGTAGTGCTACTGCAGATATTACCGTTATGGGTGATGATGGTGCATGTGCCGGCATTATTGCCGGAGGAACTACTATGAGTTCCATAAAGAACTGTGAAGTGATCGGCGGTAGCATAACTGCAGAAGGCAATGCTACCTGGGGATTTGGTTCTCTCTGCGGTGCTCCTTGGGGCGCAGCTGAAATTACAGATTGTAAAGTCAGCGGAACAGTTATCACAGTGACCGGAGAAAACAATCGCTTGGTTGGCGGTCTTGTCGGTTTCGGAGGTACCTACGATCCTACATCTCCCGCACAGATTACCGGATGTAGTGTTGAAGATGTAACTATCACTGTTTCAGCAACAACCGACTCAGTAGGTGGACTTATCGGTGCTGGTAAGGAAATGATGGAAGGCAGCGACGTGATGTCATCCTTTATAATCAGTAACTGTTCAGTTTCAGGTAATATTATTGGTGGTGTCGGCAATGTAGACGCAGTTGTAGGAGATCCCACCTGTGCAGTATCTGTTGAATGTGAGGGAGGAATGATAATTATAGATGAACTTGATGAAGCAGCATAAAAAATAAAGTATTTTACAAATGACAAAAGACATCTTTGGTTTAATCTGAAGGTGTCTTTTCCCTTTAATAAAAGGTAATTTCGTAAAATACTTAATATTTTATGATGATAATCCCCAAAAAGAACTTGACAAATATAAAATCATGTGTTAGTATACATATGTTAGCGAACAATGTTAGCATATAGTGTTAACTAAAACAGAGGTGATATATGCCAAGAGATAAGACTGTAAATCATTCAAAGATTATGGCTGCAGCCAAAGAAGAATTTATGGAAAAGGGATTTGAAAAAGCTTCCATGAGGAGTATTGCCGATAGATGCGGCATGACAGCTGCCGGTATATACAGACACTGTAAGGATAAAGAGGATCTTTTCTATCAATTAGTTTCTCCTGCCGAAAAGAAGCTTAGAGCGTGGGCAAACGATCATATGCAAAGGTACGAGGAACGTATACAGAATGGGAGTAAGATCATATGGCAGGATTCGTTCATTGAGCTTGTAAAAGAGATAGTTTATCCTAATATGGAAGATTATCATCTGCTCATTGAGAAATCCAAAGGCAGCAAATATGAAACCTTTCTTCATGATATGACAGAGGAGGCACAGAGCAAAATCAGTTTTCACTTTGAAGAACTGAAAGCTGCCGGATATAATATAACGGATATTTCTGAAAGACAATTGCATCTGTTGATGACCGCTTATATCACTGCTTTATTTGAACCTGTTGTTCACAAATACTCTTATGAAGAGGCAATCGACACACTTTCAACACTTGAAAAATTCTTTTTACCCGGCTGGAAACAGCTAATGGGGATATAGAACAGCAATTAAATATCATAGATCAACTCACCGTCTGGTGCCTTTGGGTATCAGGCGGTGAGGGCGTTTAAGGGGTAGGCTAACGTTAAGAACTTCATGTTAACAAAAAATAAAGGAAAGGAAAAGCATCGGCATATCGATGCAGACAAAACAATGTTTGTAGAAGTTAAAGATTTGAAAAAGGACTATGGATTTGGTGAAAATCTGGTCCATGTACTAAAGGGACTGAACTTCCAGCTTGAAAAGGGAGAGATATGTACTGTACTAGGACCTTCAGGTGCGGGTAAATCCACGTTGTTAAACCTTATAGGTGGTATTGACACACTTACATCGGGAGAAATACTGATCAACGGGAAAAAGATAGAACTTGATGATAAGGATGGTCTTTTAGATTATCGAAGAAATCATTTGGGGTTTGTTTTCCAGTTTTATAATCTTATTCCGGATCTTACGGTTAAAGAAAATATTGAGGTATGTGAATACCTGGGAAGCAAATCGCTTAATATTGATAAGTTATTATCGGATCTGGGATTAAAGGAGCATCAGAATAAATATCCCAGACAGCTTTCGGGAGGACAACAGCAAAGGACTTCAATAGGCAGAGCACTGATCAAAACTCCGACACTGTTGTTATGCGATGAACCTACCGGTGCATTGGATTATGATACGTCTAAGGAAATCCTTGAGCTTTTGGAAAGAGTAAATCATGAATATAACACAACTATAGTTATAGTAACTCATAATGAAGCAATCAGCCGTATGTCAGACAGGGTTATTCATCTTAAAGACGGAAGAATAACTAAGGATGAGATGAATAATAACAAAATTCCTGCTAAGGAACTTGCATGGTAGGAGGTAGCATCATGAAAAATGTGTTGAGAAAAAGGCTTCCCAGATTCCTTTTAAGAAATATCGGAATCTATCTGGCACTTAGCTGTTTTATCATTTTGGCAGTGTGTTTTTCGGCTTCATATATTGTAGGTAATGACAGCACAAAAATAACTTATAATGAGATGGTTGAAGATTACAACCAGGAAGATGGCAACTTTACATTGGGAATAAATTTTCCTGTAGAAAATTTAATTGATTTAATCGGAGACGATCTGAAAATATCAGATCAGTTCTATGCAGATCTGTCTGTAAGCAATGGTTCTGAAATAAGGGTTTTCAAAAACAGGGATGAAATAAACAAACCTGTAGTGCTAGACGGAACGATTCCTTCGGCAAAAGATCAGATCGCACTGGATAAATTATATGCAGAGGCTCAGGATTTAAGCATTGGCAATCAGATTATTGTAAATAATGAAAAATTGACCGTATGCGGTATAATCTGTCTGCCGGATTATGTTGTCAGCCTTAAAAATACGGGTGATATGCTGGCAGATCGTGAAATATTCGGTGCAGCTGTAGTCAGCGATGAGTTTTTTGATTCAATTGAGCCAACAACACTTACATATAGTTATGCATATCGTTATAATAGTCGTCTTGATCATGATAAGATAAATGAAAAGTCAAAAGAGATTGTGGAGACACTTGGAAAGAACTGTTATCTGATGAGCCACTGTGTGATAGCAGACAATACACGTACTAACGGTGTTACTTCTAAGATGGATATGAACATCAATACAGCAAAAGCTTTTGTGATCGTAAGTATGCTGATCACGGCATTTCTGTTTGCATTGATATCTGTCCATACATTTGAAGAGGAATGTGCCTTTGTAGGTGTGTTGATAGCTACAGGTTACAGAAAAGGAGCAATTTTAAGACATTATCTTACCATCCCTGTCCTTGTAACTCTGGTAAGTTCGGGTATCGGACTTTTGTTAGCTCTGACAGTTGCATACAAAATGCCGGTGTCAAGTATCTATAATTATGATACTTTACCGGATATGAAGCTGTCACCGGATCCCTCAATATTTATTCTCATGCTGGGAGTTCCTCTGATTTTAGTACTTTTGATCAATATGATAGTCTTTGTAAGAAAATTAAATCTGATACCTCTTAAGCTGATCCGCAGGGATATAAAGAAAGAATCAAAGGCAAAATCAGCACATGAAATGAAAAAACTGGGCTTTATGAACCGTTTCCGCATACGTACAGTCATGCGCAGCAAGGGTCAGTATATATCATTGATCATCGGAGTGCTTTTGTCAGGTTTGCTTATAATGTTCGGATTGGGTATGAGGTCATCTTTTGATGAGTATATTGAAGCTCTTCCTGACAGCGCTATTGCAAACTATCAGTATGTATTAAAAATGCCTTTGTCGGATGATACAGGGCTTCCGGCCGAAGTGGAAAAGAGTACGGTAAGCAGCTATGAAATTGAATACAGTAACAGAATGTTAGCGGTAAATGTACTGGGTATATGTGAGACTACAAAGTATCTGAAAGATATCGATGTATCAAAACTCGGAGAAAACGAAGTAATAATCTCTGATGTTATGGCAGAAAAACTGGGTATAAAGGTTGGAGATGAGATATCAATCAATAATAAGCTGACTCTCAATGCATGGAAACCAACAGTCGTAGAAATAATAGACTTTAAGCTTGGCATATATGCATTTACCTCTCAACAAATACTCAATCAGCAGCTTGAAAAAGATAATGGATATTATAACGCAATTTTCTCGGATAATGAGATAACTACTATTGATGATAATTATGTCTCAATCCTAATGACAAGAGACAAGGTCGCTGACAGTGCAAGACAGATGAAAAGTCTTATGGCTTCACTCATCGTTATGCTCACTCTGGTAGGCATAGTATGTTATGTCATCGTAATGTTCATGCTGACTAAGATGGTCATTGAAAAAAATGCTTTGAATATCTCACTTCTTAAAGTTTTTGGTTACAGAAATAAAGAAGTGAACAAGCTTTATCTCTCTATGACTGAGATAATGATTATTGTAGCTATCGTATTATTCCTGCCACTTCAGTATTTTATCATGACCAAGATGTGGCCCAATATGCTTTCATCCATGAGTGGATTCTTCTACTTTAAGGCAACACCGATTGTATTAATTGCAATAGTTCTTATCGGAACTGCAACATGTCTTATCACCAATATGGTCCATGTAAAGCATGTGAGAAATATTGCGATGACGGAAGCTCTGAAAAATAGAGAGTAAACTTTTTAAGCAAAGTTGCACAAACACAAAAGAAATTATGATAATAAAAAAAGACATCTTTGGATGAATTCTGAAGATGCCTTTATTATTTTGGAAAAAGAGAAAGGGAAACAACTTGACAAGGATATAACTGAGTGTTATAACATAATAGGTTAGCGTATGCTAACAATGATATATTAAAGGGGTGATAATGATGGCTGAAACAAATAAAAAATATCATATAGAAAAGAATACTGTACAGGAAACGCTTGTTATACCTTTATATGGCAGAAAAGTCTGTTCGGAACATTTTCCTAAACTTTTTAAGGATAAAGAAGCAGAGCGTATCTGTAATATGCTGGATTATGATTTCTCAGAAAAAGGAAAAAAGATGGAGAGTACCGCAGGTTTATTTGGCGCCTTGGAAGTTGCACAACGTCAGTACGACCTGGCATGGGAAGTTAAAGATTATCTGAAAAGTCATCCGAAGGCTGCTGTGGTCAATCTTGGTTGTGGTCTGGATGATACTTTCAGAAAATGTGATAATGGTACCTGCAAGGGGTATAACATCGATATGCCGGATGTTATAGCTGTCAGAAATGAAATAATGCCGGCAGGCGAAAGAGAAGAAAACCTTGGGTGTGATCTGAATGATACCAAATGGATGGACAAGATTGATGATTCTCAAGGTGCAATATTTTTTGCAGCCGGAGTTTTTTACTATTTTAAACGTGATGACCTTAGAATTTTGTTCAGAAAGATGGCTAAAAGTTTCCCAGGAGCGGTGCTTGTCTTTGATACCTGTAATAAACGAGGCGCAAAGATGATGACTAAGACATGGCTAAAGGAAGCCGGTATATCTGATGTAAATGCACTTTTTTCCATGGAAGATAAATCTGAATTGGAACGCTGGAGCAAGAATTTTGCTTCGGTTACAGAAAGAAGTTATATGCGTGGGTATCGTGATATATATAAGGATGTAAGTACAACCCATAAGCTTATGATCAAATTTTGTGATAGTATGGTGAAGATGAAGATTATTAAGATTGTTTTTAGGAGCGAAAATTAGAATGAAAAAGTCATTTAAGGCATGGTTTTACGGAAAATTCTTTCACAGTTTATGTAAACCTCAATATAAGAAAAGAGGAGTATCCAATATTAGTGGGATAATAAAAGAACATAAGAATATTTATGCCCGGGCTAAAGAGATGAATGACGAAAAATTACTGTCGTCATATATTATGGGTATGTACTTTATAGCTATGAATAGGGTATCCGGATTGTCTCCTGAAGAAAACTATCAGATTTTAGAGGATGGCTTGAAAGAATCTGCAATGTTTCGAAAGGGACTTGGTACTGCAGAGGCTTATCTTGATGAGAAGAGGATGGCTGCAAGATACGAGTGGGCCGCCGAGAGCAAGAAAAGGAAGGGTGAAAACAACTGGGTACTTGACGTCCTGCCTAAATGTGCTGAGTATGATCTGGGATATGATTACTATGAATGCGGTATATGTAAAATCTGCAAAGATGAAGGCTGTCCTGAGCTTGCAAAGTATCTGTGTAAACTTGATTTTATGATGGCAGATCTGATGAATGCTAAACTTGTCCGGACAAAGACCTTGGCAGAAGGAGCGGACTATTGTGACTTCAGATACAGTCTAAAACGATAAAAAATAATGGGATTTTTATCCACATCGCACTTTTTAAGTTCGATGTGGATATTTTTTGTTATATTTCTGTTCATTATATGGTATACTGAAAGTACTGGAGGAAATATAAGATGAAACTTGTTTTTGCATCTGACTCTTTTAAAGGGTCGTTAACAAGCATGGATACTATAGAATTGCTTACGCAGTCGGCAAAGGAAGTCTTTGGGAAGGTTGAGTGTGTAGGTATACCTGTGGCGGATGGTGGTGAAGGAACTGTAGAGGCTTTGATCAGAGCAACCGGTGGAAGTAAGATATTTTCTGAAGTGCGCGGACCGCTGGGAGATGTTATAAAAGCTTCCTATGGGAAAATAGATGAGGAGAGAGCAATTATTGAGATGGCTTCAGCGTCAGGACTTACTCTGATACCAAAAGAGAAAAGAAATCCGTTGTATACATCTACATTGGGTACGGGTGAACTCATAAAAGACGCACTTGATAAGGGGTTCAGAGAAATCTATATAGCTATCGGGGGAAGCGCAACAAATGACGGCGGTATGGGATGTGGTCGTGCATTAGGCATCAGATTCCTGAATATTGATGGAAAAGAACTTGAAGGATGTGGTGCAGATCTTGAAAGGGTTGCAAAAATAGATGTTTCCGGTCTGGATACCCGTATAAGGGATACAAAGATAACGGTCTTGTGCGATGTAAAGAATCCTTTATGCGGTGTGAATGGAGCCACATATACTTTTTCGGCGCAAAAGGGCGCTGATAAAGAAATACAGGACAGGCTTGAAAAGGGTATGTGCAATTATAGGGATGTTATACGCAGGCAGTTTAGCATTGACCCTGATTGTATCGCTGGTTCCGGTGCAGCCGGAGGACTTGGAACGATGCTGAAGGTATTTCTGAATTCGGATCTTAAATCAGGAATTAATGCTGTGCTTGATATTGTTGATTTTGACAGCTTAATATCCGGTGCTGACCTGATAGTTACAGGAGAAGGCTGTACTGATTGGCAGAGCAGTTTTGGAAAAGTGGTCTGCGGAGTAGGAGAAAGAGGTAAGAAAGCCGGTATCCCGGTTGTAGATTTATGCGGGTCTTTAGGAAACGGATACGAAGAGGTATATATGCATGGCATTACATCTGTGATGACCACCGTTAATGCTCCAATGTCCTTAGAAGATGCCATGATAAACGCAAAAGAACTGTATTACAAGGCAGCAGTAAGGTTATTTAGGTTGTATAAAGCAACTCCATAATAATGCCTATGGTTTTATCCAGCATATAATCCTGATCGAGGTTCTCGTTCACAGGACGCATATATGTATGGCAATAACACTCAATGAAATTAAGGATCATACGGATGTTATCACGAATGTGTATTTCGGAAAATCCTTTGGAAATCAATATTTCGGCAAGCATATCAAAAGCCTTTATCCAGAACTTATCCATACACAAAGCTATATCGGGGTCACTGTGATACAGTGACTCCATTTCTTCGTGTACTTCCCAGTTTTTTTTATGATATTCCAGAAAATAATTAAATACCAGTCTTAAAAAATCTTCAAAATTCCGGCCAAGCTCCAGGATGTTTGTTTGATAAACATTGAGAACATCACTGAATATATTATCAGCATGAATCTCGAGAGCTGAGATGAGGATATCTTTTTTGTCTTTAAAATAATGATATATTATACCTGTCGAGAGACCGGCGGCTTTAGCTATATCATCAGTTGTGATTTTATGAAATCCTTTCTTTAATAGGAGATCCATACCTACAGCCAGAATTTTATTGCGTGTATCGATTGAACGCTGCTGTTGTCGCCTTGTATTTGTTTTCTCTGTTGTTTTCTTATCCGGCATATCAGGAACTCCTTTCTTATTAGTTTGTCAAATATTCTTAATTATATTTTACATAAAGTAAGTCAACTTGGCAAGTTGAAAAATTGAACAAAATCTCACTTTTTTGGGATACGGATTTTTGTACAGATTTTACAAAATTGAGATTTCCCTCAATTTAATATTGACTTTTATCAAAACAATGATTACAATACGAATCGAAGTTAACCAATGCTAACCGTAAAGGAGGGGCAGCAGGGCTGCCGTAATATAAATATGGGAAAAGAAAAAAACAACAAAGTAATAGTAGAGTTTAAAGATGTAGTAAAGAAATACGGTGAAGGTGATGCAGTGCAGTATGCCAATAACCATGTTGATTTTACTATAAACGAGGGAGAATTTGTAGTCATACTTGGCCAGTCGGGAGCAGGTAAGTCCACAGTATTGAATATGCTGGGCGGGATGGATGTACCTACATCGGGTACTGTGGTAGTAGATGGGCAGACGGTTTCATCCATGAATGATAATCAGCTGTCAGAGTACAGAGCTAAGACGATAGGATTTATATTTCAGTTTTACAACCTTCTTCCTTCACTTACGGCATATGAAAATGTTGCACTTACAAAGACTATAGTAAAGAATGCCCAGGACCCCGGAAAGATGCTGGAGGCAGTCGGTCTGGCAAAGGATAAACACAAATTCCCTTCACAGATGTCTGGCGGAGAGCAGCAGAGAGTATCTATAGCAAGAGCTTTGGCAAAGAATCCCAGTGTTATACTTGGAGATGAACCGACCGGAGCGCTTGATTCTGAGACAGGTGTGATAGTACTTGAACTGTTACAGAAGATGTGCAGGGAAGAACATAAAACGGTTATCCTGGTAACACATAATGCTGATATAGCCAGATGTGCGGACAAGATAATAAGGATGAAAAACGGTAAGGTCAGAGAAATAAAGATTAATGATAACCCTGTTCCTGTAAGGGAGGTTGAGTGGTAATGCTATTAAAGAAAATGCTCAGGGAGATGGGCAAAAACTTCGGGCAGTTCATCTCAATCCTAATCTTAGCCTTCCTTGCCGTATCACTGTTTGCATGTATGAAGGCGAGCAATATCAGTGCATACAATAAGCGTGATGCCCTGTATAAGGCAACCAATAATGCAAACGGATTTATATATGGTGAGAACTTTACAGAAGATGCTTTGACCGCTATAAGAAAGCTTGATGATGTGAAGGATGCGGAACGCCGTCTTCATGTCACTGCAAATGCGGTGGAAAATGATCAGGCACAGCTGGAAGTATATCTCTTAAATGAAAACATTGTTTCAAAGCCTTTCCTAAAACAGGGTGATGATTTTGATCTGAACAGGACTGATTCAGTTTGGATTTCTGAAGGCTTTGCTAATGAATGGGGACTTAACATAGGGGATAATTTCTCATTTAATTATAATGGAGTAATAGTTACAAAGAAAATAGCCGGCCTCGTAGTATCTGCCGAATACCAGTACTTAAAGGCTGACAAGGATCTGGATATCGTAATCAAAAATATAAGTATTGTATATATGCCTTATGCTGGATTTCCTGTAAAGGATTTTGTAAAAGTACTTATAAATAATGGTGATCTGACTATAGATGATGCCATAAAGTATTCGGATGAAGTTAGAGAAAAAGTTGAGAAACTGGAAGCCTTTGGATTTTCAAGAGACCAGATTACCAAAGAAGATCTGTGCAAGGCAGTTGATAATATAGAAGAAGAGACAATCTTAGAGTTTCTGCCTTATACGGAAATAGTCTTTACGACGGATAACACAGATGTAAAAGGCATGGAGAAAGAAATATCCGATGCTTTAAACGGTGATTTTGCCGTATTCTGTGACAGGGATGACCTGCCTGGCATGAAGGTAATGGCAGATGAACTTGCCCAGCATGATCAGTTTGCAGTTTCGTTCCCTGTAGTGTTTATAGCCATAGCGCTGCTGATTATCATGACAACCATGAACCGTATGATAGCAAAGCAGCGTACACAGATAGGTACCATGCGTGCGCTGGGCGTGAAGAAGAGAAAAATAGTGCTTCATTATCTGAGCTACAGTTTTATAGTATCTCTTATAGGCTCGGTTTTAGGTTTATTTGTCGGAACATATGTGTTTGGTGAAGCTATAGCAAAGATTTTTAGGGAATGGTATATCATACCGGGCTGGACTGTGGAAATGGACTATACAATGTACCTGGTTTGCGTGATAGTGGTGTTAGCCTGTGTACTTGCTACTTACCTTTCATGCCGCAAGGTAATGAATATCCATCCGGCGGAGTCTCTTCGACCGGCACCGCCTAAGTCAGGAAAGAGAACTTTGTTTGAGAAACTTCCTTTCTGGGATAAGCTGGGATTCAATACCCAGTATAACTTAAGAGACATTTCCCGTGGAAAGCTTAGAGCATTCATGGGTGTCATAGGTACTGCAGCAGGCATGATCATGATGGTGTCTGCATTGGCTTCAATCACTACTATACAGAATGTATCTGATTGGACACTTAACAGGATCCAGAATTATAAATCAGAAGTCGATTTTGAAAACGGTATAAGTATCGAAAAAGCAGAAAACTTTAGATCTGAATATGGCGGAGAATTGGTACAGGCAGCAGCCGTTGAGATAGCTTCCAAAAAGAATGCTGCCTCGTCCGAAAAGATGTCAACGACCTTGATGGTTACCGAAGGAAAGGATTTCTTCAGGCTTACGGATATAAATGAGGAGCCGACATCGCTGGTACCCGGAACTGTAGCGATTACCATGAAGCAGGCGGATAAACTGGGTCTTAAGGTAGGAGATAAGGTATACTGGCATCTTTACGAGAAAAATACATGGTACGAGGCTGAAATAGGTCTTATAAACAGACATCCTAACTTAACCGGCATCACGATGCTCAGGGCTGATTATGAAAAAACCGGTGAAAACTATGCTCCGTCAGTATTGTACACCGACAATGATATGTCGGGCTACACCAAGAGAGAAGGAGACGGAGTCCTGGCAGTACATGATGACGCGGATATCAGGGAAAGTTTTGATGTTATGATGTCCATGATAGATGCAATGCTTGCAGTATTCATGATCTTCGCTGCAGTCCTGCCGATAGTTGTCTTATATAACTGCGGAAATCTGTCATTTAATGAAAGAGTACAGGAGTTCGCAACACTAAAGGTTATGGGACTTTCAACTAAGAGGATCAGAAGGCTTTTAGCACTTCAGAACCTGTGGCTATCCCTGATAGGTATTATCCTGGGAGCACCTTTGGGAACTGCGGTACTCCAATATATGTTTGACAGCAACGGAGACAGTATGGACTACCCTGTAGGAGCAGGCATCCTTGTATATCTTGCTTCAGCAGCATTTGTCCTTCTTATATCGGTACTTGTAAGCTTTATGTTCAACAGAAGGATAAAGCATCTGGATATGGTAGAGATACTTAAAGGAATAGAATAAAAAATGATTGACAAGTTAGCACACGACAACTATAATGTTAGCGTGTGCTAATTATATATAAAGAAAAGAGATTGTAGCGATGTTATGGAGTTTCATATTTGGTTTGATTGGGATCGTGCTTCTGACAGTATTCTGTCTGGTAGGAGCCTTTTCAGTACCGCAGATTGCATACTGGATGATGACTCCGTATGCTAAAAGACTGTTAGAGAAAGCAGGTATACCCAGAAAACTTGACACAAAAAGCTGGATTAAAATTATAGTTCTCACTATTATTGCCGGAACAGGATTTGTTTTGACTATCATAACTGCAGGGATACAGGGCGTGAGAGCAGGTATGAGCTTCTGGCAGCTTGGTCTGCGATTTATGATATTTTTCTGGATGGTATCCTTATTTGATGCCATAGTACTTGACTGGTGGATGTTTACTAAGACGGATATATTCGGTGTCCTGATCAAGAAAAAGACAGGTAAGACACCGGAGATATGGAGAGTAGATCCCCAATGGGACGGAATGGAAATGCTTAAACTGATAATAGAAGTTGTTGTATCAGCTATATTAGCATTTATCTTTATAAAAGTGGTATAAAAATAGATTACATAGGAGGAAATTTAAATGGGAGCAAATTACAAAAATTGGATACCGAAGGGTATGATAGCCGGACTGGCAGCCGGTACTGCAGTACTTGCAGCCGGTACTGCAGCAACACTTATACTTGGAAAAAAATTTAATATGAACCCTAAGGCAAAGAAAATAATAGCAGGCATAGCCGGAGCAGGGGCCTTGGGATGTTTAAAGGCTACACAGTGGAGTATTTCGGCTTATAAAGCATTTTCGTACAACGGTAAACGAAAACTGTCAAAAAAGATAATAGACGGTACTGCAGAATATGTGACTCTGCCCGAAGGTGGATTGGGCCTTGATGTAGGATGTGGCAGTGGAGCACTGACCATAGCCTGTGCCAAGAAAAATCCTCAGGGCAGGATGATCGGTATAGACCGTTGGGGCAAGGAATATAAATCATTCAGCAAACAGCTTTGCGAGGATAATGCTATAGAAGAAGGCGTTGATAATGTTGAGTTCCGTCAGGGTGACGCATGTAAGCTTGATTTCCCTGATGAGTACTTTGATGCTGTGACCAGTAACTATGTATATCACAATATTATGGGAAAGAATAAGCAGGAGCTGCTTAAAGAAACACTTAGGACATTAAAGAAAGGCGGAACTTTTGCAATACATGACATCATGTCAAAGGGACGTTACGGTGACATGCAGAAATTTGTGAATGAGCTTTACGATGAAGGCTATGAAAAGGTAAGGCTGATAGATACGACTGACGGAAAGTTTATGTCTAAATGGGAATCGAGAAAAATGATGCTGGCCGGATCTTCGCTTATTGTGGGTGTGAAATAAGCAAAGATAGAGTATTTGTTCAAACATATTGATAGGAGAAAACCATGGGATTATATAACGATTTTATAAACCAGACCAGAAAACCTGAAGGGTTCTTGGGTAAAATGATGGTAAACGGGATGAACAGCGGTCATGCAAAGATGGCTGACTGGGGGATATCGCATTTGACTTCGATATCGCCTAAAGAAATTGTAGAATTAGGATGCGGTGGTGGAAGAAATGCGGATGCCTTGTTGAAGAGGTTTATTGATGCGAATGTTACAGCGATAGACTATTCTGAGGTATCTGTAGCAAAGGCTACCGCATATAATCAGGATAGTATCAAGGCTGGCAGATGTATAGTACAACAGGGAGATGTTTCTAATCTTAATCTGCCGGAAGAAAAGTTTGATCTGGCTACCGCCTTTGAGACTATATATTTCTGGCCGGGACTCGAGAAATGCTTTTCTCAGGTAGCAAAGGTACTTAAGCCCGGAGCAATGTTTATGATAGTTAATGAATCAGATGGTACCGATGAAACAAGCCTCAAATTTGAAAAAAAAATAGAAGGTATGAAGTGTTATACGATAGCAGAGATAACTGCTACACTTCGAAATGCAGGTTTCTCAAAAGTGAAATCCGATCATTATGAAGGAAAGCCTTGGATAACAGTCCTTGCAAAAAAATAATCTGAAAATGAATTTATACATCTATTATGGCAACACAGCAGCTTATGGTACCCTTAGCGGTATGAAAAGTTGCTGTAATGCCCATATCTGATAAAAACATCTTATATGAATCTTCATCAAATTCTTCTTTAAAGTTTGCACCCATAGCATTAAATACTTTGATCAGGAAATCAGACATTTTTGAGGCTTTTGCTACATATGTCGGAAGGATGATTTTTCCACCTGGTTTTACAACTCTTTTTAGCTCTGACATAGCTTTTCCCGGATCGTCAAGAAGATGGATAACATTAGCTGCCACTACTTTGTCAAAACAATTATCCTTAAATTTTAAATCGGTTATATCCGCAAATCTAAACAAAACATTATTCTGGTTCTTTAGTTTTTTCTTTGCTTGTTTCAGCATTTTTCTTGAAAAGTCTGTAGCTACAAGCTTTTTACAACAGGGAGCAATAAATTTTGTCATTATACCTGTACCACAGGCACATTCCAATACTATATCCTTACTTTCAATCTGCTGCGCACAAAGATAGGCAGCTTTATCGTTAACCTTTTTATTTACTATCTGATACAGATCATAGATTCCTGATATTTTATCCCAAAACATAGAAAAATCTCCTTGTAAGTATTGTATTTAGCATTCGCAAACATTATAGTTACTTGGAGCTAACTTGTCAATATTTTTTATAATCGGTTATTGACAATCAAGTTAGCATATGCTATATTACTTTATACGACCAAAATACAAATAATAGTCGCTAAAAATTTAATAATGTTCGCAAAAGGAGAAAAGGATGTCACCCAGACTGTTTTCACTAACTGAAAAAGAGAAACTGAAAGAGAAAATGTTCCTGGCAGGTCCGGGACTTTTGAAAGAATATGGCATGACGCATATGTCTGTTGAGAAGATAACTGCGGCTGCAGGTATCGGGAAAAGCACATTCTATAATTTCTTTCTGTCAAAAGAGGATTATGTGATACAGCTTATTGAGTTTAACCGTATTCGATTTTGGAAGGCTGTAAAAGAAATGCTTGGAGAACGTGAAAAACTTACAGTAGGAGAAGGCAAGCAGGTACTTATCGCCATTATAAATAATCAGGATAGTGTATATCAGTATCTGACACCGGAAGATGAAAAGAAACTTTCGGAAGTGATGCCTGATAAGGGCCAACTGGATTTAAAGGAAGAAAGTGAAACGCTTAGGCGTTTATTTTCAATGTTCGAAAACGTCCGAGAGGATGTTGATCTGGCCGTCGTTTCGAATATGCTTAAAATACTTGCGCTTGTTGCGGAGAGTCGTCAGATACTTCACGAAAGCGGGTATGAACGGACACAGGAGAAATTATTTGGAGTTTTATTTGATAGTATATTTGGGAAAAATTAGAAAAAGAGGTATTCACATTGGGAAAACAGGATAAGAAAGAGAAGAAAAAAGAAGGGATTGCCCGACTTATGGAACTGGCGGGAACTAAGAAAGGCGGACTTACGGCAGCATGTATGCTCTCGGTAATGTCGAGTGTATTTAAGATAGTTCCCTTTTTTACGATATATCTGATACTAAAAAAGCTTATCAATTGTTATGCTTCAGATGAGACATTTACATTTGAAAGCATATGCACTTTGGTAATAATAACTGCGGCAAGTGCTGTACTGTATGGTATATGTGCATATGCTTCAGCGATGCTGTCACATGGGGCCGCATTTGATATACTCTATGAACTCAGAATGAAGCTCATGGAGAAGATGGGAAAAATATCCTCGGGATATTACACGGCGAATACTCAAGGCAGTATAAAGAAACTACTGCTTGAGGATGTGGAACAGATAGAGATATTCATAGCACATAGCATGTGTGAAGTGGCGGCGGCCGTAGCCACACCATTGTTTACTATAATATTGCTGTTTATAACTGATTGGAGACTTACATTGGTATCACTTGTACCGATCATTATTTCATTCGTGATATTGGCGATGGCGCTCAAAAAGCCTGATGGTGCGAAATATCAGAAAAATATGGCCGACTGTAAGGCTAAAATGGAAGGCACCATCATAGAGTATATTCACGGCATGAGTGTCATAAAGATATTTGGTGGTACTAAGAATGCATTTAAGCGCTTTAAAACGGATATGAATGCATTTACCAAGTCAGTTCATGATACGGCTTATTATAATGCGAATGGGATGGGGTTATATTATGCATTCTTTGGTGCACAGATATTGTTTCTGCTCCCTGCAGCGATAATCATGCTGAACGGTGTGTCAAATTATACAGAGGTATTGCCGAAAATATTATTTTTCCTGGTCGTATGTGCCGGACTAAAAGAACCGCTTGAAAACATGATGAATGTTTCAATAGACAGTACGAAGATAAATGTAGGTCTTAAACGCATAGACGATCTGCTGGCCGAACCTGAGATAAAACTTATAGGAGAAGGAAAGAAGTTAGACAAATATGATATAGGATTTTATGGAGTGTCGTTTGCTTATCCGGGCAGCGGCATTAAAGTTTGTGACAAGGTTAGCTTCTGCTTACCACAAGGGAGCTGCAATGCACTCGTCGGTCCTTCGGGCGGAGGAAAGACTACCGTTACTCAATTACTGATGCATTTTTATGAGATAGACGAAGGTTCAATAAAGATAGGTGGGACAGATATCAGAGAGGTCACACATTCCGAACTTGTAAATAGTATATCCTATGTTTTCCAGGATTCGTTCATCTTTGATGATACGATAGAAAATAATATTCGCATGGGAAACGAGACGGCTACATTTGAAGAAGTTAAAGCAGCAGCCGAGGCCGCGAATATTGCAGAAACGATAGAGGCACTGCCTTCAGGGTATAAAACGATTGTAACTGACAGCACAGGGCTTTCGGGCGGAGAAAAACAGCGTATTGCTATAGCCAGAGCGATACTTAAAAATGCTCCAATCGTAGTACTCGATGAGGCTACAGCCTATGCAGACGCAGAAAACGAAGCAAAAATTCAGGATGCATTTTCCAAACTTTCAAAAGGTAAGACTGTCATAATGATAGCTCATAGGCTTAAAACCATACAGAACGCTGACGACATTCTTGTAATGAATGGCGGAAAACTTGAAGCGGTCGGCAGACATGAGGAACTCATGGAAACCTGTGAATTATACCGTAATATGGTAAATGCCAATGACAGACGTGACAGCTGGACTATGAGAAACTAAGGGTGGAAAGGAAAAATATGACTAAAAAAGATAAATTTAAAAGGTGGAGAGATATAGTCACCTACAGTGACAGCAGAAAATATGGCAAATTTATAGCATGGCTGTTTTTTGACAGTTTTATAGCGTCTATCCCATCAAGTATATTGATGATTGCGGTTTATTATTTTCTGGCACCTGTGCTTGATAAGTCTTATGCTTATGAACAGAAACCATTCTGGATATTGGTTGGCATACTGGCAGTTCAGACGATTTTGTATGCCATAGTCAGAAGGAAAAGTTACCTTGATATCTGTGTGGGACATGTATCTGCTCAACAGGAAGAAAAACTTCGTTTGGGAGACAAACTTAAAACCTTACCGATGGGTTTCTTTGCAACTCATGATGCAGGTGAGCTTTCGACATTGCTTATGCGAAATTATGAGGAGATAGAGAACCTGTCTTCAAGCATAGTGGCAAACGGGGCTGTAATAGTTATAAGGCTTATTATAGCACTTGTGATTTTGAGTGTTTTCAACGTTAAGATGATGTTAGCTATGTTTATAGTGATACCACTTGCCATACCTTTTGCAATTATGAGTTATAAGCGGGTGGCACATACAAGTGCAAAACTGATAGCCATACAACAGCAGACTGCTGCAGAAACAATAGAGTATGCAGGGGGCATTACCACTTTACAGGCATATAATCGTGCAGGCAGTGCATTTGAAGGTTTGAAACAAAGTTTCGCAACGCTCCGTGATGATTCTAAACGCCAGGAAAAAGCCGGTGGTGCGGTATCAATGTATGGCAGGGCGATACTTTTCATAGGGATAAGTATTGTTATGGGTTTAGGAGCATATTTGCTTTCTATAGATGAGATAAGCCCGTTCTTTTATATTATGTGTTTGCTCTCAGCATTACAGGTCTATGAGCCGATAATGCAGCTTTTCGTATTTGTCATAAGTATGGCCAGGATGAATCAGTGTGTTGAGAAGCTGGCAAAGCTAAAGGAAGAAAAAGAGCTGGAAGTTACGGAACCATCTAAAACTACAGATAGAAGTGATATTTCCTTTAAAGATGTACATTTTTCATATAATACAGAAGAAGTCATTAAGGGCATTAGTTTTGATATACCGGAGCGAAAGTTTGTAGCTTTAGTTGGCTCGTCAGGTTCAGGAAAGACCACTATAGCCAGACTACTAGCCAGATTCTGGGATATACAGCAGGGTGAAATAAGTATAGGCGGCGTGCCGATAACATCCATGACGCAGGAGCATCTGCTCTCGAAGATAAGCATGGTATTTCAGGATGTATATCTGTTTAAGGATACCATAGCTGAGAATATCCGTATTGGAAAGCCTGATGCAACAGAAGACGAAGTACATACAGCAGCAAAAGCAGCCGCCTGCCACGATTTTATTATGTCATTGCCTGATGGCTATAATACCATGGTGGGAGAAGGTGGTTCAACGCTGTCAGGAGGAGAGAAACAAAGAATATCGATAGCAAGAGCTATACTTTCTGATGCTCCGATCGTATTCCTGGATGAAGCTACCGCCAGTCTGGATCCTGAAAATGAGTTGCTGATACAACAGGCTATAGATGAACTGGTAAAGAATAAAACAGTCCTTGTAATAGCGCATCGACTGCAGTCGGTAATGAACGCAGATGATATAATAGTCCTTGATAATGGCAGGATAGTTGAAGAAGGTACGCACAAGGAGCTTCTTGAAAGAAACGACAGGTATGCAGAACTATGGAAAGAACAGCAGACTGCCGGAAGATGGAAACTCTTTGAAGAGAATTGATTCATACTAAAGAACTGTTAAACGGCGAATAAAAAAATTTCAAATTGGTACTTGACAAGCTATGAACATCGTGATAGTATGTTCATAGCTTGTTAGCGCTTGCTAACGAAATAGAACTTGAAGCAATTGTTTGAAGGATAGGGTAAAAAGGCGATGGGTAAAGCATTTACAGAAAATGAAAAAATAGAAGTGCAGGAAAAATTAAGAAGAACAGGATTAAGGCTGCTTGCAGAAGAAGGAATACGAAGAGTATCCATTAGGGAACTGACTAAGGAAGCCGGTATAGCGCAGGGGGGGTTTTATACCTTTTATAAGGATAAGGACGATTTTATCATGGATCTGATGTGCCTGAGAGTTAGGGAAAAAACGGATATCATGTATCAGGAAAGGGAGAAGACTCTTGAGAATCCCAAAGACTTTATAGTTCAGATTTTTTATAAGGAAGGTATGCATCTTAAAAAGAACATGGCATTTAAGAACTCTGAAAGTGATACTATTTCGTTTTGGCAAAATGCGTCCCGTAACGGGAATAATATGATAGGTGAAACATATCTTGCTTTTTTGAAAAATATGATTTCATACTGGGAAGAGAATGGGTACAGGATAGAATGCGATGCGGAAGGGCTATTGAACGCGGGAGCTGCTGCGGGATTGCTGTTTTCTAATGCTGATATGCTGGATGAGAAGTATTTTTCTGAAATATATAAGGTATTTTGTGAAGCAGAAGTAAACAGATTTTTCAAGGCATTTAAGTTGGTTTCATAACAATAAAAGGTTTATATTATGGGAAAAACAGATGAGAACAAACGTGAGCAAAGATACAAGCTGTTGACCACCGGAAATTTGTATCCTTTGCTGATCAGGATGGCTATTCCATCCATGATTGGGATGATAGTCAGTACAGTCTACAATATGACAGATACCTATTGGGTGGCAAAACTTGATGATGCTGCACTTACCGCCTCTGTAGGGGTGGTATTTACCTTTGTATCAGTGATACAGGCCATAGGTTTTTGGTTTGGGTATGGATCCGGTAACTATATATCCAGGATGCTTGGGAAAAAAGACAACGAAAAGGCTGAAAAAATGGCTGCTGTAGGAGTATGTTTAGCTATTATTACAGGCATAATATTTCTGCTGATCGGCCTGATTTTGATTAATCCGCTTTCGGTTTTGTTGGGTGCGGGAAACGATGAAGTACTTTTAGATGCAACAATCAAGTATCTGAGAATAACAGTTTTCAGTGTTCCGTTTATGCTGGTGTCTAATGTTTTGTACAATCAGCTGAGATTGTCAGGTGGGGCAGGCAGCAGTATGATCGGCTTACTTCTGGGTATGGGAGTAAATATGATCCTGGATCCCTTGTTTATCCTTAGCTTTAATATGGGGATAGAAGGTGCCGCTTATGCCAGCCTTATAGGACAGGTGATCGGAGTAGCAGTTCTCTTTTATGGGACATATAAACCAGGTAATGTTAAGGTCGATTTAAGAAAAGCAAAGCCGGATATGTTTCATATAAAGGAGATATTGGCCGGAGGAGCTCCTAATTTCTGCAGGCAGGGTATAAGCAGTATATCTTCTGTTGTGCTGAATAATGTAGCGGGAGGGTTTAGTGTAAATGCATTGGCAGCCATAACTATTGCAACCAGAGTATTGTATATAGCTTATGCATTGGTTATCGGTTTTGGGCAGGGATTTCAGCCGGTATGCGCCATGAACTACGGAGCAAAAAATTATGACAGGATAAAAAAAGCGTTCAAGTTGACACTTATCACCGTAACAGTTTTTTTGGTCATTTCTACTTTGGTTTTAATTCTTATGAAAACTAGCTTGATCGGGTCATTTACCAATGAGGACGAAGTTGCGCTGCTGGCAGGAAACATGCTTGAAAAATGGTGCATGATCCTGCCGTTTATGGGATATTATATCCTGATAGGAATGTTACTTCAGAATATAGGAAGATTTGCTCTGGCTACTTCGGTAACTACTTTGGAAAACGGATTCTGTCTTATACCGGTACTGTTAATATGCGGTCTTGTTATGGGAGAAGATGGTCTGTTATGGTTTAAACCTATAGCCAGCGGAATATCTCTAATTATATCAATATTTATCGGGACATATGCATGGAGAAAATATCTAGGAGGCGAGAAAAATGCAGTATGTAATACCATTTGAAGAAATCAAAAAGGAAGATGTTTTAACAGCCGGAGGTAAGGGAGCCAATCTTGGAGAGATGACTGCAGCCGGTATACCGGTGCCAAGGGGAGCGGTGGTATCTGCCAAAGGATATGATCTGTTTATGACGGAGAACAGCATAGAACCGGAAACATTTGAAAGTGCATCCGAACTGCGTAAAGCAATAAAAAAAGGAAAACTCCCTATAGAACTGGAAGGCGAGGTAAGAAACTATTATGCGCTTCTGGGGGCGGGGACCAGAGTGGCGGTAAGGTCATCAGCTACAGCGGAAGATCTGGAGGATGCAAGCTTTGCAGGGCAGCAGGAAACATATCTTAATGTTATAGGTATAGATGTATTACTCCAAAAGATTATAGAATGCTATGCATCACTTTGGGGAGACAGGGCTGTGAGTTATCGAAAAACAGCCGGTTATGATAAACAGAAGGTTTCTCTGGCAGTAGTGATCCAGGAAATGGTGGAAAGTGAAAGCTCAGGAGTTATGTTTACAAGCGATCCTGCCGGAGATCCTGACAATTTACATATTAATGCTTCATACGGATTAGGAGAAGCTGTCGTTTCCGGAATTGTAAGTTCGGATGAATATATATGTGACAGAAACGGAAATATCAAAAATATAATAATAGGCAGTAAAGAGTGTCAGATTATTTATGACATTAACAAAACTGCAGAAAATGGTCAGAAAAATGATATATCCGGACAGGGTGGAACTATTAAAGTAGATGTAGAGGAAGCCCTGCGTTCCAAGCAAGTACTTAATAATGAGATTATAAGAGAGCTTGTCAATGAAGGTATAAGGATAGAAGAGCATTACGGACATCCTATGGATATTGAATGGGCCGTAAAGGACGGAAAGATATATATCCTACAGGCAAGAGCTATTACTACTCTTGGTGAAAAAAGAGAAAAAGGATATTCAGATGCGGAAATGGCTGCATTACCGAAGGTTAAACCCGCTACCGGAAGGCTGCGTGAGAATGTTCTTTTTAACATGGAAAAGACTCCTACTCCGTACTATCCTTTAGATCATGACTTTGGCGGCATTGTAGGTGAACAGAAGGGAGTGCTTTTTGAAGAAATCGGTTTGAAATTCGGAGAAAGCATGTATCCGATAGATAAGGACGGAATTAATTATCTGAGTGAAGCTAAACCTAAGATTACACGTAGGATTTTTAAACTTCCGCATTATCTTAAATTGGTAAAAGACATAGACGGGAATGTTGAGAATTCAGAGAAAACATATAAAAAATGGCAGTCGAAATTTGAAGAGCTCCAAAAGAAAAATCTTGGTACTTTAAAGGATTACAGTAATGCGTTTCAGTATATGAGAAAACTGATTGCTAAAACGGCATATGACAGATTTCTTTATGCGTTATTCCCGAATGCTGTGGAGAGCATGAAAGTAAATAAGGTGCTTAAGAAGCTTCCGGGCGATCTGAATTGTTATGATCTGCTTGATGGCCTAAGTTATGTAACGGCTGATATCAATCGTGAAATGGCAGAATTAGCGGAATGGATAAAAAAGAATGAAGAAATAAGGAAAAGTATTGAAAAAGATGATTACAATACACTGACAGAGAAATATCCTGATTTAAAATCTAAGCTTGAAGCTTTCCTTGCTAAATATGGGAGTAAATCCGACTTTAACTGTTACTGCTTTATATCCAGGTCTTGGCGTGAGGAACCGGACAGGTTTCTGAATGTGCTTAAACCCATGATAAAGGCTGAAGAAAACAAGACGCCTTCGAAAGAAGAGGGGCTGCAGAGATATAACAATATCTTAAAACAGGTTGAAGGCATATTGTTACCCAAAAAGTATGCTGATTTTAAGAGAAGAGCTGAAGCATTACGTCACTATCACTATATCAGGGAGGCTACACAGTATCTGTGGGAGTCGGAATTTGAATACTGTCGTAAGTTGCTCAGAGAAACGGCAAAAATATCCGGGAAAAGCTATGACGATTATCTTTATCTGTTTGCGGATGAATTTATTGATGCTATGGATAACGGATGGAGTTCAAAGATTTCGGAAACAGTTGATCATAGAAAATCGAAAAGAGCTTTGGCTGAAAACTACTGGATAAAAGCGAATGAAGATGCACTTGCAAACGAATCCGGAGAAGTAACCGGTATATGCGGATCATCAGGAAAAGCGAGAGGAGAGGTCTGTATAGTACAGTCCCCTAAAGAGTTCGATAAACTTAAAAAAGGTGATATATTGGTATGCACCTATACCGATCCGGAGTGGACTCCGTTGTTCTGTCTTGCAGCAGGTGTAGTGGTAGATACAGGCGGAACATTGTCACATGCGGCCATAGTGGCCCGTGAATATAATATCCCTGCTATACTTGCCTGTGGTGATGCCACCAAGAAACTAAAGGATGGAGATAAGGTATTGGTAGATGCCGATCAGGGAAAAGTAATAAAAATCTGAAATAGTAACAGGTATCTGTGGGAGGAAAAAATGCCAAGCGTACGTGCAAAAATGGTGAGCGGTCTTTTTAAAATGCTCGGAGTAAACAAAATGCTGGATAAGCAGAGTGAGGAATTTGATAAACTTCTGGAAAAGTATAAGGCCAAGCAGAAGAAACCACTTAAGGTTCCATATAAGAAAATGAAGGATTTTAATATAGATACAGAGAGCATTAACGGGACAACGTGCTATGTGATAAGCAAAAAAGAGGCAACGCCGAAAAATGCAGTTTTGTATTTGTTTGGCGGAGGCTATATTCTGCCGCCCGATCCGGGAGATATTATACTTTGCGGGCAGATGGCTGAGAATTGTGATGCCAAAGTATGGTTCCCGTTATATCCTATGGCTCCGGAGCATAGACTGGTTGAAACCCTGAAGAGCACATTACAGGTATATCGAAATATGTTAGAGGAATATGATGCATCGCATATTAGGTTTTTCGGTACTTCTTCAGGTGGTGGACAGGTTATGTCACTATGTGTATATATTAAGCATGAAAACATAAATGTTCCGCTGCCCGGCAAACTGGTGCTTCAATCGCCCGGATTACAGGTACCTCCAAGTGAGTCACAAAGGGCGGAAATGGAAAAGAGAAGTAAAATGGATGTCATGATACCGCCGCGGTTTTTTGACAATATCGCGCCGGTACTTGCAAAAGGAGAAGAAGCTTATCTTTTAAGTCCGTTATTATATGATCTTACAGGTTTTCCGGAGACAGATATTTTCTATGGGACAAGGGAAGTGATGATCGCTTACTTAAAGGATTTCCAGAGTGCTTGTAAGAAATACGGAGTAAAACTAAATGTTCATATAGGAAAAGATATGATGCATTGCTGGGGTGCAATGGAGTTTGTACCTGAAGCACGTGCAGTAAGACAGGAATACTTTAAGGCCCTATCCTGATTAGTATAAGAAAAAACGGAACAGAATAAGTTATAACAATGATCAGATAGATATAGGGAAGATGGAAACTTTTGGAAGTGAGTTAATCTGTTTTTAACAGAGAATTCCTGTATGCAACCGGGGATTGACCCATATATTTTTTAAAATACTGTGGCAAAATAATTGGGTGTATTAAAACCGCAGCGTTCCGCTGTTTCATCTATGCTCAGACTTGTCTGTGACAACAGTTTACGGCTGAAAGCAATCTTTTCTTCGTTTATGTAGTCACAGAAGGTTTGAGCTGCCAAAGTAGAGAAAATCCTGCTTAAATATCCGCTGCGGATATGGATGGTGTCGCCCACCATTTTTAATGACAGAGGCTCACCGATATGCTCACGGATATAAATACGGGCTTTTTCCAAATGTCCGCAGGCTTCACGGCTTAAGGTAAAAAGAATTTGTGATAATCACTTAAAACCTTTATCCCGGCCTTTTTACGTCTTCATCCGTCAAATAAAGACCGGCGGTGGCATGGTTTTTGTAACAGCAATCCGTCAGGCTCATATGCATATAAAATTGAAAAAAATCATAGAGACATCTGTTCAGAGAAGTGATCATTATCATAGCTTCCACTTCGGGTATTTTACCTTTTGATCGCAGTATATAAATGCTTTTCAGCAGATCGCGGACACTATGAGGAGAAAAGCGATTACTCGGATACCATAAATAAGATCATCGCAAGACAAGAGAAACTTTTTGGATATATACTTAGCGAAAATGTTATTTTTGCACATCTCATACAGTACCCTTCATAGGGTGACCAAAATGGGATTTCGACATTTTTTTGTTCCACGCTCCGGAATGATAGAACATTACAGACATTCCCATAGCGACTGTCCAGCCAAGCGGCCAGGCAAGCCATATACCTGTTGTCCCGAAGAATACGGACAATATCTTAGCAAATACAACACGAAGTATCAGGTCGGTGAATGTCGCAGCCATAAACTGCTTCATCATTCCTGCACCCC
>JAFXXN010000102.1 GCA_017542245.1 Lachnospiraceae bacterium
CGACGCCCGTCGATGGGCCACGCGGGAATAGGAATAATTCATCCGTCGACTGCACCCGGAGATTGTCCCGGAGGACGAGGTTTCGGACAGGAGTTCGATTCTCCTCATCTCCACCAAAAACTGTACGGGCATTGTAAAAAGTCAATAAATTCAAGGGTTTGCGAGTTCTCGCCTATTCTTGAAAAGGTAGGTTACTACAAGCTTACTACAAAAACACGACTCAATAAAAAGTATGCCCAAAATAATAGCGATCGGATATCCGATCGCTATTTTATTGCAATTTGTTTATGAGCGTCCAAAGAACAGTAAAAATCATTGAAAAACCGGGGTTTCCGGGCATTTTGTTCCTTTCAGGAGCCACTCTTTAGCTACTAAATTATTGCTCACTTTGGTTCATCCATGACAGTCTAAGTTGTGTAAATGGTCACTCCAACCAATGATTTTCAATGTTAACCTCTTTCGGCAAGCATCAAATTTACTCTATTCTCAATTATCTTTATTACTTCATCAAGTGATTTTTGTCCATCGAAATAGGAAGGCATCTCTTCATCTATGATAATTCTTATTGAATAATCGGTTGAGTAATAGAAGGTTCCATTGCTAATGATAGATACATAATTATCAATAACCGCCTGATCTATTGGCTTTCCATCTGTTACAGTAACGGCTAACGTGGTAAAAGCGTTTCTGCTCACAGGTATTGCGGAAGCATATTTTTGTATATCCTCATTTAGCATAGAAGATATGAACTGCCAACACCCTTCCTGACAAGATGAGCAAGCAGCAATCGAAGCACAAGAAGTGAAACGGTAGCATGGCCCTCTTCCATCAGGAGACGGCTGACCTATCAGTTTTCTGTTAGCAAGCGAGATTCCATACTGTTCATAGTCAGTGGCCACCCCATAAAGAGACACACTTCGTATTCTTCCCTCGTTATGAGTTATCGTCTCCGGAACATTATCATGAACATATTCCGCTAAAGCTCTGAAATCCTGATTATTGAAGTTGACTCTTCCGTCAGAAGTCTCATACAGATCAAATGATACTGCTACAAGTTGGTCGAAATAGGCCATTTGGCTTTGATATGAATACATCGGATCGTTATTATTGCAGACTTCACTAACAAATTTGTTGTAGTCTTTTATCTTAATGCCAGTACCAAGACCTTTAGCCTCTTCGTTATCAACAAGAAGACCTTGAACAGTAACCTCTAGCGGCAAGGTGTATTTTCTTCCATCAATATCAGCTGCTTCAATTATGTTGGTAAAATACTCCTTCGGATCAAGCTTTAAGTCTTTAATCAAGGAATCTATATTCACCAAATACTTGCCGTTTTGTATCTCTCTGCAATCAGAACTGTCCAATATCACATCAGGCCCTTCACCTGAAGCAATATCAGCCATCAGCGCATTTATCTTTTCACTCTTTGCTCTGTTGGTTTCTGCATTGTAATCGATCATTGCAGCATCCCAGTCAAATACAGACCAATAGTTATAATCTTCATTATCCTTTATGAAATAAGCTTCGCTACGCTTGTTAAACTCACTTATTCCATTAGCTTCCAGAATAGTAAGCATATCCAGATGAGCTGCTTCAATGATCTGTTTTCCCGCATTAGGATTGGTTTCGGCTTTTGTAAGGATAACAATCGTATTATCCATTCCAGCTGCATTGCACTTCAATATTATTCTTTCATCAGTTGCAGAAAGAACGTTTGAAGCTTTATACATATAAACCGATAATAGCGTATTATTGAAATCGATTACGGGTGTCTTTTCACCGCCCTTGCCATCAGAAACAACCAAACTATGGTCTTCAACACTATATTCGCCCTTATAATCCTCTATCTCAGTAAATGACAAAGACGAAGTATTTAGAAGCATATATTTTGTTCTTTCGTAAGAGGTCACAAGCAAAATAATATTGTTGTCATCATACTTTTCGAAAGTGTCTATAAAATCGAAATTATCTGTTCGGACCTCATGGCACATGCCATTGTTCAAGGTATAAATGCAAGCCTTCATATTTGAATAGCACTTAAGAAAAGCCGTACCATTCACACAAACAACTTCATTGACCGAGATATTATCCTTCCCTGATGCAGAATCAAATTTGAGTTCATTTAACTCGCCTATCGACTTATCAGTTATATTTATTACACAGTCATATGTTTTTAGACCTGTGTTATCCGTATATTGTAAAGTGACCAGCAGATGTATCTCGCCATTGACTTCATACACACCGCCAATATCATTGACAAAACAATCTTCAGAAGACAGATGCGACGCCAGATCAATAAAACCTATAAATTCGCCTTCACTTCCTTCTTCAATGCTGAAACATGCAATCTCGTTTATTCCTTCAACATTGTCCCCTTTATAATTCCAGCCACCATAATACACATAGATATTTTTATCAGTCACAGCTGCTAATTTACTGTTAATGCTAATATCTTTGGACTCTACATCGAATGACAAATCCTCTGTTATGACCGAAAACTCAGAAGCATCCCACCACTCATCATTTTCAGAGATATATTTGGGGGCATTTATATTGTGATCCATATCAGCGTATGGATCTTTCTTGCTGCATGATGTCAGCACTCCAACGGACAGGGCGAGTATAAGCAGTTTAGTGAAAACTCGTGTACATGTTCTTTTGGTCATTTCTATTCCCCTCTTTTGCAATTATATAACCTTGCAAGCCTCTTCAACCTTTTAAACATCCAATTGGAATAACAAACACACCATCTTCTCTTCTATATCCATATTCAGTTCCGGTAATCACAAGTTTTAAGTCCGGCATAATCGGTTATCCGATTGCTATTGTATAGCAAGTTGTTTTGAAGCATCAAAAAAAGAAAGTACGGAGGCTGGGCTTCATGTTCCTTTCTTAAGCCACTTTTCAGCCACTTAATCATCGCTCACTTTTGTTTATCCATGACAGTCCCAGTTGTGTAAATGTTCACTCCAACCAATGATTTCAATATTAACCTCTTTCGGCAAGCATCAAATTTACTCTATTCTCAATTATCTTTATTACTTCATCAAAAGATTTCTGACCTTCAAAATAAGCCGGCATTTCTTCATCGAATATGACCATCATTGACGAATCGATATCCGGTACGACTACTGCATCCGAGATCTGTTCAATATATTTATCTACTATTCCTTCCGGAAGCTTTCTTTCATTGTATTCAGGATTGCATGAAGCGTTGTATGACTTAATATAATCATTAAAAAGTGTCCGCTGAGTGCTGATCAGGACCGGATCATAGAGGAAAGCCTGATACTGGACTTCAGGTGTCATCATACTCATAGCAAAATCCCATGCAGCATCCCGAAGAACACAACAGCTTGTTATGCCTATTCCTCTTCCGTTGATCGTCTCAGCATGTCCATCTGATGTAGGCTTGCCGATTATCGAATAATCAGAATATGCCTGATTGTAATATAGAGAGTAGCTTCTGAATGTGCTCGCATAATCCTTGACCTGCCTGATCTTATCGTCAAGATCATTATCAAATCTAGTTCCTTCCGGAACTGCGGAGATATAATCTGCCATCGCCTTAAAACCGTCATTACCAAGTGATAATTTTCCGTCTTTATCAATAACAAGATAATTACCGCATTTGATAAGAGCTTTCATCATATAGAGCTTATCTTTAGGAAGGATGTTTACCCCATTATTCTTGTCGTAGATTATTTGATCGTATTGCTCAAAAGTCAGCCCTTTCATTCCATCATCAATAAAAGAATTGTTGATGACTAACCCGTCAAAAGAAAAACCGTAATCCAATCTGTAATGTTTTCCATCACGTCCGTCAGGCTGCGAGATAAAACTCATGTAATCCCCATTATTAAGGCTCTTTTCGCTTTTTATTCTCGAAGACAGATCAATAAGAAAATTCTCGTTATCAAGCTGTCCCGATTCGTTTGTATATATGACGATATCCGGTCCGGTGCCTTCTCTTATATCAGACATAAGAAGCGTTACGGCATCAGCTTCAAACGCATTGATCACTTTCAGATTATTATCCTCTTCCAATGCCTGCGAGCGCCAGCCGTTTATTACTACATCGTAGTATTTGTTGTTTACTTCAATAAAGACCTTTTTTGAGTTCCTGTTAAACTCGCTGATTGCGAAGAACTCCTGTTCTGTCATATGATCAAGCGATGCTATCGATAACAAGGCTTTTCCCGCATTCGGGTTTTTATCTGCTTTCTTGAGCAGGACTATGTTTGCTGTCTGCAGCCTCTGAGATAAGTCATCTTTGTTAGCCAAAAGAACGACCTTATCATCTGAAGCCCATACAACCGTATCATATTCACCATACATGCCGTAAATGTATGTGTCAGACATATCAACAAGCGTATTCTTATCGCCTGTTGAAGGATCGATCTTTGAGATAGTTTTCATATCCGTATTATCAAAAACACCACACCCTGAGACAAACTGAGCCATTTCAATATTCCTGTCAGTTTCGACAGTCTTAATATCAAATGTATCGATATTAAGAGTACAGTAATATGTCTTTTCAAGCCCGTTGTTATTTACAGAAGCTATAAATGTAACATTGCTTCCATTTGCCATCAGATTGTTAATGTAATTGATTTTTATATTATTACCGAATGCTGGAATAACAGTGCGAGGCTTATCCCCATCGTAAACACAGAATTCATAAGACGTCGAAAAGTCCTTATTCCATACATTTAATAAACATACCAATTTATTGTCTGTTACCACAGAAGTATTAAGTTCTGCCCGTCCTCCGGCATCATCAGGCAATTCAAGTGTAAATGGTTCTTTAAGCACCCCACCATTAAAATCTATCTCATATCCGGTACTGATCATTAAGTCATTGTATTTATCATAATGACTTATGAATGTATAGTACTTTCCGTCTTTCTTATAGATGACATTGGGATCATAGTATTCTTCATCATATCCGAAGAACTTACCAAGATTGATCTGTCCCAACAATTCACCTTCATAAGTATAATGTCTGAGTATCGTATTTGCTCTTGTCTTGCTGCTGATAATATAAGTTGACAATACAAAAGATTCTTCATCAGCAGCGAAAACACGGCTGGATATCTCATATGGTGTATCGTCCAATTCGTTTCTAATATCTTCAGGAGTTACTTTGGTAATGGTGTCATTCCACCA
>JAFXXN010000019.1 GCA_017542245.1 Lachnospiraceae bacterium
ATTTTCTTCAATCAGTTTCTCAGAGTTGTTTAACGGATAACACACGCCATCAGATGCAAGCTTTGCACAGTATGGCTGAGTGTATAGGATAAAGATATCCACATCCGGGTCACCTGCCATCAGCTTTATCATCTGCTTTTCCTCAAAATCCTTCTGCTCCATGTTTTCCGGCCTCGAGTATACTCCTACGGACATTCCCGAAAGCTTTGACATATCCTCAACACTTACGGGAAGATACCATGGTTCATTAACAGCTATAACTACATCATTTTCTTCGTCGACATTCCTGGTTTCGCCGTTTCCTTTAGTAACGCTTCCGTTTTCTGTATCAAAGGAACAGATTTCCATTTTCTCTCTGTCAAGGAACAGAATACTCCTTTCATTGACATCCATGTCATATTGATGCAGTATCCCGAAATCATTTAACAAAGTACTGATTTCTCCGGATTTTAGATCCAGTGAGCAAAGAGTACGTGCATTATCGGGAGCATAATAAATCTTTTCTCCTATTACTACGACAGCTTTTACATAGCCCGCTTTCTGTATTTGCACCGAGAAAACGATCTTGTCCAGTGAAGCATCAAAAACATCCAGCGAATAAGCCCCATCCCTATAGGAATAAAGATAAATGTACCCTTTATGGTCATCACTCATAGTGATAATGCCCTGAATATCAAGTTCCTGTAATCCACCGTTATCCAAAGACATTTTATATAGTTTTTCTCCATAATCGGTATATCCGTTTTCAGTTTCCGGCGCTTCTTCCATTCCATACCGGTTTTTTGCTACTGTCAAAATATATAGATTATCTCCCCTTACAGCCATCTCTTTTATCTCAAAAGCATCAATAACCCCGGGGAATTCCTTTATAAATTCATAATCTCGTGAATATACTTCTATTTTCTTTGAAAGTGTGTTGTAAGTATACAGGCAGTCCCTATCCGCATCAAAATACAGAAAATTGGAATAGTTAATATCCAGCAGTTTTCTGTTCTCCTGCCCCATCTTTATGTTGATATATCCCATTTTACCCGACAAGCTTAATGTATATATGAACATTTCCCCATAAGGACCTATCTCCATAGCATTGATCATGCTCTCATTTTCATTAGCATAATGCAGATTTTTTATAGTACCCGGGGTATTATCTCCGGTTTTTACAGGAAAATATTCCTCCAGATCCTTTTCTTTAATACTTATGTCTTCTACTTTTTCTGATTCTTCTCCGGAATCGGGCAGTAAATCCTCCGAAGAACAGCCCGGCAGTACAAACAGTACCAAAGTGGATACTGCAAGCATTATGGCAGTTACAGACATCCATACCGGTCTCTTTCTGTAGTTTCTGATACTTTCCACCCGTTTTTCTATGTCATTTTCTCCGAAAGGAACCATACCGAGTCTTCTGGAGAAATAATCCCTTGATCCCGGTATACTGTTTTTAATAAGGGTAATGGCATACTCCGCTCTTTTCACAGGATCAAGTTTTCTTATCACTGCTTCATCGCATGCCAGTTCGATATCCCTTCCGAAAAGGATGTACGAGATCCATACCCAAGGCACAAACCAATATAACGAGAGCAGTACATATGCTATAGCCTTAAGCCAGTTGTCCTTTCTCCTGATGTGCTCCTTCTCATGGGCAAGGATATGCCCAACCTCTTCATCTTTTACCGAATATCCCAAATAAATTCTCGGTCTGATGATACCAAACACGAAAGCCGAGCTCGTCTTATCAGTCCTGTAAATATTTGCACCACGCGGGTCCTTTACAGATGTTTCAAGTTTTTTCCTATACACCAAGTATCTTAAAATGCCATAACCAAGGAACAGGGACACACCTGCCAGCCATACAAAGCCCAGTGCGTTGAAAAGACTTTTTGTTTTCTCCTTTGCAGACATGGCAGCATTATTTTTCGTCAATGCCTCAACCGCTCCGTCCCCCTGCAGTAATTTCTTTGCAGAGACTCCTGCCTTGTCCAATGATCGGTAATAGTTTATATCATCACTGCTGAACAGATTTAAATTCCTGTCAAAATCTTCTGACAAGGATGGATTAAGCTCAGAGTATTCGCTTGCATTATCCGTTATTGTATCCAGAGAATTCTGTATAATTGATTTTTCAGTACTTTCTACGTTATCTTGGTTTTTATCCCCATCAATAACTTCAGTCAGGTTTTCTTTTCCAAATCTTTCTTCAAGCTCTGAAGATAAACTTTTTTCCTCTTTAGAATAAATACTCTCTGCTACCTTGTTTTCCAATGAAATACTCGGCAATATCGACAGACTGCTCTCAACCGGCACAAAAAAAGCCAACCTGAGTCCTACTAAAAGCCACAGTCCACACAACAGTGTCTTAGATGTCTTCCTAAACAAAAGGCGGATGACCAGGACTGCCGCTATCACAAAGCCAGAATATATCCCTATCTCAAGTATCCTGTTAAAAATATGCTCCATATTTAAGCCTCTCTGTTTCTGATTTCTTCTATCATCTTCATCATTTTGTCAAGATCTTCCTCATTGAACTTCCTGCTCCTTGTAAACGCTGCCAGGAAATCCGGGCATGATCCTCCGAATTTTGAATCAAGCAGTTCATCTATCTCCGCTACCTGAGCCTCATCTTCCTTCACCAAAGCCCTAACTACCGTGTTTTCATTTGCCAGGACTCCGCGTTCTTCCAATCTCTTTATAACAGTATATGTAGTGGTTTTTTTCCAGCCCAATTCCTCAAAACATATCTTAGCCAGTTCTCCGCTCTTTATCGGCTCATTCTTCCATA
>JAFXXN010000103.1 GCA_017542245.1 Lachnospiraceae bacterium
CCTATACAAAACCGTCTTGGCGGTAGGGAATTTCAACCAATCCACAGCATCTTCAACAGCATACCCTACACCTATAGAAAAGGTAAAGAAAGGGTATGATCATATAATACGAGGGAATTTCAGAGAAATTTCCTATTCAACAAAAAAACGCTTAACTCAATGAGTTAAGCGCTTTTAGCAACAGGGGAAGAGGGATTCGAACCCCCATGAGCGGTTTTGGAGACCGGCATACTAGCCATTGTATGATTCCCCTATCTATACGATTTGTCGGTACATGTCGCACCAACGAATGAAATTATATCATAGCAATTTAGGCTTGTAAAGAATAAAAATAAAAGAGTTTATCTCCGTTTTTTGCCGCGATCTTCATCTTTATGATTGGACAATGGTTTGAAAATAGTCATTCTTCCCGTCCATCCTACAATTCTTGTAAGTATTATTCCCGTAATTGCTCCGCTTGAGTCTATCATTACATCTTTTGGCGACGGCCCTCTACCGTGGACAAAAGACTGATGGAATTCATCAAGACTTGCATATCCGACACAGAATAATCCCGCAAAAAAGATCAGTTTCATTCCTCTTACGCCATATACATACAGCGGAAAAGCTACAGATACTCCCAAAAGGAAGTATTCCGTAAAGTGTGCTGTCTTTCTTACATAATACTGATATTTTGTGGAAAGCTGATCGATACGTTCTTCGCTCCAGCCTTTATCGAGCACCTTATTTGTAACGGTAAAGATCTTTACACCCACTTTGTAGCTTAACTGGCTGCTGGTCGTACCTTCCTGCGATGAAAGCATAAAGATAATGCACATCATCATTATTGCAGGCAGAAAGGACATTGGTTTTAATACGAATCTAAGTGTTTCTTTTATGTATAATAAAAAATATTTCATTTTTTCCTTTTCGATGTCTTCTTTTTCACTACGCTGTATCCGAATTTTCCGATCTTTTCACCAAGAGTAAAATACTCTCCGTGTGAATAAGAGATCAGATCTGCGGCGCGCAGGTCAAATTTTCCTTTGTTGTCTAATAGTTTCTCATCAACGGTAACGCCCATCACTTCAGCCACAAACATATCATGGCTTCCAAGTTCCAGAACGTTTCTTACTTTACATTCAATATTTACGGGGCTCTCTGCGATTCCGGGAGCTGACACGAATCTTGATTCTAACGGCGTCAGATGCATTTCTTTGAACTTGTCATAGTCTTTTCCCGATCTTACTCCGCACCAATCGGTTGCGTAAGCAAGTTTTCTGTTCGTGAGATTAACCACAAACTCGCCCGTCTCCTTTAAGATAGCATAGGAGTAGCGCTCCTTACGAACAGATATGGATAACATCGCAGGTGAACTGCAAACATTCCCTGCCCAGGCTACGGTAATGATGTTTGGCTTCTCACCTTCTCTTTGGCAGCTGACCATAACCGCAGGTATGGGATATAGCATGTTTCCCGGTTTCCATAGTTCTTTTCCGTTTATATTTTCCAATGAATTCACCTCATTATCATCAGTATATTCCAAAAGTATACCACATCAGCGGCATTAAGTGACAAATGTATGAGGAATCATGCCAATATATCTGAAAAAGGTGAAAGAAGACAGAAAAATATCTTTTGTTAACAATATATTTAGCAACTATTGCCATTGAAACGCCAATACATGCTGGTATAATGAAAAGGGCATTTGGGATGCTAAATAAAAATAAACAAATAACAGGGTGAAAATGAATGGAAGGAGAAAGAATATGAAAAGATTTCATACAATCATGGCTGCATCTATTATGGCAGCTTCAATTATGGCATGCGGACAGGAGGCTGAACAGCCGGAGCAGCCTGAGACAGAAACGGTAGAGGAAGTGGAAAGTGCCGAAAATACCGATCCGGTAGATGATACGGATACAGCTGCCGATACGGCGGAAGAGTCAACAAAGGATGAGGCAAAAGATTCTGCTCTTGCCGCACCTACAGTAAAAGATGGTGTAAAGAAGCAGGGACCTGAAGGACAGGATGTATACTTTGAGTGGAATTCCGTTGACGGAGCCGATGGATATGAAATCTCTGTAAAGTCAAAGTACTGTGAAGAACAGGAATATACTGAGGATGCTTCAACCTATGAGACCACAGATAACTTCTATACTGTGGGAGCACAGGATGATTTCGATTTCATTATTAAGGTAAGAGCTTATAAGGGCGAAGGCGCAAACAGAACTTTCAGTGAGTGGAGCACCGAAGCTAAAGGAGCTACTTACTGATAAAAGCGGATTGCAAATGAATCTTTGAATAGTTAAAATAGCAATAAAGCAGTTATCACAATGATAGCTGCTTTTCTTATTGAAAATCTGAAACGGATAAAAATTTTACAGAAAGAAGGGATTATTACGAAGAAGTACATCAAATGGTTTGGCTTAAGTTTATTAGTTTTCTTGGTAAGTATTTTCCTGCATGAATGCGGTCATGGAATTGCTAACAGTATAGCAGGAATACCTTGTAGTACAGGTTTCAATAAGGTGGGCGATATATACAAATATCCGTCGGATAGTGATTTCAGAGCATACTATTCCACTACACAGGCAGTCTTGTTAGATTTCGGTGTTCCGTGTACGTTGCTTTTATGTGTTCTTGGTACATTGCTTTTTAAAAAGAATAAGAACAAGCTCATTCAATACATAGGAGCAGCACTTGCGACAGTAAACAGCCTATTACGATTTGTCCCTTGCACATGTGTATTACTCACACCTGTCTTTACAGGCAAAACTCATGTAGAAGATGAATATGAAACAGGACAGTTACTTTGCCAAATGACCGGTAATAACTTTTTATTATATATTCCGGCGTTGGTATCTGAGGCAATCACACTACTCTGCATGATCGTCATACTTAGGGATGCGAAGAAAAAGAATGTCCAGCATGTTGCATTATACACATTTGTTTCATTCTCGGTTTTTTGCATTGGAATGGTAATAGCATTTATCATGGATGAACATTTTAGAATCAACTGGAACGCTATGTAAGTATATATATTGACTTAATCAATATGCTATTATAAGATGTTATTGCGGAAACGCATTAAAAAGCAATTATATATTCAACGGCAAAAACAACCCCCTAGGTGCTGCAACACCTAGGGGGTTTTGCTCGTCAAAGTGAGCTATTCTTAGGTTAGTACCGTGTTATTACTCTCTGTCTAACCATTTGCAAATATAGTAGGCAACTATACTCGCCAACACAGAGATACTAAAAGCAATTATATATTCCAACGGCGCCTCACCTCCTTTCTGCTGGAGGGACACGGCTTATTTACACTTAAATGAAAAAGTAAATTCCAGTTTCAAAAACATTCAATAAAATGCGGCTTTAAATTCCGCTTTTGCACCTTAACAACTTCATATTTTTGCCATATAATGAGCCCATAAGCACCCAGATTTTCAGTTTTTTGCATGC
>JAFXXN010000104.1 GCA_017542245.1 Lachnospiraceae bacterium
AGGCACTTTGAAAAGACTATGACATTACGTCGTTCCCACCGTTATTTCAATGTCGTTCCTATAAAAGTGTGTCGTTCATCATGCAGTAGTAGCCAAAATAATCTTGTCGTCAGCGCCGCTCAGAATTCGTCGCTTAACACCCGGGCACAAGGTTTTTTTCAGCATTTGCTTTTTTGTTCAATAACTGCATCCTTTTTTCCGGGTCTGTTTCTTTCTCAAGCTGTTTTGCTATTTCACCTTTCCTATACTCTTTTAATGTTTCTTCTACTTTCGAATAATCACGTTCAAAGAGTATCTCGCTAACCTGTTTTCTTAAGGTCTCCTCCGGGATTATATCCGGGATCAGTTCCAAGATTTTATCTGCCGCATGCACTCTGCTTAAGTTTTTATACTTCGGCATCCGGTTCCATTCCTGTATTTGTGCCAGTTCAGGGCGCCATAACAGCTCAAGTTTTCTTTTCCATTTCATCTTAGGATTAGGCTGAGGCCTTCTTAAAGTATAAAAATCAAACGTTCCATCTATAATCTCTACTGTAATGATCCCCCAGTAATCCGGTACATGTTCCGCAATGTGTTCTCCGTGGGTGCTTCCTGCTACTACTATGTTGTAGTCAAAATACTTATCATAGTCTTTTATCTGGCTTTCAAGTCTTGTGTATGTATCTGCGTCACTTTTTATCTCTATACCAAAAAGTGCATCTGTGGTTACCATAAGTATATCGGCCCTTGATTTTCCTACCGTTTTTTCTTCCAGAATCCTTACTTTGCCATACGTGTCTTCAAGAAAATTAAATAACGGTTCACGTATATCTTTATCTTTTAACAGGTTCTTTTCTTTTGAAGCCTGTTTTTCAGATTGCAGTCCAGATTGTTGTTCAAGGTTTTCTTCAGATACTTTTTTCTTTCTTTTTTTTATCAGCTCTTTCCCGTCAAGTACAGCACTTACCAGTTTGTCATCGGGAGTATATACTAATTTTAGCGAAAAGAAAGGAGCATCTTCGCTTAAGAGCTTTAGGAATATCCGGTCGCCTTCCCAAAGATTCAGGTCCATAATATCTTTCTTGTCGACCCATACCAGATCTCCTTCATTACATTCAATAAGTTTTCCCTGAAATCTGTCTGCCGTATAAAGGTGCATGTATTCTACCGTATCTTCACCATATATAAAGGTAACAATCCCCCTGGCGTGATAGCTTAACAGTTTAAGCCCCGTCTCTTCTTTTACTTCCCTTTTAAGGCAATCGTCCGGACTTTCACCATGTTCGAGATGTCCTCCCACACCTATGTATTTCCCTTTATTAATATCCTTTTTTTTCTTTATCCTGTGAAGCATCAGGTATTTCCCGTCTTTTTCTATGTAACAGAGTGTGGTAAGTTCCATAACCGGCTTTCCTTTCACTTGCTTTAACCTTTTAACTTATGTTATTTACTATTCCTATAGATATATATCCATCAAGTATTGCTTTAAGATCCGTCCCTTCACAGGCATGATCCCTGTCAGTCCATATGAGGGCGTATCGCGTACCTCCGTTCGGAAGTTTTGATTCTTCTCTGTAATTGTCTATATATGGAGTATCCATACCGACTTTCCTGTCCTTAAGAATCCCTTTAAACTCTTCCGGAGAGCAGTCGGGGAAGTTCACATTTACAACTGTTCCGGGTTTTATACCTGAATCAAGAAGCTCACGCATTACTTTTTCCAAATACATATCTGTTATAGTGTGTCCGAAAAGTTTTTCTCTTTCGTCACCTCTGAATCCTTCAGAGAAAGCTATTACCGGGTAGCCGCAAAGTGCAGCGTCAAGAGCAGCTCCTACTGTTGCCGAGTACTGGATATCGGTTCCTACGTTAAATCCGTTATTTATTCCTGAAAATATTATATCCGGTTTTTCGGGCATAATGCATTTACTCCCAATCCGAAGGCAATCGGTCGGATGGCCGGAACATGCGTAGACGTTTACTCCTTCAACAGGAAAAACATGCTGCCAGACGTCTATAAAACTGTCTATCGTCAAACTGTGGGACGTAGCACTGCGTTGTTTTTCAGGTGCCACTATCCATACTTCACCGAATTTCTTTGCCGTCTTAGCAAGTCTTACAATACCTTCAGCTTCTATACCGTCATCATTGGTTATCAGGATTTTTCTCATGTACAACTTCCTTCCTATAAATTCATAATTCGGAAACTTTTCTATAATCTATTCTATCCTAAAGCTGCTTATTTGGAAAGACTTTTTTATCTTTGAATACTTAATTTTGTTCACTCACCCCTCATTTTACCTGTGGGCCTGCACTTAATTTATTCTTTTTTCACGAAAAAAAGAGGTTCCCTTTCGGAAACCTCTTTATTGTTACTCGTCAGTCAGCTTAATCAGCCTTTCTTAACAAGAGTATCAATTGCAACGTTGATAGTGAAGTTACCTACAACATCGTTAAGAATTGTTACATCTACGCTTGAAACGTAAGCGGTTGAACCGGTTCCGTCTACAGTGTAGTTGAACTTCTTAATGATACCATCGCCTGAACCATTGAAGGTTACATTGAATGCCTTGTCAATGTTGTAATCATCAAGGATAGGAAGCTTCTCAGCGTTAGCATTCTTTGTAACTACAGGCTTAACCTGATTGTCTTCAACAACGAAGTTGCTCTGTCCAACTACTGAAACGATTCTGTTAGTTCCATTAGTTGTGTCAACCTTGTATGCTGTTACGGTATAAGTACCAGCTGCAAACTTAACTGCTGCACCTGAAGCACCGCTATCGGTAACTGCATAAATTCTGTCTACGAAAGGATCGAAGTTAGGACCAAGGTCAGCTGCCTTCTTTACAGCGCCGTCCTTAGAAATTGTGTATACATAGTATACTTCTGCTGCTTCACCAGAAACGATAGGAGCAGTCTTAGGAGTTTCCTCTGTGAACCAGATAACTTCGCCTTCTGCTACATAACCAGACTGTGATCTACCTTCAAGGAAGATCTCGATACCTGTGTACTGAGTATCCTGCTTAATAGCGGTATCAATAGTCTGGCTTCCGTTAGCCCAGTTCTGAACCTTAAGAACCTGAGTCTTAGCTTCAGACTCATTACCACAGTTGATGTAAACTGTCTGTGAAAGGTTGCCGCAAGTAAACTTAAGATTCATAACACCGGTCTTGGTGTGAACTTCGTCACCCCAAACAGTGAACTTGTTACCAGTTGTCTCATATGCTACATAACCATCAGCTACGTAGATAGGATCACCAGATGCCTTAGAAACTGCGTATGTAACACCCTTCATTTCCTCATCATACTGGTCTTTAAGTACTACTGTGAAGTCGATGCAGTCAGCATAGTAACCCTCATTAAGAGTGTTCTTGCTAGGAGTTACAGTGAAGGTCTTAGCCTCTCTCTTAGCCTTAACTTCTACAGGTACTGCACCGATAGCTACCTTGTTACCATCAGCTGTTACACCGTAGATAACGATGGTTGAAGTACCGGGCTTATTAGCAATAAGGTTCCACTTCTGTCCGTTAGGAAGTAAAGTAGCGAGCATAACTACTGTCTCGTCTGAACTCTTTGCTGAATATGAGCTATAAATAACACCGCCGTTTGTAGCGAATGTCTCTGTCTTCTTATCTGAGTTCTTTGTATAAGGAACTGCGATCTGAAGAGCTGCGCCTGAAACTGCCTCATCCATGGTCCAGTTAAGAGCCTTAACGTTAGTATTGATGCTTCCGTCGCCGTTTACATAATCTGCTGCGTTCTGAGCAGTAACGATACCAGTTACGGTTCCGATCTGCCAAGCTGCAGGAGCAACTGATGCAACACTACCGGTACCTTCAGCTGTCTTTGTATCGCCCTGGCTGTTGATCCAGCTGTAAGTAGCCTTTACGGTATACTGCTTGTTAGCTGTTCCGATGTAGATGATAGGAGCACTTCCTGAAGTGATGTAGGTATCAATGTCAGCGGGCTCTAATACGAATGAAAGAACACCGTTAAGTGTTGAACCAAGGAGATCCTTGATATCGATTCCATCTGCGTTAAGGAGCTTGTACTGAAGCTTCTGATCCTGAACACCTGCTTCGAATGTCTGTGTAGGAATTTCAATAGCTACAACTGAATCAGCAGTGATAACAGCTGCCTTGAAGCTTCCTACTAAAGTTCCGTCATACTCTACGTAGTACTCTGTACCACCGATGAAGTTTGAAAGGAACTCTACTGTAGCAACGTTCTCATTGCAAGTTACCTTGTTAACGTTTGAAGGATAAATCTTTGTCTCGCCAATAAGGTAATATGCCTTGAATGCGTCTGCGGGAAGACCTGTAACTGCGGTCTCAAATGTTACGTCAGCAGAAGCAAGTCCGCTCTGCTTAACAGCAACTGCATCATAACCAGCCTTAACTTTGATGTCCTCTGAAATAATATCGCCATTAAAAATAGCACTCTGGTATGTTGATGCCTTAAGTGTGAACTCACCAGCCTTAGTAAAGGTTACTGTGAACTTCTTTGAGTAATCCTTTTCTTTCTCGATAGAAACTGCTGCGTCATCACAAACGAGCTTACGGTAGTCAGTATCAAGTACTGTTCCGTCAGCGGTCTTACGTGAGAATGTAAATGTGTAAGGAACATTTACACCAAGCTTGGTGTCAAGGTCAACGATCTCGCCGTTAATATCCTTTACTGTAAAGCCACCAAGTAAATCTGTAGCATTCTTCTTAACCTGAACTACGGTCTTGAAGTTGTCAAGAAGCTTACCGGTCTCTTTGTCGTAAATGTAGATAGTTACGTTAGTCTTACCGATGTTTCTTGCATAAACTTTGTCTTTCTTGTTGCTAATACCAACGATGGTATTATCATCCTGTCTAAGCTTGATATCCATTGTCTCGGAATCGAAGCCAGCAACAAGCTTTGACATTCTGAAACGATCCCTGGCTGTTGCCTTGGTACCGTCCTCTTTCACACCCTGTGCATTACCAATGTAAATGATCTTCTTAGCCTTGAGAAGCTCAAAGCTTGAAGCTGCGGATACCGGAATGGTTCCGATTACTAAAGTAAGTGCAAGGATAAGAGAAAGAGCTTTGAAGAACTTCTTCATGGGTCTTTTTCCTCCTTAAATAATTTGATGGTTTTTGACTCGCATCGGGCTGCATACTCACTCTCTGCAAATCAATCCAATAACGGGTTGATTGTACCACAAACCTAAGAAAAGTTCAAGTACTTTTTCCCCCCTAAATAATACCCCAAAGCCTTTTCACTCCCGTAAAAAAGCTTTGAAGCCATTAAAACATCTGTATTTGTCACATTTTAGTCAGCTTTGTGAAATTTTTGTGACATTTATCATTTTCCCTTAAATTTTGTAAATTTTTACCACTTCAGCCTCAAGGCCGTCCTTTGCGCATACTTTTGTGTGAAGTACTTTTGCATCGATTATGTCTTTGATCGCATCCGGTATATCTACTCCGGAAAGCTTATTCAGTTCTTCAAAAAGTTCAAAATCATCTTTTTTATCATAAGCTTCATCTATGGAATTCAAAACCGCCCGGGTAAATTTATAGGGGCTTGCCGTTGAAGCGATCACCGTGCAGGTATCATCCTTTGTTTCCTCTCTGTACTTATTATATACAGCAGCTGCAACAGCCGTATGAGTATCAATTATATAGTTTTCTTTCCTATATAAATCAGCTATTGCTTTTGACATCTCGTCGTCCTCTGCATATCCGCCCTTAAAAAGATCAAGTTTATCCTTCATTTCAGAGGTTATCTCATATTTTCCTTTATTCTTCAGATCGCTCATAAGTGAAGCTGTTTCATCTCCGGCTATCTCGTATATAAGCCTTTCAAGATTACTTGAAATAAGTATATCCATACTTGGAGATGAAGTAAGATAAAATTCACGGTTTTTGTCGTATACGCCTGTTTCAAAGAAATCCGTAAGGACTTTATTCCTGTTTGACGCACATATGAGTTTGTTAACCGGAACTCCCATTTTGAATGCATAATAAGCAGCAAGAATATTTCCGAAATTTCCCGTTGGAACAACAAAGTTGATCTGTTTGGGCATTAATCTCGAGTATGCATATACATAATATGCAACCTGAGGAATAAGTCTTCCGATATTTATGGAATTTGCTGAAGAAAAACGGTATCCGCCCGCCTTCATTCTTTTAGCAAGATTTTCATCGGTAAACATTGCCTTTACGGCACTTTGGGCATCATCAAAGTTTCCTTCTATTCCTATAACATTAACATTTTTTCCGCGCTGAGTTACCATCTGTTTTTCCTGAACACGGCTTACTCCGTGCTTAGGATAAAATACTACTATGCTGGTTCCCGGCACATCGGCAAATCCGGCAAGAGCTGCTTTTCCCGTATCTCCGGATGTCGCAGTAAGTATTACTATCTCCTCCGAAGCCCCGCATTTACGTGCCGCAGTTGTCATAAGATAAGGAAGTATAGATAACGCCATATCTTTAAATGCAATCGTTCTTCCGTGGAAAAGTTCCAGAAAATATGCTCCATCTGCTTCAACAAGCTTTGTTATATCATCTGTATCGAACTTTTCGGAATTATATGCTCCCTTTATGCAGTTCATAAGTTCTTCTTCCGTAAAGTCCGTAAAAAACAGCTTCATAACCTCATAAGCTACATGGGCATAATCCATCTTTGCCAGTGCCTCAAAGCCGGTCTTTAACTTCGGTATCTGTTCGGGAACATAAAGCCCGCCGTCAGGAGCAATTCCTTTAAGTATGGCTTCGGATGCGGTAGCTTTAATATTTTTGTCTCTGGTGCTGTGATACATTATCTTCATATATATCTCCTCTCTATAGGCTTTTGTAATTAATCAGTAATCGAGCCTATGATACCACGTCTTTCTTAAAAATGCAATTTACTTTTTTATATTTCCAAATCCATGCAATGAAACGGAGTTACCGTTTATAAAATAAAAAAATGACCCTCAAAGCGAGGGCCGGCATTAGAAAGGCGACAGAGAACCATCCCCTGTCGCCAAAATATCAATATTTAAAGAATTCATGACAACCATACTTGCATATAAAACGAAGGCTGTCAAACCAGGATGCTGCACTCTTGGAAGTTCCTGATCTCATGAAAAAGTAAAGAGCTCCGTCAGAATAATCTTCTCCCTGAAGGGCACGGTCAACTGCTTCTCTTGTTATATCATCGACTTTAACTTTGTAATATGCACCGTTTGATATAGGAGAGAACTGGTTCTTCTCAAAAACAACACCCTCTATGTCATTAGGGAATTCCTTTTTATAATTTACGCGGTTCAGGATAACATTTGCTACAAGTATTCTTCCGTATACATCCTGATCCCCTGCTTCTGCTTCAATTATACGGCAAAGGATATCATACTCTCTGTCGGTTACGTTTTTTACCATATCGGGATTATATTTATAAGTAAGTACATCCGGACGTTTCTCGTCGCTTGTATGTGTGCCGGAGCTGACGGTAATTTTCACGGAGTCGGCTCCGGTCTTAGATGATTTACTGAGTTCATCAAGATACTTTGCAAAAATATCAAATGATAAAGAAAGTGATTCGCTGCTAAGTGCAAGTGAGATAGACATGGTCCCAAGGCTTACTTTCTTTCCTGACTCTTCAAGTGCCTTTAGAAGAGAACTGCTTATCTCCTTTTCCGCTGTCTCGGTTACTGCTTCTGCAGATTCTTCAATCCCACTTGATACCAAATCGATTTCTTCTGCCTTAACCTTTAAGGAAGAAACGCTACCGGAAACAATGACAACTGCAAGTGCTGCACAAATCAGCTTCTTAAAATTTTTCATACTGTGTTTTCCTCACTAAAAATTTTTATAATTCAAATTTTGAAAATGAATGAATTACAGACATCATTTTTTATCGTGCCAACACAGTATACTACGTTTATTACAATTTTGCAAGTGTTTTTTACAAAAATATTACATTTTAACCAAATATTTCTTAAAACTTTTTGAGAATTTTATCTTTTCATATATATCAATATACTCTCTTTGGGTGATATTTTCTATATAATTTCTATGCCATTTTCGATATCTTTTCAGGTGTTTTTTCGTCTCTTTCTTATGGTCGTGCGAAACAGAAAGCCTTATATTCTCGGCATCTTGGCAATGCTCATTTTTTCTACTCATGTCGTCTGACTTGGTTTGGGACACTTCTTCATGAAACATACAATTAGTATCCTCAGACTTTTCATTCCCCAATATCTTGTTTTCTATGTCTGTAGAATTTATATTAAGAATATCCACTCTTTTTCTTCTCCTTACACCCTCTTCCAGACAGTCTGCCGCTTTATTATATGCCACAGCCGCTTCTACTTCACTAGAATAACTTCCAACCGATACAGTTCCGGCCACATGTATCTTGACCTCATATTTTTTCCTGCCATGTATATCTTTTTCATATACACCGTAATATTTATTTATCACTAAAAGATTTCCGAATCTGAAATCTTTATTGTCTCCGTTCTTAAAAATATAATCCCTGCCTTCTACAGAAAAGCTTCTGACACCGTATCGGGCAAGCAGGCTGCACTGCATACCGAAATCCGTATAAAAAAGATGTCCCCCTCGTTTCTGGATTTTATGATTTCTAAAAAAAAACAGTTCGTCGGCATCAAACTTTAATTCAATGTTCCTGTCAAGATAGTAGACAAAATACTTTCCAAACAGATATATGGGGTTTTTGCAATACATTCCTGTTTTTCGCAAAGTCAGTAACATTATCCATTTGTCAAATCCAAGGGGTTCTTTTTCTGTCAGTGTACACTTTTCGTAGTCTTCAGGGCAGTATTCCACAGCTCCGCGAAGAATCCTGTCAGCCAGAGCATAAGCAGCCCCGGCAGATTCTTTTGTTTTGAAACTGCCGAGGCTGATATGTTTTTCTTTATAAGTGACAGATGCCCGGAAATAATCGGATCCGTCTTTCTTTTTTGCCAAAAAAACTCCGGTGGTATTCATCTTTAACCTCAAGATAAGGACTACATATATGCTAAACTTTGAGCAGCACTGTAAGCCGGGTTATGTAATAGATGGTCATCTATCTTGACTGTCCGTCGCCGGACAGCTCCTCCGGTCCGTTTCCGGGCCGGAACGCAACCTACCCGAGAGCACGACGGGCCGCCGTATGGCTCTCTGTTTGGTCTTGCTTCGAGTGGGGTTTGCACAGCATTTCCCGTTACCGGAAAACCGGTGGTCTCTTACACCGCCATTCCACCCTTACCGTCCGAAGACGGCGGTATCATTTCTGTTGCACTTTCCTGGGAGTCACCTCCACCGGACGTTATCCGGCACCCTGCCCTTTGAAGCCCGGACTTTCCTCTTTAAGGCTAAGCTTAAAGCGACCATCCGTGCTGCTCGAAAAAATAAATCGGTTTTTAAACCGGGAACACACTTCCGCCTACAAATTCCCTTACTATCGAATTGTGTGGTATTCCTTCGCTGGATATTCCGAGGAAATACTTTAAGAACTTCAGAAGCTTATTCGCTTCCTGATACTCCGGCTCATCCTCGCCTATTCCAAACAGAAGCGGCTCAGCATACTGTTTAAGGATTGAAAGTTCATATACAAGAGCCGAATTAAACATACAGTCAGCCTGTTCCTGGAACGGGAAAATATTTTCTTCCTCTCCTCGTCTTACCGAATACCACATAGCTATGGTACCCTTTGCAGATGTTCCTCTGGTTCTTGCATCCCTTACTATACGTCTTATAAGTCTCGTGGTTGTAGTCGGGATCCTGTTATGCTCATCAATATTGAGCTGTGTCAAAGCACTGATATAGATTTTAAACTTACTTTCCTTCGGAAGCGAATATGAAAGAGCATCATTAAGTCCGTGAATACCCTCTATAACAAGGATATCGCCTTTTTTCAGCTGCATGGTATTCCCTTTATACTCACGCTTTCCTACTTTGAAGTTAAATGTCGGCATCTGAACTTCTTCACCGTTAAGAAGCTGCAGCATATCCCTGTTAAAACCTTCCACATCTATTGCTTCAAGACATTCAAAATTATAATTTCCGTTCTCGTCCTTAGGAGTATCCTCACGGTTCTTAAAATAGTTATCAAGAGCCACGGGATGAGGATTAAATCCCAGAGTTCTGAGCTGAACCGAAAGACGGTGCGAGAATGTAGTTTTTCCGGAAGACGAAGGACCGGCTATCATAACAAATTTAACTCCGCCGCGATCCTTTATCTGTTGTGCAATATCGCCTATTCTCTTTTCCTGCAGTGCCTCCTGAACCAGCAGCATATCCTCAACGTTACCGTTGCATATCTGTTCATTCAGATCTCCGACACACTCAAGCCCCATTATCTTTCCCCATTCATTTGCTTCATGCTGTGTTTTAAAAAGCATGGGTCTGTCGATCATCTCACAGATTTCCCTGGGATTTGAAGGATCGGGAGTAAGGATTATAAATCCGTCAGAATATGGTCTGATGTCAAAATACTTTAACATACCGGTTGACGGAGGCATATATCCGTAAAAATAATCTACATATCCGTCAAGCTCGTAATAATTTGTTGTTGACGCACTTCTGTATTTAAATAACTTTACCTTGTCATACATTCCCAAATCCTTAAACATCTTGATCACTTTCGATGTTTTGTCGGAATGTTTTATAATAGGAAGATTCTCTGCAACGAGTGCTTTCATCTCTTCCTTTACCTTTTGCAAAAGCTTTGCATCAAGAGCGGTATCCCCTTCATAATCACAGTAAACAGCTCTGCCTAAAGTATGTTCTACAGAGATTTTTTTGTTCTTTTCCTTTCCGAGCACATTCTCAAAAGCTTTCAGCATAAGGAATATAATACCCCTGCAATAGGTTTCATTGCCTATTGTTTCACCCGTTGTTATAAAAGCTACTTCACAATCCTCTTCAATCTTTTTGTTCAGTTCCTTCAGCTTACCATCGGCAAAGCACAGGATAATGTCTCCTTTTACCTTATCCCTGTAATCATCAGCAACCTCTGAAAAAGCTGCGCCTTTTTCATATTCTACAGTAACCCCGTTTACAGTAACTTTACAATTCCCCATTAATCTTCTCCTTCTTATCAGTGTCAATATCACCTCGAAAACGTCTTCCTCGTTTCCTCGGTAATAAAACAATGCTCAGAAAAACCCCATCGCCTTTTTAGTCAGTACTAAATAATTTTCAAAGAATTCTTTTTTATCGGTACTTCCTTCAGAACCTTCATCCATAATCTTTTTTATTACCCTTTCGGTCTTTTTCATCATAACCTGAAGATACTGCCTGCAGATCGGATGGTGTTCTTTCAAAAGTTTTTCTCCAAATTCGTCATAAACCTCTATAAGCTGATTGTCTTCTCTTTTCTTATTTCCACAAGCCTGAACAGCTTTTATAGAATTATAAAACTTACCGGACTCAATACACATATCCTCATCAACGATCACGAATCCGTTCTTGCGTAAAAAACATCTTACCATACCTATATCCGACTGCGGCTGAAGGATAAGTTCCTTTGCAGCCGCAGCCTTTTCAATCCCATTTTCTAAGATCTGTACGGTAAGAGTCCCGCCCATCCCCGTAATAATGATCGAATCGGTTTCTCCTGCTTCCAATGAAGCGAGTCCGTCCGAAAGCCTGATGCTTATTTTCTTTTCGTACCCATACAGTTTTATATTTGCATCTGCATGAGCAAGAGGTCCCTTTCGCACATCCATGGCAATCGCGCGCGGCGATATCCCCTCCTTGATCAGGTAAATACAGGTATGAGCGTGATCACATCCTATATCGGCAACAGTATTACCGGTTGTAACCATCCGTACCGACATCATAAGCCTGTTGCTGAGTTTTATATTGTCTCTTATCATTACTGCTCTAAGAAGTCCCGTAACTTTCTGCTCCTGCTCGGATGTCTGAGTTTTCTTAAAGCCTTTGCCTCTATCTGGCGGATACGCTCTCTGGTAACATCAAACTCTTTGCCGACTTCTTCGAGAGTCTTTGCTCTTCCGTCATCAAGTCCGAATCTGAGACGTAATACCTTCTGCTCTCTGTCGGTCAGAGTCCCAAGTACCTCAAGTAACTGTTCCTTAAGCAGAGTATAAGCCGCAGCATCGGCAGGCATCGGAACATTATCATCCTGGATAAAGTCACCAAGGTGGCTGTCTTCCTCTTCGCCGATAGGTGTTTCCAGTGAAACAGGTTCCTGTGAAATCTTCTGTATTTCAGCAACTCTTTCCACCGGCATCTTCATCTCACGGGCAACCTCTTCCTGGGTTGGTTCACGCCCAAGTTCCTGAAGAAGCGTTCTCTGGGTACGCATAAGCCTGTTAATGGTCTCTACCATATGAACAGGTATTCTGATAGTACGTGCCTGATCTGCTATAGCTCTGGTGATAGCCTGGCGGATCCACCATGTAGCATATGTGCTGAACTTGTATCCTTTGTTATAATCAAACTTTTCTACTGCCTTAATAAGACCGAGATTTCCTTCCTGAATAAGATCCAGAAATTGCATACCTCTTCCTACATATCTCTTTGCAATAGAAACCACAAGTCTTAAATTAGCTTCAGCGAGGCGTTTTTTTGCTGCTTCGCCGGCATCAATTTTCTTTTTGCCGTCTTTCTTTAATGCCTCAAGCTTCTTAGTAAGCTCCTCCTTTACTTCCGGGTTTTCCGGTTTACGAAGTTTCTTTTCAAGCTCATGGCAGCGCTGTTTAATCTCAAATCCGTCTTCAATAACCTTTGCGAGATGGATTTCCTCATCAGCGCTTAACAGCTGGACTTTTCCTATTTCCTTTAGGTACATCCTGACAGGATCCTCGATACTGACACCTTCCGGAACCGAAAGATCGATGTTTTCAATATCGATATCTTCCTCATCATCCGTGATCAGATCGATATTATCCAAGATGTCATCCTCATCAGAGACTGATTCCCTCAACACATCGATACCGTTGTTATCAAGGAAATCATAGATATGGTTGATCTGATCCTCCGTCAGTTCCATATCACTGAAGAAATCATTAACCTCCTGATACTCGAGAACGTTCTTTTTCTTTTTTGCCATACTCAGAAGTTCCTTTAATTTTTCCTGGAACTTCTGTTGTACCTGCTGATCCATAATCTTTCGCATTGCTAAAACAGTTTTTTACTCAGCAGCTCTTTCTTAAGTTTTTCGAGGCTGTCTTCTTCGGCTATCAAAACTTTCAGCTTCTCACCGTCTCCTTTGCTCATCGCTTCCCCGATCTTACGTTCAATCGCTGCTCTTTTTACAACTGTTATATAATCAGCAAATGCTTTCCTCCTTTCATCCCCGCTTGTATCTTCAAAATCCCCGGATGTCATCAGTATGTCCGCCACTTTTTTCTGCTCTTCTGCATTTTCAAATTTTTCTATTATTCTGGCGCCTACCGTCACTCCGGTTCTTTTGTAATCACTCTCTAAATACTCAAAAATCTTCTTTTCGGTTTCATCCGAAAAATCATCTTCGTTCAGATAATCTTTTACACCGAAATATATTTCTTTATACTGAACCAAGAGATTTAACAATATATACTCTGTCTTTCTCTTTGCGGTTTCAGGATTATTTTCTCTGTTCTTTTTCTGATCCGCCTGAACTTTTTCGTTGTTTTCCTTAACCTTTAAAGCAGCTCCTATCCTGTTTACAAGTCTTTTGAGCTCTGTAGCATCAATATTGTATTTTTTCGATGCTGCATTTATATGATTGTCCCGTGCCAAAGGATCGTCAATAAGGGCAATCGTTTCTGCTATACTGTGGTCAAACTGGGTCTTCGAATCGGGATCTTCAAGATTATGGGCTTCTTCCAGCAATCCGACTTCAAAATCGAATCCGTTTACCGCCTGTTCAATCCTTTTTCTGTATTCTTCAGCTCCGAGAGCATTTATCAGTTCATCGGGATCCTTATAAGGAACCATGTTCAGAACCTTAACCGTCAGTCCGACATTTTTTAATATCGGGATAGCACGCTTTGCCGCTTTTTTACCCGGATCGTCACTGTCATAAGTAATGATCACATTATCAGTATATCCCTTAATTTTCTTTGCCTGACGTTCGGTAAGCGATGTTCCCAAAGAAGCCACAGCATTGCTGAAGCCTGCCTGATGCAGTGCTATAACATCCATATATCCTTCACATAGCAGGAAAAACTTTTCCTTTGTCTTCTTTGCTATGTGAAGACCGTAAAGATTTTCACTTTTATTAAAAAGTTCCGTCTCCGGAGAATTAAGATATTTGGGAGCATTCTCCGCCTTGCTCATAATACGCCCGCCGAAGGCAATAACTCTTCCTTTCGGATCCATTATCGGGAAAATTACTCTGTTCCAGAATTTATCATATATTCCTTTTTCACTCACCGAAAAAAGACCGCTGATTGCGAGTTCTTCGTCGGTATGGCCTTTTTCTTTCAGATAATTATACAGACCGTTAGAATAATTTCCTGCATAACCAAGACCAAAATTCTTCATGGTATCGTCTGACAGGCCTCGGTTTTTCAGATAATTATATGCTATTTCTCCCCCCGGACGCCTCAGCATCATATAATAATATGTAGCTGCTTCCTTATTAATGGCCGCAATACTTTCTTTAATGCTCCGCTTCCGGTTATATTCCGGATCCCTGTTATCTTTTTGAGGAAGTGTGATCCCGGCACGCTGAGCCAGAAATTCAACAGCTTCAGCAAACCCTATGTTTTCAATTCTCTCTACAAATCCGAACACATTTCCGCTCACACCGCAGCCGAAACATTTGAATATCTGCATATTCCGGTTAACAGAAAAAGAAGGCGTCTTCTCATTATGAAACGGGCATAACCCAATTTGATTTGCCCCGCGTCTCTTTAGCTGTACATAACTTGATACCACATCAACAATGTCATTCGAGGAGCGAACCTGTTCAATTATGTCATCATCATAGTACATGGTGCTCCTCCCTTCTTTAAGCTTAATATACCTGCCATCCGATCGGTACCATAAGCTCATTATACTTTGATACCGCATACCGGTCGGTCATTCCGGCAATATAATCAGCCACGGCTCTTTCTTTTCCCTCGGTCGCTTCCCGGTGTTCCTCCGGAATGGCCTCCATATGTTCGAGATAATATTCATACATGTCTATCAGCATCTTTTCAGCTTTCTTTTCCTGACCCTTAGCAACAGGATTTGTATAGACATTTTCAAACATGAACTTTCTCAACGCCTGCATGGTGTTATAAATCTCTTCCGACATTATTATGTCATTTTTATTTTCGCTGTTAGACACTATATCATGGATCATGGTGTTTAAGCGTTCGCTTAAAGAATTTCCAAGAATATCGGTATATTCCTTGGGTATATCGGATTCTTCAATAATATGTCCGCGTACTGCATCATCTATATCATGATTTACATAAGCTATCTTATCCGAAAGCCTTACTATTTTTCCTTCAAGAGTCTCAGGTTTTCCTTCAGTCTGATGGTTTAGGATACCGTCCTTAACTTCCCATGAAAGATTCATGGGCTTTCCGTTCTTTTTTTCCAAAAACTCCACTATCCGGATACTCTGGATATGATGTTCAAAACCTCCGGGGCATACACTGTTTAAAGCCCTTTCTCCCGCATGTCCGAAAGGTGTGTGTCCCAAATCGTGCCCGAGAGCGATAGCCTCCGTAAGATCCTCATTCAGCCTTAAAGCTTTTGCGATAGTCCTTGCTATCTGAGATACCTCAAGAGTATGTGTCATTCTAGTCCTGTAATGGTCTCCCTGCGGCGTAAGAAATACCTGGGTTTTTCCGTTAAGCCTTCTAAATGCCTTGGAGTGGATTATCCTGTCCCTGTCCCGCTCATAGCAGGTACGTATATCGCAGGGCTTTTCTTCCAGTAAACGACCTTTTGACCTATCACTAAAAGAAGCATAAGGACTAAGATATTCATGCTCTCGTTTCTCCTGCATTTCCCTGACAGTAATCTCCATTCAGACCTCCCGTATATCATCTGTTTTGTACGGACTTTGAAAATTCACATCCGCAGTAGTTCTGCCGGTAAAGACCGTACTCGTGCGATAATTCTATTGAACGCTGATATCCGCCGTTTTTCTTAAAGTCGGAAGCAAGGTATTTTACTCCATATTCTTCACCAAGCTTTATGCCGAGCCGGTTTAATACCTGAGCATCCTTTAACGGACTTATACTTAAGGTTGTTGTGAAATAATCACACCCTAACCTTTTTGCCTCTTCGGCAGTCTTTTTTAGTCTCAATTCATAGCACAAAATGCATCTTCTGCCACGTTCAGGCTCATTTTCCAATCCCCGGGCTTTATCTAGAAATATTTCAGGTTCATAAGGCCCCTTAAGCAGTCCGGCCTTATTCCTCATAGGCATTTCATCTATCAGTCTTTCCAGTTCATTTATTCTTTTTTCGTATTCATTTTTATCTGTAATATTCGGATTATAATAATATGCTGTGATCCGGCAGAACGGATTAAGGAATTCCATACAATAGCTGCTGCACGGTGCACAGCAGCAATGCAAAAGTATGGTCGGGCATACTTTCAGCTCCGACCATTTTTTTATCTCCTTTTCCAATTCTTTCTGATAGTTTATTTTGTTTTCCATTTTTATAATTCGATTACTTAAACGGCTTATATTTTTATCCGAGGATCTCCTTCAGCGCTTCATACAGCTTTCTCATCTGCGCATCGGTTCCGACGGTTACCCTGAGATAATTATCTATACGCGGCTTATCCCAATGACGGACGAAAATCCCTCTTTTCTTTAAATCGGCAAAAATGTCTTTAGCCTTAACCCCTTTATGAGAAATAAATAAAAAATTTGTTTTTGAATCAAGAACACTGAATCCAAGTTTAGTCAGTTCTTTCTTGGCCTTCTCCCGGGTCTTTATTATCTTGGCTATGGTAGCCTTATAGTATTCCTCGTCCTCTATGGCAGCAACGCCCATTTCCACTGCAGGATAATTCATAGTATAAGAATTGATCGAGAACTTTACATCGTTCATGGCCCCGATTATCTTATCACCCGCAAACGCATATCCGATCCTCATTCCGGCCATGGATCTTGATTTTGAAAATGTCTGTACCACCATCAGATTCTCATATTTCTTTAAAAGCGGCAGTGCACTTTCTCCGCCAAAATCCACATATGCTTCATCAACAATAACAACGACATCCGGATTATTCTTAATAATGAATTCTACTTCATCGAGTGGCATTGATATAGATGTGGGAGCGTTCGGATTAGCTATTACTATTCCTCCGTTCTTCTGAAGATAATCTTCTTTTACTATCTTAAAGTTATCATCTAAAGGAATCTGTTTATAGGGAATCTTATAAAGCTCAGCCCACACATCGTAGAATGAATATGTAACATCCGGAAACAGAATGGGCTCGGAAGAATTAAAACATGTAAGGAATGCCGTAGCAAGGACATCGTCCGAACCTACTCCGACAAATATATTTTTCATGTCCATCCCGTAATAGCCGGCAATAGCCTTTGCAAGCTTTCCCGCATCTGTAGGAGGATAAAGACGCATATCCTTATCTTTCAGGTTGCAGGCAATCTCCTCGGCTTTCGGGGCTGCGGGGTATGGATTTTCGTTCGTGTTCAGCTTTATTACCTTATTTATGTTTCGTGGCTGTTCTCCGGGAACATAAGGTGCTATTTTTCGTAAATTAGCTTCGAATCCCATATCCGTTTCTCCATAGATATTATTTTTTTGCTCCGTACTCCTCTGCTAAAGCTTTAAATGCAGGAAGTGCTCTCTGTATCATGTTATAATCAACACAGTATGCTATACGTACATATCCGGCACATCCGAAAGTCGATCCCGGAACTATGAGAAGCCTGTGCTCCTTTGCTTTCGCTACAAAAGCTTTATCATCGGCCTCAAAAGCTTTGACAAACAGATAAAATGCACCCTCAGGCTTTACGCAGTCATATCCGTACTCCAATAAAGCATTATAAAGCAGTTCTCTGTTTCTGTTATATATTTCAACATCCACTTTTGCGTCAAGACACTTTGAAACAACAAGCTGAGCAAGCGAAGGTGCATTAACAAAGCCAAGTATTCTGGTTGCGACACCTGCTGCTGATATTATATTCGCGGAATCATCTGCCTCATCGGGAATCACAAGATATCCGATACGGTCTCCGGGAAGTGAAAGAGATTTACTGAAGGAATATCCCACTATGGTATTATTGTAATATTTTGTAAGATAAGGAACTTCTACTCCGTCAAATGCCAGCTCACGATAAGGTTCATCCGAAAGCAGATAGATCGATGTTCCGAATTCTTTCTGCTTCTTTTCGAGGATTGCTGCGATTTTCTTTATAGTATCCTCAGAATAAACAACACCTGTAGGATTATTCGGTGAATTTACTATAACTATTCTTGTTCTGTCTGTAATCTTAGCTTCGAATTCATCCAGTTTGGGCTGGAAGGTTGCAGTATCCGGCGAAATCTCAACGAGCTTTGCATCAAAATTTGAAGTATAGCTGCGGTACTCTCCAAAATAAGGAGAGAAAACAATCACTTCATCTTCTGGATTTAAAAGCGACTTCATGATCACATTCATTCCGCCCGCTGCACCAACGGTCATTACAATATTTTTTGCTGTAAAGCCTGTCCCAAATCTTAAGTTTATGGAGTCGGCTATCTTTTTCCTAACCTCTTCATATCCGGGATTGAGCATATATCCATGTATATAATTGGGGCTGTATTCTTTAATAACCGTCTCGATTGCCTCTGTTATTTCCTTCGGGGGTTCAACCGAAGGATTTCCGAGAGAAAAATCATACACATTCTCAGCGCCGTACTTATCGGCCATTTTCTTTCCTTCTTCGAACATTGCCCTTATTGCGGAACCGTTCTTTACCATGTTTTCCATCTTTTTTGAGATCATTTTTTCTGTCCTTTCATCTGAATTATAATGATTATTCTTTTACCGGTTTAATCAGTTCTCCGTTTGTAAGGCTGTAACCTGTAGTTATACCGAAAAGCCCGTGATTTCCTTCCCATGTATCATAAAACATAAGAATTTCATAATCTCCGTTTTTTTCCAGCTGTGATTCTTTTATAACAGCTGAAAAACCGCTGTATTTATAGTCCGTTTTTGACGGAAACATGTCATTAAGTTCCGGGCGCATCTGTCTGTCCGTAGTAAGCTGGATGATATCTCTCTCATCATTTTTGTTCTTAAGAAGCAGTGCGACTTTTATTTTCTGATTAAAATCAAACGGATGTTCATTTGGTCTAAAACACCAGCCTTTGAACAGTATTTCTCCGTCCTTTTTCTCAAAAGAATCAATTTCAATATTGTACTCACCGTTATTCTGGCGTACTTCAAAATTGTCTATAGTGTTCTTATTGATAAAAAGGTTCACTATCAGGAATCCGATTACGATTATCACAACAAGTGATACAGTAACCAATGCTTTGTTTTTCAAAAACTTTTCCATCATACATTTCATCCCATTTCGAAACAATTATTCACAATTGTATAGTATAACGCCAAATCCGTGTAAAGTCAATACTTCTCCCCAATCATTTACTCAAGGATTCTTCTATCTCATCAAGATAAGGAAGTGCGGGAATTCCTCCGAAACGGGTAACACATATACCTCCGGATGCTGCTCCGTACCTGCCGGCATTTTCAAGAACAGCCGGGGTTAGTTCCTCTTTACTTCTTATATTCTGCCTCAGAAGATATGAAAGGAACCCTCCCCAGTACGCGTCTCCGGCGCCGGTCGTATCAATCGCATCTACTTTGACGGAGGGTATATTAAGCTTTTTAACCACATCTTCATTTTCGCTTATATCCGTGCCGTCTTTCAGGTAATATATATCTGCTCCGTCCTTTCCCTTAGTCAAAACAACTACCGATATTCCGTGTTTTTTCATGAATTGGGGGATATTTTCGGTACCGCCTGCAAAATCTGCCTCTTCATCGGAAATTTTTAGCAGATCTACATAATCTATAAGCTTTTCTACTTCTTTTAAACATTCCTCCCTGGTCCATATGGCTCCGCGGTAATTTATATCAAAGCTGATTAACTTCCCTAACTCTTTAGCTTTCTTTATCGCCCAGAGTACAGCATCCCCTTCCGGGCTTCCGGACTGGCTGACCGAGCCCGCGTGGATCATATCCCATTCCGAAAAATCAATTTTCTCCATATCCGATATATCAAGCAGCATATCGGCGCCGGGCTTTCTTGCAAAGGTAAAAGACCTGTCTCCATTTTCATTTAACGTAACAAACGCCAATGTAGTCGTTGCTTCATCAGTAAGCTCGGGCACCAGAATTTCAACTTTATCCTTTTTTAAGGTTGCTTCAAGCATTTTTCCAAAATCATCATTTCCGAGTTTTCCCGTAAAACCCGCTCTGATACCGTTTCTGGCCGCTGATACGGCTACATTTGCCGGGGCTCCTCCCGGATTTGCGGTATAAGAACCCGTCATCCCGGATATCGGTGTAAAATCAATCAGCATTTCTCCTATACACAGCAATCCACCTGTCATAAGCTTTATTCCTCCATAATCCCGACAAAACACACTCCTGATCATCTTTTCGGCTTCACAGAAACCTGCCAAAACCGCAGCCTATGATCATTCGTGTGTTTTGTCCTTCCTTTACAATATATTATTTCTCTAAAAAGCGATCAGATTTTTTCAAATACGGGCATATACTCAATAGGTGCATCAACACAGACTGTCTTGCCGCCTGTATATACTTCGCCCGTCGATGTAAGCTTCCATGAACCCTGAGGCAGATAAACCTCACGCTTATACTCATTAAGATGAAGTATCGGTGCTACCAGATACTTTGCTCCGAACATATACTGATCCTGAATATCCCAGCATTTCTCATCCGAAGGAAATTCGTAGAACATGGTTCTGATAAGCGGCGAACCATTCTCGTGAGCTTCTTCGTAAAGAGATTTTATATAATCATGCATCGCGATCCTTATATCGTAGTATTTCTTCATGATCGCATAATTTTCAGGCCCGTAACTCCAAAGTTCATTCGGCTGGCCGGTATGGAGATATCCGCCTCCCCAGTCTCTTGTATCAAGAGGAGGAATATTGTAAGGTCCCCTGTCTCCGTGCATTCTGAGTACTGCAGAATATACCGCAAACTGATACCATCTTATAAGGAGCTGTCTGAAATCCGGGTCTGCCACATCATCGGTCATAAAGCCACCGATATCCGTAGTCCACCACGGAATTCCCGCAAGACCCATATTAAGACCGCACTGTATCTGATCCCTGAATGCTTCAAATGTTGAAGGAACATCACCCGACCATACCACATTTCCATATTTCTGAGATCCTGCCCATGCACAGCGTAAAAGATTTACTACAGGTTTGCCTTCCTTTATCATCTCATCATAAAATACACGGCTGTACATCTGAGGATACATATTGCTGATCGACAGAGCAGGTCCGTCGCAGTAGCGATAATTCTCAAAATCGTATACTCCGTAATCGGGCTCGGAGTTATCCAGCCAAAATGCATCTATTCCGAAATCGTAATAATTCTTTTTACATACTTCCCAGACGTATTTTCTTGTCTCAGGATTAAACGGATCGATTTCGACACAATCTCCCTGGTAATCATAGGTCTGTGCTGCGCCACGTTCTGTCTTTATTAAGAGTCCTTTTTCCATCATGGGATAGAAGTTCTCACTCTTCCTGTCGACAGAAGGCCATACCGAAACAATGACCTTTATCCCCATGGAATGAAGTTCATCAACCATAGCTTTGGGATCGGGCCAGTAAGTTTTGTCAAATTTCCAATCACCCTGGACTGTCCAGTGGAAGAAATCGATAACTATCTGGTCTATTTTGATTCCTTCAGCTTTATATTTTCTTGCCACTTCAAGAACTTCATCCTGTGTTCTGTATCTTAATTTGCACTGCCACAATCCCATAAGATCTTCGGGGAACATATCTGCACGGCCTGTAACTCCCGTATAATTCTCAAGAATTTTCTTCGGAGTATCTGCTACGGTTATCCAGTAGTCCATTTCCTTTGTGGCTCTTGCTATCCATTCAGTATAATTCTTTCCGAACGACACCCTGCCTACCGCCGGATTATTCCAAAGGAAACCGTAACCTAAAGAAGATACCGCAAAAGGAACCGATATCTGTGAATTACGCTGAGCAAGCTCTAATACACAGCCTTTAAGCTCCATACACTCCTGCTGGTACTGGCCCATTCCGAAAATCTTTTCGCCGTTATTGCTTTCAAATTTAAGATTGAGCGAGTATTCGCTTCCGCCTATGATCCCTTTCCATTCACGGTTGACTATCTTAAGACATCTGCTTTCTTTTGAAAGTGTTCCTCCGTAAGAACGGAAATACTCTCTTAATATCAGTTTATCATCCCTGTAAAATGAAATAACTCCGGCAAAATTAACAACTGCTTTTATTCTCCCGTTTGTAACAGAAGCTGTAGGTTGTTTGGATATAGTTCCGTCGCCTACCCAAAAATCTTCTTCTCCGATAACAACCTGTGCTCCTTCTGCATTTACCTTTTCCGTCAGTGCCCAGTCTTTTCCGGTAAAACCATTCTGCATAGTTGCCCTGACTCTTAAGGAATCTTCACCCCATGCCCTGATCTCAAGCATTTCTCCGCTCCTGTAACAAACAAGAGCTCCGTTGTTGTTTTCAAATCTCAATTAGTAAACCCTCCTGTCTTTTTTCTTTATCACTCAGGAAAAACCTGTGTAACACCTAAATAATAATCAATGTCACCTCGAAAACGCCTTCTGCTTTTTCCTCGGTAACAAAATGATGCTCCGTATCATTTTGTTATGTTATACGACATTTTTATAAAATCTTATAACAAACTGCGCTCCTACGTCCGGAGCATTTTCTGCTTTTATTGTTCCGTCCAATCCGGTGATGATTGTACGGCAAAGTGCCAATCCTATGCCAACACTCTCGGATCCCGAATTTTTGCCTTTATAAAAACGTTCGAATAAATGCTGGATATCTCCCTTTTCAAACCCACTGCCCGTATCTTTTATTACAAGTTCCGTATATATAGCGTTTTCAAATTCCTTTATGGTTATACATCCGTTCTCGGGTGTATGTTCCATACAATTCTTTACTATGTTTCCTACTGCTTCGGCAAGCCAGTCCATATCTCCGGTAATCGCAGCATTTTCAGTTTCTGTTTTAAGGCTGATATTTCTCAGTTCCAAAGGAATCAAAAAAGGTTCACAGGCTTTTGAAACAAGCTCATTCGCTGCGATCTTTTCCCTTTTAAACTTAACCGTTCCCGCTTCTATTTTTGACATCTTAAGCAGCGTTTCTACCAGCCATTGCATCCGCTCAAGCTGTTTTTTTATTCCTCGTACATAACGGATCCTGTCCTCATAACTTAATTCTTCTTCCGAAAGCATCGAGCAGGTCAGTCTCAAAGAAGTAAGAGGGGTTCTTAACTGGTGAAATATATCCGCTATGGCATCCGTAAGAATCTGCTTTTCACCTGTAAGATTTGAAGCCTGCTCCTTAAGTCTTGTAGTCATCTTCCTGATGGAACTTGAAAGGATGGCAAGTTCACCTTCTTCACATTCGGTTATAAAGTTCCGGCTGTCATCATGCAGTATTGCGTCAAGTTCAATACTGAGCCTTTCCATATCAGCATATCTTTTTTTTGCATCAAACAATAAAAGGATCAAGATGATTATTCCTGCAGCCGCTACCGCAATTCCGCCTATAATTGTCTGCGTCAGGACAAAAACCATGGTAACCAGAAATATCACAGCGGATATTAAAAATATCCTGAAAAACCTTTTATTTCTGAAAATGTCCATCTTATTCTCCATTGCCTTAAGAATCTGTTTTCTCCTTATCCTAATCCATGCGGTATCCCAATCCGCGCATGGTTTTGATTATCTGAGGATTCTGCGGATTCTGTTCAATTTTTTCTCTAATCCTTTTTATATAAACCGTAAGTGTATTATCATTTACAAAATCCCCACCGATATCCCAGATATCTTCGAGAAGCTTGTTCCTCGACAGAAGGATGCCTTTGTTATTGATAAACACAGTGAGCAGTCTGTATTCAAGTGCCGAAAGTTCGACCGGCTCTCCATCCTTGGTCACCTGTCCTTTTTCAAGGTCTACGATCACATGCTGTCCTAAAGAAAGCATTTTAGATGTATTCTCATATTGACGCAGAACTCTTCGTATTCTTGAGATCAGTTCCCTGGGTCTGAAAGGCTTTGCTATATAATCATCAGCGCCCATGTCCAGCCCTTTTACAACGCTCATCTCATCTCCGGAAGCAGTAAGGAAAATAACCGGGATGTTTCTTTTTTTTGCCGCTTCACAGACACCGTATCCGTCTCCGTCTTCTAGCGAAAGATCCACCAGGCAGATCTGCGGGCTGTGTCCCGACAGCACCTGCTCTGCCTCTTTTTGCCCGGATGCCGTATATGTTTCAAAATCTTCACTCTTCAGATATTTCTGTAATGCCTCAATAATAGCCTTATCATCTTCTACCAATAAAATCTGATTCATATCTTCTCCAGTTTTTCTCTCCTTTTTCCGTCCAGTTCTATCCACTCATCAAGAGTAAGCGGTGTATAGTCGCTGAACATACAGAAACAGTTTATCATACAGCAGGGGATACTCCGGTATTCCTCTTCTCCCGTAAGCTTTACCTTCCTTTTTCCTGTTTCTTCCATAAAACTGTTGATAAGCAATTCATCATAAGTATTATGTACATGCCCATACAGCATATATGTTTTCGGTTTTCCGTCCTTTAAAAGACGATACTGTCCGTTGTAACAGAAAATCGGATAATGTGACAGAACAACTTTTCTTTTATTATCCTTTACTTCCTCATACGGACGTATCCATCTGAAAAGCTTCTGATCAAACTTCCTGTCATCTATAAATTTATCATGATTTCCGATAATAAGATATTTAGTGCCGTTCAATCTCTTAAGTATCTCGTTTGTCTCCTCTCCCTTTCCTACCGAAAAGTCTCCGAGAACAACAGTTTCATCATTTTTCCTTACCCTAAGATTCCACTGTTTTATCATATATTCATTCATGGCTTCAACACTTCCAAAGCCGCGTTCATCCATATGTTCATTCAGTCCGGCATGAAAAAAGTGGAGATCAGCTATATAATAACGCATCTGTTCTTTACCTCTCCGGAATCGAAAACGCCTTCTGCGTTTCCTCGGTAACAAAAATTAATATTTGTTATATTATATCCGTTATTTCTGTTTATGTAAAGTAATGAACACTATGAAATTTTTCTAAATTTTGATTTTTCTATTGAATCATTATCATACTTATGATACTCTACAGATAAGTTTTTTATCTTGTATAAAATCTGACTACAGATTGGAGAGACTGCTTATGATCAACATAGAGACTGTTACGGCTAATGGTATTTCCATGGACTATTTTCAGTTCGGAAACGGACCGAAAACCTGTGTCATAATTCCCGGTCTCAGTATTCAGAGCGTTATGGACGCGGCCGATTCTATTTCTGATGGATACGATATACTGTCCAAAGATTTTACAGTCTATGTTTTGGATAGAAGGAAAAATCTTCCTAATACATATACTATATATGAAATGGCTAAAGATACGGTATATGCTATTAAAGAGCTCGGTTTAAAAAACATATATCTTTTCGGAGCTTCACAGGGCGGTATGATCGCTATGACCATAGCAGTTAAGCATCCGGCTTTAGTTAAAAAACTTGTTCTGGGTTCCACATCTTCGCATGTTACTCCGGCTCAGCTTGAAGCTCTTAATAAGTGGATTGCTCTCGCCGAAAACGGTGACAGGGAAGGTCTTTACTTAAATTTCGGAGAAATGCTTTATCCACCCCAGGTCTATGAGCAAAACAAAGAGTATTTCATTAATGCCAGCAGATATGTGACCGATGAAGATCTTCGCAGGTTTATTATCTTAGCTTCCGGAACCAAAGGATTTCATATTACGGAAGTCCTTAAAGCTATTACCTGCCCGGTTCTTGCCATAGGTGTTTACGAGGATAAAGTTCTTGATTCGGACGCTACAATGGAACTTGCCGAACAGATGGACTGGAACAAAAATTTTAATCTCTATATGTATATCGGTTTCGGACATGCCGCATTTGACACGGCTCCGGACTACCGTAAAAGAATATATGATTTCTTTATGAAGGACTGATGTCTTTTATACCTCTAAAAAACGAGCAGGAAATTTTCCTACTCGTTTTTTTCTGTTGATATTTCTTCTTTGGGCTGAGTTTTCATAACCCAGTCTATTCCAAGATACATGACCGTCTTGCGCCCCATAAATGATTCCATTTCAACCTCCGCTATTCTTTTGTGGCGGTTGATCCTTTTTATATGTCCCACCAGATCCTTTAGAGGACCCGAAAGAACTATAACCTCATCATTTTCCCCAAACTCTACACTGGAAACCCCGGCTGTGGCATTTTCTTCAATATCCTCATCTTCCGGAGTACCGACCAGCTTCTTAAGCCATATCACTTCTTCATTATTAAGTTCATAGAATCCAAGGCTCTGATTTTCAAAACTTCTTCCCAAAATATTCAGATACTTTGGATTTTTCCTTACTTCTTTGTAAAAAGCATCTATATTGTTGCACTGAAGAAATATGTATCCGGGAACTAAGGCATCATAACAGTCTTTCCATACCCCGCCGAATTTCTTTTTTATGCACCTTGACGGATGAAAACATTTGATATACAGATCGGCAGGGATCATAGTTCTAATATAATTTTCTGTTTTTTCCTCCATGCCGGCACTTGTGTATATTACATAGTACATATTATTTTCCCCGTACTTTGACAGTTCCCTCGTCTATGATAAGTCCTGAAACAGCCTTGATATCTTTTTCGGAATTTACGATAACGGTTGCATTCTCTATATATACTATCTTATCGGATTTAATAGCGTTTGCCTTTTTCCCGTCTGCATTGATATCAATATTGCCTCCGGTTATCTGAACATTGCCGGTAGCCTGAATACCTTCTGATTCGGTTTCTATCTTAATATTTCCGCCCTGAATCACGATATATCCCAAAACATCTTCGTCATCTATAGTAGTTCTGATCGCATCCGCTGCGGAATTGATGTTAATATCGGCAGCTTTTATAATGACGAATTCCTTACCCCTGATAGCTCTGTCTCCCGAGTCGATATTTATCGTTCCTGAAATAAGCTTAACAGAATCTGTACTGTGGATACCTTCGGCACTTTCCGTTTTAATGTTGAGTATACCGTTTCCGTTTATTACCAGATCGTCCTTTGCAAATATACATGCATCGGGATTTTTCTTTTCTACATCTTCATAAACAAAATCTTTTGTTCCACGGAGAGTATTTTCAGTTCCTCCGACAGTCGTAACAAGAAGTTTATCGCACTGTCTCTCATATATCGCTGCTGAATCTGGACATGTAAGGTCAAGACCGTTAAGTATCAGCCTTACATCCTTGTCCTTATCCGCATTAACTATTATCTGCCCGTTAGAACATGTTCCGGAAATAAGGTATTTCCCCTTCTGAGTAATGGTTACCGTCTGTCTTCCTTCGATATCCGTCACTCTGACTTCTTTCTTTCCGCTTACGGTTACATTATCATCGGAAAAGAATATCTTAGTAATATCCGACATATCAAATGTAGACTCAAGATCCTTTGTCTTATATTCAACGTTTATCATTGTATAATCAGACTTTGACAGAATAGGTGACTCCGGAGAATCCGTAACTGCCGGATCTTCAGCAGGAGTTGTCACTTCCGGCTCGGATGTTACTGTACCTGCATCAGATGTAGGTGCCGGAGTAGCCTCTTCGGTTCCTGTAGTCTTTTGTCCGTTTTCTGTTTCTGTAACCGCTGCAGTAGGACTTGTAGTTGTATTGTTGTTTGACGATTCCTTTGAAGAACAAGCTGTAAGCAGTGAAAGGCTTATTATAACAGCTGCTGCCCTTGCCATAGAATTACTTATATTCTTTCTCATTTCATTTTCCTCTTTTCATCCGGTAATGATCTTTTGATACGAACATGCAGATTACAGATCATCTCTTGGAGTTATCGGACGACCGCACATAATAGTAAGGTTTCCGTTCCTGCATCTTAATTCATCAATGAAAGACTTTTCACTGACATCCTTCTTTAAAGCAATCTCATAAGTTATCTCATAGAGGCTTCCCATATTTGTGGTCCTGCATCTGATAAGCTCGCTCTTTGTTGTATACTTATCAAATAAATCGTCAAATATACCTTCGTAATCAAGATCTTCGGGAATTGTAATTTTTAAAGTTCTGTCCCCGTTCTTTTTTACTCCGAAATCAACCGTGGTAAGAACTATTATCACTATACCTACAAGTACAAGAACAAATATCGCTATTCCTATATATCCGAGTGACATTGCAAGACCTATGGTAAGTGCATAGAAAATGCTCATGATCTCCTTGGCATTTCCCTGTGCCGACCTAAACCTCACAAGACTGAAGGCACCCATTACCGCTATACCGGCTCCAATGCTTCCGTTAACCAGCATCAGCATTGTCTGAACTACATAAGGAAGAACTACCAGAGTAATAATGATATTCTTCGAATATGTATTCTTGTACATATGTACCAGAGCCACTATAAAACCGAGTACCAGCGATACTCCGGAACATATAAGATATTCCATGCCTGTCACGGAGCCTGCTGTTTTAATAATACTGTCGAACATGATTCCTCCTATTTTCTGCGTCTGCCGGAGCCCTTACTTTTCTCCGGTTTTGTCGTCAGAAGCTGTTCTTTTTTATCTTTCCGGATTTCTCCGGTCTTAGGCAAAGCCTTACCTGTCATAGACAGATATAACTGCGGAGTAGTTTTATAATATGTCCCGTACTTTGAAAACGATGCGGGGAATATTTTTAAATTTGAAAGAATCTCACTCATCCAAAGAGGCATGATTCCGGGAATCTTTATCTCCAAAAGGGAAATCCCCTCTTCAAGGATTTTATCTCCGAAAACTCCGTCCGTGAGGTGAAGAGAATCATACCTGCAGGTTATGTCCCTGTCTATCGTCATACGGAAATCTGCATTTTCAGCCCCGTAAAATGCACGGCGCACATAAGTAAGAACTACCTTTGGTTTTAGCGGTGCATGTGCTTTGGCAAACCAGTCTATCTCCCTTAATATCTGAGAGTCTTTCTTCGGACGGACACCGTCATAAAGATATGCCTCTGCCTCTTTTAGCTTTAACGGTATCCTTCTTTTATAAACCACTCCGTCAAACTTCTTTTTTATCTCAACAAATGCCTGATGGTCACCGTCCTGGGGAACTCCGTATGTGCGCAGCCGAAGTTTTTCCTTGTACATCGGCTTATCAAGAGATTCCCTTATAAGCGTGAACTGATCATCATCAAAGTAAATATTACAGATGGTGTGTTCCCCGTATTTGTCCATGATCATCTTGCCTTCAATAGCTTTTAAGAATTCCTGCTCCTGAAGTGAAGTCAGTATGTATTTTTTTTCATATCTTTTAAATACCTGCTGAACCGCCATCTATACCACCAGCCTTGCCCTTTATACATTCTAAAAGAGAATACACTATTTATTCTTCTATTTCTACTAAATATATTGCGAAATTGTGGGCAATTATTGTTTATTTTAAATTTTTTGAAGAGAAACCTAACGGCAAAAGTTCTTTTAAACTGTACTTTATATATTCATCCGAACTTTTAGCCAAAATTATCATAAACTCATCCGGATCACAGAATTCAGCCATAACCTGACGGCATACTCCGCACGGAGCACAAAAATCTTTCACTCCGTCTTCCGATCCTCCGACTATGGCAATAGCCGCAAACTCACGTTCTCCTTCACTGACAGCCTTAAAAAAAGCTGTTCTTTCAGCACAATTTGAAGGCCCGTAAGCTGCATTTTCTATATTGCATCCCCCATAGACAGTCCCTTTTTTCGTAAGAAGAGCCGCTCCGACTTTAAAATTGGAATACGGAGTATATGAGAAAGCCCTCATTTCAAAAGCCTTTTCTATAAGCATCGGAATAAATTCTTCAATATTCATATACGTAATCTCCATAAAAATATTATGATTCAGCCTTAGCAATCTTTACAAGCCTGCTTGTTCCGAGCCTGCTTGCTCCGAGTGCAATAAACTTCTCGGCATCCTCAAAAGATGATATACCTCCCGCTGCCTTTATCTTTACATTCTCTCCAACATTATCCTTAAACAGTTTTACATCTTCAAAGGTGACCCCTCCTCCGGCAAACCCGGTAGAAGTTTTGATAAAATCCGCCCCTGAAGCTGTTACAATCTTACACATAGCTATCTTTTCATGTTCTTCGAGCAGGCAGGTTTCTATGATTACCTTTAAAATGTTTTTCCCACACGCTGCTTTTATTTCCCTGATCTCATCTTCAACCTGTTTATAAAGTCCGTCTTTTACCCAGCCGATATTTATTACCATATCTATCTCATCGGCACCGTTCTGTATAGCGTCTTTAGTTTCATAAACCTTAGATGCAGTCGTGGAATACCCGTTCGGGAAGCCTATGACCGTACAGGTTTTAAGCCTGTATCCGTCCCCGCCTTTTTCCAAAGAGCAGCCTCCCTGAAGAACACTTAAATACTCGGATACCTTCTTTACATAGGCTGCAGGTATGCAGACACTTGCAGTCTTATACTTTAATCCGTCATTGCATACGGTTCTGATCTGCTCCCAGGTTGCTCCTTGTGCCAACAGTGTATGATCAACCATGGAAAGTATTTCTTCTCTGTTCATATTACTTTCCTCCACTTTAAGATAATTTCTGACCTCTAAGTTATGCCTTTAATTCCCTCTTATCATTCGCTTTCTTGATCTTTTTTCCTATCAGCTTAAATATCCACTCTACGAGTATTGTGGCAAGTATATAAAGGATTCCTGCAAATGCTATGGAGAAAAACGGATACATGGTCCTGTGTCCTATCCCATACATCACTTCCGTCAGATCGTTCACCGAAATATAACCGGCAACGGTAGTCCACTGTAAAAGGATAACCGCAAGTCTTTTTACATGAAAGATAGAATCTTCAAGTGCCTGAGGTACCACTATACGGAAATATACCTTCTCCAGCCTGTTTTTTACATTACCTTTCATTCTTTCCTGTGTCTTCTTAACGTTTTCGGAAATAAGCTCGGCAAGGTGTCCGGCCCCATAGAGGCCTATTGATATCCCTGCAGTGATCATACCGCTTAAAGTACTGCTCCCAAATATACAGTAATGAAGAAGCCACATAGAAAGAAGCACCGGAACACTTCTGAAAATAAAGCAGATCCCTCGTCCGATACGCGATACCGCTTTTTTTTCATAACTCATCAGATAGCTTACAGCTATACCGACAAGCCCGGCGATTACCCATGCCATAACAGCAATCACAACCGTTACGACAACTGCTTTTGCGATCAGATAATAAGCTCCTCCGGAAATGAGGTTATCCGATATTGCATTAAATATATTGTTAATAAAGTTTTTCATGTATTTTTCTCTCCCGCGCCTGTTCCTATCGGCTATTTTCTCTTCAGAAATCTATATTTCTGCATACTCAGATATCCATCCGTCATTATATAGGAAGCCTTGTTTTCAGTAGTCTTTCTCCCCGTTCCGTAACAGAAGATCATATCCACTCTTCCGCTCATAAGTGAAGTAAAAGCTGTTTCGTTATCAAGAACCACAAATTTAATCCTTCTGTTTAACCGGCTCCCTATCTCATCCATAAGTGCTACACAGAATCCGTATGGTTCATCATTCCTGTCAAGCAGTTCTATGGGACTGACCGCTCCCGATATACCTACATAAATAGTGTCCTTCCTGTTATCCTGAACCATGCGTGAAGGATAATACCTGGTTTCTTCCGAACCTGTCTCCTGCAACGGAGCATTTTTAATGTAAGCCGAAGTCAGGGTATCAAGACATCCGTCCTGTTTCATATCTGACAGAACTTTATTGATCTCATCGCGAAGCTTAACCGATTCCGGGGTATCTTTCAGTGCCATGCCGAATTCAAAACGTGAAGCCTCGGTTTTCTGGATATCCGATTCCGTATCAGGCTCAAAAATTTCAAGATCGTCATTTACCGCTACCAGATAATCCGCAGTTACATCACATGCCCAAACTGCATCGATCTCTCCCGATCTTAAAGCACAAAGGGTTTCATCCATATTTTTGTATGCTTCATACCGTGAAAGGCTTTGTCCAATCGTGCTTCCGAAAAATACAGCCGCACTGTTCTCCGGCATTCTGCTTTTTATTCCGCCAAGGCTTTTTATTTTTACTGCCTTGGTATCCGAAGCTGCCTGAGTACTGTTTCCGCTTTCCGCCGGCTTCGGTTTAAATGCCCCGAATCCTGCTAAAACAAGCAGAAGCAGTAATACGGTAAGAACAGTGATCAATTTATTCTTTAATTCCATATATAACCTCTTTTATTCAATCCTGACTCCGAATATTTTCTCACTTCGGGTTGCAAGAATAAGATGATTACCGTACAGAGCAGGAGTTGCTTCTATTCCCGAACCGAAATTAAGCTTATCTATAATGTTTCCTGTTTTTGCATCTATAAGCAGCAGATCACCGTTCTGGCACCCCTGGATAAGGTAGCTTTTTCCTTCTTCGGAAGTAAAGAATATCGTCGAACTCCAGGAATACATATCAACATGGGTCTGCCATACCTCATTTCCCGTTGCCTTATCAAGAGCGACTATGTAACCGCCTTCAAGTTCAGGAGTTTTGGATACCGAATAAAAGATATAATCCGATACCTGTCCCGTACCGGGAACGCCTGTAGAAAGTACTCCTCCGGCATATCCTTTTACAGTATGTACCTCATAAGGCTTTTTCCAGATGATCTCTCCGGTTATAGCATTAAACTTATAAATTGCTGCTGTACCCATGTTATGTGAATTATATCCGTATTTAAGGGTAGTCGCAACATAAAGATAATGATTACCGCCGTCAGTCTCAAATATCAGTGAAGAATTTATATCCTCACTTATGTCGTTGATCCAGACCATTTTCATAGTATTTAGATCGAGACAATAAACAGAGCCTCCGTTATCACCGATAAACAAATATCCGTTCCATACTGAAGCACTGCACTCACTTCCCCAGAGAGTTCCGCCTTCACTGTACTTTTCAGGGATATCGAATGAAAATTTCACGGAATCCGAAGGCGAGATGCTCAGTTTTCCCGTTTCTTCATCATATATGGTATTAAGTTTCAAAGTATATATCACACCGTTTTCTCCGGGATATATAAGAGTATCCGAATTAGGATCTATTATCGGTGAACTGTCATATGCATGCCATATACGAGGTGCAAATTCATCATTAAATCCACCCTCGTAAAGAAGGCTTCCGTCAATCAGGCTGTAAATGTAAAAACGCTGCGATACATTTTCTCCGAAAGGTCCTGTCTGAGCGTCACCGCTGCCGCAAAAAAGAAGGGGGGTTTTGCCGTCTGGATAAAGCGAGGCCGTTCCCTTAAAAGTCATTCCCACATGGATAGCCGGTCTTGTTTCCTCTCCGGTCTCAGCATCAAGGAAATGAATGCTTCCGTCCATTCCGGGATATATAACCTCTATCAGACCTTCCTTGGCCTTTGCCGCATCAGTCATATTCATGTTGGCCCGTGTCTTTCCCGACCATTTTGCGATCAGCGGCTGCCCGGTCCAGCCGTTTCCGGACCAATAGTCAACACCGTTGCTCTTTAGTATCTTTCCGGTATTATAACTCCATTTTTGGGTAAACTTCTCCTTCGTTACCTGAGTAGTTCCCGCAGAAGATTTAGATCTTGAGTAATTTCCCCTAAAGGTAATGAGTCCCGGAGCTTCCGAAATGCTTTTTAAAACTTCATCCGTAAACTCTATCCTGTCTTTTCTTTCATAGGAATCTACTTCTTGTCCGTCAACCTCTATCTTCTGAATAACTCCTTTTAGATCAGGATCGGTGTTTTCGGTGGGTTTTGCCTTCGTATCATCGGCTCTGGTCATATTCGACTTGGTTGTCTCAGTCTGAAGGCTCCCCTTTGTATTATGAAGATAATTATAAAAATACTTCGGATTTCCTACTTTTACCAGCAGTTTAAATCCTATAAATAATATTATCAGAACTGCCACGATCAACGCAGCAATGATAATGTTCCTCTTTTTTATCATAATGTCCTCGTATGAGTTTTTCTTTCCCGGATAATAATCTCTAAGGTTATAACAAACGCATCAATTCAGTAACGTGACCTACTCCCGTAAGCTTTAGTCCACAGTCCTTTACAGCCTTTAAGTTCACTTTCGGAAGAATAATGTGTTCAAATCCTAGCTGCTTTGCTTCTGCCGCTCTCTGTTCCGACTGAGAAACTCCTCTTATCTCTCCGGTAAGTCCGACTTCGCCGAAGCATATTGTCTTTTCACCCAATGGTTTATTGGTATAACTTGAAAGTATGGCCATAACTATAGCCAGATCCAAAGCCGGTTCATTAACTTTCATTCCTCCGGCCACATTTACATAGGCGTCACAGAAAGAAAGCTTTAACCCCATCTTTTTTTCGAGTACCGCCATAAGAAGATTCACTCTGTTAAAATCTATTCCCACAGCAGTACGTCTGGGGATATTGAGTGCCGTCTGACAGCAAAGCGCCTGTATCTCGAGCATTATCGGACGGGTTCCTTCTATGGTAGCGGTTATCACCGATCCCGGTTCTCCGATCGGGGTTCCTGCAAGCATATATTCCGAAGGATTTTTTACTTCCCTCAGTCCATCCTGCCTCATTTCAAAAACACCGACCTCGTTGGTCGAACCAAATCTGTTCTTTACCGCACGGAGAACCCTGTAATCCGATGAGTTATCCCCTTCAAAATACAGCACCGTATCTACCATATGCTCTAATACTCTCGGCCCCGCCACTACACCTTCCTTAGTTACATGTCCGACTATAAATACAGTTACTCCGTAACCTTTGGCAAGTCTTAAAAGTGACCCTGTAGTCTCTCTGACCTGGCTGACACTTCCCGGTGAAGCGGCTATGTCCTCCCTGAACATGGTCTGTATCGAATCTATGACTATCACCCTGGGTCTTTTTTCTATTACTATCTCTTCTATGTTATCCAGACTGTTCTCGGAAAGAAGTTCAAGATCTCCGTCAAATTTTCCCAGCCTGTCGGCTCTCATCTTTATCTGCCGTACGCTTTCCTCTCCGGAAATATAAAGGACATCCACCTTCATCCCGATAAGTATACGGCATACCTGAAGCAGAAGGGTTGACTTTCCGATACCCGGATCACCGCCTACAAGCACAAGTGACGAATCAACTATCCCGCCGCCCAAAACGCGGTCAAACTCTTCTATGCCCGTAACAATCCTGATATCTTCATGAGTCTTGATCTCGGATAACTTTTCCGGAACCGCTTTGACTCTGTTTCCCGCTGCCGGCAGTTTTATTCCTTTCGCCTTCGGAGCCACAGGTTCTTCAACCATGCTGTCCCAAGCTTTACATGACGGGCATTGTCCTACCCATTTTGCCGATTCGGCACCGCATTCCTTACAAAAAAAAACGCTTTTTGCCTTTGCCATCCGTAGTCCTTCCTGTTCAAATAAATACTGTTCTTATAAACATAGCTATAGCCATGCAGCTGCTTTTAACGGCAGCCACACGGCCTTAATCGCTTAAATATTCAGTTAAATTACTTCGCGGATATCTTTACTTCACGCTTTGTTTCCTCATTGGTTTCAACGCTGAATGTAAGTTTTCCGCCCAGATTAGTCTTAATCACTCCCAGGCTTCCACCGTCCACGGATACTTCATATTCTTTCTCGGCCTCAAGTTCTAAGGTTATCTGTGCATCACCCTTACCTGTGACCTTAAAGTTTATTTCTTTGTCGGTAACTCTTAAACCGAACACTGAAGTTCCGGGAACCGATTCGTAAACAAATGCTCCGTTTTTTTCAAGTCTTGTAATCTCATAGAAAGACTTAACCTTATACAGGTCACCTTCATGTTTGAAGTCTGACTTCTTCTGTTTTTCCTTCTGTGAAAAATCCCCAAAACTGAGTGTCCCATCCTGCTCGCCCTGAATTAAAGACTTTACGACTTCCATAATTTCCTCCTGAAATCACTATTAACGGCTATGAAGATAATAATCTTCCGCCACGTCTGCTCTGTGAGGAGTTTATCCGTTATTTCATCCTCAAATATACTATAGCAGAAAAATCACTAAATTTCTACCCAAATTTTTATAAAATATTTTTATTTCTGTTTCTTTCCGGCTCTGCGCTTAAAAGTAGTGTTTTTTGTATTTTCATCATATCCTATGGTTACCGTATCGCCCTCTTTAATGGTTCCCATAAGTATTTCTTCGCTCATACGGTCTTCCACTTCGTTTTGGATGGCACGCCTTAAAGGTCTTGCACCGTATTTTTCATCAAATCCCTTTTCTGCTATATGCTTTACGAATTCTTCCGTACACTTCAGTTTAATCCCAAGTTCTTCAAGTGCACGTTTAGCTATCCTTCCAAACATAATTGAAACAATCTCTTTTATGTTTTCACGGGTAAGTGAATGGAATACGATAATCTCATCTATTCTGTTTAAGAATTCCGGTTTGAATATGCGTCTCACTTCCTCCATAACGCCGTCTTTCATGCGGTTATAATCTGCTTTTGCGTCATTTTCGCTTGAAAAACCCAATGTTTTGGGGGATATGATATTCTGCGCTCCGGCATTTGATGTCATGATGATGATTGTGTTCTTGAAGCTGACCTTTCTTCCCTGCGCATCAGTTATATGCCCGTCATCAAGCACCTGCAGAAGTATATTGAAAACATCCGGATGCGCCTTCTCTATCTCA
>JAFXXN010000105.1 GCA_017542245.1 Lachnospiraceae bacterium
TCAATATCATGGCGGAAGCAGACGTAATGAAAGAGTTATCAGTGCAAGATGGTGAGCCACAATATCTCCTACTTGCGAGGAAAACACCCTATCTGTTCCTGTCCGGACAGTTTCCGCTTTATACACCGCTGGAAAAAATGGCAGAAGAAGAGGACAACTGCGTCATACTAACACCTTGATGAACCGGATTAAAGGAAAGATTAGGTATGGATATAGAGGTATATCTGGAGAAGGCATATGAAAATGTCAAAAAGGATTATCGGTGGCTTGATAAAAAAATGCTTAAGGATGCCTGCCGATATTCAATAAAACAAGTTGACGGAGATTGGGAATTTATTGAAAAGTACAAGGGAAACAGGCACGATTTTATTTGTGAGTGTGGATCGGCAGAAAGCTTTATAGAACACGTTGAGGAGAGTTATAAGCAGGCAGCTCTTAATGCCAATCCGGTTGTGGCCGAGTATGAACCACCGTTTACTCATGTTGAGATCAGCGGATGGAACCTGGAAAAATATGTATTTTATAAACTTAAGACGGGTGACTACAAGGTGTTTGTACAGGCCGGAGACAGGGTAACCGGAGGAAGCAGGACGTTCTTTATCGCACCGCATTGTTTTGAGGCAAAAACATACGAGGAGTTTCTTAATCGTTATCTGGAAATTGTTCCGGACGGGAGCTTTGGATTGACCAGAAAGGATCTCCTCCTTAATGAAGAACTTAAACATTTCCTTGGTTATTGAAATATTACACTGAGCTTAGGTTTAAAGAGATGTATAACTTAGAAACTGTAAAGACAGAATATTATAGGAGGCTGAATATTATCTTCCTGATGTAAACAAAATTCCTGATGCGGAGTGCTTATATGAAACGCATCTGTCGGCACTTTGACAGGTTTCATACCTCGTTGGTGTGGAAAGGAATGGTCATATGAATGATGAATAGTATGAAAAAAGTCCGGGATATGATTAAGGCCGGTATTGAAAGAGACACAAATAAATCTGTACTTATCGGTGTTTTTAACAGCGGATATCTCATTGCCCTATTGCTCTTCCTGGCAGGGTCTATAGGGTCTCTATGCGACGGAGTTATCGCTTCAAAAGGACTGGGAGTTGCTGAACTTGCGGCGATAGGCATTGTATATCCATATACAAAAACCATGGAATGCATTTCTCTGTTGTTTTCAAGTGGTTCCCAGGTTATTATGGGAAGAAAGATAGGACAGAATAAATTTGAAGAAGTCTCAAAGATTTTCTATACATCATTGACTTTTATTGCATCTTTGGCGGTGCTTCTGGCGCTGGTTGTCTGTGTGTGTTCCGATCCTATATCCAGGCTGTTTGGTGCAAATAGCAGTGGTGGAACACTTAAGCCTACCATGGAATATCTTTTTTCACTTGCCATCGGTGCACCTGCGCATCTTCTTACGCTGTATATGATTCCACTTTTTCAGCTGGATGAGAAAAAGAAGCTGATAAATATAACAACTGTGATCATGACAGTTGTAAATGTATGCCTGAATATACTGTTTGTGATGGGAAACATGGGAATTAAGGGTATTGGCTACTCTACATCCATCAGTTATTATGTGGCACTGATCATACTTAGCACTCATTTTTTTGAAAAGAAACATGGAATACTTTTGCGCGGAAAATTCAGTATAGATCTGAAATATCTGATAGAATCGGTAAAAGAAGGCTCACCGTCTGCATTTAAGAATATATCCTCTATTATCTTTAATACATTTGTTAATAATCTGATCGCCAGAGTCGGTACGACGGATGCAATGGCTGCTTTTTCAGTCTTTAAGATGACAAAGTTTATTTTCTTATCTGTTTCGGAGGCAATCATAAGTCCGGTCAGAATGATCCAGTCAATGCTGATTGAAGAAAAAGACAGAAAGATGATCAGAGGAATTTTCAGATACTCTATATTAAAGGGGCTGACTTTTTCCGTGCTGCTCTCTGCCCTTCTCTGGGTATTTGCAAGAGAAATGTTCAGTATTCTGGTCTCCGGCAATGTTCTTGACGAGACAGTTTATCTTATGCGATGCAGCATTATTGTATATGTTCTGAATACATTTGTATGTTACTATCTTGCATATTTTCAGGCAATAGGGAAAAACAGGATTGTTTATTCTATTTCTGTAGTCCTTAACATCGCGACACTGCCACTTTTTTATCTGCTTGGTAATGCATTTGGCGCCAGGGGCATATGGATAAGTTTTTCTCTTCAGTTTGTCGTAGTGGTTTCGTATGTGATCATTGCTGCTCTGATTATGGGACGGAAGAACAGAAGTATTGCGGATAAACTTCTGATGATGCCTGCTGCAGAAGACAGGGATTACGAAACATATGATTTTCATGTTGGGTCAATGGAGGATGCAAAAACTGCATCCTCTGAGTTTGGTGATATCTGCAGAAATCGGATTACTGAAAAGAAAAAGTCCTGTTATTGCAGCCTCGCGCTGGAAGAAATACTTTTCAATATTCTTGAATATCAGAAAGCAAATGATGAAAACAATCCAAACATTGATGTACATATTGTTTTATTCGGAAATAATAAGATGATCATGAGAGTAAAGGACTGCAGCAAAGAACGAGATCCTTTTGCAAAATACGAATACAGAAAGGAACCGGACGGTCTTGAAAACATTGGCATAAAGATAGTGAAGTCATTTGCTGCAGATGTAAAATATACGTTTATTTATGGTGTCAATTTTATAACTATTACGGTTTGAACTGAAGCATATTATGCGCCTCTCGGAATGCTCCCGGCAGATATGCCGTTTCGTCCGACACTGTGTGCATTCAGAAAAAAATTAAGGATCCAGTCATTCCCGGATACGAGGATAGCAGACTCCGAGTACATGGAACGGAAGTATATTCAGTATAGTGCAGGAATTGTATCAATGAAACTACCCAGATTTAAGGAGTTTATAGAGGCACAGTTGGATGCCTGATGTTTAAATTCTCAACCCCGTCACACAGTGATGGGGTTTAATTATGCTACTTCATAATTATATTCCTCCCTAATTGAACGAGTTGCTTCGTCAAAGATACCAATCTGATATTCAGGAGGCATTTCAAACCTAAACAGGAATAACAATCCGCGAAAACATAAATATCCGAAAAAAAGGATATTGCTTTAAGAACATAAATATGTTATAGTACTTCTTGGAAAGCCACGAGACAAAGGCGGTTACACCTTCCTGTACCAAAATACTGGGGGGCGTTAGCCCTCCAAGTAAACGAAAGGAGGGCGTTGCTTATGAAATTATCGGATATATTCTCGGCGTTGTCACTTGTTTGCAATGTGATACGTGCTGCTGTAGCAGTAGTAAAGCTGATACGGGATAAGAAAAAGCAAGCCGCCACTACCCCTAATAGTGACGGCTTCGGTGCTGAAAAGCATCTATAACCAATAACCAAAGGTGTAACCGCTCTCGTGGTTTTCCTTTTCAATTACAATATAACACAGAATTTCGGGAAAATCAACTATTCAAGTTGATTTTTTGCATTTTTATGGAGAAAAACAAAGGATAAGTATACTTTGATACAATCAATGAAGAAATAATGAAGCGTTAATGCCGGTCAGTATTTAACTTCATCAGGAATACATTTTTCAATCTGTACGATTAGGTGTTGATACTCCTTGCAGTATCTCTTAATTCCTGCGGTATTTCCCGGAAAATACCCTGTTCCCTGTATGTATCATTCATATGGTCAATCTCATTTAAAAGAGGCAGGCTACGTGGATCGTTTGTCTCAACATAAACATTTAACAGAAAGAACATGACATCGATTTTCTTATCAAGATATTGCACAGAATCAGGATACTTTTTACAGATGGAGACAGCTTCCTTGAGTTTTTCTACAGCATTATCCATATCATTATGGAAATACAAGCAGTTAGCTGTCGGAATGTAAATGATATCAATAATCTCGAGTTCGGTAGAAAATACCTTATATGCTATCTCTTTGGCCTTATCGGTCAGAGAGATAGTTTTTTTGATATCCGGCTTTATAAGAGTATAATACCATGCACATACCATGTAATAATAGCATCGGTTTTCATCATATTCCGGGATATTAAGTTCTTCAAGCATGTCATGGACTTTAGCGAGAAGAGACCCGGCTTCTGTGCCGCCATCGGGAGTACTCCGTATAAGTATGCTTGCAAGGCTTGTATAATATCCCATAAGATATTTATCCCTGCGGCTGTCCTTGGACTGCTCAGCTTCATAGATGGCGTCATCCATCTCATTTATCATATTTATGACAGGCTCTGCTTCTTCGTCATTACCGGGCACATATTCGGAACAGCAGATATCATAGTAACTGCTCCTGATATCATGGTAAACCGCCTTTATCAAAGACTCCGGATGAAGGTCGGAGTAAATCTTTGCTTCTTTAGAAATAGCATCAAGTCTTTTTATATTTTCTATACCGACATATACATCTGTCATTTTTTTATAATAATCCATTACAGACAGATCGTCTAATTCTTTCATTTCGTCCCAAGACCAGTTACGGATAGTTTCACTGATAACAGGATGAAGTCTTATAGTATTTCCTGTACCGAGCCAGGTTTCCTCGTAAAGCCAGCCTTCTTTGGATAACCGGTGGATGGTTTCCATATCAAGCTTTAAAATATCGCTAATAACGAAACTGTCAAGCCCTCTTGAATCCATAAGAGACAGCACTTTTAGGATGATCTTGACCTGTGATGCCATATTCCCGGCATTAAACAGATCTGAAATAATGTGGGACAATGTTCCGTACGCTTCTTCACCATCTTTATAGTTACTGATCTTATCATCTGAAATATGAGAAAATCCGTTCTCTCTAATGAGGTCAAGAGCCTGCTTAACATCTATGTGTCCTGCGGTTATCTGCCTTGCGATAAGCTCTAGGGTGAGGGTATGACCGTGCACTAAGCTTATTATTTCTTCAAAAGCAGATTTTTCATCCTTTGTTATGGGACGGGAAAGATTAAGACTTATCAGCTCAAAAATCTTTTGTATATCCGAAATAGCATCAACTTCCAAAGAAGCAAAACTGTTTTTGGGAGGCTCGTTCCTTGTAGTAATGATGGTATCATAACCATATTCCAGAATACTACTGAATTCTTTGTTTATACGTCCTGAAAAATTATCCAAAACTATAAGAACATTTTTTTCTGTACAGATATTCCTAAATACCGATAATTTCCGATCAAAATACTCCTCGGATGTTTCTTCAGAAAGTTTACTTATGGTACTGATCTGGAGCTGGCGGTCATCCGTTATCGTACGGATGATATCACCGGTATATTCAAGAAATACAATAATATCGTAATCAGATCTAAAACGATGGATATAGTTCCTTGCCAATGTACTCTTACCGATTCCGCCTAAGCCGTAGATAAAGAGTGTATGGTTATCCTTTAGACTGTCCCTGATAGCTGTAATCTCATCATCCCTTCCTATAAAGACAGGTGAAACAGAAGGCAGCTTAGGTACTATGTATTCTTTTCGGTTTATAGCAGCTGTAAGTTCCTCAAGAATAGTTACAGCATGGGAAGTATCTGCAAAACGGTTGCTTGCGGAAGAACGGATAGTACCGCGGAAGAGTTTGGTAAGCAGAGCCTGTATATCCGGACGGTCAATGAATTTCCTGTATTCCCGCTTACAATTATCAAACGGATATTTTGAGAAGCCGCGGTGCTCCTTATCAGAAGAATGCCTGCCGAAAATGAGGTAGAAAACCAGTTCTCCGATAGTATAGATATCAGCCTGCGGACCGATTTTGGAAACGGATTGGGGATTGAGCTGTTCGGGTGCAGCCCAGCCCTTGGTGCATGATATAACAGTATCGCGTGTGACTTCACTTATCTTTCTAATACTATCAAAGTCAATAAACTCTACCAGCTGGGTAATAGTATCATCGGGAGAATTTTGTAATACAAAAATATTTTCAGGCTTAACATCGAGACAGAGATAACCGGACTTGTGATAATAGCCTATGGTCTTTGCTATAGTAAGGCAGATCTCCATATACTGCTTAAGCGTGAGACTGTCCAGCTTATTTAAGGCGGCACCGCCATAGCAGGAAACATCAATAAAAGGAGTACCTAAATACTCAAAGAGAAAGCTTACAGGTGGGGTCTGATTATTAAGGGATGATAACTGACGGATATTGTTCTGCATCTTACCGGAGGATATAAAACGCTCTTTACCGCCTGCATAATCATCCTCATTCTGAGGAGCATATTCTTTTAGGATACATTTAGACATAAGGCCATCACAGGACCTTTCGGCAAGGTATGCTATAGTGTTAGCACCTCTGCCTATAAGCTCCAGTATGGTATATTCTTTTGTTTCTGTTTGAAATTTGAATCCTATGTCTAACATAAAATGCCTCCGCGTTTATTATATATGGCGTATATCAAGTAACCCAATGTCACCTCGAAAATCGCTTTCAGCATATCCTCGGTAACAAAACGATATCCGTGCCTGCAATTATATAATACAACAATAAAACAAAAGTTTATAAAAACAGATTCCGCTATTATTACAGGTAATTATCAGCTGCGGCCATATTCTGTAACAGAATACAGCGTATATATCGGATCGTAAGAGTTTGCACAGTACATAAGCAGACAGTCAAACGGATGACACATATAAATCTGAGCAAAGCCGCAGGAATCAAGGACGATGTTCAGCTCATCCTTAAAATCCATAAGGTTAGCACAGATGGTGTCAACATCGGTATTCTTTGCTTCGTGATAGAAATTATAGAACTTTAGAAGCATTAGAGTCTTACGGAGTAGCTCATAGGAAACAGTGCCGTCATTAACAATCTTCCCGAGGGTTACATCATTGGGCAGGGACTCAGTGAAATGCTTAGGAAGTCCACTTATCTTACTCTCTTTACCCTGATACTTATATCCGAGCAGAGCGGAGACGGTAAGCCTGGTTAGCCTATCGGGAGATATATTATCGCTTACAGATTCGTTTATGATAGCTTCCTTAACCTGCTCAAGTTCATCCATAATAATACTTTTCGCTTTTTGGAACTGCTGATGGCTGTCATAACAGTGAGTGGAGAGATATTTTAAGAATTCCTCGTCATCATCTATTTCTCTTATTTTAGCCTTTATCTGCATGGTCTCCGTATGAACGGTTTCCTGTACCGGGTAGGCTTCAGACTCTTTAAGCATATTCACAACGGTTGTATAAGGTCTTTTATGATAAAGACAGTAGAAGAACACTGCATCCAGTCTGCTCCTTAAGATAAAGGGCAGGGTGAGGAAATTTTTCTGAAAGAACACAGAAGTTTCCTTGCAGTCCATATCAAGGGAGAAACATAAATCATAATTATTTAGTCTGTTCACCGTTCCGGGAACCGTGCCCCTTATCCATTCAAGAATGGTACGCGGACAGGATTTCCCCAGCTTGGTTTTGAAACAGCTTCTTATTTCAGAAAGCATGGTATCTGTATCAGAGACTGTACACGGAATACCGAGATGGGTAAGCCTTTCAGCCAGCCCTTCTAAGAATACAGGCCTATCTTCAAGGCTTAAAGCCATCTTTATCCCATTTACGATATCTTCAGCACTTTCATAGTCCACAGGTTCGCCAAAGCAGGCTTCATCAAATATATTTTCTGTATATTCATCCCGAAACAGTTCCGAGAAAGCAGTGCTATTTTCCATATGTCAGATACCTCCACTTAAAGATAGTTTTAGTATAGAAGAGTTAGTGGGAGATGTCAATAATCGAATGATGGAATCCATTTTTAAATCCGGGGAGAAGAGTATGGTATACTGAAATCAACTATAAGGGAGAATGGGGGTTTTTTAAGAAAACTGAACGGGCAGCACACCGAATTAAAGGGCTAAATAGGTATAATATAGATAAGCTCAAGAGGTTATAAAAAAACTATAAAATTATAGAGATAATATAATGTTTATATGAGATATTGTCGATATATTGTATATGGGATTTTACTATGTTATCATGGAGGATGTGCTTATGGTTAGAATGAGGATTAAAGAGCTTCTGGCGGACCGCTGTAAATTACAAGATATAAATGTACATTTTTTATCAAATAATAATGTACAGTTTTTATCATCATGCTGAATCCCCGTCTCCGTATAAAAGATTCTGAAGACGGTATGATTTTCCTTTGATTGTTACAACGGTTGCATGA
>JAFXXN010000106.1 GCA_017542245.1 Lachnospiraceae bacterium
CTTCTCTATCTCATCAAAAAGCACAACAGAGTAAGGATTTTTTCTGATCTTCTCACTCAACTGCCCGCCTTCATCATAACCGACATACCCGGGAGGGGAACCTACCATCTTTGATACGCTGTGCTTTTCCATATATTCGGACATATCCACCCTGATCATAGAGTTTTCCGTTCCGAAAACAGCCTCTGCAAGAGCCTTTGAAAGCTCGGTTTTTCCTACGCCGGTAGGACCCAAAAACAGGAATGACCCGATAGGTCTGCTCGGATCCTTCAGCCCGACCCTGCCTCTTCGTATGGCTTTGGCAATGGCTCCTACAGCTTCCTCCTGACCTACAACACGTTTATGAAGGATTTCTTCAAGCTTTCTCAGCCGCTCGCTTTCCTCTTCCTTAAGCTTTCTTACCGGGATTTTTGTCCAACCCGAAACTACATCTGCAATATTCTCCTCGGTTACAAAGAGTTCCTCTTCTTCCCGTTCCTTAAGGTCTTCTGCCTCAAGCTTCTCTATCTCCTTCTTCAGCCTGTTCTGTTTCTTCTTTATTTCACCGGCCTTTTCATATTCTTCGTTTTTAATAGCTTCTTCTTTTTCTGCCTCAAGAACTTTAAGTTTCTCTTCGGCCGCTTTCTTCCTGGGGGAATCGGAATACGTTTCAAGCCTGACCTTTGAAGCTGCTTCATCCATCAGATCGATTGCCTTATCGGGAAGAAATCTGTCATTAATATATCTTGAAGAAAGCTTTACTGCTGCCTCTAACGCACCGTCAGTTATAGAAACCTTATGATGTGCTTCATAAGCCGGGCGAAGTCCTTTTAGAATAGCAAGGGACTCTTCCGCGGTAGGTTCTTCCACATCTATTGGCTGAAAACGACGCTCAAGGGCGGCATCCTTCTCAATATACTTCCTATACTCCTCACGGGTAGTAGCACCTATAAGCTGAAGTTCACCGCGTGCAAGTGACGGTTTCAGTATGTTTGAAGCATCCAGCGCGCCTTCCGCTCCTCCGGCTCCGATGATGGTATGAAGTTCATCAAGGAACAGTATAACGTCTTTGGAAGAAATAACTTCCGAAATAACAGCCTTTATCCTTTCCTCAAATTCTCCGCGGTATTTGGAGCCTGCCACCATACCGGACAGATCGAGAGTAACAACTCTTTTATCCTTTACGGTATCGGGAACATCTCCTTCCACTATCTTCATTGCCAGACCTTCAACAACGGCTGTCTTTCCTACGCCCGGTTCTCCTACAAGGCAGGGATTGTTCTTGGTACGGCGGCTTAGGATCTGGATAACCCTTTTAATTTCATCCACACGTCCTACAACCGGATCCAGTTTCCCTTCCGAAGCAAGTTTTGTCATATCGCGGCTGTATTTGTCAAGGGTAGGGGTTGCGCCCTTCTTTGAAGCCCGTAACGGCGATTCCGTCCGGAAATCTGCAGGATTGACATTTGCAGCACTGAGAATATCCATATAGATCTTCCTGATGTCAATCCCTATGGTATTCAAAAGCCTTAACGCTATACAGTCTCTTTCGGTCACAAGTGAAAACAGCAGATGTTCCGTACCTACTTCTTTGCTTTTAAACTTTTTGGCTACATCATAGCTTTTCATTATCACAGCTTTAGCACGCGGAGTGATATTGTTTATCTCTGCAAATCCGACTTTACCGTCCGGTGTTATAAGCTGATCGATAAGCTCAAGGAGCTTATCTTTCTCTAAACCGTTTGTTACAAGTATCTTTGAAGCAAGGCCTTCGGCATCCAGAAGTCCTATGAGTATATGTTCCGTTCCCATATAATTATGGCCGAGCTGTTCCGATATCTCCTCGGCTATCCTCATAGCCTGTCTTGCCTGTTCGGTAAATCTTTCGTACAATTTATGCCTCCGTTTCTTCCTTTTTCTCCTCGATCAGTTCAGGAAGATTATCATTCAGATATTTTGCACGGTATTCATCCCTTTGGACACTTCCCATGCTCTTTTTATTATAAAATGTCTGTAAATTTCCGGGCTGCATCTCTATCATGAGCTTATGTATTTCGCTCCCGCCGCCCTTTACCTTTATCAATCCGCAATCCGAACCAAGTTTCAGCTGGGCCAAAAGTACCATAGCATCTTTCTGCTGAAGATTTTTTGCGTATTTAAGTACCCCGTATGATCTGTAGACCCTGTCTTTAAGATCCGGACCGATATTTTTAACAAGTTCATTTCTGAGCCTTTTTTCGATATTTACAATCTGGGCTGTTACCTGCTCCATGTTTTCAAGAATCTCATTCTCACTGACTCCCAGGGTTTTTCTGTTCATAAGCTGAAAAATAAACCCTGCGCTCTTAGATCCTTCTCCGTAAATCCCTTTCAAAGTCACATCAAACCTTGAAATTTCTTCCTGAAGAGCATCAACCTTCCCTCCCATCGTAATAGCCGGCAAAGAAAGCATATATGATGCATGAAGACCCGTTCCCGTATCCTGAAGCTTGGATGTGAGATATCCGTATTTTTCACTGAAACAGTAATGAAGTTCGGAATCAATATAGTCATCTATCCGGTTAGCTGTTTTAAACGCTTCCCTTAAATTATAACCTGCATTTATAGCCTGGATGTGTATATGATCATCCTCATTTACCATTATGCTGACACTCTCATCGTCCGAAATAATAAGTCCCGTCGGATCTTTCCTCCTTTTAAGAGAAGGTGTAATGGTATGGCTTTCTATCAGGCAGTCCTTATCAGTATTGCTGAGCCTGTCAACCCTGCAGGAATAGTACTCTTTTCCTTCTCTTGCTCCAAGATCCGGTGTTAGGGATCTGACGGCCTCCACTACTTTAAGTGCATCCTCCTCACTGAGCCGTGCCGGGAAATTGTAATCTGCAAGATTTCTGGCCAAAGTTATACTGCCGGAAAGAACTACTTCATGATATGCTTTTGCATCATAATACCACTTACTTTTTCTTTTTTTCATTCTTCACCTCTAAGGCTTTTATTTCATCACGTAAACCGGCAGCAAGTTCATAATCCTCAATTTCTATGGCCTGCTTTAACTTGTTCTTAAGCTCTGAAATCTTTTCTTCCCTGCTCTTTCTTGACGAACTCCGTTTACCGGCGGTTTTCTTTTTCGTTTCCGGTATCTTTTCCGTAAGTTCTGTTTCTTCCCCATTCGGAATCTGAAGTTTTTTATCAAGATCGGTCAGTTTTGCATCCGATCTTAAAGTTTGGGGAATACTGTCCTCTATCTCAATATATTTTGCGTAAGCCGGTTCCTTGCCAACATGTTTCATTCCGCCCTGCATAGTCTTAAAATTCTTGGCTATCATATCCCGAAAAACATTATAGCATACAGGGCATCCCGTTCTTCCGGTCTTTAAGAAATCCGATTCGGTTGTCCCGCATTCCGGACATGTGGTCTCTATACGGTTTTCACTTGTAAGAGCCTTTCCCCTGTCCTGGGCATAATTACTCATAATTCCCGAAAGAATGCTCCCTATTGCTGAAAGTCCCTGTCCTCCGAGCAATTCGTTCAAAGGTACCGCGGTATGCTCTGAAGCACACTGTTCGCAAAGATGCTGTTCCTTTTTCTGTCCGTTAATGATTTCCGTATAAAAAATCTTTGCCTGACGTGTCTGGCAGACATCACACAACATATATTTCCTCCGTTTCAGTCATCAAGCTCGTCATTGCCTTTCCTTGTGGCAAGCCTTATGACTATTATCAGTAAAGCCATGGACAAAGCACTCAAAAGTGCAATTATAAGTGTCATCGTCGAAAGACTTTTCTCATAACTTTCCATGAGTTCCAAAGCTTCTATGGAATCCGTCAGGGCTTTTGTCCCTTCCTGTTCCGGTTTTACTACATATTCCTTTTCTTCGGGATCATCTTCCGGATCGTTTTTCTTATGATCGTCATTTTCGCCTGTCTGATCTTGTTTTTTTTCCGTTTCGTCGGTATCCGATGATTTTTTCTCTTCCGGTTTTTGATCTTCTTTTAAAGACTCTTTTTCACAGATAATGGCATAAATGCCTTCATCTCCGTTTTCGGCGGTTACCTTAATCTCTATCCGGTTATCTCCCTCTTTAAGCTCCGTATTTCCAAAAACCGAAACCTCAGCATTTCTGTCCGTAGCCAGTGCACTGACCGTCAGCCTGTTGGTTTCGTAAGGAACCGTAACATGATATTCCCTGATATCAGCAGCAAACTCCGGTTCCAGTTTCCCGGGATTTATCTTCAGTATGGCAAGGGTAGAATCCGAAGAGGCATTTTTTGCGGCAAGGACAGATATCTTGATTTCATTTGCAGATACTGACATCAGATATCCTTCTTCAAGCTCATACAGTTCAGGTCCGTCCCTGAATGATATTACAGCTTCACCCCTGGCCTTTGCCCGGAATTTAATCGAATATTTTCTATGATTGCTGTAAGCAGCGGTTACATGATCAGTTATTCTTATTATGCCCTCTCCGCCTGCAATAATATCAAGTACCCCCGGAACAAATTCCAGATTATCTTTCGGATAAAGTATATACGCTTCAAAATCTCCCGGCAGAACTTCGGCTTCAATATCAATATTTACATTGAAAGTATCTCCGACATTAACTACTGCCGTATCGGATGACAGTGTTATATCCGCACTTGAAGCTTTTGCGGGGGTACTGCTTATTGACGCAGTCAAAAGCAATACCATAGATAAGACAAATAAAACTATGATCTTTATTCTGTACATAACACCTCCGGTTATAACCCGGCTCCAAACTGCATCTTTTTTTATCAATTAAAATCTGTTGGCAGGTACCTCGGGAGGAACTGCCGCAGACGGTGTGGGTTCCGGAGTAACCTCGGGAACATCAGTGGATTCTTCCGGTGTAGGTGTAGGAGTATCAGGCTCCAAAGTTATATCGATAGGGATGGGCGTAGGCTCATCTGTCGGAGTATCTTCACTCTTATCCTCACGGATAATGTTTATAATATATTTTCTTATATCTCCGTTTTCTGCTTTAACCGGAATGACCAGCCTGTTTTCTCCGACAACAGGATAAATATATCCGTCTCCGAGTACCGTAGCAAGTGAACTTACGGTCGTGGCTCCGACTTTGATATAATCGGTTTCATAGCCGACTATAAGACTGTATTCCTGATCCTTAGTTACCGAAAATGAAGGAGTAAGTGCCAGCGAATCACCATTGATATCATATAATTTCAGAGTCTTTAACCAGTTATTGGGATTGTATGCCTTTTCAGGTACCGGACACGGTTCTTCGGGCATATTCTCATATACGGGGATCAGAAAAACTATAGGCGTATTGCCGGGATTCTCATATGCTGCGAACATACGTTTTCCTTCCGAATAAGGCGCTTCAACATTAGCCATATACTGATGGTTATAAGTCGATGTTCCCGTAACGTTAAATTTCTGAAGGTAAATAGTGTTCTGTCCTCTGTTTATATAATTGTTCCCAATATAAAAAGCCCCGCCCATTATAGATCTTAATCTGGTATTCCAGGAAATAAGGCACTTGGTATTGAGCGTTTCACTTGTAGATCCGTCCCTGGCATACCTAAGGCCGTTAATTATCGCACCTCCGGCTTCGGTACTATGATAAGCTCCGATATTGTAATAGTTATACAGGCCTTCATATCCGGGTACGGTACCCGAAACACTGTTACTCATGGCAGTAGACCCTATCGTTACTTCCTGCTTAACACGGGAAGCAAGATGTATGGGACTGACCCCTGAAAACTCAGCTGCCGTTGCAAATGCCTCAGTATATGAAATCGTTCTTTCATAACCGCATTCATCAGTATAATCAAACGATGTCCCGCTCATAGCGGTTTTGTTCAGAATTGTATTAATTCCTTCTTTTGTCTGGTATGAAGGCTTATAATCCAGAACTTCAAACTGGAATATCGTATCATGGCCCAGAAAGTTTCTGGGATCCATATAATAACTTATGGCCGCTCTAGAGGCCGTGACCCAAGAAGAACCGTCAAAAACGGTAAAACTGTCACTTTCCCAGCTATAAGCACCGGCCTCTAAGGATTTCCATTCTACGCTTCTGGTATTCGGGATAAGGTTCTCGCCGACCACCGATTCCTTATCAATGACTGTCTCCCAGTCAAGTCCCGTTTTATACGCTTTGAATACCCAGTCAGGATACTGGGCATGAAGCTCGCGCAGAAAGGGCTTATAGCTTTCCGGAAAACCCTCGTTTGCCAGCAATTCCTCAAAATTGGAGGTTTCGGGTTTTTCCTCACCGGGTTTCGAGGGGAGGGTAAGTCCTGCCCCCAGTTCAATATAAATCGCATTTACATACCCGGTATATATTTTATTCTCATATTTTGCTTCTATACGGCACCAAAGATTTTCAGAATCCGTTTCGGTACCGATCACCTTAACAGCCTGACCCTGATAAACCATGACAGGCTTTTTGTCATCCGTAAAAACAACTGCGGAAGAATATTTCGGTTCCTCCTTTAGACTCAAGGCTGCAGCATCTTTAATAACCGCATTTGCACCTTCTATATCCTCTTCACCGTCCTGCGGAGGAGTGACCGGCGGGGTAGCTGTGACTGTCACTTCTGCCGGCTTTTCCTTAATTCTGTAATAACTGAAATTTATTTCTGTAGCATTTCCGACAAAATCAACCCTTGAGGCAAGAAGCCACCCGGTTACTGTTTCTGTTTTAAATTCACCTTCAACCTTTAACCACTTTACTCCGTTAACATCTTTCTCGGCCAAAACAGCTACTTCGGTCTCTAACGGGAACTTAACAATCTTCCCCTTTGAGGTCTTGATCTTTTTCCCATTGGATGCGGCTTTTTTCCGGATAACCTGTTTTTTAACATTAGTGGTAGCGATAAATCCTTCGGTATAGTCAAGCTTTACATAATCGCTCAGAACATATCCTCTTACAGGTGCTCCGTCAACAGCTGTAATTACTCTGTACCAGCGGGTCAGAACATTCTTTCCGTTCACACTGACTGTATTGGTTGTAGTTCCGACAAGGCAGACTATGGTATCCTTAGGAAGGATAGCGAGAACCTCGGCGTCAAGTGAAGCACTTTCCCTCATATTCAGAAGCTCTGCGGTAACTGCTCCTTTAACGTCATACTGTGAACTAAAAGTCTCAGTAACGATTTCAAGCTCATTTCCGTCAGCATCAATTACTCTTCCGTCATCGGTTTTATGTGCTCCTGCCGGAAGCGGAACCTCCTGAGGGATCGGGGTTGCCGAAGGTTCGTCCGGAGCTTCCGTTAAAGTAGGCACGGGAGTCGCTGTTGTTGTAGGCTGCGGACTGGGGGTAGGTGTAGAAGCGGAAGGTGTAGGTGTCACTGCCGCACTTGGCGTAACATCCGTTTCTTCATCTACTTTTCCTTTAGTAATGGTAATATATGTACCGAGTGAATATCCTTCAACTTTTTTCCCGTTGACCTTAGCTGTCAGATGATACCAGCCGTTCTTCTGTCCATAAAGGGTTACCACCTGGTCTCTTACAAGAAGGGCTTCAGCACCTTTTACGAGAACAACCTCATATTCCTGTCCCGGACCTTTTCTTACACGAAGCTCATCCGCATTAACCTTACCTTTACCGGTACTTTCAGGCTTTGGTGTAGGAGTGGGGGACGGCGTCGATGTAGGGGTGGGAGTTATCTCGGTAAAATCTCCGGTTTCCTGTTTTACAGTCCCTTCTGTAAGGGTTATAAAAGTTGCAAGGGAATATCCTTCAAAAGCTTCTCCCTTAAATTCAGCTGTTATATGGTACCATCCGTTTCTTTCTCCAAGTATCGAAACATATTGGTCCTTTACAAGAAGTACCTTTTCGTCGCCCCTAAAAATGTTCTTATAATCTGTTCCGGGGCCGGTGCGCATATAAAGCTCTGTGGCCGTAACCTGACCCTTTGCAGCCGTTTCTTTCTTCGCGAATACCGAAAGCTCCGGAACTGCCGAAACAATCAAGGCCAATACCATGATAAACACAAGTACGTTTCTTGTTTTCTTACTTAATAATCTGCTCACGTTAACCTCCTGTTGCATATTTAATCACTAAGGATTATTCAATAAAAATGTGAAAAGGATTTGACCAGTCTGAAAAATATATGTGAAAAATCATACTGCGCCAAGTATGTAAGTGACCATATACGTAATAAATGCTATACCGTTTACTGCCATCCCGGCATAAGGTACGGCATAACTGCCCTCCTGTTCCCTTACACATTTGATAGAAACTATAAGACCTATAAAACTGACCACTAAAGCCGCCGTTGCACATACCGCAAAAGCCTGCGGTGTTTCTTCTTTTATTCCCGACCAGAATATCAGTACCAGAAATATCACTACGGTAAGACATCCTGTTATCAGTGCCGTAAGCGCTTTTCCCGAAAACCCTTTTCTTCGAAATTGAACATTATCTTTTTTTTTCTTCATATTTGGTCCCTGTATCATCCGTAACTCTTCTGCTTTTTCTCTAAAGGTCTGTGTGCCTTTCTCTCATATTCCCGCATCCTGCTGATACCCTTAAGCAATCTGACCGTAATATAAACACAGAATCCGAGTATCGCACCTGTAATATTCAGTATTATATCGTCAACATCAAATACGCCTACTCTTGAAAGCAGCTGGCATGTCTCAACCACAATACAGAAAAGGGATGCTGCCACAAACATGTCTATAAACGGCATGATCACTTTTTTATTTTTATACCGTCTCTCGTTAAGAGAACAGAAAAGATAGCCAAATGGCATAAACAAAACAATATTTCCAACAATATTTACAAAAAATACCGCATAATCTTTTTCTTTTACTCTTGTACAAAATCTCTGTATTTCTTTAAACGGAGTAAGGTTATATCTGTACTCATCGTATGTCACCGTCCTTCCGAAAAGATCGCTGAAGAAAAGGAAATACATCAGAAATACAAGATAGGCTATAAAGACTATCCTGAACAGTATCCTGCGTCTTTTTTTATTTATATCCATTAATAACTCCCATGGAATTTAAAAAATTCATATTTTAGTTTACATTTTCATAATTTTTTATTATACTATATTTGTTTTTTTTAGGCAAGCAGAAACTTTGCTTTTGGCTGTGATATAAAAAGATTTCATTTTATTTTTATTTTTCGTCCGGCAGAGATAAAAGTTTTTTTAAAGAAAGGTACAGGTGTCCAAAATGAAAATAATAGATTTTTTAAAAGATAACAAACCGCATATAAGCTGCGAACTGTTTCCCCCGAAAAAATGGGAAAATCTTGAATCGGCAAAAGCCGTAGTAGCTGAAACAGCGGCATTAAAGCCCGATTATATGAGTGTAACCTACGGTGCTACCGGAGGTACCAGCAAATATACCGTAGATCTGGTCGATGTTATAGAAAACACTCACAAAATTCCGGCCCTGGGACATCTTACCTGTGTTTCATCCGACAGAGAAACCGTAAGGGAGATGGTTTCCGAATACAAAAAACACGGTATCCAGAATATCCTTGCATTAAGAGGCGACATCCCTAAAGACAGCGGATTTGAGCCTTCCAAGGACTTTCATCATTCCGATGACCTTATGGCCGAAATAAAGTCCATGGGTGATTTTTGTATTGCCGGAGCCTGCTATCCCGAAGGACATCCCGAATCCAGATCCCTTGAAGAAGATCTGGAATATACAAAAAGAAAAGTCGAAGCAGGTTGTGATTTTCTGATCACTCAGATGTTCTTCGACAATAATATTCTTTATAATTACATGTATAAATTGCTCAAAAAAGGCATAGATGTACCTATAGATGCCGGAATTATGCCGGTTACAAACAAAACCCAGATAGCAAGGATCATCTCCCTTTCGGGAAACCTTGTTCCGCCACGTTTCAAGATGATAGTAGATCACTTCGGAGACAATCCCGAAGCTATGAAACAGGCCGGAATAGCATATGCGACAGAACAGATCATCGACCTGTTTGCAAACGGGGTAAACTGTGTCCATATCTATACCATGAATCATCCGGAAGTAGCCGGTGAAATATTTAAGAACCTGTCTTTCATCGCACCCAGGCAGTAAGTACGCATTCAGAAAGTACCCTGTACATGTTTTGTCAAAGGGAAGGAAGGATTCCAGATGGAAATACTCAGCATGCCCTCCGGAATTTCTTTAGATATCGATATTAAAGAAACCTACCGTTATCTCGGATATCATTTTCCGGGTAATATACATGAGGATCCCGAACTAAAAAGAATAGTCACAGAACTGACTGAAAAAGAAAAGAAAATAATAGCTCCCAGATGTGCATATGAAATATACGGTTTAAAAACAGATGAATCCGCATGTTACTTCTACAAGAATAGGCCGGTTCCGGAAGAAACTCCCATTCTTGTCATTGAGAGCAGACGGCTTTCCGCACACATAAAAGAATGCAGTAAAGCCATCCTTTTTGCCGCAACCATCGGTCCGGGAGCCGATACCATAATACGCAGGTATTCGGGAAGTTCATCTCTAAAGCCGGCTGTTCTTCAGGCAATAGGCGCGGCTGCGATCGAAGCCTATGCGGATGAAGTGACAGAACAGATAAAAACAGCCTTCCCAAACATAAAGATGCGTTTCAGCCCTGGATACGGAGATTTCAGCCTCGAGCACCAGAAAGATTTCTTCAGGCTTCTTGAACTCGAAAAAAATCTGGGCATGAATCTGAACAATGCACTGCTGATGACCCCAACCAAGAGCATCACTGCCGTTATCGGGATACTGCCCGATCCGAAAATCTAAAAGAAAGGATTTCTCTCATATGCTTTCAAGACAAAATTCGGTTTTAAATAGTCACAGACCACTTAGAGAACTCCTCGGAAAAGAACTTCTTTTCCTTGACGGAGCCATGGGAACACTGCTTCAGGCAAAAGGCCTTAAAGGCGGTGAGATACCCGAGACCTGGAATATTCTCCATCCTGAAGCACTTTTAGATGTACATAAAAGCTATCTTTCGTCCGGTTCAAATATCATTTCCGCAAACACCTTCGGATGTAATAAATATAAGCTTGAACACTGCGAATATGATCTTGAAACACTGATTTCTTCCGGCATAAAGCTTGCAAAAGATGCAATAGCCGAATTTGAAGCTGCAAACGAAGGCGAAGTTTATGAAAAAGGTTTTACACACAAACCTCACTTCACCGCGCTTGATGTAGGCCCTTTGGGCAAACTGCTTAAACCGATAGGTAATATTTCCTTCGATGAAGCCGAATCGGCATATGCCGAGATTATAAAGGCCGGTACCAAAGCCGGCGCAGATCTCATTCTCTGCGAAACTTTCACTGATCTATATGACCTAAAGGCTGCCATTATAGCAGCAAAAGAAAACAGCGATCTTCCCATCTTTGTTTCGGTTGCACCTGATGAAAACGGAAGATTGCTGACCGGTGGTGACCTTGAAGCGTATGTAGCCCTTGCGGAGGGGCTTTCGGTTGATGCTCTCGGAATGAACTGTGGTTTTGGTCCAAAACAGTTTCTGAAATTTCTTCCCACAATTACAAAAGTCTGCTCCATCCCGATACTTGTACAGCCTAATGCCAGTCTTCCCAAAGTTGTAAACGGTAAGACTACATTTGATGTTACTCCCTCGGAATTTGCAGAAGATGTTCTGGAACTTGTTAAAGAAGGCGTTGCTGTAGCAGGCGGATGCTGCGGCTCCACTCCCGGTCACATCGCTGAAACAATAAGCGTCTGCGAATCGGTTTTAAGTGCCGGATCTTTAGACTATGTCCGTATACCTTTGGTTCCGTGTGAAAAAAAGAATCTTTCGGTAATCTCCTCCTATACGCACGCTGTTTATTTCGGAGAAAAGCCGCTCCTTATCGGAGAAAGGATAAATCCCACCGGAAAAAAAGCTCTTAAGCAGGCATTACGAGATAAAGATATCACGTATATCATTAATGAAGCTATAGCAGAAGAAGATGCCGGTTCAGATATCCTTGACGTAAATGTCGGACTGCCTGAGATTGATGAATGCGAAATGATGGAGAAAGTTATCGAAGAGATAACCGCTGTAAGTGATCTTCCCCTCCAGATAGATACTTCAGATATAAAGACCATGGAAAGAGCATTAAGGATTTACAATGGCAAACCTCTTCTTAACAGCGTAAACGGCAAGGAAGAAAGTATGTCCGCAGTATTCCCTTTGGCTAAAAAGTACGGTGCTGCAGTGGTCTGCCTTACTCTTGACGAAAAAGGCATCCCCGAAACCGCAGCCGAAAGAGTAACCATAGCCGAACGTATTATAAGCAGAGCAAAAGAATACGGTATTGACAAAAAAGATCTTCTGTTTGATTCTCTCACCATGACCGTAAGTACCAATACCGATAACGGCTTAGTAACCCTCCAGGCATTACGCGAGATCCATGAACGTTTCGGAGTCGGAACAGTACTCGGAGTATCCAATATCAGCTTTGGATTACCGTTACGAAGTATACTTACCAGTACCTTCTTTACACTTGCTATGGAAAACGGTCTCAGTGCAGGTATTATAAACCCTCTAGATGAAAGACTCATGGCTGCCTATGACAGCTTTCTTACTCTTAAAGGCCTTGACCATCAATGTTTAAGATATATAGAAAAATACAGCGAAAAAAATGACCCCTATGTCTCTGTTAAGATAGGTGCCATAAGCAATACTCTCCCGTCCGGAATCGGTAATGCCCCCGCTTCCGGTCAAAATGCCGCTGCTGCAGGCCAGGATGCGGGAACTTCCCAGCTCTTTAGCGCTGTAGTAAGAGGCATGACGGAAAAAGCAGGTTTAGAGTGCAAAGCCATGCTTGCCGCCGGAACAGAACCCGTGGATATCATAGACAATAACCTCATCCCCGCACTTGATAAAGTAGGAAAATCTTTCGAAGAAAAAAAGACTTTTCTGCCTCAGCTTCTTATGAGTGCCGATGCAGCCAAGTCTGCTTTTGATGAAATAAAGAAATTCTATGCCGAAAACGGTAATAAGGGCGAATCAAAAGGTACCGTAGTTATGGCCACCGTAAAAGGAGACATTCATGACATAGGGAAAAATATCGTTAAAGTTCTTCTTGAAAACTATGATTATACGGTAATTGACCTTGGAAAGGATGTTGCGCCCGAAACAATCGTAGAAACAGTCATTGAAAATAATATAAAGCTGGTAGGCTTAAGTGCCCTCATGACGACAACAGTTGTAAGTATGGAAGAAACCATAAAGCTTCTTCGTCAAAAAGCTCCCTTCTGCAAGGTCGTTGTCGGCGGAGCCGTTCTTACTCCCGAATATGCAGAAAAAATCGGTGCCGATGCCTACTCACCGCAGGCAATGGACACCGTTAAATATGCAAAAGAAGTTTTCGGAAAATAAGCTTAAATATCCGCTTCCGTGATAGTCATCAGTTCCTCATCGCTGATGTTTTCATCGGTCATGACTCTGGAAGCCTGATTTGAGATAATGGTCTCAAACATATTTCTTATGTCACGCGCATTTGAAAACTGTTCGTTCTTGTTTTTTACATGAGCCTCTATCTTTTCCGAAATGACCTTTGCTGCTTCATCATTCAGTTTATACTCGTACTTGTCACAGAGTGATGTAAATATTTGTATCAGTTCCTCCGAAGAATAATCCGGGAAATGAATATACTTGTTAAAACGGCTCTTTAAACCGGGATTTGAATTAATGAATTCCTTCATTAGATCGGGATATCCGGCCACTATGACGATAAAATTGTCCCTTCGTTTTTCCATAAGGTTTATAAGGGTATCTATAGCTTCCTGTCCATAGTCATTCCCTTTCTTTGCAAGTGTATAGGCCTCATCTATGAACAGGATGCCCCCGTTTGCCTCATCGATTTTTTCCTGAGTTTTAATGGCCGTCTGACCGACATATCCCGCAACAAGGCCGGCACGGTCTACTTCAACAAGCTGACCCTTTGAAAGAACTCCTATTTCCCGGTAAATGTCTGCCATAATCCTGGCTACCGTCGTTTTACCTGTTCCGGGATTTCCCGTAAATACCATATGAAGCGATACCGGAAGGGATTTCATGCCCTTCTCTTTTCTCAGCTTCTGCATTTTTACAAGATTTATGAGTTCCCTGACATCCTTCTTTATGGTTTCCATTCCGATCAGTTCGTCTAAATCCGCCATAGCAGAATGGTTTCCGTCAGATGTCTGTACTGCGCTCTTCTCATCTATTGCATTTTCAGCTTTCAGCCTCTCAAGTTCTTCAACTGCCCCCTGATTTCCGTTTGCGGCAGATCTTCTCAGCCAGTCAAGGGCTTCTCCTATATCCATATGGACATTATATCCATGCGACAGAATATATTCGGCTTTGTCGGAAGCCTCCTGTACTCCTGAAAGCGCTGCTCTCATATACCATGAGAAAGCTGCTTCTATATTGGGTTTAATATTTTCCTCAAGGAACCCATCCTCATACAGCTCTCCGAGGTACATCTGTGCTTTCGGATTTCCGGCCATGGCCGCTTTTATGTACCATGCACGGGCTTTTCTTCTGTCTGTATCCGTTCCTCTTCCGTTCTCATAAAATGTAGCCACCTTATACTGCGCACCCACGACTCCCTTCTGAGCTGCTTCAAGATAGTAGACGAAAGATTTCGAATCATCATGTATCACACCCGCTCCATCCTCATAGATAACACCGAGCCTGTATGCAGCAAGCGCGTGTTCCTCGGCAACATCCGAGAATTTATGGGCATTTCTGTAATATTTTACAGCTTCGGTGCATTCACCTCTTTTTTCACGGAGAACACCCATATAATAATACGAAGAAAGATCATTTAAAATATTTGCCTCTGTCATTAGTTCAAGAGCCTTATCCTGATTTTCTTCAACACCTTTGCCCTCCATGTAAAGAAGAGCAAGGCTTACCAGTGCTTTTGGATTACTGTTGTCATATTTTACGGTATCAGTAAGATATGCCGCAGCTTTCTGATAATTAATGGGAGTACCGCGGCCTAACCGGTACATTTCTCCAAGATAATACAGCGAATCAATACTGCCTTTCTGATTTGCATTTTCATAGCAGGCAAGCGCCTTTACATAATCCTGCTGAACACCGTATCCGAGTTCATAACAGAATCCCAGGAAAAGGCTGGCTATGGGCAGATTTGCATAGGGCATCTTATGACACCATGCAACTATCTTATCGGCAGGTACCGATTTTATGTTCACTCTTGTAATCTGAAGAGAAAGATGAAAACGTGCATCATTATTTCCCTTCTTTATTTCGTCGGTCAGGTAATCGAATTTTGCTTCTGCTGACATCTCTGCCCAGCGGGCAGGATCCGCTTCATATAATGGTTTGTAATTGTCAACTGTTAGCTTCATCTCTGTTCAAAATTCCTTATCTTAACTTCATCGGGGCCTACTATGCCCTCACCCAAAAAAGATCCTGCAAGTTCCGCGAAGGCTCTAGGTCCGTCACTTACATAAAACTCATGTACCGGATCCTGTTTTTCTTCGCATAACAGATCGTTTTCCTCCAGCATGTACCTAAATTCCCTTGCACATTCAAATGCCGGATTGACCAGTTTGATTTTCTTTCCGGCAACTTTGGCTATCTCTTCCGCAAGCAGAGGATAATGCGTGCAGCCAAGTATCAGGGCATCTATATCCTTTTCTAAAAGTTCATCCAGATATCGATGTATGATCTGTCTGGTAATATCATCCGATATCCATCCTTCTTCCACAAGCGGAACAAAGAGCGGACAGGCTTTTTTAAAGATTTTTATCTTGGGGTCTGTCTTATGGAGAAACTCCTCATAGATACCGCTGTTTATGGTAGCCCTTGTAGCTATAACACCGATCCGGTTATTTTCGGTGGCTTCTGCCGCTGCTTTGGCTCCGGGCTTTACCACTCCTATTATCGGGACCTTCAGTTCATGTCGCAAGGTCTCAAGTGCCAGAGCACTTGCCGTATTACAGGCTATAACTATGGCTTTTACTCCTTGAGATATCAGGAAATCTGCAATCTGCCTCGAATACATGATGATCGTTTCTTTAGACTTGTTACCGTAAGGAACTCTTGCAGTATCTCCAAAATAAACTATTTTCTCGTTCGGAAGGCTTTTCATAAGTTCCTTCACAACAGTGGTCCCGCCTATACCTGAATCAAATACTCCTATCGGAGCCATGGAAGACATAAACTTTCTCCTTTTTCTGTATTTATGCCGAGCATCTAAAAAATCTTACAGAAACGCCCTGATCTTCTTTGCATACTCCTCAGCTTCACCCTCTGCATATTCCAGATGGGTCCACGGAACCGCAATCCCATCATCCTTAAATCTCGGAATAAGATGTATATGCAGGTGAAATACCGACTGCCATGCAGCCTCTCCGGAATTCTGCAAAAGATTTATTCCGTCACAGTTAAATGCCTTCTTCTGTGCATTTGCTATCTTTGAAGCTAAGAGAAGCGCCTTCTCAGCCACTTCTTTATCTATGGAAAGCAGGTCCGCACAATGCTTTTTCGGTAAAATCAGCACATGGCCTTTTGCGGCCGGAGAAATATCCATTATTACCTTAAAGTCCTCATCTTCATAAACACATGTCGAGGGGATGCTCCCGTCGATTATCCTGCAAAAAATACAATTCTCCATATCTTCCTCCGTCAGTATTTTCAAATAATCATCAATGTCACCTCGAAAACGCCTTCTGCGTTTCCTTGGTAACAAAACGATGCTCCGCATCTCATTTCAGTCGGGGGCGACCCCCGACTGAAACGAAGATATCCCCCCCACCTTCGCTAGGGTGGGGGATATCTTCTATTTTTGTTATATGCATACTATATTACACTGATTTTATAATTCTTTCAAGTATTCTTTGATTTTTTGATAATTTTTTTATTTAACTTTTCCGGATTATATGCTATAATATTTTTGATACAGTCACAATTACCATTCGTTGCGGTATCAATTTCCATATAAGGATAAGATTTCTATGTCTTATCCGCAACACTACCTGGATTTCACATATGGCCGAGTTTAAAAATCTGTATCATTCGGCCAGTTGGAGGGATATGAGAAGTATATTTATTGCTTTAACGATTTTTTTGTTCCTTGTTATTACATTCCCCGTTTATCTTGTAACGGCGTTGGTAAGAGTATTTAATAAACATGCCTGTGCATCTTTTTCACAAAGATTCATAAACTCTGCCTTCCGGCTTCTTATGTGGGAAGCCGGAGCTAAGATAACATTGCTCGGTAAAGAAAATATTCCAAAGGATACTCCGGTACTTTATGTTTCCAACCACAGAAGCTATGCCGATACACCCTTAGGATATATGACCGTTGGCGGTCTTACGGGCTTCATAGCAAAGAAAGAAATTAAAAAATTTCCCATTCTTCCCCTTTGGATGAAGAACATGACCTGCCTGTTCCTTGACAGAGACGATATGCGTCAGGGACTTAAAACCATCCTGACCGCGGTAGATAATGTAAAAGAAGGATATTCAGTATTTATCATGCCCGAAGGTACAAGAAATCATAATGAAGAAATGCTCCCCTTCAAGGAAGGCAGCTTTAAGATAGCCGAAAAGTCAGGCTGTCCCATAGTTCCCGTCGCCATCTCAAATTCCGACGCCCTCTATGAGCTTCATAAGCCTTGGGTCAAAAAAGCGAAAGTTGTCGTACATTACGGAGAACCCATCCCCACAACCGACTTAACCCGTGATGATAAAAAAGCTCTTGCAGGCCGTGTTCAGGGCATCATAGCCGATATGTTGAAAGAAGATAAAAAGCTGATATAGGGTATTGATTTTTAAAAAAAAAGATGATATTATACAGAATGTTGGTTTTTTATGTTAAAGAAAGGATATCCTATACAGGAAAGGTTTTATTATGAGTGTACCGATGATTGTTTTTTTGTGCATACTCGGAGTTTTAGTCATTGGACTTATTGTTTTGTACATATTCGGAAGGAAAATGCAGAAAAAGCAGGAAGCCTCCGAAGCTCAGATGAGGGAGACAGCACAGACCACCTCGCTGTTTGTTATTAAGAAAGACAGGGTCCGGTTAAAAGATGCCGGATTCCCGCAGATAGTAATAGATCAGACACCCAAGTACTTAAGACGTTCCAAAGTGCCTACTGTTAAAGCTAAGGTAGGTCCGAGGATTGTAACGTTTATGTGTGATGAAAAAGCTTATGCAGTGCTTCCCGAAAAGAAAGAAGTTAAATGTGTAATTAACGGCATTTACATTATGGAAGCTAAGTGGGCAAGAGGCGGTCTCTTGGTTCCCGAAGGCAAAAAGACCTTCCGTCAAAAACTTGCCGATAAGTATTCTTCATTAAAGAAAAAGTCTGAAGACACAAGTGCTTCAGACAAAAAATCAAAATCAAAAAATAAAACCGGTAAGGAGAACACCGCTCCCGATACCGGCAAGAAGAAAAAATAATATTTTAGATTATTACGGCAGCTGCGATTTCGAGATTAAAATCCGAAACGTGGCTGCCATTCATTTTCAGCCTTCCTTCAATATGACATTTGAAAAATTTTTCACTTTCTTCTGTCACTATTTCTTCCGTATCTGTTTCCGTCTCAAGCCTCCCGTACGGCGTAAGGTAAAAACCCTTAACGGTTTTCCCTTTTTCATAAGAAATATCGGAAATCAAAGCCAAGCCTTCATTCTCGTTCTTTTTTTCTTTATCCCCTATAATTTTTCTCTTAACTTCCACTCTTAAAGGCAATATTTTTATCACAGTTTTGATCTTTTCGGGTGATTCATATACAATGAATAAACTGTCTCCCCTTTGTGAGAGATATCCTTCATGGTCATCCAGGATTTTTGAATCCTCACCTTCAGATAAATGAAATCCCGATATCCGGACATTCACCGGAATCTTTCTGTCCTTTTCCAATCTCTTCCGTTCTTCCCCTTATTATCTGTTTGTTGCAAGTTCATCCAACATACCGGCAATTATTTCAGTAGCGTCTCTTTCAGTTGCCGTTTCCATGGCAGCAACATATTTTTCCCGATTATTATTGACCGTCTCCACTGCCTTAAGAAGGTTTTCTTCATTAAGATCCTCTTCTCTGAGCAGATAGCTGTATCCGTTCTTTTCAAAAGCTTCCGCGTTAAGTACCTGATCGCCTCTGCTGCCTATGGAAAGCGGTATAAGGATATTGGGTTTTTTAAGTGCCAAAAGCTCTGAAACCGCATTCGCACCGGCTCTCGATATAACTATATCCGAAACTGCAAACATATCCTTAAGGTCATCACTGACATATTCGTACTGACGAAGACCTGTAATATGATCATAATCCGGGTTAGTCTTTCCCTTTCCGCATATATGAATGACCTGGAAATCTTCAAGAAGTCTGGGCATGATCTTTCGTACCGCTTCATTTACACGTGCTGCTCCGGTGGATCCTCCGACTACCATCAGAACAGGCATTCCGTTTGTGAATCCGGTTATCTCAAGCCCTTTTTCCCTGCTGCCGTTAAAAAGTTCCTTTCTTAAAGGTGTACCTGTATGTACAGCTTTCCCTGCCGGCAGATGTGCTAATGTAGCCTCAAAATTACAGCAGATTTTTGCCGCCTTTTTTATACAGAGCTTATTTGCCAGTCCCGGAGTCATATCAGACTCATGTATCACAGCCGGTATTCCTCTCTTTTTTGCAGCATATACGACAGGAACCGCAACAAATCCTCCCTTAGAGAACACTACATCCGGATCTATTTCCCTAAGCAGTCTTTTGGCTTGAAAATACCCTTTAAGTACTCTGAAAGGATCTGTAAAATTCTTAAAGCTAAAATATCTTCTCAGCTTTCCTGAGGATATCCCGTAATAAGGAATTCTCATCCCTTCAATAAGCCCCTTCTCAATCCCGTCTACTGAACCTATATAGGATATTTCATAATTCATCTGTTTTAACCGCTCTATAAGAGCCATATTCGGTGTTACATGTCCGGCGGTTCCTCCGCCGGTAAGAACTATCTTCTTCATAATATTTTGCCCCTAACTTATGATACAGACTGCCCCGCAAAAAAGCAATCATTTTTTAACTTACAGAATTATGGTAAAAGGTCCGTCATTTGTGAGTTCCACCTTCATATCCGCACCGAAGCATCCCTGTTCAACTTTTGATGCAACTCCCTTTTCCCTGCAATAGCCCACAAAACAGTCATACAGTTTTTCCGCTGTATCGGGAGGTGCCGCCTGTGTAAATCCGGGCCGGTTCGAGCTGCAGTCTGCATATAAAGTAAACTGAGAAATAAGAAGGAGCCCGCCGTTCACCTGTGCCAGGGAAAGATTTGTCTTCCCGTTTTCATCCTCAAAAATGCGAAGCTTCAACATCTTATCCGCATATTTGCGTACGATTTCCTCATTATCCTCTCTGCCTATCCCTATAAAGACCAGAAAGCCCCTGTCTATCTTTCCTATAACACTGTCATCCACAGTAACGGATGCCGATGTTACCCGTTGAATTATTAATCTCATGATCATCTCCGCTGCCGATTGATTTCTCACTGTTACAAAATGCTTTTTAGGAACGATGTTCCCGCTATAGTAATCTCCTGCCCAAAATAGTCAAGTATGGTCGCGCCTATATCCGCGAAAGAATCTCTCGTCCCTAAATTTATACCGGTCTTAAGCTTCTTTCCGCAGCAGACAAGCGGAATGTATTCTCTCGAATGATCTGTTGAAGGAGTAACAGGGTCGCAGCCATGATCGGCCGTTATCATCAGAATATCATCATCCCTAAGTTTTTCAAGTATCTCTGGCAGACGGCTGTCAAAATACGAGAGCGCCTCCGCATATCCTTTAGGATCGTTCCTGTGTCCGTATTTCATATCAAAATCGACCAGATTTGTAAATGAAATACCTTCAAAATCCCTGTCCATATACTTTAGGGTTTTTTCTATGCCGTCTTCATTATTCTCGGTACGGACATATTCAGTAATACCCTTCTCTGCAAAAATATCTATGATCTTACCTACAGACAATACATCAAATCCATTACGGCTTAATATATCCAGCATGGTATCCTTAGGCGGAACCAACGAAAAATCATGTCTTCTTGAAGTTCTGGTGTAAGGCCATTCTCCTTCAAAAGGTCTTGCGATCACCCTGCCTACTCCAAGATCCCCCTGAAGCATTTCCCTTGCTATACGGCAGTATTCATAGAGCTGCTCCACGGGAACTACGGCTTCATGAGCGGCTATCTGAAAAACACTGTCTGCCGAGGTATATACTATGAGGTCCCCTGTCTGTACATGCTCTCTTCCGTAATCCGCTATTACACTCGTTCCCGAATAAGGTTTATTACATAGCATGCCTCGTTTGCATCTTTTGGAAAATGCATCCAGGAACTCTTTCGGAAATCCGTCGGGGAATGTCGGCATAGGCTTTTCGGATACGATTCCCGCAATCTCCCAGTGCCCTGTTGTCGTATCCTTTCCTTTTGATTTTTCTGCAAGGCGTGATACTGCGTATTTCGGAGCTTCAGGGGTGTCTACATACATATCGTCTATCCCCTTTATGTTAAAGAACCCCAGGCTTTTCATAACCGGCATATCAAGGCATCCGCTTGTTGCGGCAGCTTTCACCGTGTTACTGCCTTCATCACCGTAATTTGCAGCGTCCGGAAGTTCCCCAACTCCAACACTGTCCAGTACGATCAAAAAAACCCTTTTACCCATATACATTTCTCCTTTAATTTTTCTATAATTATCCAACGTAGCTTATAAAAATATTACCGCTTTTCTTAAAATCCTTTATGGCATCCGACAGAAGCAGTGAAACACGGCTGCCCCTTACCGGATCATAAATTGTTACATTTGACGGTTCATATCCGAATATGATACATGCTTCACCGTTTCCTCTGACCGCTATCACCGGATGTCCCCTGTATACACAGTACAGAACATCGTCAAGTTCCGATCCTGTCATGTCAACAATATGCGGTTCCATATTATTGCACAAAAACTCATAAATGCTTTCATTTTGTGAAACATATTTCGATTCATCAATCTCACAGTTTCTAAACTGTGCAAGCATTTTTATCACCGCCTGTACAGAAGACATATCCTGCCCGGCTTTTACCTCATTAAGCCCTCTTATCTCGGTACGCGGCATTTTTATACCTCTTTCCCAGATAAGCTGTCCTTCACGGTTAATAACTGTTCCGACATTTTCATTTGCGGCGGCTATAGCCTCCGTCGCACTTTCCGAAGATTCTACGATCCGTCCGAATGAGTATGTATAATAACTGTTCCTGTTTTTCTCCGGTTCCGGAATACGGGCTATAGTTTCATGATTTAATACTTTGTTTCCGACGCTGTTTAAGATCGGCCTGTTTTCTATCTCCGCCTCAGTAGGAATAGCCACACTGTATTCGGTAAGCATCCTGTCAGTCACATATTTTATTACAGGGATTGACATCTCCTTTTCCTCGAGTCTGTTCAGGATCGTGTCGCTTTCTATTTCGTCATATTTCTCATAAGTCTCGTTTTTGGTAACTCTCTTTATAGTAATTATATTTTCACCCAGCTCTATATCCGAAATAAGTATTCCCTGCTCCTCATATGTTTTTAATATATTCCCCGTACCGTCGGCTATCATGACCCTGTAACACGGTCTGTCTATGCTTCCGTCACGCTGCCGAATCCCATCTGACGCTTTTTCGAAACCATATACCAGATTATTGTTTATCCTTCCGAAAAGCCTTATACCGTCTGCAGGTGTCTCTATCCTTATCTTCCGGCCATCGTCAAGATGAAGCATGTTTATTGCTTCCTTCCTGCCCGCAATGCTCTGCTCTTTCCATGCCAGATAGTTTTCTTCCTCACAGAATACGATCTCTTTGCCGTCAATATTTTCAGCTATCGTTTCAAGATTTGCCGAAGCTAAATCATAAGAATATATCCTGTCATAGATTGAAAAGTAAAATATCTGTTTATCACCTATATAAGCAAAGTCCGACAGATCGCAGGAAAGTACCTGATAGGAGCTGTTTATAGGCATATAAAGCCTTTCCTCGCGAATTTTTGCCGCATGCTCGTATGTATAGAGAATCATTCCCACACGGCCTTCGTATTCACCCGAATTCATATATCCGCTGACATAGAAATCCATTGTACCGTCATCCAGCACTCTAAGTATCTTAATATCATAATTTCTGTAAACTTCTCTTTCAAAATCATGACTCTGCTTTCTGAAAGAAAAAGCAAGCGCCGCGGTATTGTTTTCTATATCATAAAAAATCAGCTCGCCTCCGTAAACAAATGCCATGTACTTCCCATTGGGGCTTATGGCCGTGCTTACGGCGTCTTCTTCACAGATTCCCAGCTTAAATTCCTTTTTTGATACGGAGAAATTTTCCATATCAAAGAATTCCTCCATAGTTCTCTCATAATTATACAGATATGTCTTGTTTCCGGAAAGACCTATCCTGTAATGTTCTTCTGCCCTATAGTATTCAACTCCCAATTCCGTTTCCACTCCAAGGACATAGTCCATTCTCACGGAAGCATAATTTTCATAAAACTCTGTAATGGTAGGCAGCTGCTCATATACAACCTCCGGATTAAGATCTCCGTATGAAACCATATTCAGTCTTGATCTGATATTTACATTTGAAAATGTGGAATGGTCGGTAGATCTGTTCGGTTCAAGCCATTCCATAAGTTCTTCAGCCCTCTTTCCGTTGGGGTTAAGAAGTGTTTTATGGAAATTAATGATAAAATCAAGCTTCTCGTCAAGCTTACCATCCTCATAAAGCTTAATACGTGTATAATAGTAAATACGTTTACTGCTGCCTGTGATCAAAGTTATCTTTAATATATATTCCGATCCGGTTTCATATGTTTCCTTTAAGTCTATGGTTACATTCTTTTTACCCGAAGCATCCTCAAGCAGAGTATAGCTTTCCTCCTCTTTTTCTTTTCCGTCTAAGGTAAAAATCTCATATTTCAGTTTTTTTACGTCACTGCCGCTTTCCTTAATATTTACTGTCAGACTTCTTCCGTTTGTTACAGGGGTTATACATTCACGTATTATCTGACTGTCAAGATTTCCGGCAAACCCGTGAAGAAGATTCATTTCCCTGCCTGAAACTTCCATAGAGATAAGCGGAAATGATGCGGCTCTCATGGTCGTTGTCGCCTGTTCATCATCAAACAGGGTTTCTTTTATGCCTCCGCCGAAAAAAATGAGTGACCCTATAAAAACCGCAAGTACAAGCAGTATTTTATATATTAGCCTTACTTTCGGCTTTGTTTTATTTTTTACTCTCTTATTCATTTCTATATATTTTCCTTAAACAGAAGTCTCTGCAGAGTAGGTTTTGCCTGCAGAAATTCCGTTGTTCTTTCATACCCGGTGTGTCTCTTTATTTTAAGCGGCTGTCTGACCGCTCTTATAAGTATGTTCTTTGGAGTATGCTCCATATCTATAAACTCAAGTATCTGCGTCCTGTATCCGGCTTCTTCAAGCATTTCTGCACGAAGCCCGTCTGTAACAAGCGCTGCAAAACGTTCCTTTAACAGCCCGTATTTCATTATCGGCGAAAGTATATCGCACTTTATCTGCCGGTTCAGTTCATGCTGACAGCAAGGCACGCACAAAATAACTGCCGCCCCCCATCTGACCGCCTTTTCAATGGCGTAATCGGTTGCGGTATCACAGGCATGAAGCGTAACCACCATATCCGGTTTTATTGCATCTCCTTCAAAGCAGGCTATATCTCCCTGTCTGAAAAGCAGTCTGTCCTCATATCCCAAATCTTTTGCCAGAGCATTACACTTATTTATAACATCCTCTTTCAGATCGAGTCCGATAATCCTAACTTTCAGCCCTTTTATATCATTCAGATAATAATATATGGCAAAAGTAAGATAAGATTTTCCGCATCCGAAATCTATAATATTCAGCTCACGGTCTTTCGGAAGAGCGGGAAGTATGTCTTCTATAAATTCCAGGAATCTGTTTATCTGCCTGAATTTATCATATTTCTGTGCCACAACTTTCCCGGACTGAGTCATTACTCCAAGTCTTACAAGAAACGGAACCGGAGTCCCTTCCGGAAGAATATATTTCTTCTCACGATTATGCGAAACGGTTCTCTCCATGTCCCTGTTCCCCATGTTCTGTTCCGTCGTGTTTATTTCCGTTTTTTTAGCCCTATGCTCTTTTACGGTCATATGCCCCTTTTTGTTTGTGAGCACACATAATTTATCTCCGTTATTAACTGCTTCTATATTTCCGAAAGGTTTTCCCGCTATGAAGCAGAGAAGCTGTGCCGCCTCCCGGCTTTCAAGATTTTCGTGTATCTCTTTTTGTCCGACCGTTCGCGTCATCTGATAGGCAAGACGGTTTTTTATCAAGACCGGACGTATCTTAACCTTTGTGCAACCGGAAAATTTCGGGTCATAGCAGTCTGCATTTGTCAAAGGCTTTGAAGCGACTGCATACTCAAAACCTTCCGACAGATATTTCTCAAAAAGTTCCTGCATTGCTTTCCTCCATAAAGATATAAAACGGCAGAAAAAGTGCAATCCCCTGGAAAAGAGCTGCACTTTTATATCCTAATTTGCGGAATTGCTATATTTTAGTTCCTGTTTCTTGGCACTTACCTTCGTACCCTTCTCAACCGAGTTAACGATAAAAGTATTGCCCCCGACTACTACATCGTCTCCTATAAAAGTCTCTCCTCCGAGAATAGATGCACCTGAATATATGGTCACATTATTTCCTATCGTAGGATGTCTCTTCTTGCCCTTAAGAGACTGTCCTCCTCTGGTAGACAGTCCTCCTAAAGTCACGCCCTGATATATCTTGCAGTGCTCACCGATCTCGGTGGTCTCGCCTATAACTATCCCGGTTCCGTGATCGATAAAGAAATATTTTCCTATAGTGGCACCGGGATGTATGTCTATTCCCGTAATACCATGAGCATACTCTGTCATTATTCTGGGGATCATGGGTACTTTAAGCAGGCTTAACTCATGGGCTATCCTATATACCGAGATTGCAAACAGTCCCGGATAGGAAAGGATTATCTCGTCCCTGCTGTCAGCTGCCGGGTCACCTTCAAAAGCTGCCTCAACATCTGTATCAAGCATTTCCCTTATATATGGGATCTTCCGCATGAAATCAAGTGTGATCTTTCTCGCCTCGGCTTCTAAATCCTTTTCTTCGGTATTTTTTCCCCGCCTGCAGTATTTTAACACTATCACTATCTGTTTGTTCAAGTGATAGATAATATCTTCGATAGTTGCAGGCATATTGTTTTTTAAGCTGTATATCTTATAAACCTTATCGCTGTAATAGCCCGGATAAAGGATCTTCATAAGCTTTTCCACTATATCAACAATAGCCTGTTTGTCGGGCTGGTTATTTATATCTATTTTGTTTATGCTTCTGTTATCCTCATAATCGGCCAGTATAAGTCCGACTACATCAATTATCTCGGTGTCTTCAGCCTGTCCCATAAACAGCTCCTTTTATAAGCGGAGTACTACATGGCTCCTTTTCCTTTCAGAACGGCTACAAAGGTCTTAAAAATAATCTTTATATCCATCCATATACTCCAGTTGCTTATATATTCAGTATCAAGCTTTACTACCTGTTCAAAATCAGTTATCTCGCTTCTGCCGCTGACCTGCCACATGCCGGTAATACCGGGACGTACCGCAAGCCTTGCACGATGATGAAGTTTATACTTTTCCCATTCATCCTTTGTGGGGGGACGGGTACCGACTATACTCATATCCCCTTTTAATACATTGAAAAACTGAGGAAACTCATCAAGACTTGTCTTCCTGATAAATTCACCGATACCGGTCTTTTTCCTGCCATCGGGCAGTTCCCGGTTTCCTATGACTCTGGGATCCCATTCAAGCTTAAACATCATGCCGTCGCTGACCCTGTTCTGAGCCATAAGTTCTTTTTTACGTTCCTCTGCATCCATATACATACTTCGGAATTTATATATTTTTATTCTCTTGCCGTTAAGTCCTATTCTCTCCTGTTTAAAGAGAAGCGGTCCGGGTGATTTGATAAGTATGAACGGCGCAATGAATATTCCGATTATCACAGTAAAGATACTTCCGATAAGTCCCCCTATTATATCCATAAGCCTCTTAAGAAGCATCTGCAGAGGGGTAACATAATTGATACTGGAAGTAATTACATTATAACCGCCGAGTTTTTCCACAAAGTAATTCTGCCCAAGTCCGTCTGCTGCCTCTGCCAGATTTACGTGAACGGTAACTCCCATCTCTATTAAGTGCCCGATCAGCTGTTTTACTTCAGGATCATTATGAGGAAGGCTTACAAATACTTCATCTATCCATTCACGGCAGATATACTCTACCACATCATCCTTGTTTGCTACTACAGCTACGTCTTTTATCTCCTGATCCTTCATGTCTTCATCGTATATGGCAAGACTCTTTACACGGATACCGTTATTGGCCGCCTTATTTATCTCGGCCATAACTTCTTCCGCCTCATTCTTGTTTACGATCAAAAGGAAGGATCTGTTGACTCTTATGCGTTTTCTTCTGAACATCTTATACGCCATGCGGAAAAAGTAGCTCGAAAACAGATAAATTCCCATCATGACGAATATGACAAATCTGGAATAGCCTTCATTTTTCTGAACAAGGAACATATAGAGCATCAAAAGACCGGAAACCAACAGCACATGCTTCATGGTCTCCAAAAACTCTATCCAGTGATTTCTCTTAAGTACGCTGGTGTAAGAATTAAAGACTACGCTTACCAGAAGGTTCATAAGTGTAAGTACGATAGCTATCTCCCAGTATATATCTTCAAAGTATGGGAGCTCTATTGTGCTTTTTCTTATACAATATGCAATGCAGTATGAAATATGCATCGCTATTATGTCAAACACTATAAAATCAAGGTGTTTTACCCATTTGGAAGAATATTTTTTATACACTTTTTTCTCTCTTTATACTGTCCTTTACCGAAATAACCCGGTTTATGATAATAAGTTTTAAACATTAAGTTTCTTTTTCTCCGATATGATCATATAAATACCGAAGATTAAAAATGCAAACATACATGTCGGTATGCAGTATTTTACAGCTCTCTTAATATATGACATTGAAAACAGTGACGGAGATGTATAATAAACATCGTTTATGATAATATTGTCGGCAGTTACCTTATAGTCATTATAAGCTTTAATCATCTCTTTAAAGGTATCCTCTAAGTCTGAAAGCTTACTATTTGCTGCAGATATCTCCGCCTCGGCTTTTTCAATCTCCTGTGATGTAGCTTTTCCTGCATTAAGATCGTTCAGGTATTCTTTTAATTTTGCGATGCTCGTATTGGTATTTGTAATTTCTTCCGTAAGAGCAATCTTTCTTGATGTAAGCTTTTCATAGGTTCCTGAAGAGTTGCCATCGATTTTTACAGAAGAATCTCCCATCTCAACATATAGGATATCATCCATCTCATAGTTATCCCTTAAGGTATTTACAGAATCAAGATTTTCTTTCTTTCTTGTAAGCTGGTTCTCAAGAATCTCAATGTTATACTGATACATTTTCTTCAATCTGTCGGGATCCTTGGAATAAGCTTTCATGATGATAATAGCCTCTAATCCTGTAAGGCTTGTATCTTCTATATCATCGCATCTTACAACAAGGTCATGGAAATTAAGACCCTTATATGTGTAATTCATATCCTTTGAGAAAAGATAGCTTGCATATTCCTTAATTATATTCATTCTTCCTCTTATAAGAGAAAGCTGCTGACGGTAGTCAACCTTATCAAGGGAAAATACATTATTTTTGGTATCATTTGAATATACATATGTATAATTTGACAGGAAATAACTCTTATATTCCGTAACTATTTCCCTTAAAATATCTTCCAACAGTACAGTCGATACTCCTGGATCAAAATCATCATAGAGGGTGATCGTATAGACCGTCGGATAATAATTATTCATCTGTACATCTCTCTTGTTTTGATAATCATATACAGAATCATACCGCTGGATACGTGAAAGAACATCCTCAGGAAATGAACCGCTTATGTTAATGCTGTTCCTGATCTGATCGGGTGTATAAGTATCCTGATATTCCAGCTTGGTAAGCGCAGCATTTATGATATCGTCACGCTCAATCCCGTCAAGTGTAAACGGTTCCCCGTTGGGCATTTTGTTCTGAGCTGCTTCTTCATAAGTAAATTCAATAGTCATCGACGCATTTCTTTTTACCGGTTCTGTATTAAAGAAATTAACCGCTCCTATTATAAGCCCGACGATACCGCCTAAAATAAGCAGGGCAATGCACAGCTTCAGTTTCTTACCAAACATCCTCTTACCGGAAGTATTCTTCTTTACATTCTTTTTCTCCATTGTTATGCCTCTGCCTTTCTGCTTGATTCTTTAAGTTCTTTGGCAAATCCATATACGAACCATGCTGCTAAGCCCAGGAACAATCCTGCCGCACATCCTATAGCGATCTTCTTCCCATTGTCAGAGAAGAATCCGCCGTAATATGAAGCATCAATGGTTGTTATAAAGGAACTCTTGTAAGTCTCGCTTTCCGAAATCTCAACTGCAAGATTTTTAACCAGATCGTAAATCTCGCGGCAGATGTCATTTACTTCTTTTATCTCCTGATCAACAAGTGCCATCTTTGATGCGGTACCTGAGCTTCTGGAGAAACCTGTGATCTTCTTCTGAAGATTGTCAATCTTTGTACTGATAGTTGCCTTCTGTGTATACAGCCCCGACTGCTTCATAATGAGATTGTTGTAATAATCGGTTACACTCTTGGCGGAAAGATCCTTTTCATCTCCTTCACCTGTAGCACGGCGGTTAAGAAGGATATTGTTATTCTTGTAATTTTCTATCAGTGTCGCTCCGTCCGTAATATTGGAATTAACAGTATTTAAATCATGGTTCAACGATCTTAAACTGTAATTAAACTTTGTAACCAGACGGTCCTTATCCTTAGCCAGATAATTATAATAAACATAGGAATAAAGGTAATCAACTCTGGTTGATCTTACAAGCTGGATCATCTTTCTTATATCGTTGAATGAAAGTCCGTTTGTTTCCGAACGAAACTGTAAGTAAGTACCCTTACCCTCATCGGCACAATAATCCGAAAGTGAATCCAGAACAGTATACATGTTATCAAGCCACTCGATATAATCGAGCTCATCCAGGCTTATATCTTCTATAGTATTATCCGGAAGCCTGAAGCTGTCATATGTTTCAAAGAAATACTTTCTGTAAACATCTATAGTATTGTTAAGAAGAAGTGCAAGCTCTGCTCCGTTCAGATAAACCTTTTTGGAATTTGCGCCGCCTGTACTGAATCCATTATTTAAAGTAATTATATACTGATTTTTATAAGTATATTCAACATCCTTAACAGCAGATATGTATTTTGACGGATCGTCTGCATTAGGAGATGATCCATCCATCTTCTGAAGTATCTCCATCATCTTCTGAGTATCTTCGGAAAGCATACGGCTGACCTTCATATTCTGAGATACGGAATTGATGGATACATCTTTTGAAAGATGGGTAGATCTGACAGCATCTGATAAAACATAGGATGACATGATAAATCCTACATCAAGTTCACTTCCGTCAGGAGCCTTTAAATTTTCCGCACCGTCATAATGAAAGGTTATAACCGCAGATACGCTTTCTGCAGGCGAACCCATAAGACCGGCAACATAAGGTACAAGCACACCTACAATCATGCAGACAATGGTGATCCATGCAAAGAATCCCCTAGCCTTCTTCATGTAGGCAAAAACATTCATCAGGCTTATCTCTCCTTCAGAATCATCCATCATGACCGGTTCGGGATTGTTTAAATAAATCTCAACCTTCGAATCCTTTTCCGGCCTAGCTACTAAATCATACTTTTCTGCCATTTCTCTTTACCTCTTTTGAGGTCCTCCTCTTTTTGCTTGCTATATTAATATATACATACTGCTCCCAAAATGTCAATACCGCAGTCTCCCGCCATAAGGATTTCCCTTTCTATATCCTTATAGGCCGAACGTATTTCTCTTTCAACAAATACGATGTTCTTTTTCTCAGCTGCTTTCTTAAATACCTCAGGATTTTTGAGAATACTGCCATATGCTTCAACCTTTATGCCGCAGTTTCCCAGTTCCTCTTTAAACCTGTCTAAGAGCTTTTTGTTTCCCGAATTGGCAGCGGTACCCGCAAGAACTATACCGTCTATCCCGCGGCTGTCACAAACAGCCTTTATTTTTACAGCCGTCAGCTTTATCCTTTTATCTGTATTAAACGGACCATATCTGCGCGTACTCAAGAACTTCACAAGTTTTTCAAAAGGAAGTATGAAGCCGTCGGAAAGAAGCGTTCCGAGAAGCCCGAGTGAAAACAGAGTTGAAAGTTCTTCTGCCTTTTGGAGCCTGCCGCCGAATATCATTATAAGAAGAAGAACTGCTATTCCGAGTGCCAGTCCTGCGGCTGCCCCGATAAGCGCAAGCTTTTTGGGATCGGAAGGCTGTTTTGCCGCTTCATCATCCTGTTTAGGCTTAGTAAGATCCTTGACAGTTATATAACCGTTTCCTCCGTCTGCCTTGTTTACCATATATTCGTAATAATTGGATACCATGGCATTCTGTGCAAGAGCAAAGACATTTTTCAAGGAATTAAGACGGTTTGTATAATCTATGATCCACTGTTTATATGTATTCTGAGTTGCTGCTATATTGGTATCTGACTTTGTAAATATATTGGCTTCCACCTGGACCAGAGTATGGTTCATACCGGTAGCCTTTACAGTCTCTTTTCTTATACTCTCAAGTATATTCTCAAGCTTTGTCTTAATCTCCTGCATTCCTTCAAGACTGTCATAATACAAAGTAAGGCTAAACTGGTTGCCGTTTATGAATGAAAATGTATTGCATCCGGAAAACTGTGAATAATCTTCCTCTTTATATCCTAAAGCCTGATACAGAAGAGTCCAGAGCCTCTGGGAATTGTGTGCATTCTGATAATAGGTATTGATCGTACCCTGCTGTTCCGGCAGTTCCGGAGATACAGTATATATCATGCTGATAGTCGGAATGCTGTAAGGATTGACCCTTGCGATTATCTGATTTTCATCAAGCTTCGAAGCCTGATCCATCTGTTCTCTTATCGCAAGCGCATCATTCACCGATATGATCATGTCAGAAGAAATTCGGCTCTTACAGAATTCAGCCATTTCATCCGCTTTCTTTGCTTTTTCTTCTTCGCTTCCGTTACTTACGGCTCTGTAAGAAGTATTAAAATCATACAGTTCTTCATAATTTTTCAGTTGAGCCAGATAAGCCGAATTATCCGCTTCATATTTTTTCATGTCAGCATCATAATTCTTGGACGCATACTTATACATCACTACAGCGCCCAGTGTAGCAAATATGACCAATATCCACCATCTTGACAATGCTTTCCAAAATAACTGAGCCAGTGTAACAGTGTTATAGTTTTTCTCGTTCATGATCCTACCTTTTCTTTATGCCGCCGTTATTTTATATTTACTTTTTCCTGCCCATGGCGGTTTTTATAACATCAATAATGTATCTGTGTTTTATAAGAATGATCAGGCAAACTACTGCCATGATAGCATATCTTATAATATTTTCTTCATATAACAGTGATATCCCTAAGCATGAAGCCGTACATAAAATCGAAATCAGCAAAAAGCTCCGGTTGCTGAAAAGTTTTTCTTTACAGCATATCCTGAATCCCACATAATGACAGAAAGTCAGTACCGCATTTGCTACCAGAGTTGTATATGCTGCGGCAGTAAGTCCGTATTCCGGTATAAATATAAGATTCAAAACTATGTTAACCACTGCTGCTATTATAGTTGAGATCGCAATACCTATGGAACGCTTATAATAAAATTCTATGGATGCATAAATATTATAAAGTGCATTTAAGAATATCATTGCCGCTATGGGAGGTATGGCTTTAAGACCCTCGGAATATTCTTCCGGTGCAAGTATCATTAACAGTTCGGGAGCCGCAAGCGTAACCATAACGACAAGTCCCGCATAAAAAGTAACTATCAGTCTTGTTACCCTTCTTATGCTTTCTATATCTCCGCTGTTTTTCTTTTCAAAGACGAAAGGCATAAGCGATCCGTTTATTGCTGTCCAAATGTAAGATGTGGCATAGCCTATAGCTGATGCTACTCCGTATATTCCCGCAGCTCCGTCAGACACAAGATTTCCAACCATAATCCTGTCGGCTCCGTTCATAACATGAAGTGCAAGATAGTGAGGAAGAAGCGGAAGGGCAAACAGAGTCATGCTCTTTACCATCTTCATATCAGGTTTGATCCCGCCTCTTTTTATAGCTAAGATATAAAGCGGAAGCGCAACAATGACAAGCCCTGCGGTAACTCCCAAAACCTTAAGGTCCGACTCAGCCATCCCAAACGGAGGATTTCCGTTTGCCGCCATCAAAACCATAGCTACCGACAGCCCCTGTCCGACAAAAACAGAAATAATGGTTGCTACAGCCGCCGGCTTATATCTGTATTCATACCTGCATCTGGCCGTATAAAATGTTAGTGCCGGACTTATGAGATATCCGACAAGCATGATAAGAAGCATTACTGCCGGAAGCACGATCGTCCTGAAAAAGAAATACTTTATGAACAATATCACTCCGAACGTTATGATCGTAGATATATTGCACAGTATCAGCATTCCCGAGACAAAACGGTCACGCCTGTCACGATAATCGTTAAGTCCCACATTAAAAGCACCGACGGATGCCATGCCAAGCAAGGCAAATACTTCCAGAATATAATGCCACGAATTATACCTTGTTACAAACCCGTACTGCTCGGTATCCATTATTCTTGTAAACAACGGAGTAAGCAAAAATGAAACCCCGCTTGTCAAGAAAGAACATATTCCGAACACAAGAGCCGACCGGGCTGATTTCGGTAATTTTTCCCATTTTGAAAACATATTGTTTAACTTTTTTCTTCCCGTCTGCCGAATATCTTACGGATTCCGGCGGCTGTTTTTTTCCCCAGAAATCTGCGTATAAGTTTATATATACGTCCCCGCAGTCTGGAATATCCGTCCACCCAGCTGGATGCATAATGATGGATAGATATTGTATTTTCTTCTATTTTTATCCTTCCCGTATTCATATCCATAGGATTAAAATACCCGGAAGGGTAAATACGTATTTCATCTTCTACGGTCTGTATGGCATTTTTACGTATAAGTCCATGCTTTTCAAGGTATTCCGTAGTATATCCCACCACTGTGGGCATTTCCTCTCCGTTTGCCGCCTTTTCCAAGTCTCTTTTAAAGTCTTTTTTATTGTAACCTTTTAAGAGATCTCCAATAATGCGGTTTCGCGGTTCAGCAGCACATATAAGTCCGGGAGCTACATCTGCGGTTTCGGGTCTTTCTATCCCGAAAAAACCTTTTATACCGTCTCTTTCACATTCGTCAAGTATCCCGTCAAGTGATTTTAAAAGTTCTACATCCGTATCAAGATATATCCCGCCTTTTGAATAAAGTATCCTGAACCTCGCATAATCACTTACGAATGCAAATTTTCCGTTGTTATAAGCATCAACAGCATATCTGCATTCCTCTATGGGGAAATTTCTTTCATCCCACCGCTTAATTTTATAGCCGGGACATTTTTCCTTCCAGCCCCTTATGTATCTTTTGAATTTGCGGGGCATGGGCTTTTTCCCGAACCAGCAGTAGTGGATCACTTTCGGTATCATATGAATTCTCCTCAGGATTTATAAGGAATAGCAGGAAGGAGAGATAAAAGAAAGAATCTGCATAAAAAGACTCAAAAAATGAGATTACAAGTCCTGCCATCACTGCTATCTGAGCGGCTCTGCTGTAAGTACCGTTCTGCTTTAAAGGTCTTCTCTTAACAAGAATAAACGCATATGTCACAAGAGGAACAATCCCTATTGTTTTCAACCAGCTTAAAACAGTATTATGAGCTGAATCATAGCCTGACATTTTCATATCGGTTCCCGAACCAAAAACAGGATATCGCCCGATAAGCGAAAATGCATCCTTCCATGTTCCCAGCCTGTTAAAAGGATTTCCACCCATGATATCGTCAAATTCAAGTTCCACTATGTTTTCAACATAATATATGGTAAACAATCCGCTGCATACGATTATTCCCAGTATTATAAGATAGTAATACCTGTACGGGATCGGTCTGTTTAAGAAAAGATAAAGCACACAGAATGCTGTTACTGCAATTGTGGCTGACCGGCATCCTGATTCGATTATCTTCCAGATAGGGAATATAAACATCGGTATGGCTACCAAAACCTTGGTTATCCTTCTTATCCGAAGCTGTTCAAGTATGCATATCCAGTGGAATATACTTGCTAAAGCAAGTATGCCGACCGTATTTTTCTGAAATATGATCCCAAAACATTTATAGTGCCAGATTTCACCGGTTGGAACAGGATATGCTCCTCTTACGGAAGATATTGCAAGCACTGACCAGAGAACGGCCGGAATAAGATGGATAAAAAGATAAGTTTTCTTATCTAAATGCATATTGTTAAACAATACACAGGCAAGAAGCACATTTACAAACAGCAGCGTAACTCCCATGCTTTTATGATAGGATATGGTTATCAAAAGAGACGCTGCATTAACACACAATACAATTAGGAAAGTCCTGTCCGAAAACGCATTGTTTAAGAGAGCCATTACCAGGAATATACACAGGCTCATGATCAGAAAAATCTGATTTATTCCGTCTTCCCAGTAAAAAAACAGGGTCAGTGACCCGATTACCGACAGGGCAATCAGCAGGATAGATGTTATTTTTTTTCCGGTTAATTGCATGACCGCTCCTTGTGTCCGGAACAAATAATGTTTCGGTATATCTTCATAAGCTTTTCGGTATTGATCTCTTCAGAAAATTTTTTCCTTATAAGTTTAAGGGCATTCAAGCTTTTAATTTCAAGCTCGCCCGATTCATCAACTGATTTTTTTATAAGTTCCGAAAGACCGTTTTCTTCGTTTTCTCCCCAACCGGCATTATATTCGTTTACAAGATCGGAAAGACCGGAACCGGAACTTACCAGACACGGAATCCCATAACTTAATGCTTCAAGGACACCCAGGGGGAGTCCCTCCGATCGTGAAGAAAGAACAAATACATCTGTATTCTTCAAAATCCTGTCTTTTTCTTCGTCTGAAACCGACGTATGGATTTTTACAAGACTGTCTATTTCAAGTTCTTTTATTGTTTGTCTTAAAGCCTTTTTGCTGCCATTTACATCAGGCCCGTAAAGATCGAAACAGCATGAGTTAACTCCCAAAAAATCGGCTTTGTCATGCACTGCTTCCAAAAGCAGATCGAGTCCCTTGATATATCTGTCTATACGGCCTATATAAGTATATCTTATGCCTTTTCGTCCTTCAGGAAAAAAGCTGTGATTTATCTCTCCTGTTGATCCGATACCCGCTCCCAAAGTGAAATTTTTTACCCGAAATTTTTTTAAGGTGTTCTTTTTTTCGTTTTCAGACAAAAATCTCAAACATACGGCACCAAATATATATCTGTTAAATAATAGGATATTTGCAGGAAGTTTTTTATAGCTTTTAATATGCTGTGCTTCAGAAGTAAGGCAGCCATGAGGAACAATGATATAAGGAATACCGCGTTCCCTAAGTTCCTTTGCTATCAATAAAAAACCGGGGTAGTAAACTTCATGGAACACCACAAGATCAGGATTATCCGCAGGCTCTGGAAGATCACTTAAAGAATTTCCGTTTTCCCACTTCATTTCTATCTGTATTCCTTTAAGCCTGCTTATTTCCTTGTTTCTGATGTTTAAAAAACGGACTGTATCCTTAAGGGGGCCTGAAGCTAAACGGATGTCCATACCTATACGTCTGGAAATCTCCCTGTTCTCAGCAATGATCATCTTAGGAACCATGCACGGAACCCCACTGAAAGGATCATTATCTATTGATGCGATATGAAGTATATTCATTTATTCTTTTTCCTTAAAAGCTTACCATATACAAATCTTTTTATGGTGCTTGGCGAATAGACAAAAAGCCTGATACAGAGCATATTCCAAAATGCTCTGGGTCTTCCTATCATACCATGAAGGAGCATATAGTTCTGAAGCTTCTTCCAGCTTCTTATTCTGTCCGTCCGGCTTCGTCTGATCTCAAAATCACTTCCGACACGAACTTTTACAAGCGTTTTGTTAAGATTTGCCAGCTTCATTCCGTTAGCAAGCATCCTCACCCAAAGATAATAGTCCTCGATCAGCGGCATTGTCACATAGCCTCCGACCTTAATGAGCGAACTCCGCTTAATTGCTACCGAAACATGATTCATGGGATTTCTCTTGCGGCTCATCTTTATTATCCCGTTTTTGTCCGAAGGACAGACTCTTCTTCTTATAACTCTTTCGGGATCATCTATAAACTCACCGATGTCAGAGCCTAGTACATCAATATCCGGATGAGACTCAAGATATTCCGACATTACCTCAAATCTTTGCGGAACAGATATATCATCCGCATCCATCCTGAAAATATAATCTCCTGTACAGTGCTTTGTCCCTTCCTTAAGAGCTGCACCCAATCCTCTGTTCTGTCCCAGATCTACAATTTTTATCCTCGAATCACCGTTATTATATATTTTCTCAGAAAACCTTTTTAATACATCATCGGTTTCATCAGAAACCGGTCCATCCTCAACTATAACTATCTCATCCGGTTTTTTTGTCTGATCTTTATATATGCTGTCAAGTGCTTCGGCTAAAAATACGGGTGAATCTTTCCTGTATACCGATAATAATACCGAATAAGTCATGTCTTGTCCCTGTCTGCTTTTTTCAGCTTTCTTCTTACTAAATATCCAATTGCATGTGCTACGGCTACGCCCAGAACAGCACCTGCCATATCTATCCATACATCCCGGATTTCCGATCCTCTGTCGGAAAACAGCTGAATGGTTTCATCCGTAAGAGCTACAAGCACAATTCCGAAAAGACAGTTAAAAGACACCTTTATACTGCCTTTTTTCTTTAAAAGGAGAATACACATAAGCTGAAAACTCAGTGCTGCATATTCTACAACATGTGCCAGTTTCCTTACTACTGTACTCAGTTCAACATATGTCCAACCGTTTTCACTTCTGTATCCCTGTTCAAGTTCATCTATGGGTTTTATCATTTCCACCACAATATCACTGCTGACAGTCGATTCTGACTTACTTATACAGGATTGTCCCCATATCAGCAGTAAAGTTACTGCCGTTGTCACATATAACACTTTCAGCAGTCTTGAACCGGGATTTTTATTATTTGTTTCACTCATAATTATATCCGGCAATTTTCCAATAAATTATGTTTCCTTAAAACTTTTTACCTTAGCATCATATCATATGGTCACAAAACCACACAGTATTCACAAGTTTACCGCAGGTATTATACACTTTTTGCACAATAAATGCAACCAAAAATTTTATTAGATTTTTTTACTGCCTTTCGATTTCTATATAATTTACTTCATATATTTTATTTTTTCCCAAGCTTATGTAGAAACTTGTGAAAATTTATGCTCTTTGCTATAATTATATTGACGCTTGCTTCTACCACTAAATTATTATTTTTGATACAATGTAGTAGTTAACTATAAAAATTTTTAGGATATAAAAAGGAAAGGTATGCGAAAAGGATATTACATCCTGCAAAAGGGTAGTTTACAAATGGACAAATTTCCAAGTGGGTATGATGAATCTTACTCAAATTATTACAGAGATATCGCCGGCAATATGAAAAAATTCAGAAAGCTTCATTCCCTGACCCAGGCGGAGCTTTCGGAAAAAATGAACATGGATTCCCAGTACTATGCTCAGCTTGAACGTTTTGACAATCCAAGCAGACATTTTACTTTAGACAAGATTTTAGCGGCATGCGATGTATTTAATTGCACTCCCAACGATATTATTGGCAAGACTCCTATTGAGAATTCTTTAAACCGTACACATATTCTCGATCAGATTTACAGCGGAATAAAAAGTCTTAATGATCGTCAGCTGTATATTTTGCAACAATATCTTGAGAAAATCGCACCCCTTATCTGATTTAAAAAAAATTATACTCTAAAAAATCGGCATCCCTTTTTTGGGCTGCCGTTTTTTATGAGTGCATTTTGCATAAACTATATCATTTTGCTATCATTTTATTCTTTCATTGACACATGACCATGTTTTCGAAAGCACTCAACAGTGCTTTGGCACTCGCTTTTATAACGTCTGTATCCGTACCTGCGCCCCAGTACATCTTTCCTTCCGTACTCTCAAGTCCGATATACGAAGCAGCCACGCTCTGTGAGCCCTGTCCCTGCATACTGTGCTGCGTAAACTCCTGCAGAATATATTTTTTCCCTGTATATTTCTTTAATGCATTACTGATAGCACTTAGGGAACCGTTTCCTTCTGCTTCCATAGGAGTTTCAACTCCGTCTTGCATAAAGGAGATATAAATCTTTACATTACCTCCGTCATGCATGAACTCATAATCCGTAATAGTAATCTTTCCTTCTATATTAAGATAATTCTTACTGAAAATAGAAAGGATCTCATTGGGCCTTAGTTCTCTGTGTTCACGATCTGATGTAGCCTTACATATATAACTCAAAGCCTCCCGCATCTTAGGTGGCAGGACATATCCGAAATTTCTCTCCAGAATATATCCTATACCTCCCTTTCCTGATTGCGAATTTACTCTTATGATATCTGCTTCATATTTTCTTCCGATATCCGAAGGATCTATCGGGATATACGGAACATTCCATTCTTTAAGATGATTCTTATCCCTGTAATTCATCCCCTTGGCAATAGCATCCTGATGCCCGCCTGAAAATGCAGCAAAAACAAGTGCTCCTGCATAAGGCAGCCTTTCATAAACATGCATACCCGTACATTTTTCATACATTTCAATAAGATATCCCATATCCGAAAAATCAAGTCCGGGATCTACTCCATGAGTATACATATTAAGGGCAAGTGTAATAATATCAACATTTCCGGTTCTTTCACCATTTCCGAAAAGAGTTCCCTCTACCCTGCCTGCTCCGGCCAGAATTGCCAGTTCCGTATCCGCTACTCCGGTTCCTCTGTCATTGTGTGTATGAACCGAAAGAGTAACATTCTCCCTGTATTTAAGATTTTTACTCATATATTCCACCTGTGAGGCATATATGTGAGGAAGGCTCAATTCTACGGTAGCGGGAAGATTAATGATAACGTTATTATCGTCAGAGGGTTCTAAAACATCCAGCACGGCATTACAAACTTCAAGTGCGAACTCCGGTTCAGTACCCGTAAATGACTCAGGTGAATACTCAAATCTGAAATTACCCTTATATCCTTTAGAAAGCTGCTTTACAAGTCTTGCTCCGTCAACTGCAATCTGAAGAATCTCCTCTTTAGATTTTTCAAAAACCTGCTCCCTTTGTACCTTACTTGTAGAATTATAAAAATGAACTATAACATTTTTAGCCCCTTCGCAAGCTTCGAAAGTCTTCCTTATAATATGTTCCCTGCATTGAGTTAAGACCTGAACAGTCACGTCATCCGGAATCATATTATTGTCAATAATGGTTCTTAAAAATTCATATTCCGAGTCATTGGCTGCAGGAAAACCTACCTCTATCTCCTTAAAGCCTACCTTAAGAAGGACCTTAAAAAACTCAATTTTTTCTTCCGGACTCATAGGGACCACAAGGCTTTGGTTACCGTCTCGCATATCAACACTGCACCATATCGGAGTTTTTTCAATATGATCTTTCTTAGCCCAGTCACAATATTTTTTTCCCACAGGAAAATACCCTGTCTTGTATTTACTCGCATCCATTTTTTCTATCACCTGTGATATAACATTTTACGTACAATTAAACTATCATACTTCCGAAAAAAAAGCAATCTTTTATTACTTTTCATCTAAAAACAAAAAAATTTTAAATAATCTGATATATCTGCTAATTGCGTTTATTTTAATTTTATGTTACAATAATGTTACCGAAAGGAAATATCAAGAAAGAAGGTTTTTATCATGGATATTAAAGCAAAGATTGATGAGCTTGTTGGAAAGATTAAAGAAGATCCTGCTATGATGGAAAAATTTAAAAGTGAGCCTGTTAAGACTGTTGAAGGACTTGTTGGCGTAGACCTTCCCGATGATCAGATCAACCCCATAGTTGATGGCATAAAGGCTAAACTTGCAGCCGGTGCACTTTCCGGTATAACAGATAAGATCGGTGGACTTTTCGGTTAAAAAAGATTATTTCGTTCTGTCATTTATGACAGCATCCCTCTCTTTCAAAAAAACGTCGTTTCGTTAGGTAACGGCGTTTTTTTGTGCGATAAACGAAGGCCCTCAGTGCAAGCTTGCTTGCTTACTGAGGGCTGAGTGAACGGTCATCGAGAAAGTTTTGCTTTCGAGATGACCAATCGAATCGAAAAATAAAATAAAAAAGAAGACATCAACAAGAAATCTTATCAATGTCTTCTTTCATGCCCAGAACCGGAATCGAACCAGTGACACAGGGATTTTCAGTCCCTTGCTCTACCAACTGAGCTATCTGGGCGAATAGCGAATATTGAAAATGCACAGATGTGCATTTTCATGAGACCGTCGAAAGCATGCTTTCGTAAGGTCGATTGAAATACATATCTGAATGTTTGCTCATTTATGAGCAAATGTACATCCGACGAACACGAAGTGTTTGGCGGATGTACATTTTCAATACCGTCAAATACTTTTTTTGTTTGATGGACGTCTTCAACTCCTACGCTTAGTTGCGGGAGAAGGATTTGAACCTACGACCTCCGGGTTATGAGCCCGACGAGCTTCCAGACTGCTCTATCCCGCGATAATCAATAAAAAATTCTCTATTAAAGAGAATTAAATGGGCGGAGAAGGATTCGAACCTTCGAAAGCGTCGCTAACAGATTTACAGTCTGCCCCCTTTGGCCACTCGGGAATCCACCCATAAAGCCGATGATCAGATTCGAACTGATAACCTGCTGATTACAAATCAGCTGCTCTGCCGTTGAGCCACATCGGCAAATCAAATGGGACCTACAGGGCTCGAACCTGTGACCCTCTGCTTGTAAGGCAGATGCTCTCCCAGCTGAGCTAAGATCCC